>CANQFT010000034.1 GCA_947599925.1 uncultured Oscillospiraceae bacterium | reverse complement strand
CAGAATGATTTCGATTACAGCAAAATACAGTTCAGCGATGACTATTATGATGTTTTGGGCATCGAGCGATAAATTCCCGTTTGTCGAAAAGAACAAACAAAAAGCTCCTCGCCTCCGATGTGGAAGTGAGGAGTTGCTTTTTGTCCTTATGCTCGTATTTCCGTTCTGGCCTCAAAGGTGAACCGTATGCCTGAAAGAGATGGGGATTGCAAGGTCTTCCTGGCTGTGGTACAATGCGTTTGACTGAAAAGTTGGAGGAGAGAACCGATGCGGATGCGAAAAAAAGCCCATCTGGAGGAGCGCATGGAGCGGCAGAGCGCCCGGCTCATTGAGCGGCCGGAGGAACACCGGGGCCGTTGGCGGGAACTGCTGGACGGCTGTGAAGAAGTCCGGCTGGAGCTGGGGTGCGGCAAGGGCCGCTTCACCGTGGAGACCGCCAAGGCCGAGCCGGAGGTGCTGTTTGTGGCGGTGGAGCGGGTGGCCGACGCCATGGTGATGGCCATGGAGCGCGCCCAGGAGCTGGGGCTGGAGAACGTCCGCTTCATTGACGCGGACGCCAGAGGCGTGACCGACTGGTTCGCCCCGGGAGAGGTGAACCGGGTGTATCTGAACTTCTCCGACCCCTGGCCCTCCAACCGCCAGGCCAAGCGGCGGCTGACCCATCCGGACTTTCTGCGCCTCTACGCCGCGGTGCTGGCCCCAGGCGGGGAGATCCACTTCAAGACCGACAACCGGGACCTCTTTGAGTGGTCCCTGTTCCAGTTTCCCAAAGCGGGCTATACCTTGAGGGACGTGACCCGTGACCTCCACGCCAACGGCGTCAACGGCGTGATGACCGACTACGAGGAGAAGTTTTACAGCGAGGGGAAGCCCATCTGCCGCTGTGTGGCTGTAAAGGGAGATACCTTGTCGGCCCGGCTGACCCTTGTGAGGCCAGGGCCGGAACACAAGGGGCGGTTCCTGGAATACCGCCAGGCGTTTTTGGACGCCGGCGAGGTGTGCGGACCCCTGCCGGGACTGGACTTCGCAGGGGACGGGGAGGCCCGGAGCGCCGACGGCGCCGCGGGGACTGACACGGTGGCCGTAAAGGGAGATACCTTTATAGCCCTGGACAGGGCGGGAAAGATGGTGGGCGTCGTCCACATCCGCCGCGCGGCGCTGGAGCCTGTGGGCGGGCACATCGATCTCGCCGTCCGGCCCGACCGCCGCCGCCGGGGCTACGGCGTGGAACTGCTGGGCCTGGCGCTGGCCTGGTGCAAGGACCATCTGGGGCTGGAAGCGGCGCGGCTGGACTGCTATGACGACAACGCCGCCGCCGGGCGGACCATCCTCCACTACAAGGCCGAACTGACGGACAAGGTGGCCGACGGGGAGGGCCGCCAGGTCCGGCGGTACCGGGTGACGGTTTAAGACCGGGCGGCCTTTTTCGCCTTGCGCTCTTCGGCCACCTGCTTGGCCTTCTCCAGAATCGCCTGGTGGAAGTGGATGTCCAGCTTGGGGGCGCGGAACTGGGCGTAGGTGTTGCGGAAGCGGCGGGAACTCCGCTCGGCAAGGGCTACCAGGTCGCCATGCTTCTCCCGCAGCTTGGCGCCGCCCTCGGCGATGGTCTCCGGCAGGGCGGTGGCCACCGCCTCCTTGGCGTCCTGAAGGCGGCTGGTGAACTCGCTGCCCGCCCGCTGGAGGGTGTTGAGCACGCGGGTCATAATGGCCAGGTCGCGGATGGTGAAGACGGCGTCCACCAGGAGCACGGCGCCCAGGCCGGTCGCCAGAATGTTCTGGGCCAGCATGGGGATGGAGTGGACGATCCGCTCCACCGGCGGGTGGATCCAGAAGATGCACACGTAGGACAGCGCCCCCCACACAAGGCACACCCACAGACAGATGCGCCCCTTCAGGTTGAAGCGATACATACTGTAATCCCAGTATTTCACATGGGTGGTGACCTCCAGAAACCAGCCCACGAAGTACTCCCAGGCGGACATGGTGAGGGTGGAGACCACGTAGAACACAAAGATATTCCCCGCCAGCGGCTCAAAGAACAGGATCATCAGCAGCACACCCACCCCGTAGATGGGGCAGACCGGCCCGTGGAGGAACCCCCGGGGAACAAAGCGCCGTTCCCGGATGGAGCAGTAGACCGTCTCCATGCACCAGCCGGCGAAGGAGTAGAAGTAAAAGTACAGCAGGAGGGTGGAAAGGGGATAGCCCAAGAAGGTGACGATCGGCATATTACTCCTCCTCAGGTTCATGCAACAGGCAGGAGAGAATGGCGTTGAAGCACGCCTCCGGCCCGTCGTGGTAGTTGCGGACGATCTTTTCGCCCAGTTCCTTGGAGGGGACGGCCAGGGAGAGGGAGAAGAGGGGGCCGACGTCGTCGGCCAGGCCCAGCTCCACATGACAGCGGCCCTGGCCCTCGTCGATGAGCTTGGCGGTGACCTGGGCGTCCCGGCGCAGGGCGGCGTTGAGGACGGCGAGGGCGCGGTTGGCCTTGCCCCGGATGGCGGCGGAGAGGCTGTCCTCCATGACGCCGCTGTTGGCGCGGCCGTGTTCGGTGATGGTGTAGAGCCCGCCGTCGTCCAGCACCAGCTGTCCGCGGGCCACAAGGTCTCCCACCTCCTGGGCGAAGAGGAAGTAGTCCACCTGCTCGCAGTCCATCACAAGGCCGGTGAGGGCGTCAAAACTGATGGGCGCGGCCACGCGGCTCATCAGATACAAAACCAGCAGTTTGATGTCCAGCGGTCCCCGGAGAAACCCCATGCCGCCGCCTCCTTTCCCCAAATCGGTGCTTGATCCATTATAGCCCATCCGCCCAAAAAGCACAAGGGGCAAAACCTCCCCTCGCCGTGGCCGGAGAAGGGAGAGGAGGGCGCCGGCCCCCCCTTTGCCCGGCCGCCTGGCCGGGTGATTTTTTTCCCCGGCGGCGCATATGGTAGTGCCAAAGGGGGCGGCGCGGCGGTGAGAAAGGACTCCATGACCTACGGCACGGTCTTGCTCACCGTCAGCGGGCTCTTCGGCCAGCTGGTGGGCTTTTTTTACCGCATCGCGCTGTCCAGGCTCATCGGCTCGGAGCTGATGGGCCTCTACCAGCTGATCATGCCGGTGTATTCCGTCTTGAGCTCTCTGACGGCGGCGGGGCTCACCGTGGCCACGTCCACGCTGTCGGCCCGGTACGCCGCCCGGTCGGATCTGGGCGCGGTGCGGCAGGTCCGCCGCGCCTGTCTCAACGCGTTTTTTCTGCTGTTGGCCCCGCTGGCGGCGGTGACGATCACCCTCTCCGACCCCATCTCGGTCTACGTGCTGGGCGACGCCCGGACCCGGCTGGGGCTCTGTCTGCTGTTGCCGTGCCTGTTGCTCACGGGGATAGAAAACCTGCAAAAGCACTGCTTTTTCGGCACGAACCGGGTGACGCCGCCCGCCCTCTGCGAGATGGCGGAGCAGGTCATCCGCGCCGTGGCGGTGCTGGGGCTGCTGGTCCTGCTGCGGCCCAGGACAGGGGAGGGCGCCGTGGGGACCATCGTGCTGGGGATGTGTGTGTGCGAGGTCTTTTCCGCCGTGGCCCTCACCGCCCTCTTCCGGCGGTATATGGGCCGCGGCCCGCAGGGAAGGCTGGACGTCCGGACCCTCCGGAGCCAGATCGCCCGCATCGCCCTGCCTGTGGGCGCAACGGCGCTGTTGGGCAACCTGATGGGCTCGGCCAACGCCATTTTGATCCCCCAACTGCTGGTCAAGGGCGGGGCCACGGTGAGCCAGGCCATGAGCGACTTCGGCGTGGTCAACGGCATGACCCTGCCCATGCTCCTGATGCCCTCGGCCTTCATTGGAGCCCTGGGCCTGGTGCTGGTGCCCAAGCTGGCCCAGACCTCGTCGCTGGGCAGAGAGGGGGAGACCAGGGCGCAGCTGGTCAGGGCGGTCAACGCCACGTCGCTGTTGATCTTGCCCGCGATGGCACTGCTGTGCGTCATCGGCCCCAGTCTGGGGACGATGTTGTTTCAAGAGCCCAAGGCCGGCGCGCATATTTTCCCGCTGGCGGTGGGGGTGGCCCTGAGCTGTTACCAGGCGGTGCTGGGCAGCGCCCTCAACGGCCTGGGGCGGCAGCGCGCCGCGGCCCGGAATATGCTCGTCAGCGATGGGGTACAGCTGGCCTTTACCTGGTGCTTGGTGGGGGATCCCCGGATCGGCATGGCGGGCTACGTCACCGGGCTGTGGGTCAG
>CANQFT010000033.1 GCA_947599925.1 uncultured Oscillospiraceae bacterium | reverse complement strand
CCCTATGGAGCCGGTGGAGCCCAATATGGATAGCCTCTGCTTCAACGGATGGTCCCCCCTTCTATCCCGGTCAGGGCAGCCGCGCGGCGGGGAGAAGCTGCCACAGGATCTCAATGAGCGGCGCGCAGAAGATCACGGAGTCGAACCGGTCCAGCACGCCGCCGTGACCGGGGAAGATGTTGCCAAAGTCCTTCAGGCCGTACTGGCGCTTGATGTAGGAGAAAGAGAGGTCGCCCAACTGGGAGATCAGACTCCCCATGGCCCCGTAGAGGGCCAGGAGCGGGTAGCTGACGGTGAGCTGGAAACCCAGGTCCAGCACCAGGCCGTAGACCACCATACCGGCCACCGCCCCCACAAGGCCGCTCGCCGCGCCCTCCACGGTCTTTTTGGGGGAGAGCTCCGGGGCCAGCTTGTGCTTGCCGAAGAGCATCCCGCCGAAGAGGGCGAAGGCGTCAGACAAAAAGGCGGCCACCAGCGGCGTGAGGATGAGGGCCTTGGAGGGGCCGTCCAGCTGGTCCAGACGGATCAGGCTGGAGAGGAAGTAGGGGATCAGCGTGGCGAAGAAGAAGGAGCCGCCCAGCTTTTCCACGGTGACGGTGTAGTTGCTGGAGATGGCGGTGAGGAATACAAGGGTGAAGTACATCAACAAAACCACGCGGGCCCAGAGAGGGTCCTGCTTGTAGTACACCCAAAAGGGAATGAGGCCGGAGAGGACGATGGAACAGGCGGAGAGCATCAGGTTTTTCACAAAGCCCGTGGACCACAGCACCTCATGGACGGCGATCATGGACAAGAGGGAGATGGAGATGGGCAGGGCGATGGGCGGAAAGATGTAGAAAACCAGGAAAATCAGCGGTGTACAAACCACCGCAACCATGATCCGTTGAAACACGATCAAGTACCTCCAAATCTTCTGGAGCGCCGCTGGAAGGCCCGGATGGCGTCCAGAAAGTCCTGTTCCTTGAAATCAGGCCAGTAGATGTCCGTGGTGTAGAACTCGGCGTAGGCCGCCTGCCACAGCAGGAAGTTGGACAGGCGCTGTTCTCCGCTGGGGCGGATGATCAGGTCTGGGTCGGGGATGCCGGCGGTGTAGAGGTAGCCGGAGAAGTCCGCCTCGGTGAGCGAGGCGGGGTCCCGCTTCCCCGCCAGGCAGTCGGCGGCAAAGGACCTGGCGGCGCGGACGATCTCGTCCCGGCCGCCGTAGTTGAAGCAGATGTTCATTTGGTAAGAGGTGTAGACCCTGGAGGTCTCCTCCACCTGGGCGCAGAGGGCCCGCAGTTCCGGGCTCAGGGGCGTCAGATCGCCCAGGAAGGCCATGTGGAAGCGGTTCTTTTCCATGTCCCGCAGGGTCTCCCGCAGGTAGCGCTCCAGGAGGTCCATGATGCCCGCCACCTCCTCCTCCGGGCGTTTCCAGTTCTCGGTGGAGAAGGCGTAGAGGGTCAGGTAGGGAATGCCCAGGTCTCTGGCGCAGGTGGCGATACGGCGCAGGGTCTCCGCGCCGGCGGCGTGGCCGGCGCCGCGGGGCACATGGCGCCGCTTGGCCCAGCGGCCGTTGCCGTCCATGATGATGGCCACGTGCCGGGGCAGATGGTCCAGGTCCAGGTCGGAGGTGGGGGCCGGTTTGCGAAACAGCATAGCGAATTTCAACTCCCAGAGGAGCCGGGCCGTCAGACGGCCATCAGCTCCGCTTCCTTGGCGCTGACAAGGTTGTCGATCTCCTTGCAGTATTTGTCGGTGAGCTTTTGGAGGTCGGATTCCAGGTCCTTGCGGTCGTCTTCGGTGATCTCGCCTTTCTTCTCCATGGACTTGAACTGCTCCATGGCGTCCCGGCGGATGTTGCGGATGGCCACCTTGCCGTTTTCGCCGTACTTCTGGACCTGCTTGGTGAGCTCCTTGCGGCGCTCCTCGGTGAGCTGCGGGAAGGCCAGGCGCAGAACTTTGCCGTCGTTTTGCGGGTTGATGCCCAGGTCGGAGACCTGGATGGCCTTTTCGATGGTTTTGAGGATGCTGGCGTCCCAGGGCTGGATCATCAGGGTGCGGGGGTCGGGCGAGGAGATGGAGGCCACCTGCTGCAGCGGGGTCATGGCGCCGTAATACTCCACCTGGATCTTGTCCAGCACGGCGGCGTTGGCCCGGCCCGCCCGGACGGAGGCGAAGTCGCCCTTGACCACTTCTACGGTCTTTTGCATCTTGGATTCAAATACCTTGTTTTCCTCAGCGGTCATTTCTTTTTTCCTCCTTTACGATTGTGCCGACCTTCTCGCCCATGACCACGCGGTAGATGTTCTCCGGGTCCTTGAGAGCGAAGAGGATGACGGGGATGCTGTTGTCCATGGACAGGGACGTGGCGGTGGAGTCCATGACCTGGAGATGCTGGGCCAGGACCTGGTCGTAGGAGATGGAGTCGTATTTCACGGCGCTGGGGTCGGTGCGGGGGTCGGCGGAGTAGACCCCGTCGATGTTCTTGGCCAGCAGGATGGCGTCGGCCTCGATCTCCGCGGCCCGGAGCACGGCGGCGGTGTCGGTGGAGAAGAAGGGGTTGCCCGTGCCACAGCCAAAGATGACCACGCGGCCCTTTTCCAGATGGCGGATGGCGCGGGAGCGGATGTAGGGCTCGGCCACGGCGCGGATCTCCAGCGCGGTCTGGACCCGGACGGGGATGCCGTGCTGTTCCATCACGTCGGCCACGGCCAGGCAGTTGAGCACGGTGGCCAACATCCCCATGTGGTCGGCGCGGGTGCGCTCCATCCGTCCGCCGCCGTCCTTCACCCCGCGCCAGAAGTTGCCGGCGCCGATGACCACGCCGATCTGGACGCCCGCGTTCAGACATTTTTTGATCACGTCGCAGACCTGGGCGATGACGTCGAAGTCCAGGCCCCGGCCCGCGTCTCCCGCCAGGGCCTCCCCGCTGATCTTCAGCAGGACCCGACGAAATTTGGGCTCATCCATCACGATCCTCTCCCCTCAACATGATATGGTATGCCCTGTTCTCCAAGGCGAAGTATGCGTACTGTATATTGTACCTTATTTTTCCTCGTTTGCATAGGGGTAAGGGAAAACTTTTTTGCCAAAAAATAAAAAAGCGGCGTCGCCCTTGTGGGGCGGCGCCGCTGGGCGTAGATCAGTCCTTCTTCGGGTCCTTCTTCCCAGGCCGCTTGAGGGGCTTCTTGGGCGGCACGGGATGGGGCTCCTCCGGCTCCTCGTCGTGGTCGTGGGGGCCGTGAGGGGGCTCGTGGTCGTGAGGGCCGTGGTGGCCGTGGGGAGGCTCGTGGTCGTGGGGACCGTGGTGACCGTGGGGAGGCTCGTGGTCGTGGGGGCCGCAGTCACAGCAGCACTCGTCGTCGTCAAAGAGGTCCAGCGCGAACTTCTGATCGCAGCCGGGGCACTGGATGACGCCCTCCTCCAGAGCGTCCTGGTCGATCTCCAGGAGCTCGCCGCAGTTGGGGCACTCCACCTGGAAGAACTCCTCGTCCTCGTCGTCCCCGTCGCCGTAGAGGTCCTCCTCCACGTCGGCCAGGTCGTCGGAGATGGCGTCCATCTCCTCGGCCAGCTCGTCCATGTTGTTTTCCATGTCCTCGATGGACAGGCCCATGTCCTCCAGCACGTCGATGATGGCGGAGATGAGCTTGCCCTCTTTGGATTTTTCGGTGTCGATGGCAAGGCCCTCGGCCAGACCCTTGAGGTAGGCGACTTTTTCGGTGATCGTCATGGCGTATTCCCCTTTCAGTTGTTGTGTGGCGTCTCCGCGCGGGCTCAGCCCTTGCAGCGCTCCAGGTATTCGCCGGTGCGGGTGTCGATGCGGATCTTGTCGCCGGCGGAGATGAACAGCGGGACCTTGATCTCCGCGCCGGTCTCCAGGGTGGCGGGCTTGGTGACGTTGGTGGCGGTGTTGCCGGCGAAGCCGGGCTCGGTGTCGGTGATCTCCAGCTCCACGAAGGTGGGCGGGTCCACGGCGAAGATCTTGCCCTTGTAGGAGCTGATCTTACAGACCATGTTCTCCTTGACGAACTTGAAGTTGTCCCCCAGGGTGTCCTTGCCGATGGGGACCAGGTCGTAGGTCTCCGGGTCCATGAAGTAGTAGAGGTCGCCGTCGGAGTAGCTGTACTCCATGTCCTTGCGCTCTACGAAGGCGCCTTCGAACTTGGCGGTGGGGTTGAAGGACGTTTCGGTGACGGCGCCGGTGATGACGTTTTTCATCTTGGTGCGGACGAAAGCGGCGCCCTTGCCGGGCTTGACGTGCTGGAACTCCACCACCTGCATGACTTGCCCGTCCATCTCAAAGGTCACGCCGTTGCGAAATTCACTTGCGGAAATGGTAGCCATTGATGATTCCTCCAAACTATGTCTTGTCTTGATAGAAATCCGTACTGTCCTGAGTATTTTACCCTATATGGATGAAAATTGCAAGGGTTTGTTTTCCAATTCTCAGAGTCAGAGGATGATAAGCTCTTTGGG
>CANQFT010000032.1 GCA_947599925.1 uncultured Oscillospiraceae bacterium | reverse complement strand
GGCCCGCCTGAGATCGTCAAAGAAGCGGCTCCGCCGCTTCTTTGACGATGTTTTGCAACCCGTTTGGGGAGAGTGGGGGGATCAGTAGTTGGTCTGTCGCAGTTCAAAGTAAGCCTGGGGATGGGCGCAGACAGGGCAGACCTGGGGCGCGGACTTGCCGGTGTGGATGTGGCCGCAGTTGCGGCAGACCCAGATGTACTCCCCGTCGGGCCGCTGGAACACCAGGTCCTCCTTCAAGTTCTTCAGCAGGGCGCGATAGCGCTCCTCGTGCTCGCGCTCGATGTCGGCCACCATGGAGAAGAGGGCGGCCAGACGGTCAAAGCCCTCGGCCTTGGCGGTCTCGGCCATCTCCTTATACATGGCCGTCCACTCCTCGTTCTCCCCCGCGGCGGCGGCGGCCAGGTTCTCGGCGGTATCGCCGATGCCGCCCAGCTCCTTGAACCAGATCTTGGCGTGCTCCTTTTCGTTGTCGGCGGTCGCCTGGAAGATGGCGGCGATCTGCTCATAGCCCTCTTTCTTGGCGCGGCTGGCGAAGTAGGTGTACTTGTTGCGGGCCTGACTCTCTCCGGCAAAGGCTTTCCAGAGATTGGCCTCGGTCTTGCTACCCTTGAGTTCCATATGTCACATCTCCTTTTTTGTATTTTGCCCTTTACCCCGGCGGACCGGGGACAAGCAACGTGGTGGTTTGGCGGCTTGCTCCGCCTGCCGGCACTGGGTACACAGGCCGTAGAACACGGTGGCGTGGTGGGTGACAAGGCCGCACCCGGCGGCGGCGCGGTCCAGCGAGGCGTCGTAGGGCAGGGACACATCCATCACCCGGCCGCACGCCTCACAGCAGAAGTGGTGGTGGGGCGTCACCTCGCCGTCAAACCGCTCCACGGGGAAGGGCATCCGCCGCAGTTTCCCCTCGCGGGCCAGAAGATGGAGGTTGCGGTACACCGTGCCCAGGCTCAGATTGGGGTGGTCGCCCTTCAGAGCGGCGTATACCATCTCGGCGGTGGGATGGTCCCTGGAGGCGCGCACGGCGTTGTAGATCAACTCACGCTGGCGGGAATACCTCTGGACGGCCATGGGAGGACCTCCTTAACAGGAATTATTCTTGATTAAATCCAGCATACCACAAACTGGAAAAAAGCGCAAGCAATTTTTGCCCGTATTTTTCCGGGTCTATTTTGGGGCCGGACGCGAAACACTACTGGCAGCGGAAAGGCCGCGAACTTTTCCGCTGAGGGAGGAAACAAGAGATGAAAAAGACTTGGATGGCTGTCTGTCTGGCCGCCCTTTTGGTCCTGCCTCTGGCGGGCTGCGGCGGCGACCGGACCGGCAGCAACATGGCCCAGCCCAGCCCCAGCGCGGGCACGGGCGCGGGCGCCGGAGCGAACCAGACCGCGCCCTCCAGTATGCCCGACCCGGAGGACGGCTTTGAGGACCTGGCCGGGCCCGACGGCGTGGTGGGCGGCGATGAGGCCGGGGGCGGCGGAGCCGGAGAGACCGGCAATGGCAACGCCCCCGGCCAGGCGGAGAGCAGCCCCTTGGAGGACCTGGGCGAAGGGGTCCAGGACACTCTGGACGACATGGGCGACGCGGCGCGGGACATGGGCCGGGACGCCAGAGACGCCATCGAGGGACGCTGACGGCAAAAAATGACCTGACCCACATGGGCCAGGTCATTTTCTGTCCGGGAAAGGGGCGGCTTCGCCGCATTTTTTCAGCGCTTTTTGTCCGTCCGGGAAGGGGGCGGCGCGGCGGTCTCACCGCCGGGCGATCTCGTCCCGCTTGGGGCCGGTGGAGACGATGGTGATGGGGGCGCCGATGCGCGCTTCGATGAAGGAAACGTAGTCCTGGGCCTCCTGGGGCAGCTTGGAGAAGTCCGTCTCGCCCCGGATGTCCCGTTTCCAGCCCGGCAGGGTCTCAAAGACGGGCTTGGCACGGGCCAGCAGGGGAGGGGTGGGGAAGACGTCGGTGATCTGGCCGTCGATCTCGTAGCCTACGCACACGGGGATCTGGTCCAGATAACCCAGCACGTCCAGGCAGGTGAGGGCCACCTGGGTGGCGCCCTGGACCATGCAGCCGTATTTGGTGGCCACGCAGTCGAACCAGCCCACCCGCCGGGGCCGGCCTGTGGTGGCGCCAAACTCGCCCCTGTCGCCGCCGCGCCGCCGCAGTTCGTCCCCGGCTGGGCCGGTGACTTCGCTGACAAAGGGCTCGGACGGGGCGCCGACGCTGGAGGAGTACGCCTTGGTGACGGCGATGACGTCCTCAATGGCCGTGGGCGGGACCGCCGCGCCCACGCAGCCGTAGCCCGCCAAGGTGTGGGAGGAGGTGGTCATGGGCACGATGCCCAGGTCCGGGTCCTTCATGGAGCCCAGCTGCCCCTCCAGCAGAACGGTCTTGTTCTCTTTGATGGCTTGGTGGACAAAGCCCACCGCGTCCCCCACGTAGGGACGGATGCTGTCCCGCAGGGAGAGAAGTTCCTCCATCAGCGCCTCCGCCGCCAGCTTGGGCTTGTGGTAGAGGTGTTCAAAGAGGACGTTTTTGATGTCCAGGACGTGGTCCAGCCGCTGGCGCAGCCGGGACTCGTCAAAGAGGTCGCAGACCTGGATGCCGATCTTGGCGTATTTGTCGGAGTAGAAGGGGGCGATGCCGCTCTTGGTGGAGCCAAAGGCCTGGCCCGCCAGCCGCTCCTCCTCGTAGGCGTCCTGGAGGACGTGGTAGGGCAGCAGCAGCTGGCACCGCTCCGAGACGATGAGGTTGGGGGCGGGTACGCCCTGCCCGGTGATGTCCGCCAGCTCATGGACCAGCTTCTTCACGTCCAGGGCCACGCCGTTTCCGATGACGTTGGTCACGTGGGGGTAGAAGGTGCCAGAGGGCAGGATGTGCAGGGCGAAGCGGCCGTAATCGTTGATGATGGTGTGTCCGGCGTTGGCACCGCCCTGAAAGCGGATGACCACATCGGACTGTCTGGCCATGAGGTCGGTGATCTTGCCCTTTCCCTCATCGCCCCAGTTGGCGCCGACGATGGCTTTGACCATGGTTTGCCTCCGGGTCCAGGGATTCGCGGCCAGACGGTCCGCCTTTTCCCAGACCTGCGAGATCATATTATAGACTGTTTTCCGGGAAAAAGCAAGGGCTTTCCCCCGCCTGCCGAGGGGTGGGCGGGCCCCGGCGGGACAGAGGGAGAAAAACCCTTGCATTTTGCGGAAAGCTGTGGTATGATAAATGCCGTTCAAACGCGGAGAACAGGAAAATAGCGTCTCCGTCCCTGAGAGAGAGGCCCCGCCATCGGCTGAAAGTGGGGCCGAGGGACCCGCGCTTGGTTCGCCTGGGAGCGGTCCGGCTGACAAGGCCGGAACGGATGGTCCACGTTACAGACCGAGAGCGTACGCCGTTGGAAAAACGCGCGTAAATGTGGGTGGTACCGCGGAAGGAATCCCTTTCGTCCCTGTCTGTATGGGGACGGAGGGGTTTTTTGTGGCATTTTTGTAAGGAGGAAAGGAAATGGGCATCCGAGAAGATCTGGCCAGGGTCAGGGAAGAGGGCCTGGCGGCCATGGCCAAGGCCACCCTTGGGGAAGAGCTGGAGGCCGCGCGGCTGAAGTACCTGGGCAAGAAGGGCGAGTTGACGGCGCTTTTGAAGCAGATGGGCCGGCTCTCCGCCGAGGAGCGCCCCGCCATGGGCGCCCTGGCCAACGAGGCCCGCGCCGCGGTGGAGGCCGCGCTGGAGACGGCCTCCAAAAAGCTGGAGGCGGCGGCGCTGGAGCGGAAGCTGAAGGCGGAGACGGTGGATGTGACCATCCCCGGCAAGGCGCCCAAGATCGGCCACCGCCACCCCATGTATCTGGCCCTGGACGAGATCAAGGACGTGTTCGTGGGCATGGGCTTCACCGTGCTGGACGGGCCGGAGGTGGAGCTGGCGGAGCTGAACTTCGACCGCTTAAACGCCGAGGAGAGCCACCCCAGCCGGGACTGGTCGGACACCTTCTACTTTGACCGGGACGAGCGGGTCATGCTCCGCTCCCAGACCTCTCCCATGCAGGTCCGGGCCATGGAGACCATGCCTCTGCCCATGCGGATCATCGCCCCTGGGCGGGTCTACCGCAAGGACGAGGTGGACGCCACCCACTCCCCCATGTTCCACCAGGTGGAGGGGATGGTCATCGACAAGAACGTCACCATGGCCGATCTGAAGGGGACGTTGAACCTGCTGGTGGAGCGGCTCTACGGCGCGGGCACCAAGACCCGCTTCCGCCCCCACCACTTCCCCTTCACCGAGCCCAGCTGCGAGATGGATGTGCAGTGCCACAAGTGCGGCGGCGCGGGCTGCCCCACCTGCAAGGGGGAGGGCTGGATCGAGCTGCTGGGGGCCGGCATGATCCACCCCACTGTGCTGGAGATGTCGGGCATCGACCCCAACGTGTGGTCGGGCTGGGCCTTTGGCATGGGCCTGGAGCGCACCGCCATGCGGCGCTTCAAGATCGCCGATCTGCGGCTCATCTTTGAAAACGACGTCCGATTCCTGGAGCAATTCTGAGAAAGGAGGCTGTGAACGATGAACTTATCCCGTGAATGGCTCAATGAATTTGTCCCCGTCGCCGCCTCCGACAAGGAATTTGCCGAGGCCATGACCCTCTCCGGCTCCAAGGTGGAGACCACCCAGATCGAGGGCAGCGAGATACGAAACGTGGTGGTGGGCCAGGTCAAGACCCTGGAGCGCCATCCGGACAGCGACCATATGTGGGTCTGCCAGGTGGATGTGGGGGCGGGAGAACCCGTCCAGATCGTCACCGGCGCCCAGAACCTGCAGGTGGGGGACGTTGTCCCCGTCGCCATGGACGACTCCGACCTCCCCGGCGGGGTCCACATCACCGCGGGCAAGCTGCGGGGCGTGGCCTCCAACGGGATGCTCTGCTCCCTCAAGGAGCTGGGGCTCACCGGCCACGACTTCCCCTACGCCATTGAGGACGGCATCTTCGTCCTCTCCAGCGACCCGGAGCTGGCGGGCAAGCTGACCCTGGGCGCGGACGTGCGGGAAGCCATCGGCTTTGACGACCACGTGGTGGAGTTTGAGATCACCCCCAACCGGCCCGACTGCCTCTCCGTCATCGGCCTGGCCAGAGAGGCCGCCGCCACCTTTGACACGCCCCTCACCCTCCACACGCCCGTGGTCAAGGGCGGCGCGGAGGGCTCACTGGCGGAGCTGCTGGACGTGGAGACCCCGGCGGAGCGGCTGGTGCCCCGGTACACGGCCCGGATGGTCCGCAAGGTGAAGATCGCGCCCTCGCCCATGTGGATGCGCCGGCGGCTGCGGGCCATGGGCGTGCGGCCCATCAACAACATCGTGGACATCACCAA
>CANQFT010000031.1 GCA_947599925.1 uncultured Oscillospiraceae bacterium | reverse complement strand
GGCCCCTACTCCCTGGTCACCCAGCAGCCCCTGGGCGGCAAGGCCCAGTTCGGCGGCCAGCGCTTTGGCGAGATGGAGATGTGGGCCCTGGAGGCCTACGGCGCGGCCTACACCCTGCGGGAAATGCTCACGGTGAAGTCCGACGACGTGGTGGGCCGCGTCAAGACCTACGAGTCCATCGTCAAGGGCCACAACGTGCCCGTCCCCGGCGTGCCGGAGGCATTCAAGGTGCTGGTCAAGGAGCTCCAAGCCCTGTGTCTGGACATCAATGTTCTGGACGAAAACGGCAACGTCATCGAGCTCAAGGGCGAGGACGACGACACCTACCAGCCCGGCAACTTCCACTTTGACGACGACTTTGACTACGGCGCGGGCCGGGGCGAGTACGCCGGAGCGGAGGGCTTCTCGGTGAAGGACGGGGAGCATCTGGACGAGGACGACACCTCCTACGCCGCCGAGGGCGACGAGGATGACGAGGGCGAGGACGATTTCGCCCTCTTCGATGAGGCGGTCATCGTTGACGATGACCAGCAGGACTGAGGAAAGGGAGGTAGAAGCAAATGAGTTACGCGGAATTTGACGCCATTCAGATCGGCATCGCCTCCCCTGAACAGATCCGGGAGTGGTCCTACGGCGAGGTCAAGAAGCCGGAGACCATCAACTACCGCACCTTGAAGCCGGAGCGGGACGGCCTGTTCTGCGAGAAGATCTTTGGCCCCACCAAGGACTGGGAGTGCCACTGCGGAAAGTATAAGAAGATCCGCTTCAAGGGCAAGATCTGTGACCGCTGCGGCGTGGAAGTCACCCGCGCCAAGGTCCGCCGGGAACGCATGGGCCACATCGAGCTGGCCGCGCCGGTGAGCCACATCTGGTACTTCAAGGGCATCCCCTCCCGCATCGGTCTGCTGCTGGACATCTCTCCCCGCGTGCTGGAGAAGGTCCTCTACTTTGCCGCCTATATCGTCACCGACCCCGGCTTTACCCCTCTGGCCAAGAACCAGATTCTCAACGAGAAGGAGTACCGGGACTACCGGGAAAAGTATGAGGACGACTTCCAGGCCGGCATGGGCGCCGAGGCGGTGAAGAAGCTCCTCCAGGACGTGGATCTGGAGAAGCTCTCCGAAGAACTCCGGGCCGAGTTGAAGGACGCCTCCGGCCAGAAGAAGGCCCGCATCGTCAAGCGGCTGGAGGTGGTGGACGCCTTCCGGGCGTCGGGCAACAAGCCGGAGTGGATGATCATCGACGTGCTGCCCGTCATCCCGCCGGAGATCCGCCCCATGGTCCAGCTGGACGGCGGCCGGTTCGCCACCAGCGACCTCAACGACCTCTACCGCCGGGTCATCAACCGCAACAACCGCCTCAAGCGGCTCATCCAGCTCAACGCGCCGGACATCATCGTCCGCAACGAGAAGCGGATGCTCCAGGAGGCTGTGGACGCCCTGATCGACAACGGCCGCCGGGGCCGGGCCGTGACAGGGGCCAACAACCGGGCGCTGAAATCCCTGAGCGATATGCTCAAGGGCAAGCAGGGCCGCTTCCGCCAGAACCTGCTGGGCAAGCGGGTGGACTACTCCGGCCGCTCGGTCATCGTGGTGGGCCCGGAGCTGAAGATCTACCAGTGCGGTCTGCCCAAGGAGATGGCCATCGAGCTCTTCCGGCCTTTCGTGATGAAGAAGCTGGTGGAGGACGGCCACGCCAACAACATCAAATCCGCCAAGAAGATGGTGGACAAGGGCCGCCCTGAGGTCTGGGACGCCCTGGACTTCGTCATCAAGGACCACCCCGTGATGCTCAACCGCGCCCCCACCCTGCACCGCCTGGGCATTCAGGCATTCGAGCCGGTGCTGGTGGAGGGCCGGGCCATCAAGCTCCACCCTCTGGTGTGTACCCCCTTCAACGCCGACTTCGACGGCGACCAGATGGCCGTCCATGTGCCCCTGTCCGCCGAGGCCCAGGCCGAGGCCCGGATCCTCATGCTCTCGGCCAACAACCTCCTGCGGCCCCAGGACGGCGGCCCGGTGAACATCCCCACCCAGGACATGGTGCTGGGCTCCTACTACCTGACCTACGAGCGGGAGATGAAGCCTGTCCCGGAGCGCTGTTACAACACCGCCAAGGACGTGGAAAAGGCGCTGAAGGCGGAGAAACTGGCGCCCACGGACCAGGTGTGGGTCAAGGACGAGGACTACTACGAGGGCTACCGCCGCACCGTGGCCGGGCTGTGCCAGGGTCTGGCCAAGGGCGAGATGCCCAGGGAGTATATGTCCACCTTCGCCGACGACGACGAGGCGCGGCTGGCCTATGACGAGGGCGCGCTGGACCTCCACGAGCCCATTTTGGTCCGCAGGAGCGCCGTGCTGGACGGCAAGGAGCAGTTCAAGCTGGTCCGCACCACCGTGGGGCGGCTGATCTTCAACGAGGGCATCCCGCAGGACCTGGGCTTCCAGGACCGGAACGACCCGGAGCAGGCTTTCTACCCTGAGGTCAACGACGTGGTGGGCAAGAAACTGCTGGGCAAGATCGTGGACCGCTGCATCAACAAGCACGGCTTCACCGTCTCGGCCAACGTGCTGGACGTCATCAAGGCCAAGGGCTACCACTACTCCACCGTGGGCTCCCTGACCGTCTCCATTTACGACATGACCGTGCCGGAGTCCAAGCCGGAGCTGATCGCCAAGACCGAGCAGGAAGTGGTCCAGATCGAGCAGAAGTTCAAGCGGGGCTTCCTCACCGAGCACGAGCGGTACCGCCTGTCTGTTCAGGCGTGGGAAAAGACCACCGAGGAGGTATCCAAGGCGCTGATGGCCGCCATGGACCGGTATAACCCCATCAACATGATGGCGGTCTCCGGCGCCCGTGGCTCCACCGCCCAGATCCGTCAGCTGGCCGGTATGCGCGGCCTGATGGCCGACACCTCCGGCCGCACCATCGAGATCCCCGTCAAGGCAAACTTCCGTGAGGGCCTTTCCGTGTTGGAATACTTCATCTCCAGCCGAGGCGCCCGGAAGGGCCTGGCGGACACGGCCCTCCGCACGGCCGACTCCGGCTACCTGACCCGCCGCATGGTGGACGTGGCCCAGGAAGTCATCATCCGCGAGGACGACTGCGGCACCACCGACGGCATCAAGATCTCCGAGATCAGCGAAAACGGCCAGGTCATCGAGCCCTTCGCCGAGCGGCTCCGGGGCCGTTACCTCACCCAGCCGGTGGTGGACCCCCAGACCGGCGAACTGCTCTACGACACCGAGACCATGCTCATGCCCTCCGACGCGGAGGTGCTGGAGGCCCACGGCATCCACGAGGTGGAGGTCCGCAGCGTGCTGACCTGCCAGGCCCGCAGCGGCGTGTGTTCCAAGTGCTACGGCATGAACCTGGCCATCGGCGAGCGCGTGGGCGCGGGCGAGGCCGTGGGCATCATCGCCGCCCAGTCCATCGGTGAGCCGGGCACCCAGCTGACCATGCGTACCTTCCACACCGGCGGCGTGGCCGGCGGCGACTCCGGCGCGGGCGACATCACCCAGGGTCTTCCCCGCGTGGAGGAGCTCTTTGAGGCCCGGAAGCCCAAGCGCATGGCCCAGTTGGCCGAGATCGGCGGCGCGGTGTCCATCGAGGAGGGCAAGCGGGCCAACATGGCCAACGTCACCATCACCGCCGACGACGGCGAGGTGGTCACCTACGCTCTGCCCGTCAACTCCGGTCTCCGGGTCAAGGACGGCGACAGGGTGGAGAAAGGCGCCAAACTCACCGACGGCGCCCTCTATCCCCAGGATGTTCTGCGGATCCGCGGCGTCCACGCCGTGTACGACTACCTCACCCAAGAGGTCCAGAAGCCCTACCGTCAGCAGGGCGTGGACATCAACGACAAGCACATCGAGGTCATTGTCCGCCAGATGATGCGGAAGGTCCGGGTGGAGGACGCGGGAGATTCCAACCTCCTCAGCGGCGCCACCATCGAGCTCACCGAGTTCCTGGACGCCGTGGACGAGGTCCAGGCCCGCATCGACGCCGGCGAGACCAACGACGGCCTGGAGCTTCGGCTGCCCACCGCCACGCGGCTACTGCTGGGCATCACCAAGGCGTCCCTGGCCACCGACTCCTTCCTCTCCGCCGCCTCCTTCCAGGAGACCACCAAGGTGCTCACCGAGGCCGCCATCAAGGGCAAGGTGGACCACCTGCTGGGCCTGAAGGAGAACGTGATCATCGGCAAACTCATCCCCGCCGGTTCCGGCCTTGCCCAGTACCGCAAGTATGACCTCATCCCCGACGAGGAACAGCGCCGTGGCTACGCCGCCGTAGCCGAGGCCATCGAGAGCAACGCCCAGGTCCAAGAGGGCATCGCGGAACTGCTGGCCCAGGACGACGAGGCCCAGAGCGTGTCCGTCCAGGACGACGACCAGGCGTGACCCTCCGCCACCGCATAAACCGTCCCCACCCGGTCTATACTGGGTGGGGACGATTGGTTGTACGCGGTCAGATTTGATATAATATTTCGCATTGGATTTGGTAATATTGATATTGACAATACATAGGAAGATGGAGTATAATCTCGTTATAAAAAAGCGTTGGAGGCGATTTTGTGGACGAGTGCATCCCTCTCATGGGATTTGAAATGCCCCTTCCGCGGCAGGGGCGGAGCCGGGAGCGGGACCGGGATCCCTATGACGGACTGCGGCCCTGGTCGGCCATCACCCACGGTCTGGGCGCGGCGCTGGCGGTGCTGGGCACGGTACTGCTCATCGTCCGGGCCGCCGTCTGGGGCCTGGGGCCCTGGGCCGTCACCGCCTTTTCCATCTATGGCGCGTCTATGATCGCCCTCTACACCGCCTCCACCCTCTACCACTGTCTGCGGACCCGCGTGGCGGGACGGGTGGCTCTGCGGAAGTGGGACCACTGCTCCATCTACCTGCTCATCGCCGGGACCTATACCCCGGTGTGCCTGCTGCCGCTGCGGACCGCCGGAGGATGGGGCTGGAGCTTGTTTGGCGTCATCTGGGGCCTGGCCATCGCCGGGATCGTGCTGACCATGTTCTGGGTCAACTCGCCGCGCTGGGTCACCTCGGGCATCTACCTCTTCATGGGCTGGCTGGCCATTTTGGCCATCTATCCCCTGTGGCAGACCATGGGAGGGCGGGGCATCATCTGGCTGTTGGCCGGCGGCGTGCTCTACACCATCGGCGGCGTGCTCTACGCCCTCAAGTGGCCCGGCCGGGACAACCCCCGCTTTGGGTGTCACGAGATCTTCCACCTTTTCATCCTGGCGGGCAGTCTGTGCCATTTTGTGATGGTATACAGCGTCTTTACCCGGCTGTAAATGGGGAAGCGATCCGGGCGCTGGAACGAAAAAACTGCCAAGGAGCGGCCACGCCGTTTCCTTGGCAGTTTTTTTGGGCAGATCTGTCACGCCTCACCCTGCTGTTCCTTGGCGGCCCGGACAAACTCCCGGAACAGGGGATGGGCCTTGTTGGGACGGCTCTTCAGCTCAGGATGGAACTGCACCCCCACGAACCAGGGGTGCTCGGGCAGTTCGACGATCTCCACCAGGTGCCCGTCCGGGGACAGGCCCGCCAGCTTCAGGCCCTTGGCGGTGAGGGCGTCGCGGTAGGCGTTGTTGAACTCGTAGCGGTGGCGGTGCCGCTCGGAGAGTTCCAGGGCGCCGTAGGCCCGGTAGGTGAAGGTGTCCTCCCCCGTCACGCGGCAGGGGTAGGCCCCCAGGCGCATGGTGCCGCCCTTGGCGGAGACGCCAACTTGGTCGGGCATCAGGTCGATCACGGGGTAGGCCGTGGCGGGGGCCAGCTCGCTGGAGTGGGCGCCCTCCAGACCGCAGACGTGCCGGGCGAACTCCACCACCGCCATCTGCATCCCCAGGCAGATGCCCAGGAAGGGGACGCGGTGCTCCCTGGCGTAGCGGACGGCGGAGATCTTGCCCTCGATGCCCCGGTCGCCAAACCCGCCGGGCACCAGCACGCCGGTACAGCCGGAGAGGAGCTGGTGGGCGTTTTCGTCGGTGACGTCCTCGGAGTTGACCCAGCACACATCCACCTGCACGTCGTTTTCGATGCCGCCGTGGTGCAGGGCTTCCACCACGGAGAGATAGGCGTCGTGCAGGGCGACGTACTTGCCCACCAGGGCGATCTTCACATGGTCCGTGGCCTTTTTGGCCCGGTGGACCATGGTGGCCCACTCGGTGAGGTCAGGGGAGTGGCAGATCAGCCCCAGCCGCCGCACCACCACGTCGGCCAGACCCTCCCGCTCCAGCATCAGGGGCACTTCGTAGAGGATGTCGCCGGTGAGGTTGGGGATGGCGTGGTCCACGGGGATGTTGCAGAACAGGGCGATCTTGTCCAGAATGTCCTGGCTCACGGGGTAGTCACTGCGGCAGACGATGACGTCGGGCTGGATGCCCAGGGCCAGAAGCTCCTTGGCCGAGTGCTGGGTGGGTTTGCTCTTGAGTTCCCCGGAGCCGGGGATGGAGACGATGAGGGAGACGTGGATGAACATGACGTTTTGCCGGCCCCGCTCGGAACAGACCTGGCGGATGGCCTCCAGGAAGGGCTGGGATTCGATGTCGCCCACCGTGCCGCCGATCTCCACAATGGCCACGTCGGTGCCGGGGGCGTCCAGGGTATAGATGTTGCGCTTGATCTCATCGGTGATGTGGGGAATGATCTGCACCGTGCCGCCCAGATAGTCGCCCTTGCGCTCCCGGTTGAGCACGTTCCAGTATACCTTGCCCGAGGACACCGAGGAGTTCACCGTCAGGTTCTCGTCGATGAAGCGCTCGTAGTGGCCCAGGTCCAGGTCGGTCTCCGCGCCGTCGTCGGTGACAAAGACCTCCCCGTGCTGGTAGGGGCTCATGGTGCCGGGGTCCACGTTCAGATAGGGGTCCAGCTTCTGGACCCGCACCCGCAGGCCCCGCTGTTTCAGCAGCCGCCCCAGAGAGGCCGCCGTGATGCCCTTGCCCAGCCCGGAGACCACGCCGCCGGTGACAAAAATGAATTTGACTGCCATATCCATCCCTCCCGTTGAAAAACATAAGGGTAATTTTACCTGTCCGGTCCCCGTCCGTCAAGGGCTGGGACAAAGAAGGACCGCCACGCCCGCAACGGACGCGGCGGAGGAGAAGGGTCAGCGCTGGTAGAGGTCGCGGGTGGCGTATTGGGCGTCGCAGGTGACTTGGAGCCCCAACTTCTGGAAGGTCTCGGCGTCGGCGTGGTCCAGGATGACCGTGGAGTGGGCCTGACAGCCCCGCAGGTCGGCCAGATGCTCCAGGGCCAGACCGGCCACGGGGTTGGTGGTGGCGCTGATGGCCAGGGCGATCAGGACCTCGTTGGCGCTGAGGCGGTGGGTGGCGGCGCCCAGATGACGGGTCTTTAAGGTCTGGATGGGCCGGATGGCGGCGTCCGGGGAGATGAGGTGGGCCTTTTTGGGGATGTCGGCCAGCACCTTGAGGGCGTTGAGGAGCACGCCGGCGGCGGGGCTCATCAAATCGCTGGTCTTGCCGCGGATGAGCCGGCCGTCGGGCAGCTGGATGGCGGTGGCGGGCAGCTGGGTGCGCTGGGCCTTGTCCTGGGCCGAGGCCACCACGGGGCGGATGTCCGGGGTCACGGCGGCCTTTTTCATCAGCAGTTCCAGCTTGAACACCGTCTCGTCCGAGCCCTTGCCCCGGCGGCGGTCGCACAGGGCGTCATAGTACCGCCGGACGATCTCCTGCCGCGCCGCCTGGCACACCGCCTGGTCGTCCACGATGCAGTTGCCCACCATGTTCACCCCCATGTCCGTGGGGGAGCGGTAAGGGCTGCTGCCCATGATCTTGTCGAACATGGCGCTGAGGACGGGAAAGACCTCCACGTCCCGGTTGTAATTCACCGTGGTCTGGCCGTAGGCCGCCAGATGGAAGGGGTCGATCATATTCACGTCGTTGAGGTCGGCGGTGGCCGCCTCGTAGGCCAGGTTCACGGGGTGGTCCAGGGGCAGGTTCCAGATGGGGAAGGTCTCGAACTTGGCGTAGCCGGCCTTGACGCCGTGCTTATACTCGTGGTAGAGCTGGGAGAGGCAGACGGCCATCTTGCCGCTGCCGGGGCCGGGCGCTGTGACCACCACAAGAGGGCGGGTGGTCTGGATGCAGTCGTTTTTCCCGTAGCCCTCGTCGGAGACGATGAGGGGGATGTTGTGGGGGTAGCCCTCGATGGAGTAGTGGCGGTAGACCCGGACGCCCAGGCCCTCCAACTGCCGCTGAAAGGCGACGGCCTGGGGCTGGTCGGCCCAGCGGGTGATGACCACGCTGCCCACGTAGAGCTCCATGGAGCGGAAGGCGTCGATGAGCCGCAGGACGTCCACATCGTAGGTGATGCCCAGATCGCCCCGGACCTTGTTCTTCTCGATGTCCCCGGCGCTGATGGCGATGACCACCTCGGCCTGGTCCTTGAGTTGGCAGAGCATACGGATCTTGCTGTCCGGCGCGAAGCCGGGCAGGACCCTGGCGGCGTGAAAGTCGTCAAAGAGCTTGCCGCCGAATTCCAGATAGAGCTTGCCGCCGAACTGGGCGATGCGCTCCTGGATGCGGGCCGACTGGGTCTCCAGATACTTGCTGTTGTCAAAACCGATGGACATAGGCGCTCTCCCTCTCTCTTCAAAACACCCGCATATTGTATCACCGTTTTTTGGCAGATACAAGATATATTTTGCCGGAGGAGGAAAATTTTTGTCGCGGAGGGTCGAAAAAAGGCGGGCCGGAAGCTCCGGCCCGCCTGGGGAGAGAGGGGGAAAGGCTCAGATGGAGACGTCGGACGCCATCACGGTCATGGGACCGTCGGGGCCGCCGATGACCCCCATCCCCGGATCGTAGGGGCTCATGTTGGCCGTGAGGAGCTCCACCAGGTCCACCACCTGGGCCCCGTCAGGAGGCGCGGTCTCCGGGGCGGCGGAGGCGGGGGTGTAGGCGCCGTTGAAAGACAGGTGCGCGGCGATCACCCCAGGGCTCTCCATGGCGAACTGGCCGCCCAGCTTGCCCTGGTCGTCCAGGGTCGTGGTCACGGACAGATCCAGACCGGGGTTCTCAAGGTGGCAGGAGCAGTCCAAGGCGTAGCAGGTGACCTGGTCCCCGTCCATCTCCACGGACAGGGAGAGGACCACCGGCCCCAGCTCCAGGGTGGAGACGCGACTGTCTCCGTCCTGGACGAAGCTCTGGTCGCTGAGGTCGGTCACGACGGTCTCCACCGTGTGGCGGAGGTCGGTGTAGCTGTTGGCGGCGCTGTCCACCGTCAAGGCGGACAGGGCCAGCCGGACCAGCTCTTCCTGGTCCATCTGCTGGAGATCCCAGACCAGCTTGCGCCAGTCCGTACCCATGGTCTGGAACAGAGCGTCAAGGTCGATCTGATACCAGGTGGCGGGGTCCAGCACGCTCTGGTCGGCCAAAGCGCCCAGGTCTATCTGGAAGAAGCACTTGCCGGTGTCCAGGTCGCCCCGGATGGCCATGGACACCCCCGACTGGGCCAGGGCGTCCGCCGTGGCCTGGACATCCGGCGGGACAGTCTCGCCGGACTGCTGGGTGATGGCGGCCAGCAGGTCGGCCAGGTCCATCTTCATGGTCATGTCCACCTGGGCCTGGTTCTCCTGGTGGATGCCGTGGAGCTCGCAGGACAGAGCCATGGCGGGGAAGGCGCCCACGGACTCGTCACCGATGAAGGTGGCGTCCATGGCCCAGGCGCCGGTCTCGTTCTTCTCCTCCATGGCGGCGATCTTCTCCAGGTAGGTAAAGCTCTTGCCCGCCAGGGCCTCATCCACCAGCTTTTCCGTGTCGATGATGATGGCGGTCTGGGCGTCCTGGTCCCAGCCCACCGCGCAGCCGAACGCCTGGGCGGCGAAGCGGACGGGGACGTAGGTGCGCCAGGTGGAGGGGTCCACAAAGGGGGCCACGTCCATGGTGATGGGGACGGTCAGGTCCCCCTCTGTCACGGTGGCCTGGTTGGAGCCCACGGTCATGGTCAGGGTCTTGCCGTCCCGGACGGCGGTGATCACGTCGCCCTGGTTGTCCACCGTGGCTCCCATGGCCTCGAACACCGCCCGGAAAGGCAGGAAGGTGCGCTGGTCAAGGAGCTGGGGCGTGGCGTCGGGAAAGACCAGCTCCTGGCCGTCCAGCTGGACGTGGATGGCGGGGTCCGCCGGGGCCTCCTGGGCCATGACGCCGCAGACCGACAGGGAGAGGCACAGGCCCAGGGTCAGGGCCCAGGCGATGGCGCGCTTCAACATAAAAAGACCTCCTTTTTCCCCAAAGGGGAACTTTCTTTCATTATAGCACCGCGCCGGACCCCTGGCAAGGGCCGGGGCAAAAAAAGGCGGGCTGGAAGC
>CANQFT010000030.1 GCA_947599925.1 uncultured Oscillospiraceae bacterium | reverse complement strand
CCCCGTGGGACCCTCAGCGCCGACGGGACCAGCAGCCCCAGCAGGGCCGGTGGGCCCGGTGGGACCCGTGGCGCCGGCGGGACCGGCAGCCCCGGCAGGGCCAGTGGCACCGGTAGCGCCAGTCGCGCCCGTGGCACCCGTAGCGCCCGTAGCACCAGTGGCACCAGTCGCGCCCGTGGCGCCGGTCGGCCCAGTGGGGCCAACAGGACCCGTGGGCCCGGTGGGACCTACGGGTTCAGGACAGCAAGGGGTGGGGCAGCAGGGCGGCTTGGGCTGGTCACAGCCGCAGTCCAGAGAGGCCAGAAAATCCAGCCGCTGGCGCTCCTGGGCCGCCCAATCAGAAGGGTAATATCGGCTCATGCGCTTGTTCTCCTTTGACCGTTACGTTGGATGCTTGCGCGGTCTGTAATGGGACCGCAGCCCATTCTATGCGGAAGAGCCACCTGTTGTCAAAGGAGCGGCGGAGCCGCTCCTTTGACAATTTTTTGCGGCCCGCCGCAGCGCACGACCCGGCCACCGAGGTGGCCGGGTCGCACGTTTGCGGGCCGAGATGTATTTTTTCCGACGTACACGCCGCCGGAAAAAATGATTTATGATTTTTTCGCGCCTGGCGGCGCGAAACTCTGCGAGGCTTTTTTGACAAACTTTATTTTATACTCAGCCCGCCGTTTTCCACGTCCAGCCGCAGGGCTTGCCCTGGGCGCACCGTTCCGGCGATGATCGCCCTGGAGATCAGGGTCTCCACATGGTGTTGCAGATACCGGCGCAGGGGCCTGGCCCCGTAGTGGGGGTCGTAGGCCGCGTCCAGAATGAAGTCCTTGGCCGCTTGGGTGGCCTCCAAAGAGAGCTCCTTCTCCGCCAGCCGTTGATTGAGCCGGGCCAGCATCAGGTCGATGATGTGGGTGACGTTCTCGCGGGTCAGGGGCTTGAAATAGACGATCTCATCCAGCCGGTTCAAAAACTCCGGCCGGAAAGACTGCTTCAGCAGTCCGTCCACGGCTGCCCTGGCCTCCGGGCTGATCTCCCCTTGGCCGTCCATGCCGTCCAGCAGGAACTGGCTGCCCAGGTTGGAGGTGAGGATGAGCACGGTGTTTTTGAAGTCCACCGTCCGGCCCTGGCTGTCTGTGACCCGCCCGTCGTCCAAGATCTGCAGCAGGACGTTGAACACGTCGGGGTGGGCCTTTTCCACCTCGTCGAAGAGGACGACAGAGTAGGGACTGCGGCGCACCGCCTCGGTGAGCTGTCCGCCCTCCTCGTAGCCCACGTAGCCCGGAGGGGCGCCGATGAGCCGGGAGACGGAGAACTTCTCCATATACTCGCTCATGTCGATGCGGACCAGATTCTTTTCGCTGTCAAAGAGGGCGGCGGCCAGGGTCTTGGCCAGTTCCGTCTTGCCCACTCCCGTGGGCCCCAGAAAGAGGAAGGAGCCGATGGGCTTGTTGGGGTCGGCGATGCCGGCGCGGGAGCGCAAAATGGCCTCGCTGACCAGCCGGACCCCCTCGTCCTGGCCCACCACGCGCTGGTGGAGAATGTCCTCCAGGCGCAGCAGTTTCTCCCGCTCTCCCTCCATGAGCCGGGCCACCGGGATCCCCGTCCACCGCTCCACGATCCGGGCGATCTCCTCGTCTGTGACCCGGTCCCGCAGCAGATTCTCCTGCCGCTCGCCGGAGGCCCGATCCTGGGCCTCGATGGCCTTTTGAAGCTCCGGGATGGCGCCGTATTTCAGCTGGGCGGCTTTTTCCAGGTCATACTCCCTCTGGGCCTTGTCCAAGGCGGCGTTGGCCTCGTCCAGCTGGGTCCGGAGCTTTTGCACCTGGCCGATGGCGATCTTCTCGTTCTCCCAGCGGGCCTTTTTCTCGTCAAACTCGGCCCGCAGGTCGGAGAGCTCCTTGCGGACCTCTTGCAGATGGCCCTGGGCCAGCTTGTCGGTCTCTTTCTTCAACGCCTGCTCCTCGATCTCCAGCTGGACGATCTTCCGGCTCACCACGTCCAACTCGGTGGGCATGGAGTCCATCTCCGTGCGGATGAGGGCGCAGGCCTCGTCGATGAGGTCGATGGCCTTGTCGGGCAGAAAACGGTCGGTGATATAGCGGTTGGAGAGGGTGGCGGCGGCGATGATGGCGCTGTCGGCGATCTTCACGCCGTGGAAGAGCTCATAGCGCTCCTTGAGCCCGCGCAGGATGGCGATGGCGTCCTCCAGCGTGGGCTCGTCCACCAGCACCGGCTGGAACCGCCGCTCCAAGGCCGCGTCCTTTTCGATATACTGGCGGTACTCGTCCAGGGTGGTGGCCCCGATGCAGTGGAGCTCTCCGCGGGCCAGCATGGGCTTGAGAAGGTTGCCCGCGTCCATGCTGCCCTCGGTCTTTCCCGCGCCAACGATGGTGTGGAGCTCGTCGATGAACAGCAAAATGCGCCCCTCGGACTTCTTCACCTCGGCCAGCACCGCCTTCAGCCGCTCCTCAAACTCGCCCCGGTACTTGGCCCCGGCGATGAGAGCGCCCATGTCCAGGGAGAACACCGTCTTGTCTTTCAGACTGGCGGGCACGTCCCCTTTCACGATGCGCTGGGCCAGACCCTCGGCGATGGCCGTCTTGCCCACGCCGGGCTCGCCGATGAGCACCGGGTTATTTTTGCTCTTGCGGGACAGGATGTGGATGACGTTGCGGATCTCGTCGTCCCGGCCGATCACCGGGTCCAGCTTGCCCTGGAGAGCCAACTCCACCAGGTCCGAGCCGTACTTTTTCAGCGCGTCATAGGTGTCCTCCGGGTTGTCGGTCGTCACCCGCTGATTGCCCCGGATGGCGCTGAGGGCCTGCATGACCCCCTCCTTCGTCACGCCGTAGGTCTGGAACAGCTGGGCCAGCGGCTTTTCCGCCCGTTCCAACAGTCCCAGCAGCAGATGCTCCACCGACACATACTCGTCCCGCATGGCCTGGGCCTCGTCCTCGGCGGCGTTCAGCGCCGCGTCCAGAGCCTGGGTCACATAGACCTTGTCCGGCTCCCGGCCCGGGCCGGAGACCTTGGGCTGGTCCTCCACCAGCTTCCGCGCCGCCGCCTTGAAGCTGGGCAGGGTCAGCCCCATGTGGGTCAGCAGTTGGGGCGCCAGCCCGGTCTCGTCGTCCACCAGGGCCAACAGCAGATGGGCCTGGCCCAACTGCTGGTTGCCGTACTCCGAGGCCAGGTCCTGGGCGCGCTGCAGTGCCGCCAGGGACTTTTGGGTGAAATGTTGTCCGTTCATCTTTCACCACTCCTTTCTTTTCATGGCCAGTATAAGCGTTTTGGCGGGGAAAAGCATGAACGCGTTGTAAACATTTAGCACTCTCGGCCGTTGAGTGCTAAATTTCGCCGCCCATGGCCTACCCCGTTGCGAAACGGCCCGAAAAGGCGTATAATGACCGCAAAGCGGCTATGACCCGTTCGCCGCCGCGACCACTTTTTTGAGGATGTGACAACTATGGTCTCCAAGCGTTGCTATGAACTGGGCTCGGCCCGGTCCGTGATCCGGGAGCTGTTTGAATACGGCAACCGGCGGGCCGGAGAGGTGGGGCCGGAGAGGGTCTACGACTTCTCCATCGGCAACCCCAGCGTGCCGCCTCCCCAGGCCGCGCTGGAGGAGTTGGAGCGGCTGATCCGGGACAGCGACCCGCTGGAGCTGCACGGCTATACCTCGGCCCAGGGCGATCTGGCGGCGCGGCGGAAGCTGGCCGCCGGGCTGACGGCCCGCTTTGGCCACGACTATGGGCCCGACGACCTCTACCTCACCGTGGGCGCGGCGGCGGCCCTGTGCTGTGTGTTCCACGCTCTCACCGTGGCCCCTGGGGACGAGTTTATCGTCTTTGCCCCCTATTTTCCAGAATATAAGGTGTTCATCGAAGGGGCGGGCGCGGCGGCGGTGATCCTGCCGCCCAAGGCGCCGGATTTCCAGATCGACCTGGACGCCCTGGACGCCGCCATCGGGCCCCGGACCAGAGGCGTGCTGATCAACTCCCCCAACAACCCCGCGGGAGTGGTGTATACGCCCCAGACCTTGTCCGGCCTGGGGGAACTGCTCCGGCGCAGGTCCGGGGAGCTGGGCCGGCCCATCTACCTCATCTCCGACGAGCCCTACCGGGAGATCGTCTACGACGGGAAACAGACGCCCTGGGTGCCGGATCACTACGCCGACGCCATCGTGTGCTACTCCTGGTCCAAGTCCCTGTCCCTGCCCGGCGAGCGGTTGGGCTATGTGCTGGTGGGCGGCCAGGTGACGGACCACGACCAGGTGTTCGCCGCTGTGGCCGGGGCGGGGCGGAGGCTTGGTTATGTAAACGCCCCAAGCCTCTTCCAGCGCCTCTGCGCCGCCTGCGACGGCCTCACCGCGGACCTCTCCATCTACGCCGAGAACCGCGCCCTGCTCACCCAGGGCCTTGGGGCCCTGGGCTACGACACCTCTCTGCCTCCGGCGGGGACCTTCTACTACTTTTTGCCCACTCTGGAGCCCGATGACGTGGCCTTTTGCCAGCGGGCCAAAGCCCTTGACCTGCTGTTGGTCCCGGGCTCCGGCTTCGGCGCGGCGGGCTACGCCCGGCTCAGCTTTTGCGTCCCCACCCCGCGCATCCGGGCCGCCCTGGAGGTCTTTGGCAAACTGGCCGGGGAGTACGGGAGGTGAGGGGGATGTTTCAGGGCTTCTCTCCCGCGACCTACGACTTTTTGTTGGGCGTCGCCGCCAACAACCGGCGGGATTGGTTCAACGCCCACAAAGAAGATTATGTAAACCATCTGCAAAAGCCCATGAAGGCCCTGGCCGACCAGGTCTTTGACGGGCTCATCGACCGCTGCCCGGACCGGGACCTGCTGTGCAAGGTGGCCCGCATCTACAAGGACGCCCGCCGGTACAGGGGCTCGGAGTTCTACAAGACCAGCCTGTGGTTTTCCATCTTGCCGCCGGTGGAGCAGTGGCAGGACGCGCCGGGCTTCTGGTTCGAGATCGGACGGGACGGCTGGAGCTACGGCCTGGGGATGTTTTTGCCCAAGGCGACCACCATGGCCCGCCACCGGGCCGCCATCGACGCCGCGCCGGGCCGCCTGGCCCGCCTCAACGCCCAGTTGTCGCGCCAGCGGGAGTTTGTCCTGGCCGGGGAGAGCTACGCCCGGTTCAAAGAGGGGGCGCCGCCGGACCTGGCGGGCTGGTACAACCTGAAATCCTGGAACCTGATCCACGACAGCCTTTGCCCGGCCGAGACCTTTGACGGCCCGGCGCTGGTGGAGCGCGTTGTGGACGGCTTTGCCTTCCTCATGCCCTTTTACGACTACTTCTACCCGCTCAGCGAGGCCGGACAGGCCGGGTTGGACCTTCTGAACACCGACATTTTCCAGTAAAAGATACGCCCGCCGGGGCACACTAAGACCCATCTGCGATGGGGAGGTGTGGCCGTGGCGCGGCGACGTTGGCTTTGGCCGCTGGTGATCGTCCTGGCGGGGACCTTTGTCCTGGCGGGCGTTTTCTGGCGCTTTCTGATCCGGTCCGAGCCGCCCAAGGTGGCCCAGGTGGACCTGGTCCAGCCCACGGCCCAGCCGCCCAAGTTGGTGGCCCTCACCTTTGACGACGGGCCAAAGGGCGCCGTCACCGCCAGACTGCTGGAGGGCCTGGAGCGCCGGGGCGTCCGGGCCACCTTTTTCCTCATCGGCGCCCAGATCCAGGACAACGAGGACCTGGTCCGGGCCATGGCCCAGGCCGGGCACCAGATCGGCGTCCACACCTACGACCATGTGGCCCTCACCGGCTTGAGCGACGCGGACATCGACGCCCAGGTGGGCCGTACCCGCCAAATGCTGACCCAGGTGCTGGGGGAGGGGGACTACTGGCTGCGCCCGCCCTACGGCATGGTGGACGCCGCCGTGGAGCGCAACGCGGGCAGCCCCATCATCCTGTGGTCGGTGGACCCGGAGGACTGGCGGGACCGCAACGTCCAGCGGGAGGTGAGCCACATCGTCTCCGTCGTGGAGGACGGCGACATCATCCTCATGCACGACATCTTCCCTGAGAGCGTGGACGCGGCCCTCCAGGTGGTGGACCAGCTCCACCACGCCGGCTACGCCTTTGTCACCGTGGAGGAGCTCTTCGCCGCGCGGGGGATCACGCCCCAGGCGGGGCAGAGGTACCGCAACAGCCGGGAGATATAATTTCCAATTTTTTCTTGTTGGAAATTTTTGTCGTTTGTATGATACGAGAAGGGGGCAATAGCAAAAAAATTCTATATAAAATCTTGCTTTTTTGCAAAAACTGTGGTATGCTAAATTCTGGAAGAGGGCATTGGCGGAGAGAGAGGAGGCATACCATGTTTCAGCCCGGAGACAAGATCGTCCATCCCATGCACGGCGCGGGCGTTGTGGACTCCATTGTCAGCAAAAAGCTGGGCGGCGTGGCGCGCGACTACTACATCCTCAAACTCCCTGTGGGCGGCATGGTGGTGATGATCCCCACCGAGACCTCCGAGGCCATCGGCGTCCGGCCCGTTGTTGCCGCGGAGCAGGCCGACAGGGTGATCGACGCCATTCCCGGCATGGAGGTGGACATGACCCCCGGCTGGAACCAGCGGTACCGGGAGAATATGGTCCGGCTCAAGAGCGGCGATCTGATGGAGGTGGCCGCCGTGGTCAAGGGCCTGTCCCGCCGGGACGAGGCCAGGGGCCTCTCCACCGGGGAGCGCAAAATGCTCCACACCGCGCGGCAGATCCTGCTCTCCGAGCTGGTGCTGGCCCACGGCTCCAGCTACGAGGAGATGGAGCGCCGGGTCAACAGCGCCCTGAGCCAGTAACAGCGCGTCCGCGGGCCGGTCCGTCGGCCCGTTTTTCTTTGAGGATCCCACGGGGGAAAGGAGAAGGCCCATGTTGTTCAAGCGGAAGAAAAAGCCCCAACTGCTGGGCCCGCGCTGTGCCTGTGTGGTGGCCGCCGCCGGGTCGTCCAGCCGCATGGAGGGGGCGGACAAGCTGATGGAGGACCTGGGCGGCGAGCCGGTGATCTTGCGGACTCTGCGCGCCCTGAGCGCCAGCCCCTACATCCACGAGATCACCGTTGTCACCCGCGAGGACCTGTTGCTGGAGATCGCCCGGCTGTGCCGGGACAACGGCTTGAGCAAAGTCACCCAGGTGCTTCTGGGCGGCGGGAGCCGGTTGGAGTCGGTCTACAAGGGCGTATGCCAGACCTCACCAAAGGCCAAGCTCATCGCCGTACACGACGGCGCCCGGCCCTTTGTGAGCCACGAGGTGATCCACGCCGTCTGCCACGCCGCCGGGCACTGCGGCGCCGCCGCGCCGGCGGTGGAGGTGACCGACACCCTCAAGCGGGTGGAGGGCACGCGCGTGGTGGAGACCCCGGACCGGGCCGCCTTCCGCGCGGTGCAGACGCCCCAGGTCTTTGACGCGGACCTTTTGCGGGCCGCGCTCCAAAAGGCAATGGAGAGCGGCGCCGCTGTCACCGACGACTGCGCCGCGGTGGAGGCCCTGGGCGCCGCGGTACACCTCACCGCCGGAGACCCCCGGAACCTGAAGATCACCACCCCCGCCGACCTGGTCCTGGCCCGCGCCATGCTGGAGGGTTGAGCCATGCGAATTGGACACGGCTATGATGTACACCGTCTGGTGGAGGGCCGGGCCCTGGTCCTGGGCGGTGTGGACATCCCCTTTGAGAAGGGACTGCTGGGCCACTCGGACGCCGACGTGCTCACCCACGCGGTGATGGACGCCCTGCTGGGGGCGGCCTGCCTGGGCGACATCGGCCAACACTTCCCCGACTCCGACCCCCGCTATGCCGGGGCGGACAGCCTGGCCCTGCTGACCCGGGTGATGGAGCTGCTGCGGGCCAGGGGTTACGCTCTGGGCAACGTGGACGCCACCGTTCTGGCCCAGGCGCCCAAGCTGGCGCCTTACATCCCCCAAATGCGGGAGAACCTGGCCCGCGCCATGGGGACGGCGCCCGACCAGGTCAGCGTCAAGGCCACCACCGAAGAGGGCCTGGGCTTCACCGGCACGGGGCAGGGCATAGCCGCCCACGCCGTGGCCCTGCTGGAAGAGCTCTGAACCCATCCAAAAAGCCCCTGAAACCTTGCGGTTTCAGGGGCTTTCGATTTTTGCGGGCGTTTTCTCACTGGCCCCGCAGCTCGATGATCTGGTCCCGGAGCACGGCGGCGTACTCGAACTCCAGCCGCTTGCTGGCCTCCCGCATCTCCTTTTCCAGCTTGGCGATGGCGGCGTCCCGCTGGGCGCGGGACATCTTGTTTTTGAGCCTGACCGCGCGCTTGGCCTCGCCCTCGTCCTCGGCCAGATTGAGCACCTGCCGCACGCTTTTGATGACGGTTTTGGGCACGATGCCGTTGGCCCGGTTGAAGGCGTCCTGCTTTTCCCGGCGGCGCTCGGTCTCTCCGATGGCGGCGGCCATGGAGGGGGTCACGGCGTCGGCGTACATCACCACCATGCCCTGGGCGTTCCGCGCGGCCCGGCCGATGGTCTGGATGAGAGAGGTCTCGGAGCGCAAAAAGCCCTCCTTGTCCGCGTCCAGAATGGCCACCAGGCTCACCTCCGGCAAGTCCAGCCCCTCTCGCAGCAGGTTGATGCCCACCAGCACGTGGAAAACGCCCAGCCGCAGGTCCCGGATGATCTCCTGCCGCTCCATGGTGTCCACGTCGTGGTGGAGGTAGCGGACCTTGATGCCGGCCCCTTGGAGGTAGGCGGTCAGGTCCTCGGCCATCTTCTTGGTCAGGGTCGTGACCAGCACCCGCTCGTCCCGCTCCACGCGGGCATTGATCTCGCCGATGAGGTCGTCGATCTGGCCCTGGACGGGGCGCACCTCCACCTTGGGGTCCAGGAGGCCCGTGGGCCGGATGACCTGCTCCACGATCTGGCCCGAACGCGTCCGCTCGTACTCTCCCGGCGTGGCCGAGACGTAGATGACCTGGTTGAGCCGCCCTTCAAACTCGTCGAACTTCAAGGGCCGGTTGTCAAAGGCGCAGGGCAGACGAAAGCCGTAGTCCACCAGGGTGGTTTTCCGGGCCCTGTCGCCGTTGTACATGGCCCGGACCTGGGGCAAGGTCACATGGCTCTCGTCGATGAACATGAGAAAGTCCTTGGGGAAGTAGTCCAGCAACGTCATGGGCGGCGAGCCCGCCGGCCGGCCCGCCAGGACACGGGAGTAGTTTTCAATGCCCGAACAGTGCCCCAGCTCCTGGAGCATCTCGATGTCGTACATGGTTCGCTGCTTGATGCGCTGGGCCTCGATGAGCATATTGTTGGCCTCGAAAAAGGCCACCCGCTCCTCCAGCTCCTTGTAGATCTCCTGGATGGCCGCGGCCAGCTTCTCCTTGGGGGTGATGTAGTGGCTGGCGGGATAGATGGGGATGTGCTCCAGGCGGCGGATGGGCTGGCCGGTGACCACATTGATCTCGCTGAGGCGGTCGATCTCGTCGCCAAAGAACTCCACGCGGATGGCGCTGTCCCGCCAGTAGGCGGGGAAAACCTCGATGGTGTCGCCCCGGACCCGGAACATATTGCGCTCAAAGGCGATGTCGTTGCGCTCGTAGCGGTCCTCGATGAGCCGGGCCATCAGCTCTTCCCGCGGGATGACCTGCCCCACCCGCAAAGGGATCATCATGTTGGCGTAGTCGTCGGGCTCGCCCAGACCGTAGATACAGCTCACCGAGCTGACCACGATCACGTCCCTGCGCTCGATGAGGGAGGCGGTGGCGGACAGGCGCAGGCGGTCGATCTCGTCGTTGACCGCGCTGTCTTTTTCGATGTATGTGTCGGTGTGGGGGATATAGGCTTCCGGCTGGTAGTAGTCGTAGTAGGACACAAAATACTCCACCGCGTTTTCCGGGAAAAACTCCTTGAACTCCGCGCAGAGCTGGGCGGCCAGGATCTTGTTGTGGGCCAGCACCAGGGTGGGCCGCTGGACCCGCTCGATGACCTTGGCCATGGTGAAGGTCTTGCCTGAGCCGGTGACGCCCAGGAGGGTCTGCTCGTCCAGGCCGTTGAGCACCCCTTGGGCCAGGGCCTCGATGGCCTGGGGCTGGTCGCCCTGGGGCTGAAAGGGGGAGACCACTTTGAATTCCGGCATAGACACGCTCCCCTCCTCTCCCGTCTGATGGAGCGCCGCCCCGCGGCGCCCTCGCGGGTTTATTATACACGCTTCCGCCCCGCCCCGCAAGAGCCAGTTCCGGCCCCGGCGCGGCGGTCTGGAACAGCATATTTTCGTTGACTTTGCAGCCGGAATTGGATATGATAGAGAAAAGACCACAGGAGGGCTTTTTATGGGCTACAAAGAGGAATTTATCACCTTCATGGTCCGCTCTGGGGTGCTGACCTTTGGGGACTTCACCACCAAATCGGGCCGCCGGACCCCCTATTTCGTCAACACCGGCAACTACAAGACCGGCGCCCAGGCGGCGCGGCTGGGGGACTACTACGCCGCCTGTGTCCAGGAGCACGCCCCCGACGGCGTGGACTGTCTCTTCGGCCCCGCCTACAAGGGCATCCCTCTGGCCGTCACCACCGCCGCCAGCCTCTACCGCGCCTATGGCCGGGACCTGCCCTACTGCTTCAACCGCAAGGAGGCCAAGGACCACGGCGAGGGCGGCGCCCTGGTGGGCTATCAGCTCCAGGACGGCGACAGGGTCGCCATCATCGAGGACGTTGTCACCGCCGGCACCGCCGTGCGGGAGAGCCTGGCCTTCTTCGACAGTCTGGGCAAGGCCGTGAAGGTGACCCACCTCTTCGTCAGCGTGGACCGCATGGAGCGGGGCGCCGGGGACAAGACCACCCTGGACGAACTGCGCCAGGACTACGGCATCGCCGTCCACCCCATCGTCACCGTCCGGGACATCATCGACTATCTCCACGGCCGCCCCATCGACGGCGCCGTGGTGCTGGACGACCACCGCAAGGAGCAGATGGAGGCGTACCTGGCCCAGTACGGGGCAAGGGACTAAAAAAGCCGGAAAAATCCGGAAAAAACCCTTGCATTTCCTGGGACAAAGTGGTATACTGCACATAGTATGAACAGTAGGTATTGACAAGAGTGGGGCTCGCCCCGCTCTTTCTTTTAGAAATTTTCCGGGGGCCGCGGCTCCCCGGAGTTTTCCACAAAAGGAGGTCCGCCCATGGCAAAAGTCACCGAAACCGTCGAGGCCCTGGCCGCCCCCATCGCCGCCGAAAACGGCTGCCACATCTGGGATGTGGAGTACGTCAAGGAGGCGGGCAGCTGGTACCTGCGGGTCTATCTGGACAAACCCGGCGGCGTCACCATCGACCACTGCGAGGCGGTCAGCCGGGTCCTCAGCGACAAGCTGGACGAGGCCGACCCCATCGAGGGCAGCTATATCCTGGAGGTCTCCTCCCCCGGCGCGGACCGGGTGCTGCGCAAACCGGAGCACTTCGCCCAGTGCATGGGGGAGTTGGTAGAGGCAAAGCTCTACCGGCCCAGAGACGGGGCCAAGAGCCTGGTGGGAGAGTTGGCGGGCTATGCCGGCGGCGCCGTCACCCTGAAGACCCCCGCCGGGACCGTCACCCTGGAAAAGCAGGACATCGCGCTTGTGCGCTTGCACGTCACTTTTTGAATAAGAGGAGATAGAAGCCATGGCAAAGAAAGCACCCGCCCCCAAAAACCCTGAGCTGGACGGCCCTGAGTTTTTCGCCGCCGTCAACCTCATCGAGCAGGAGAAGGGCATTCCCAAGGCGTATATGCTGGAAAAGATCACCCAGGCTCTGGTCTCGGCCTACAAGCGGGACCACGAGGGCATCACCGACAACGTCACCGTGGACTTCAACGAGGAGAAGGCCGAGGTGAAGATGTACGTCAAGAAAGACGTGGTGGAGACGGTAGACAACCCCTTCACCGAGATGAGCCTGGAGGAAGCCCAGACCAAACTGCCCCAGGCCCAGCTGGGCGATGTACTGCGGATGGAGATCAAGACCCGTGCCTTTGGCCGCATCGCCGCCCAGACCGCCCGCCAGGTCATCGTCCAGGGGATGCGGGAGGCCGAGCGGGGCATGATCTACGACGAGTTCTCCGCCAAGGAGCACGAGATCCTCACCGGCATCGTCACCCGCATCGACCCCCGCAACGGCGCCGCCTCCATCCGCATCACCTCCGGCGGCGAGTTCACCGACGCCTATCTGGCCGCCTCGGAGCAGGTGGCGGGGGAGGCGATCCACGAGGGCGACAGGCTGAAGGTCTATGTGGTGGAGGTCCGCAACTCCACCCGTGGGCCCCAGGTCATCATCTCCCGGACCCATCCGGGCCTGGTGAAGCGCCTGTTCGAGCTGGAGGTGCCGGAGATCTACGACGGCACCGTGGAGATCCGCTCCACCGCGCGGGAAGCGGGCAGCCGCACCAAGATCGCCGTGTGGTCCGCCGACCCCAACGTGGACCCCATCGGCGCCTGCGTGGGCACCCGTGGCCAGCGGGTCAACAACATCGTGGAAGAGCTCAAGGGCGAGAAGATCGACATCATCAAATACTCCGACGACCCCATCGCCTACGTCTCCGCGGCCCTGGCCCCCGCCGAGGTGGTCAAGGCTCAGCTGCTGGAGGACGGCAAGAGCTGCAAGGTGGTCGTCCCCGACGACCAGCTGTCCCTGGCCATCGGACGGGAGGGCCAGAACGCCCGCCTGGCCGCCAAGCTCACCGGCTTCAAGATCGACATCAAGAGCGTCTCCGCCGCCGACAGCGGGGAGGACGAGACCGAAAGGCCCGCCGCCGGGGAACCTGAGCCCCAGGACCAGGACCCCGCGGAGGAATAAGCCGCGGCCCGCGGCATCCGACAAAGAAGGAGGCGAACCGCCGTGCCCAAGAAGATCCCTGTCCGCCAGTGTGTGGGCTGCCGGGAACACCGGGAAAAGCCCCAGCTCATCCGGGTGGTTCGCTCCCCGGAGGGCGTCATCAGCCTGGACCGCCGGGGCAGGTTGCCCGGCCGGGGCGCCTACCTCTGCCCGGACCCGACCTGTCTGAAAAAGGCGGTGAAGTCCAAGGCCCTGGAGCGGGCCCTGGAAGCGCCCATCCCGCCGGAGGTGGCCCAGGCCATCGCCCTGGAACTGGAAGGGGGCGTTGGCGATGGATAGCCTTCTCACCCACCTTGGCCTGTGCCTGCGGGCGGGCAAGCTGGCCGTGGGCGAAGAGCCTGTCCGTCTGGCCCTGGCCGAAGGCCGCGCCCGGATGGTGCTCATCGCCGCCGACGCCGGCGCGCACACCCGCCGCAAGCTGGAGCCCAAGCTGGGCGGCGTCCCTCTGGCGACCCTTCCCGCCGGCAAAGCGGCGGTGGGCGGCGCCCTTGGCCGGGAGAGCTGCGCCATCTGCGCCGTCACCGACAAGGGCTTTGCCCAGAGCCTTTCCCAACGCCTTACACAAGCGCCCAACCCCAATGCCCATGGAGGTGTCACGATTTGAGTATTGACAACAAGTACCGTGTCCACGAGGTGGCCAAGGATTTCAAAAAGCAGACCAAGGACATCACGGAGATCCTCACCAAATACGCCACCACGCCCAAAAACCATATGCAGGCCCTCTCCGACGAGGAGCTGTCCATCATCTTCGCCTACCTGACCTTCCACAACCAGGTGGACGACCTGACCGCCGTGTTCCAGACGGAGGTCTACCACGAGCCCAAGGCCCCGGAGCCCGAACCCGCTCCGGTCCAACCGGCGGCCCCTGAGGAGCCCAAGGCCGCCCCCGCCGCCCAGAGCCCGGCGGCCCCTCCGGCCCAGCCCGGCGCCGCGTCCGGCCAGAGCGGAAAGCGCAGCAAGTCCACCGCCACCCAGCAGCCCACCACGCGGGTGCCGGAAAAGCGGGTGGTGGACACCCGCAAGGGCGGGCAGGTGAACCTGGAGAAATACGACGAGCGGCTGGAGAATCTGGCCGCGGGCAAGACCAAGCAAATGTCCGCGGGCAAGCAGAAGTTCCAGGGCCGCAACCAGCGGGGCCGCAACGCCTTCCAGTCCGGCAAGCGCCGGGCCGAGGAGCAGGAGAAAATGCGCCGGCTCCAGCTGGAGATCGCCCGGAAGCACCCTGTGGTGGTGAAGATCCCCGACGAGATCAACGTGGGCGAGTTGGCCAGCCGCATGAAAAAGACCGCCGCCGAGGTGGTCAAGACCCTGATGAAAAACGGCGTCATGGCCTCCGTCTCCGACGTGATCGACTTTGACACCGCCGCCATCATCGCCGAGGAAATGGGCTGCAAGGTGGAAAAGGAAGTCATCGTCACCATCGAGGAAAAGCTCATCGACGTCAGCGAGGACAAGGCCGAGGACCTCCAGCCCCGTGCCCCGGTGGTGGTGGTCATGGGCCACGTGGACCACGGCAAGACCTCTTTGCTGGACTATATCCGCAACACCAAGGTCACTGCCGGGGAGGCCGGCGGCATTACCCAGCACATCGGCGCCTACCAGGTAGAGGTGAACGGCAAGCCCATCACCTTCCTGGACACCCCCGGCCACGAGGCGTTCACCGCCATGCGGGCCCGCGGCGCCATGATCACCGACGTGGCCATCCTGGTGGTGGCCGCGGACGACGGCATCATGCCCCAGACCGTGGAGTCCATCAACCACG
>CANQFT010000029.1 GCA_947599925.1 uncultured Oscillospiraceae bacterium | reverse complement strand
GTCAGCGCACTGGTGGGGGCGGCCCTGAACTGGTGGGACGTCCGCCGCTGTCTGGACGTTCGGGCGGACACGTTTACCGCGCTGGTGGCGCCGGGGCTGGCGTCGCTGCTCATGGGGCTGTGCTGCCGGTTGCTCTTCCACAAACTCCTGGACATGGGGCTGGGCGCGCCCTGGTCCTGCCTCGGTACGGCGGCCTTTGGGGCGGTACTCTATCTGGCGGCGCTCCAGGCCCAGGGCGTGGGCCGGGGCCTACTGGCTCTGGGTAAGAAGTCCCAGTAGAGGCTCGAAGTCGGCGCCCTGCAAGGGGTCAACGCCGCGGTCCAGGGCGGCCTGGGCCGCGCGGGCCACAAAGTCCACGGCGGTCTGGGTGGCCTGGGCCAGACTGTGCCCGGCCAGCAGTCGGCCCAGACAGACCGAGGCGAAGAGGTCGCCGGTGCCGGAAAAGCGCCCGTGGGCCAGCGGGGCCTGGAAGGTATGGATCTCTCCCGTCTCCCGGTCCAGACAGCCCGCGCCCAGGGTGCTGGGGGTCAGGGACAGGCCGGTGAGCACCACCGAGCGGCGGCCCTCCAGACTGAGGCGGCGGAGCCAGTCGGTGGCCTTGTCCAGACTGGGGTCGGGGTCGTAGTCCTCCCCCAGCAAAATAGCGGCCTCGGTGAGATTTGGGGTGATCACGTCGGCCTGGGCGGCCAGCTCCCCCATCCGGGCGCAGAGCTGGGGCGTGTACGTCCGGTAGGGCCGGCCGTTGTCCCCCATCACCGGGTCCACCAGGGTCAGGAAGCCGGGCCTCTGGTACTCCCGCAGACAGGCGGTCAGGATGTCCATTTGTTCGGGCGAGCCCAAAAAGCCGCTGTAAAAGCCGTCAAACTGGGCGTTCAGGTACTTCCAGTGTTCCAAGACCTGCCCCATCGCGTCGGTCAGGTCCAGAAAAACGGCCTTGTCACCGGCGGGGAAGGCGGTCTGGGCGGAGAGGTAGGCGGTGAGCAGGGGATAGGCCCGCACGCCCATAGCCGCCAGCGTGGGCAAAACCACCGTCAGCGAGCACCGGCCAAAGCCGGACAGGTCATGGACGGCAATGATATGTTTCATGGCAAAGTCTCCTCCTGTGGCGTTACCCGGATATTATAGTCCCATCCGATTGACTTTTGCAAGGGACAATAGTAAAATAATCTATGCCCTATGCCCCACACGCGGGTATGATGGAACTGGCAGACATGCGAGATTTAGGTTCTCGTGCCGCGAGGCGTTGGGGTTCAAATCCCCATACCCGCACCAAGGGGTCGGCAAATCTGGCAGAGGGTTTGCCGATCTTTTTTTTGTGGCGGAGAGGGGCCGCGGGCTGTCCGTTCGCAGCCTCATCCCGCCGCCGGAGGCCCCGCTTTGGAGGAGGATGGACATGGAGTACACGAGCCGCTATCTGTCCCCGCTGGGGCGCATCGACCTGGCCGCGGACGGGGACAGTCTCACCGGGCTCTGGTTTGAGGGGCAGAGGCGCTTTGGGGAACGGCCGGACGGGGCCTGGGAAGAAAAGGACCTGCCGGTGTTCCGGAAGGTCAAAACGTGGCTGGACATCTACTTTTCCGGCCATGCGCCGGACTTCACGCCGCCTATGCGCTTTGTGGGGACCCCGTTCCAAAATCAGGTCTGGGCCATTCTCGCCGCCATTCCCTACGGCGAGACCCGGACCTATGGGGCGGTGGCCCAGGAGCTGGCCCGCCGCCGGGGACTGGCGCGGATGTCGGCCCAGGCTGTGGGCGGCGCGGTGGGGCGGAACAGGATCTCGATCCTGGTGCCCTGCCACAGAGTGGTGGGCGCCGACGGCGGTTTGACCGGCTATGCCGGCGGTCTGGACAGGAAGCGGGAACTGCTGAGGCTGGAGGGGACGTGGGGAGAACAGGGCCCGGAGAGGCGTCAGAGGTCGAAGAGGTAGTCAAACAGGGCCTCCGGGCGCTGGAAGCGGAGGGGCGCCCGGTCCATCTGCCGCTGGAGTTCCGGGACGCTGTGGGCCCAGAGGGCGGCGGCGAAGGCTGTGCCCGCCGCCTGTGCCATCTCCAGGCCCATGGGCAGGTCGTCCACCACCAGGACCTGCTCCGGCGTCAGGCCCAGCCGCTCCATCCCGTCCAAAAGGGGCCAGGGATGGGGTTTTTGATTTTCGTGGGGCAGCTCGCTGCCGTAGACCAGGTCAGGGGCGGGCAGGCCGTGGGCGGCGTAGTCCCGCAGGATGTTTTCCCGCCGGGAGTGGGACACCACCATGACCTGTCCGCCCCGGCGCTTCTGCTCCTGGATGACCCGGTCCATGCCCTGGTACACCGCGGGGACGTGGCCGGCCACGTAGTCCAGCCAGAACTGGGTCTCGAAGGACAGCTCGTCGGCGGTGAGACCCATTACGTTCCGGTAGTAGGCCCCAAGGCCGGGGTCGCAGTTCATGCGGAAATACTCCTCCAGGGTCATGGAGACCTGCCCTGGCCGCAGGAGCTCCGCACAGGCCAGGAAAGCGGGGTAGTGGATGTGGGCGGTGGAGTCCACCACCGTGTCGTCGTGGTCCAGGGCCAGACAGGGGTAGCGAAGCCGGGCCATGGGGCGCCTCCTTTCAGCGCGCCGGAGGGGGCGCGGGATCTTTCTGAACAGACTTCAAAGGGCACGCCCGCGGGCGTGCCCTTTTGATGGTCTGGCGCGGGGAGTGGATCACTGCCGGACGGCCTTTTTGCCTGTCAGGGCCTTGATGACAAAGAGGGTGCCCACGGTGAGGACCGCGCCGATGAGCAGACAGACGATGGCGTTTTGGATGAAGCCGGCCAGAACGTAGTTCACGAAGCAGATGACGCCCACGGTGATCACATAGGGCAGCTGGGTGGAGACGTGGTTGACGTGGTTGCTCATGGCGCCGGCGGAGGCCATGATGGTGGTGTCGCTGATGGGGGAGCAGTGGTCGCCCAGCACCGCGCCCGCCAGGCACGCGCCGATGCCGATGATGAAGAGGGTGGAGTCGGTGGAGAAGATGGCGGTGACGATGGGGATGAGGATGCCGAAGGTGCCCCAGGAGGTGCCCGTGGAGAACGCCAACACGCAGGCCACCAGGAAGATGATGGCGGGCAGCATATTGAACAGGCCCGCCGACGCGCCCTCCATCAGACCGCCCACAAAGCCCGCCGCGCCCAGCAGTCCGGTCATGTTCTTCAGGGCGGTGGCGAAGGTGAGGATGAGGATGGCGGGGACCATGGCGATAAAGCCCTTGGGCACACAGGCCATGGATTCTTTGAAGGACACGACGCCGCGGGCCATGAAGTAGATGATGGTGAGGACCAGGGCGATCAGGGAGCCCCAGGGCAGGGCGACGTAGGCGTCGGTGTTGCCGAAGGCGCCGATGAAGTCCCCGGCGTAGTCGCCGCCCCAGAAGCCGCCCACGTACACCAGGGCGATGAAGCAGGTGACGATCAGGGTCAGGACCGGCAGGACCAGGTCGATGACCCGGCCCTTGGGACTGTAATCCTCCACGTCCATCTCCTTGTCCACGCGGTCGCCGGTGGTGTAGAGGTCGCCCTTTTCGATGGCGTTGCGCTCGTGCTTGGCCATGGAGCCGTAGTCAAACTTCATCAGGATGATGGCGATGATGAACACAAAGGTGAGCATGGAGTAGAAGTTCCAGGGGATGGCCCGGACGAAGAGGGAGATGCCGTTGGTATCCCCCTCCACCACGCCGGCCACGGCGGCGGCCCAAGAGGAGATGGGGGCGATCATGCACACCGGCGCGGCGGTGGCGTCGATGAGGTAGGCCAGCTTGGCGCGGGAGATCTTGTGGGTGTCGGTGATGGGCCGCATGACAGAGCCCACGGTGAGGCAGTTGAAGTAGTCGTCAATGAAGATGAGCACGCCCAGCACGAAGGTGGCCATCATCGCGCCCGTGCGGGACTTGATGTGGACCTGGGCCCAGCGGCCGAAGGCGGCCGAGCCGCCGGCCTTGTTCACCAGGGCCACCATGATACCCAGGACCACCAGGAAGATGAAGATGCCCGCGGTGTCCGCGACGGCGGTGATCAGGCCGTCGTTGACGATGGCGTCCATGGTGCCGATAAAGTTGAAGTTGGCGTAAAACAGGCCGCCCAGCACAATGCCCACGAACAGCGAGGAGTAGACCTCCTTGGTGATCAGGGCCAGCACGATGGCCACCACCGGGGGCACCAGGCCCCAGAAGGTGGCGTACATATTGCTGGAAGAGGGGACCAGGCCGCTGCCGCCGCAGGCGTCGCAGGTCACGGCCTCCAGACTGTCGTTCAGCACCACGCCCACGCCGCCGCAGTCGGCGCAGTCTACCAGTTTGGCCGGGTCCGTCTGGGTCTGAGGGGAGGCGGCCAGGGCTGTGGCGGTGACGGCCAGGATGACCAGCACCGCCAGCAGCCATCTGAGGGAACGGGTTTTCATCGGTATATTCTTCCTTTCTCTTTTTGGGTGGTAGAGACAGCAAACAGCCCCATGGGTACAGGTCACGACCCATGGGGCAAAAAAGCCTTCCGACGGCGATAGCGCTCCACTGGTCGTGACAGTCCGCCGGGTGTTCCCCGACGGCCCAGGCGAAGGCGGGCGGACTCCCGGCCTCCCCTTCGGCGGAACACCCTTTTCCCCGCAGACTGTCCGGTCTGTGGATGGGGGTACTGATGTGCTCCGCGCCTCTATCGTTGACGGTATCTTAGCACTCTCCGGTGTTCTTGTCAAGCAAAAACCGCGAAAAAGGGCGGTTTTTGGCGGTTTGGCGGACCTACTCCGCCTGAATGAGCGACTCCGGGCCAAAGCCGTAGGGCAGCAGTTTTTTCAGCGGCAGGGCCACATAGTCCCCGTCCGCCCGCGCCACCAGCACGGTGAGGTCGGGGCAGAACTCGTAGAGGGTCTGGCGGCAGACGCCGCAGGGCCAGCAGTAGTCGGCGCTGTTGCCCGCCACGGCGATGGCGTCCCAGTCGCCCGCATGGCCCTCGCTGACGGCTTTGGCCAGGGCGGCGCGCTCGGCGCAGATGGTGGGGCCGTAGGCGGCGTTTTCGATGTTGCAGCCGGTGAACACCGTGCCGTCCCTGCACAAAATGGCCGCCCCCACGGGGAAGTGGGAGTAGGGCACATAGGCCCGCTCCAGCATGGAAAAGGCCAGCTTCACAAGCTCGTCATGGGTCACGGGAAGTCCTCCTCTCAATCGTCCCAGCGGTATCCCAGGTCGGGCCGGACGGCTGTGTCCATAATGTCCCGGGCGTCGTAGAACTGCAGATAGCGCTTTCTCTGCCAGCGCAGGGTGGTGCCGTCCGGGTGGAGCCGGTCGCAGATGACGGCGGAGATGTCGCTTTTGATCTTGGAGTAGGACTCGACGCCCACCGAGCAGAACACCCGGAAGCCCTGCTCCTGCAGGTAGCGGAACATGGGCCCGGCCTCCCCTTGGTCGTGGTCGCCGTCGGGCCGGGCGCCGTGGGGGTAGAAGAGGATCTTAGTCTCGCCCACCAGACTGCCCACCTCCGCCAGCCATCGCTCCGTGTCCTGCCGGACCGATTCCATGGACTGGGTGGACAGGCGGATATGGCCCCAGGTGTGGGAGCCGAAGGTCCAGCCCGTCTCCTTCAGCCGCTGGATGATGGGCGCCACGGCCTTCCGCTCCTGCTGGCGGCTGGCCTCCCAAGCGGCCTGCTCGCTGTCGGGCAGGGTGCGGTCGGTCTGGGTGCGGTAGCCCAGGATCCCCTGGTAGCCGGTGAGGGACAGGCAGCCCTTGGCGCCCCAGGGCGAGAAATCCGGGTGTTCCCGGACGAATTTGTCCAGGATGGTGATGGCGTCCAGGTCTTGGGTGAGGAAGGTCTCCTGGGTGTAGGGGTCGGTACACTGGGCCCAGATCTCGCCGTCCTCGCCCAAGACCAGCTTGCTGGTGAAGCCCTGTTCCAGCATATAGTCGTAGTAGTTGGTGTCGTCAAAGGAGAGGATCAGGGGCTTTTTGCCCGCGGGCACGGCCAGGGTCTGGCGCTCCATGCGCGCCTGGCCGTTTTCGTCCACCGTCTCCTTCCAGACGTCGTTGATGTCCACCAGCACATAGCCCCGGTCATAGACGCTCTGGAGGATCTTATTGTATTCGTCCACCGTCACCATCCAGTCGTCCAGACCCTCCCGCTGGGACTGGCTGGCGGGACATTCGTGAAAGGCCCACTGGGGATAGGCGATGACCGGGTGAAAGAAGAGGTGCTCCACCACCTGTCCCGGGCCCCACGCCTCGTAGCCCGCGGGGATGGCGGACCCATCGGCGGCGCCGGAGGGTCCGGCGGGGCCATCGGTGGAGATGGGCTCCTCCGGTGCGGGCGTGGCCTCCGGCGTGATGGTGGAGACGGGCGGCTCCTGGCCGGCGTGGTCGGCCAGGAGCCGCTCCCGGCCCACGCCGCCGCCCACGCCGCTGCCACCGCAGGCGGTCAGACACAGCGCCAGCGCCAACGCCAGCGCCAGAGGTTTGAACAAGGGGTCGCGAACCATATCCAAAGCCCCTCCTTTTTCGACAGATTTCGTCAAACCCCATTATACAAGGAGCCGCCGGGCAATGCAATGCCCCGGAGACAAAAAAACTCCCAACGCCGTATGTGACGTTGGGAGTTGGCGCTATGTGGCGGTGGCGGATCAGTCGGTGACGTAGGGCAAGAGGGCGATCTGCCGGGCCTGCTTGATGGCCACGGTCAGCTGGCGCTGATGCATGGCGCAGGTGCCGGTGGTGCGGCGGGGCAGGATCTTGGAGCGCTCGGAAAGAAACTTTTTCAGCTTGGCGGCGTCCTTGTAGTCGATGTGCTCCACCTTATCCACGCAGAAGGTGCAGACCTTGCGGCGCTTACGCCCGCGGGGGCGCTGTTCACGGTCCATAGGCATGGTGGGAAAACTCCTTTCGTTCCCCGGTCTTCCGCCGGGTCAGATTTTGTTCAGAAGGGCAGTTCGCCGTCATCGTCGTCCAGCTCGGTGAACTGGTCGGCGCCGGCGGCAGGGGCGTCATAGGTGCTGGGATGGGGCGCGGGATAGGTCCGCGCCGGAGCGGAGGAATATCCGCCGCTGGGGGCCTGGTACCCGCCGCTGGGGGCTTGGTACCCGCCGCCGTCGCTGTCCCGCCGGGAATCGCCGAAGTAGATGTTGTCGGCCACCACTTCCGTCGCGCTTCTCTTGTTGCCGTCCCGGTCGGTGTAGGGGCGGATCTGCAAGCGGCCCTCCACGATGGCCATGCGGCCTTTGGAGAAGTACCGGGAGACGAACTCGGCGGTGTTGCGCCAGGCGACGATGGTGACAAAGTCGGCGTCCCGCTCGCCGGTCTCTTTGTTTCTGCGGTCCCGGTCCACCGCGATGCGGAAGGTGACCACGGGCAGGCCGCTGGTGGTCTGCTTCAGTTCGGGGTCGGCCACAAGACGGCCCATGAGAAAAATCTTGTTGAGCATGACTGCCTCTCCTTACTTTTCGTCGTTGCAGACGATGATGGACCGCATGACGCTGTCGTTGATACGCAGCTGACGGTCCAGCTCGGCGGGCAGGTCGGGGGTGGCGGTGAAGGTCATGAGAACGTAGTAGCCCTCGGTGAGATCGTTGATGGGGTAGGCCAAATGCCGCTTGCCCCACTCGTTGACCTCGCCCAGAGTGCCCTTGCTCTCCACAAGCGCCTTGAACTTCTCCACCAGGGCGGCGGTGGCGTCCTCAGCCAGATTGGGGTTGAGGATGTAAACCACCTCGTAGTTGCCGTTGACTTTTGCCATTGGTATGCACCTCCTTATGGTCTGATGGCCTCCGGTCCAGGCCGGAGGCAAGGATTGGCTCGCCATCCATGGGCAAGCCCTATTATTATACCGAAATTTTGCCAGTTGTCAAGTCCAAAATTGCCCGCTTATTCATAAAATGTCCACATTCCAGACGTATACTGGAAGCCACGAAGAGAGGAGGGGACGGGCCATGTGGTGGCAATATCTGACGCTGTTTCTCGCGGGGATGTTCCTGGCGGCGGCGCTGTACCTCGCCAGCCGCTTTTACCGCTTTGGCTGGATGGAGCGCCTGGCCCGCGGAAAACGGTGGCTCAGGGTCCTGCTGTCCGCGCTGGCGGCGGGGCTGCTGCTGGGCGTATGGCGGCTGGTCTACGGCTCTTTCAACGCCGTGGTGATGGCGCTGCATCTGGTGGTGTTCTGGCTGGTGTGCGATCTGGCGCTCTGGCTGGTCGCCCGGATCCGCCGGGTCAAGCCCAGCCGCTACTACGCCGGGTACGCCGCACTGGCCGTCACCGCGCTCTATCTGGCCGCGGGCTGGTTTTTGGCCCACAACGTCTGGGCGGAGAGCTATACCCTGACTACGGATAAGGACGTGGAACCGCTGCGGCTGGCCATGCTCGCCGACGCCCATGTGGGCACCACCTTCGACGGGGAGGGCTTCGGCCGCTGGATGGAAAAACTCCAGGCCGAGGACCCCGACGTGGTGGTGGTGGCGGGGGACTTCGTGGACGACGACACCTCCCGCGCCGACATGGAGGCCGCCTGCCGCGCCCTGGGCCGGTTGGACGCTCCCCGCGGGGTCTACTACGTCTTTGGCAACCACGACAAGGGCTACTATGGGGACGCCTACCGTGGCTACGGCGCGGAGGAGCTGGTGGCCCAGCTGGAGGAAAACGGCGTCACCGTGCTGGAGGACGCGTGCGTGCCCCTGGGCGGCGGCTACTACCTCGTCGGCCGCAAGGACCGGTCTGAGGAGATGCGGGGCGGGCGGATGACCATGGCTGAGCTGATGGCGGACGCGCGGGCCCAGACGGTCGGCGATACCTCTGAGGCGTATTTCATCGTGGCCGACCACCAGCCCCAGGATTTTGATGCCCAGGCCGAGAGCGGGGTAGACCTGGTGCTGGCGGGCCACACCCACGGGGGCTGGCTCTTCCCCTTGACCGTCCTCGACCGCTACATCGGCGCCGACGACCTGGTCTATGGCCACGAGGTCCGGGGCAATACCGACTTCATCGTCACCTCCGGCATCTCCGACTGGGCCATGCAGTTCAAGACCGGCTGCAAGAGCGAGTACGTCATCGTGGACATCCAGGGCAAGTAATCGTCAAAGGTCCTGGCGCCCACGGGCGCCAGGACCTTTGACGATTTTTTTGCGGCCCGCTGCAGCGCACGACCCGGCCACCAAAGGTAGCCGGGTCGCACGTTTGCGGGCCGAGTTGTATTTTTTCCGACGTACACGCCGCCGGAAAAAATGATTTATGATTTTTTCCGCGCCTGGCGGCGCGAAACTCTGCGAGGCGTTTCAGTTCTGGGTGTTTTTTTCAAAGATGAGCCGCAGGCCGTCCAGCATCAGGCTGTCGTCGATGATGATGTGCCGGCGGCACTGGGGGATGACCACGCGGGCCAGGCCGCCGGTGGCCACCACCGTGGCCATGGGCTTGCCCAGCTCCGCCTCGACCCGGTCCACCAGGCCGTCCACCAGCGCGGCGTGGCCGTAGATGGCGCCCGACTGCATGGCGTGGAGGGTGTTGGAGCCGATGACCCTGGGCGGCAGGTCCAGGTCGATGCGGGGAAGCTGGCTGGTGCCGCTCGCCAGGGCGTCCACCCCCAGCCGGGGACCGGCCATGATGGCGCCGCCCAGGAAGCGGCCGTCGCTGTCGATGACGCTCATGGTGTCCGCCGTGCCCAGGTCGAAGATGACCAGGGGCTTTTGGTACTTGGCCGTGGCCGCCACCGCGCCCACCACCAGGTCCGCCCCCAGCTGGCCGGGGTCGTCGATCTTGATGTTCACCCCCGTCTTGATGCCCGCGCCCACCACGATGGGGGAGCGGTGGGTGACGATCTCGGCGGCCCGGCGGATGTTCTCGGTGAGCTCGCTGACCACGCTGGCGACGATGGCGCCCTCCACCTCTTTGCGGTCCACTTGGTGGAGGTCGAAGAGGCTGCGGAACATCAGGGCGTATTCGTCGGCGGTCTTTTGGCGGTCGGTGGACAGGCGGGCGGTGAACACCGTCCGCGGACCGTCCAGACAGCCCAGCACGATGTGGGTGTTGCCCGCGTCGATGGCGAGGATCATGGCTTGCGCCTCCTTTATACCTGCCGGGCGTTGATGATACGCACGATCACGGGCGCCAGGATCAGGTTGACCACCAGTTCCACCAGGAAGTTGATCCCCACCAGGCCCAGGATCACGTAGCTGATCAGATCGGTTTCGCCGGCCCAGGCTCTCAGAGTCTCCTGGAAGAAGAGGAACATACCGACGACAAAGAGGCCGGTGTTGACCACGGGGGCGGTGATCCCGGCGCAGATGGCCCCGGCGGTGGCGTTCTTGGGCGCGATGGCCCGGTAGACGGCCCCGGCGGCAGCCCCGGCGGCGATGCCTTTCACGAAGCAGACGAGGGCGCAGAAGAAGGGGCGGGCGTTCCACAGCATGGCCCCGCCCAGGTCCAGCCCGGTGACGCAGAACAGCCAGACCACGGCGCCCATGACGCCGCCTAAGTACGCCCCCGCGCCAACGCCATACAGCGCCGCGCCCACCACGATGGGCACCAGCGTCAGGGTGATGGAGACGGGGAGGGCGGGCACGAACCGGGTGAGTAGGGCGGAGACGAGTTGGAGCACGATGATCAGCGCGGTGAAGATCGCCAGGGTAGTGAGTTTGCGGGTGTCGGTTTTTTGCATGATGATTCCTCCTGCTGCTGTCCACGATGGGTACAGCGCGATATTTGACCCCACGGGGCCGGGAACCATTATAACAGCTTTGGTGGAAAATGCAAGGGGTCCCTAAGATTGTCAAAGAAGCGGCAAAGCCGCTTCTTTGACAATTCTCCGTTCATTCGCCGTAGCCGTGGGGGTGGTTCCGGTGCCAGGTCCAGGCGTCGGCGATGATGGTCTCCAGTCCCCGCTCTGGCTTCCAGCCCAGCACCTCCCGCGCCTTGGCGTTGGAGGCGATGAGGGTGCTGGGGTCCCCGGCCCGCCGGGGCTCCGCCGTGGCGGGGATGGGGTGGCCGGTGACTTTGCGGGCGGTCTCGATGATCTCCTTGACCGAGTAGCCGTCCCCGCTGCCCAGGTTAAAGACGCCGCTGGCCCCGCCCCTGTCCAGATGCTCCAGGGCCAGCAGGTGGGCGGCGGCCAGGTCCCGGACGTGGATGTAGTCCCGCACGCAGGTGCCGTCCGGCGTGGGGTAGTCGTCCCCGTAGACCCCCACATGGTCCCGCTGGTCCAGAGCGCACTGGAGGACGATGGGGATGAGGTGGGTCTCAGGGTGGTGGTCCTCGCCGATGTCCGCCTCCGTGTTGGCCCCGGCGGCGTTGAAATAGCGTAGGGCGGTGTAGCGGATGCCGTAGGCCCGGTCACACCACTTCAGGAGCCCCTCGATGGCCAGCTTGGAGCCGCCGTAGGGGTTGGTGGGGTCGGTGCGGTCGGTCTCCTCGATGGGCTGTTTTTCCGGCTCGCCATAGGTGGCGGCGGTGGAGGAAAAGACGATCTTGTCCACCCCGTGGTCCTTCATGGCCGTGAGCATGGAGACCGCCCCGCCCACGTTGTTGCCGTAGTATTTCAGAGGATCGGTCACGCTCTCCCCAACCAGGGAGAAGGCGGCGAAGTTGATGACCCCGTCGATGGAAAACTCGGAGAACACCCGGTCCAGGAAGGCGGCGTCCCGCACGTCGCCAACCCGGAGGGTGGCCCCACCTTTTACCGCCTGCCGGTGGCCGGTGACGAGGCTGTCCACCACCACCACATCATATCCCTTTTCCACCAGCAGCGCCACCATGTGGCTGCCGATGTAGCCGGCTCCGCCGGCCACCAGGATCGTTTTCATTCCAGACCCCTCCTTATTCCGCTGATTTGACCTGCTCGATGAACCGCAGGAAGGCGCTTTGGCCCTCCGGGGTACGCTTGTAGACGCCCGCGTCCTCCAGCACCTGGGCAAAGACCTTGCCCACCTCGTCCTGGAGGATGCCGGTGACGTTCTCAGCTGTAAAGGTATGTTCCTTTACAAGTTCCTCCGCCCAAGGAGCGTGCTTGGCCAGGTCCGGGTCTCCCCGGAGGTCCCCGCCGGAGACCAGCGCGTCGGCCAGCTTGGTCAGTTCCCCTTTCAGCCGGGCGGGGAGGACGGCCAGCCCCATCACTTCGATGAGGCCGATGTTCTCTTTTTTGATGTGGTGCAGGGCGGGGTGGGGGTGGTAGAGGCCCAGCGGGAACTCCTCTGTGGTGAGGTTGTTTCGCAGGACCAGGTCCAGTTCGTACGCCTCGCCCCGCCGCCGGGCGATGGGGGTGATGGTGTTGTGGGGCTCTCCGTCGGTCTGGGCGTAGATCTGGGCCGCCTCGTCGGTGTAGCCCCGCCAGGCGGCCAGGATCTTCTCCGCCAGCGCCGCCAGCCGGTCCCTGTCCCCGCACCGCAGACGGAGGACGCTCATGGGCCAGCGCACGATGCCAGCGGCCACGTCGCCAAAGCCGGGGAAAGCCACTTCCAGCTCCACCGGGGCCCGCTCCATGGCGAAGGTGTATCGCCCGCCCTGGAAGTGGTCGTGGCTCAGGATGGAGCCGCCCACGATGGGCAGGTCGGCGTTGGAGCCCACAAAGTAGTGGGGGAACTGGCGTGTAAAGTCCAGCAGCTTGTCAAAACAGGCCCGGTCGATCCGCATGGGGACGTGGCGGGCGTTGAAGCAGATGCAGTGCTCGTTGTAGTAGACATATGGGCTGTACTGCAAAAACCAGGGCGCGCCGTGGACGGTGAGGGGGATGACGCGGTGGTTGCCGCGGGCGGGGTGGTCCAGCCGCCCGGCGTAGCCCTCGTTCTCGGCGCAGAGCTGGCACTTGGGATAGGCGTCCTGGGGCGCGGTCCTGGCCGCGGCGATGGCCTTGGGGTCCTTCTCCGGCTTGGAGAGGTTGATGGTGATGTCCAAGGGGCCGTAGTCTGTATTGGTCACCCACTTTACATCCTTTGCGATCCGGTAGGTGCGGATGTAGTCGGTGTCCTGGGAGAAGCGGTAGTACCAGTCGGTGGCGGCCTGTGGGGACTGGGCGTGGAGCGCCCAGAACCGCTCCGCCACCGCCGAGGGCCGGGGCGTGAGGACCGCCATGAGCTCGGTGTCCAGCAGGTCCCGGCCGGCGGGGCCGCCGTCGATCCGGCCGGTCTGGACCGCCCAGTCCAGGATACCGCCCAGAATTTCCTCCAGAGGGGCGGGCTCCACCTCGCCGGGGTCCCGGAACTGGTCCAGCCCCAGCACCGCCAGCAGACGGTTCACCGCCCAGATTCGGTCCGCCGGGGCGATGAGCTCCCGTTCCAGGGCGTAGCGGACCAGTTGGGCCACGCGGACGCAGACGGTAGTATCCATTCTGCCCACCTCCTTACGCCAATCTGACCCCGCCCACCGGACGGATGTTCACCACATAACAGGACCCCTGGCCCAGCAGGGCCTCCATGCCGGTTTTGAACCGGTCCAGTTCGCCGTTGGGCACCCACGCCTGGATGGTCCCCGCGAAGCCGCCGCCGTGGACCCGGACGGCGCCCGCTCCGGCCAGCAGCTCCCCGCCGATGGCCAGCGCCAGGGGAATGGCCTGCTGTCTGGGGTCCGCGATGGACCAGGTGTTTTGCAGATGGAGAGCGGAGGACAGCCCGGAGTCGTTGACCAGCCCCAGGAAACGGTCAAAATCGCCGGTTTTCAGGGCCGCGGCCTCTTTTGCCGCCCGCCGGTCATCCTCAAAAAAGTGCATGGCCCGGAGGACCGCCCTGTCGCCACAAGACCCCCGCAGGGCGGGGATGGCGGCGCGGAAGTCCGCGAGCGGGACATCCCGCAAGACAGTTTTGCCGAAGTGGGCGGCCACCGCCCCCATTTCCCGGGTGATGTCGGCGTAGTCGCCGGTCAGATCGCCGTGGCTGGAGTTGGTGTCCACGATGCAGAGGGTATAGCCGGTCTTGGAGAAGTCGTGGTCGATCTTTTCCACGATGGGATGGGACGGGTCGGCAAAGTCGATGAATACCGTCCCGCCCACGCTGGAGGCGGCCTGGTCCATCAGCCCGCAGGGTTTGCCGAAAAAGACGTTCTCGGCGTACTGCCCCACCTGGGCCAGCTCCACCGCCGTGGCCCGGCCGTCCCAGAACAGCTCGTTGAAGATGACGCCGAACAGCACCTCAAAGGCCGCCGAGGAGGAGAGGCCGCTGCCTCCGGGCACGTCGGAGACCAGATACACCGCCAGCCCCCGGCCCTCCAGCGGGCATCCCCGCCCGGCCAGCCCGGCGGCCACGCCCCGGACCAGGGCGGCGGAGGTGTTCCGCTCCTCCGGCAGAGGGGTCAACCGGTCCAGGTCCACCGTGAAGGAGGGATACCCCTGGCTGTGGACCCGGACGGTGCGGTCGTCGGTGACCGCCGCCGCCGCCAGCAGGTCCAGGTCCACCGCCGCGGCCAGGACGCGGCCATGCTCGTGGTCGGTGTGGTTGCCGCCGAGCTCTGTGCGGCCAGGGGCGGAAAAGAGGCCCTCGGCCGGGACGCCGAAGATGGCCTGAAAGTCCTCCAGCACCGCCTGGGCCCGGCTCCGGGCCCGCTCCAGCCCCTCCGGGCGATACAGCCGGGTCAGGACCGGGTCCAGCCCGCCCCGCTCCGGCCAGATCCGTCTCTCCTCCATCCGGTCCGCCTCCTCTATTTAAAGGTGGTTTTCAGTATACACGAAACCACCGGTTTTTTCCATAGGGGCCGGGACATTTTTCCCGGCTTTTTTCCACAAAGAGGGAAGTTTGTGATTTCTCACAAAACATCATGTGGAATTTTGGTATATCGCACAACGATGCAATAGAAAATTCATGTAGCTTGTTCAAAATCACAAAAAACTGTTGCCTTTTCCCGGAAGGTGTGCTATCATCCAAGATGTGGAAGCGGACCTCCGGACCGCGGAGGCCGCAAAAATTTTTAGGAAAAGAGGAGATCTCGTATGAACAAGCGTATCCTGGCCCTTCTGCTGGCCGCCTTGATGGTCGTG
>CANQFT010000028.1 GCA_947599925.1 uncultured Oscillospiraceae bacterium | reverse complement strand
GCTCCCTGGGGTCCCTGGGCTCTTTCGGGTGTCCGTTCCCTGGCGTGGCCCGTCACGGACACATTGTAACACAATATCCCTCGCGGGGAAACCCCCGCTCGGGATATTGTTTTTGACCTGGATCCATTGGCCCCTCCGCTCGCCCTCGCTCCGCTCCATCCGGGCTGCTCACGACGGCTCGGCGCTTCTGCGAGGCTTTTTGGACAAAGTGAAAGGCGCCTCGGAGCGAACTCCGAGGCGCCTTTTTACGGGTCCTGATCTATTTATTCATCCCAGTCGGTGTAGTCCTCGTCGTCGGGCACACAGCCCTCGGCGTACTGACGACGGGAGCGGACTTTGTTGGTCACGGCGCCAACGCCCTGGGTGATATTCTCCCAGAAGACGATCACCGCGCAGATGGCGGCGGCGGTGGCCAAAACAGCGGCCAGGACCTTCATGACGGTTTTCATGGGGAGGCACCTCCTTACCCTAAGTTACCTCTATTTTACACACTTTTCCGGAAAAAAGCAATGGGTAAAGAAGAAATTTTTACCAGCCAAACCATCTGAATGGGTCAAAGCTGTACCCGTAGCCATACCCGCCGCCCTGGTTGGGGGTCTGGGTCTGGGTCTGCTCCTGGCTCTGGTCGGCGTCCTCCTCGGTCTGGGGCTGCTGCTCTCCCAGGGTGAGAGGTACCTGGATGAACTGGCCGTTCCGGTCCACGGTGAGGGTGACGGTGTCCCCGGCCTTGTGGGTGTCACGGGCGGTCAGGAAGTCCTGCTGAGAGGTGACGTCGGCGTCGTCCATCTTGGTGATGATGTCCCCGGCCTGGAGCCCGGCCTGGGCGGAGGGCCCGTCGGGGACCACTTCCTGGACGTAGGCGCCGCCGGAGCGGCCGTAGCGGGCGGCCTCGTCGGCGTTGGCGGTGGTGAGGACGACGCCGGCGTAGGGCTTGCCGGTGACGTAGCCGTGCTCGATGATGTCGGTGAGCAGGTCCTTCACGTCGTTGATGGGGATGGCGAAGCAGATGCCCTCGATGCTGGCCTGGGTGGAGCCGTTGTTGGAGTATTTGGCGTTGGTGATGCCGATGACCTGGCCGTACATATTAAAGAGGGGGCCGCCGGAGTTGCCGGCGTTGATGGCCGCGTCGGTCTGGAGCACGTTGATCACCGAGCCGTCCCGCATGGTCAGGGCCTTGTCCAAGGCGGAGACGATGCCGTGGGTCATGGAGAAGGTCATCTCCCCCAGGGGATTGCCGATGGCCACCACCGACTCCCCCACCACCAGGCTGCCGGAGTCGCCCAGCCGCACGGGGGTGAGGCCGGTGGCGTCGATCTTCAGCACCGCCACGTCGTTCTCCTCCTCCGAGCCCACCACGCGGGCGTCAAAGGTGTCGCCGTTCTTGAACTGGACCCGGATGGAGTCGGCGTCCTTGACGACATGGTTGTTGGTGACGATATAGCCGTCCTGGGTCAGCACGAAGCCGGAGCCGGCGGCGGCGGAGGACACCCGCTGGCCCCAGATGTTGGTGGTCACCTGGGTGATGATGCCCACCACGGAGTTGGCGTTGCTGGCGTACACCTCCGCCGCGGAGAGCGCCCGGCCCTCCTCTTGGGAGAGGTCGATGGTGACGGGGGTGCCCGTGCCCTGGTAGATCACCGTGCCTGTAGAGCCGGACTGGAGGCCACGGTCGCCCCAGCGCAGCATCAGCGCGGCGCCGCCGACCCCGGCGCCGCCGCCCAGCAGGGCGCACACCAGCGCCGCGGCGATCACCTTGGGCCACATCCGCTTCTTCTTCGCCTTTTTGGGCGCGGAGACCTCCGACGTGGGAGCCTCCGGCGCGGGCTCTGTTGCGGACGCCTCCGGTGCGGTCTCCGTCGCGGACGCCTCCGGCGCGGGGGCCTCCCCTTGGGGGAGTTCCTCCGGCTGAGCCGGGCGCAGGCTGGGGTCGTCCAGAATGTTTTCTTCGTGGTCATCAATATACATAAAAGGTTCCTCCTTTTGTGGTATCTGCTGTGAGGATACTCTATATTTATGTCAGAAGTGTGACAAAATACAAGGTGTTTTTTGAACAATGGTCCCCTTGTCCCTGGGCGGGCCGGGCCCGGCGGAGGGGTGTGCCCCTTGCAATTCCCGCCATACAATGATACAATAAATAAAATTTTTATGTGGGGCGGCAGGTCGGCTGTCGCCTGTGGGGGAAGCTATGAGATACGAAAGCTGGGAGGCCCCGGCGGCCGGGGCCGTGGCGCCGCCGGGGGTGCCGCCCCTGGTGGGACGGGTGCTGGCGGCCAGGGGCATTGAGACCGCGGCCCAGGCCAGGGAATTTTTGCGGACCGACGCGGGACTGCTCCACGACCCCATGCTCCTGGCGGGCATGGAGGTGGCTGTGGCGCGGCTGGAGCGGGCGCTGGCCCAGGGCGAGACCATCGCCGTCTACGGCGACTACGACGTGGACGGGGTCACGGCCACGTGTCTGCTGTATGACTTTTTCCGCCGCCGCGGTGGGCGGGTGCTGTGGTACATCCCCAGGCGCGAGGAGGAGGGCTACGGCCTCAACCGCCGGGGTCTGGACGCGCTGAGGGAACAGGGCGCCCAGCTGGTGGTGACGGTGGACTGCGGCATCACCGCTGTGGACGAGGTGGAGTACGCCCGCCAGCTGGGGATGGAGGTCATCGTCACCGACCACCACGCCTGCAAGGAGGCCCTGCCCGCCGCCGCCGCGGTGGTGGACCCCCACAGGCCGGATTGCCCCTACCCCTTCAAGGGCCTGGCGGGGGTGGGCGTGGCCATGAAGCTGGCCATGGCTCTGGGCTGTGGGTATGAGGACTATGTGTCCCTGGCCGCGCTGGGCACGGTGGCGGACGTGATGCCCCTGCTGGACGAGAACCGGGCCATTGTCCACGCGGGGCTGGCGCGGCTCAACCACGGCGACAGGCCCGGGATCCAGGCGCTTTTGGAGGCCGCCGGCGCCGCCGAGACCGTCACCACCGTCACCCTGGGCTACGGTCTGGCCCCGCGGCTCAACGCCGCCGGACGGCTGGGCGTCACCGAGGTCGCCGTGGAGCTACTCTTGTGCGACGACGTCGCCGTGGCCCTGCCCCTGGCCCAGCGGCTGTGCGAGCTGAACCGCCAGCGCCAGGCGCTGGAGGGGGAGATCTTTGACAGCTGCGTGGAGCGGGTGCTGGCCGAGGGCGGGGACGACGGGGCCATCGTCCTCCACGGCGAGGGCTGGCACCAGGGCGTGGTGGGCATTGTGGCCTCGCGCCTGGCGGACAAGTTCCGCCGGCCCGCGTTTATGATCTCTCTGAAAGACGGCATGGGCAAGGGCTCCTGCCGGGGCGTGGACGACCTGTCCGTCTTTGAGGCCCTGCAGGGCGCCGCCGATCTGCTGGAGGGCTTTGGGGGCCACACCATGGCCGCGGGCTTTACCGTCAAGGAGTCCAACATCCCGGCGCTGAAGCGGCGGCTCTGCGACTGGGCGGAGCGGGGCCGGGCCGAGCGCCCCGGCGCCCGGCTCCATGTGGATGTGGTCCTGGACGACCCCGCGCTGTTGAACGTGCGGGAGGTGGAGGCGCTGGAGCTGTTGGAGCCCTACGGCTGCGGCAACCCCAAGCCCGTGTTCGCCCTCTCCGGGGCCGGGCTCTGCGAGATGACGCGGGTGGGGGTGGACGGCAAGCATCTGCGCCTGCGCGTCAAGGCCGCGGGCCAGCGGCTCCAGGGCATCTACTTCTCCTGCCCCAAGGAGGACTGGGACCTCCGGGACGACGACGTGGCCGACGTGGCCTTTGTGCCGCAGATCAACGACTTCCGGGGCAAGCGGGCCGTGCAGTTGGTGCTCCAGGACGCCCGGCGGGTCCCCGGACAGGAGGAGCTGTGCCGCAAGTTCCGCGACGGCGAGGCCCTGACCCCTGGGGAGGCCCTGGCCCTCATCCCCAGCCGCAGTCAGTTCGAGACCCTCTGGCGCAGGGTCCGCGCCCAGGCGCCTCTGACCCTGGCCCCGGTGACGGACATCGCCGGGGACCTGGCCCTGTGCCGGACGGTGGTGGGGCTGGAGGTCTTTTGCGAGCGCGGGCTCATCGACCTCTCCGGCGAGGCGGGCAGGGTCAGCGTCGCCCTGCGGCCCAGGGGCCCCAAGGTGGATCTGGAACAGAGCCCGATCTTGATACGCCTGCACGGTTTCGCGAAAGGGGGTTGAGGCGCTGTGGACCCGATTTTGGAGCAATATCAACAGCTGGTGGAGCGGGTGCGGACCTACGCCACCGCCGCCGAGTTGGAGCGCATGGAGCGGGCCTTTCGCTACGCCGACGCCCAGCACGCCGGGCAAAAGCGCAAGTCCGGCGAGCCCTATATCATCCACCCCCTCCACGTGGCCGCCATCGTGGCCGAGCTGGGGATGGACATGGACTCCATCCTGGCCGCCCTTCTCCACGACTGCATCGAGGACACCGGCTCCACCCACGAGGACATCGCCAAGCTCTTTGGCCCCACGGTGGCCAACATCGTGGAGGGGGTCACCAAGCTGACCCGGATGCAGTACGTCACCAAAGAAGAGGAGCAGATGGAGAATCTGCGAAAAATGCTCATGGCCATGAGCAAGGACATCCGGGTGATCCTCATCAAGATCTGCGACAGGCTCCACAATATGCGGACCCTGGAGTACCAGTCCACCAAGAAACAGCGGGAAAAGTCCCTGGAGACCATGGAGATCTACGCCCCCATCGCCCACCGTCTGGGGATGCAGAAGGTGAAGTGGGAGCTGGAGGACCTGTCCCTGCGGTATCTGGACCCGGTGGGGTACGAGGAGATCGCCAAGGAGCTGGCCGCCAAGAGCTCGGTCCACGAGGAGTTCATGCACGGGGTGCAGAGCAAGGTGGAACAGCGCCTGGCGGCGGAGGGCATCACCTGCAAGGTCTATGGCCGGGTGAAGCACATCTACTCCATCTACCGCAAGATGTATACCCAGAACAAGACCATCAGCGAGATCTTCGACCTCTACGCCTTTCGGGTCATCGTGGACGACATCCCCACCTGCTACAACGTGCTGGGCTGTGTCCACGATATGTTCAACCCGGTGCTGGGGCGGTTCAAGGACTATATCTCCACCCCCAAGCCCAACGGCTACCAGTCTCTCCACACCACCGTCATCGGCCGCGAGGGCGTGCCCTTTGAGGTGCAGATCCGCACCCAGGATATGCACCAGACCGCGGAGTACGGCATCGCCGCCCACTGGAAGTACAAGCGGGGCCTGAACGGAAACCTGGGCAGCGAGGAGACCTACGAGTGGGTCCGCAAACTGCTGGAGAGCCAGCAGGACACCGACGCGGAGGAGTTCGTCCGCAGTCTGAAGGTAGACCTCTTCGCCGACGAGGTCTTTGTCTTTACGCCCCAGGGCGATGTGAAGAGTCTGCCCGCGGGGGCCTGCCCCATCGACTTTGCCTACGCCATCCACTCCGCCGTGGGCAACCGCATGACGGGGGCCAAGATCAACGGCCGCATCGTGCCCCTGGACACCAAACTGCAAAACGGCGACATCGTGGAGATCATCACCGCCAAGAACGCCCACGGCCCCAGCCGGGACTGGATCAAGCTGTGCAAGTCCAACGAGGCCAGGAACAAGATCCGCCAGTGGTTCAAAAAAGAGCGGCGCGAGGAGAACATCGCCAGCGGCAAGGTGATGCTGGAGGCGGAACTGCGCCACATGGGGATCACCTTGAGCCAGGTGACGGCGGCGGAGAACCTGCCCGCCATCTTGAAAAAGGTGGGGCAGGGCTCCTTTGACGACCTGTGCGCCTCCATCGGCTACGGCGGCACCACCGCCGTCAAGGCCGTGGCCCGCATCAAGGACGAGCTGGCCCGCATCGCCAAGGGCCAGGAGGTCCACGCCGCCGGAGACGGCCTAGGGGTCATCTACCCCGGCATGGGCGCGGGGACCCACAGCCAGGCCAAGGCCCCCAAGCACACCGAGAGCGGCATCGTGGTGGAGGGGCTGGGCAACTGCATGGTGAAGTTCGCCAAGTGCTGTACCCCCGTGCCCGGCGACCCGGTGATCGGCTTTATCACCCGCGGCTACGGCGTGTCCGTCCACCGGGCCGACTGCCCCAACGCCCAGTTTGACCACACCGACGCCCGCGAGGCGGGCCGCTGGGTCAACGTCAGCTGGGTGGAGGGGGATCTGGAGGCCTACCGCACCGCCCTGGAGCTGTCCGCCCCGGACCGGGACGGTCTGGCCCTGGACGTGGCCACGGTGCTGTCCGCCCTGAAGGTCCGGGTGTGTACCCTGGCCGCCCGCGCCACCGATGACGGCGCGGCCCTGGTGACGGTGGAGGTGGAGGTCAAGGACAAAAACGAGCTCCAGCAGGTCATCAACAAGCTGGGCCAGATCCACGGCGTCAGCGCCGTGAAGAGAATGACGGGGTGAGGGAGATGGAACAGCGTTTGGGCGTGCTGGGCGGCATGGGGCCCCAGGCCACCCAGGTCTTTTACCAGCGGATACTGGACCGCACAGAGGCTTCCCGCGACCAGGAGCACCTGTGGACCCTGATCTTGAGCGACGCGGCCATGCCCGACCGCACAGAGGCCATCCTCTCAGGCCGCGTGGAGGCGGTGCGGGACCGTCTGGTGGCCGACGCCCGGCTGCTGGAGCGGGCGGGGTGTACCCTGCTGGCGGTGCCCTGCAACACCTCCCACTACTTCGCCGGAGAGATCGAGGCGGCGGTGTCCATCCCCCTTTTGCATATGCCCCGGCTGGCCGTTGGGCGGGCGGAGGCCCTGGGGCGGAAGCGGACCGCCATCCTGGCCACGGAGGGCACGGTCCGCGCCGGGGTCTACCAGCGGGAGTTTGACGCCCTGGGCCTGGGGAGCTGGACGCCCGACGGGGAGACCCAGGCCCTGGTGACCTCCATCATCTACGACGAGATCAAGCGGGGCGAGCAGGGCAGCTGGGAGAAGTTTGCCGCCATCGACCGGGCCTGCCGGGCCGCGGGCTGTGACGGGGCCATTCTGGGCTGCACGGAGCTCTCTGTCTACCGCGCCTACCACGGTCTGCCGGAGTTTTACATCGACGCCATGGACCTGCTGGCCGAGGCCGCGATCCTGGCCTGCGGCAAGCGTCTGCGCGAGGTGTGAGGGCCGTGGAATACACCTTTTTGCTGCCCACCCTCTTCGGCGTGGAGGGGGTGGCCGCCCAGGAGTGCAAGCGCCTGGGGCTCCAGGACGTGCGGGGCGAGGACGGCCGGGTGCTGTGCCGGGGCTCGCTCAACGACCTGGCCCGGCTGAATGTGAACCTCCGCACCGCCGAGCGGGTGCTTTTGCTGCTGGGGCGCTTCCCGGCGGCCAGCTTTGAGGAGCTGTTCGACGGCGTGGCCGCCATCCCGTGGGAGGACTGTATCCCCAGAGACGGGGCCTTCCCCGTGCGGTGCCAGTGCCTGGACAGCGCCCTCCACGCCGCCGTCACCTGCTCCAACGTGGTGAAAAAGGCGGTGGCGACGCGGCTGGGCGGGAAATACGGCCTGCGGACCCTGCCGGAGACGGGGGCCCAGTACGCCATCCGATGCCTCGTCTTCAAGGACGTGGTCACTGTGGGGCTGGACGCCTCCGGCCCCTCCCTCCACAAGCGGGGCTACCGGGCCCTGGGCGTGGCCGCGCCGCTGCGGGAGACTCTGGCCGCCGCCATGGTCCTCCTCTCCCGCTACCACGGGAAGGGGCCCCTGGCCGACCCCTTCTGCGGCAGCGGCACCATCCCCATCGAGGCCGCCATGATCGCCAAAAACCGGGCCCCGGGGCTGAACCGCTCCTTCGCCGCCCAGAAGTGGGCCTTTGTGCCCCAGGCGGCGTGGCTGGACGCCGCGGCGGAGGCCATGGACAGGGAGTACCACGGGGCCTATGACATTTTGGGCTCCGACATCGACCCCGCCGCGGTGGAGCTGGCCCGGCAGAACGCCCGGCTGGCGGAGGTGGAGGACCTGGTCTCTTTCGCGGTGGCCGACGCCCGGCGGTTCGCCGGCGACAGGCCCCAGGGCCGCGTGGTCACCAACCCGCCCTACGGCCAGCGGCTGATGGAACAGCAGGAGGCGGAGGCCCTCTACCGGGACTTCGGCAAGGCTTTCGCCCGGCTGGGGCCGGGCTGGGAGCTCTACCTGCTCAGCAGTCACACCGAGTTCGAGCGGGCCTTTGGCCGCCCCGCCCCCAAGCGGCGCAAGCTCTACAACGGGCCCTTGCAGTGTACCCTCTTTCAGTACCCGGCCCGGTGATTTGGAAGAGTTGCATAAAAATCCGCCTTAGAATTTGGTGAATTTTGAGGCGGATTTTTCTTGCGTCCGTTGGAAAAAAAGGGTAAGATATGCAATGATGTTAGCACTCAAAGAAAAGGAGTGCTAAAACCACAGGAGACGTATTCTGATATAGGAGGTACCTATTATGAAGTTGAAACCGTTAGCCGACCGCGTTGTGGTCAAGTTGGTGGAGGCCGAGGAGAAGACCAAGAGCGGCATCATCCTCACCGGCGCCGCCAAGGAGAAGCCGGAGGTGGCCGAGGTGATCGCCGTGGGCCCCGGCGGCATGGTGGACGGCAAGGAGGTCAAGATGACCGTCAAGAAGGGCGACAAGGTCATCACCAGCAAGTACTCCGGCACCGAGGTCAAGGTGGACGGCCAGGAGTACAACATCGTCCGCCAGAGCGATATTTTAGCGATCGTTGAATAACGAAGCGCGAGGGTAGGCGCATAGCGGCCGGTGGACCGCAGCGAGGGAAAAAACAGGCTGGGCGCAGCCCAGCGGATTTTTCCAGAGCGGAGGGAAGCGGCCGCGGCCATGCGCCCAACCTGAGCGTGACAATGAAGCGCAAGCGATAATAGGAGGTAATCAATATGTCTAAGTTGATTTGCTACGGCGAGGACGCCCGCAAGGCCATGGAGCGGGGCGTCAACCAGCTGGCCGACACCGTGAAGGTCACCATGGGGCCCAAGGGCCGCAACGTGGTGCTGGACAAGAAGTACGGCTCTCCCCTGGTCACCAACGACGGCGTGACCATCGCCAAGGAGATCGAGCTGGAGGACCCCTTTGAGAACATGGGCGCCCAGCTGGTCAAGGAGGTCTCCACCAAGACCAACGATGTGGCCGGCGACGGCACCACCACCGCCACCCTGCTGGCCCAGGCCATCATCCGCGAGGGCCTGAAGAACCTGGCCGCCGGGGCCAACCCCATGGTGATGAAAAAGGGCATCGCCAAGGCCACCGAGGCCGCCATCGCCGAGATCAAGAAGAACTCCAAGAAGGTCAAGGGCACCGAGGACATCGCCCGCGTGGGCGCCGTGTCCAGCGGGGACGAGACCATCGGCACCCTCATCGCCGAGGCCATGGAGAAGGTGGGCCACGACGGGGTCATCACCGTGGAGGAGTCCAAGACCGCGGAGACCTACTCCGAGGTGGTGGAGGGGATGCAGTTCGACAGGGGCTACATCACCCCCTATATGGTCACCGACACCGAGAAGATGGAGGCCGTCTTTGACGACGCCCTCATCCTCATCACCGACAAGAAGATCTCCAACATCCAGGAGATCCTGCCCCTTCTGGAGCAGGTCATCCAGAGCGGCAAGAAGCTGGTGATCATTGCCGAGGACGTGGAGGGCGAGGCCCTGTCCACCCTCATCGTCAACAAGCTCCGGGGCACGCTGAATGTCCTGTGCGTCAAGGCCCCCGGCTTTGGCGACAGGCGCAAGGAGATGCTGGAGGACATCGCCATCCTCACCGGCGGCACCGTCATCTCCAGCGACCTGGGCATGGAGCTGAAGGACACCCAGCTGAATATGCTGGGCAAGGCCCGCCAGGTGAAGTCCAACAAGGAGAACACCATCATCGTGGACGGCGCGGGCTCTTCCAAGGCGGTGAAGGACCGGGTCGCCCAGATCCGCACCGTCATCGAGAACACCACCAGCGAGTACGACAAGGAGAAGGCCCAGGAGCGGCTGGCCAAGCTGGCCGGCGGCGTGGCCATCCTCCGGGTGGGCGCCGCCACCGAGGCGGAGATGAAGGAGAAGAAGCTCCGCATCGAGGACGCTCTCAACGCTACCCGCGCCGCGGTGGAGGAGGGCATCGTGGCCGGCGGCGGTACCGCCTACGTCAACGCCATCCCCGCCGTGGATAAGCTGGTCAAGGCCCTGGAGGGCGACGAGAAGACCGGCGCGGCCATCATCGCCGCCGCCCTCACCGAGCCCATGCGCCAGATCGCCAAGAACGCCGGCATCGACGGCAGCGTGGTGCTGGAGCAGGTGAAGCAGTCCAAGAAGACCGGCTTTGGCTTTGACGCCTACAACGAGACCTATGTGGACATGATCTCCGCCGGCATCGTGGATCCCACCAAGGTGACCCGCTCCGCCCTGGAGAACGCCGCCAGCGTGGCCAGCCTCATGCTCACCACCGAGTCCCTGGTGGCCGACAAGCCCGAACCCCCCGCCCCCGCCGCCCCCGCCCCCGACATGGGCGGGATGTACTAAGGCCGAGACGCGCCTGACCAGAGCGCGACGGCCCAGGCCGGTTTCCGGCCCGCCGTCTTGGGTCCGTGATCAAGGGCCCCGTCTATCGAAGCGGTAGACGGGGCCCTTTCGCTCTGACCGGCGCGGACGGCGGGGCCGCCCCACCGCGGGCCGGGGTTCCCTTTCTCCCAGAAATCTGCTATACTGGGACAAACGCCATCATTTGCGAGGTGATACCCATGAAAGTCGCCCTTGTGACCGGCGGGGCCGGAGGGATCGGCGCCGCCATCTGCCGGGCGCTGGCCGCCCAGGGCGTCACCGTCTGCGTGGGATACCACGGCCGGGAGGCCCAGGCCGGGGCCCTGGCGGACGCGCTGGGCGGCGCGGCGGTGTACTGCGATGTGGCCGACCCGGAGAGCGTCCGGAAAGCGGTTGACAATGTGTTGGAGAAATTTTGTCAACTTGACATTTTGATATGCAACGCTGGGGTGGCCTGGACGGGGCTTTTGCAGGACATGGAGGACCGGGACTGGCGGCAGGTCATGGCCGCCGACCTGGACGGCGTGTTCCACTGCTGCCGGGCGGTCCTGCCCCACATGATCGGCCGGAAAGCGGGGAATATCGTGACGGTCTCCTCCGTCTGGGGACAGCGGGGCGCCTCCTGCGAGGCGGCCTACTCCGCGGCGAAGGCCGGGGTCATCGGCCTCACCCGCGCCCTGGCCAAAGAGGTGGGGCCCAGCGGCGTGCGGGTGAACTGCGTGGCGCCAGGGGTCATCCGCACGGAGATGAACGCCCACCTGGGGCCCCAGGACCTGGCGGACTTGGCGGAGGCGACGCCCCTGGGCCGCGTCGGGACGCCGGAGGAGGTGGCGGCGGCGGTGGCCTTTCTCTGCGCGCCGGACGCCGGCTTCATCACCGGGCAGGTCCTGGCGGTGGACGGGGGATTCGCGATTTGACATAATTCACAAAGGACGGGGGCTTTGGCCTCCGTCATTTGTCTGTTTGGAAAGTTGACAAAACCCACCGCCGAGACTAAAATTGTCAATAACCTGTAAAGGAGGTTAATGAAAATGAAGAAGTATCTTGCTTTGCTCCTGGCCCTGGCGATGGTCTTCGCCCTGGCCGCTTGCGGCGGCGACAACGCTGAGCCCCCCGCCACCGACGCGCCCGAGGGAGATGCCACCGTCACCGACGCCCCCGTGGCCGAGAACACCGAGGCCGGCGTCTTCAAGATCGGCGGCATCGGCCCGCTGACCGGTGACGCCGCCATCTACGGCACCGCCGCCATGAACGGCGCCCAGATCGCCGTGGACGAGATCAACGCCTTGGGCGGCATCCAGTTCGAGTTCCAGGCCCAGGACGACGTGAGCGTCGCCGAGACCTCCGTCAACGCCTACAACACCCTGAAGGACTGGGGTATGCAGGCCCTGATCGGCCCTGTCACCACCGGCCCCGCCATCAGCGTCTCCGCCGAGGCGTACAATGACCGCATCTTCGCCCTGACCCCCTCCGCCTCCTCCGCCGACGTGACTGCCGACAAGGACAATATGTTCCAGATGTGCTTCACCGACCCCAACCAGGGCGTCTCCGCCGCCGACTACATGGCCGAGAATATGCCTGATGTGAAGATCGCCATCATCTACCGCAACGACGACGCCTACTCCCAGGGCATCCGGGACACCTTTGTGTCCGAGGCTGAGAGCAAGGGCCTGTCCGTTGTCTACGAGGGCACCTTCACCCAGGACACCCAGACCGACTTCTCCGTCCAGGTGGCCGCGGCCCAGGCCGCCGGTGCCGACATGGTCTTCCTGCCCATCTACTACACCCCCGCCTCCGTCATTCTGACCCAGGCCAACGCCATCGGCTACGCCCCCACCTTCTTCGGCGTGGACGGCATGGACGGCATCCTGACCGTGGAGGGCTTTGACACCTCTCTGGCCGAGGGCGTCATGCTGCTGACCCCCTTCTCCGCCACCCTGTCCGACGAGCTGACGGTGAACTTCGTGACCGAGTATGAGAGCCGCCACGGGGAGACCCCCAACCAGTTCGCCGCCGACGGCTATGACTGCGTCTACGCCATCTACAACGCCATCCAGGCCGGCAACATCACCCCCGACATGAGCACCGCCGACATCTGCGACGCGCTGATCGACACCTTCACCTCCGACAGCTTCTCCGTCTCCGGCCTCACCGGCCAGGGCATGACCTGGGGCAGCAACGGCGAGGTGTCCAAGGCTCCCATGGCTTTCGTCATCCAGGACGGCGTGTACGTTCTGCCCTGATCGCACAGGCGACAGCTTGAGCCATCCGCGATAGAGGACCGGAGCAAGGCTGCCGGGGACCCAGCTCCCCGGCAGCCACTCCTTGTTTCTATGGCGGAGACGCGGACAGCCGCCGGAGCCGCTGTCCGGGTCTCTGCCATAGAGGAAAAAAGAAACGAGAGGTGAACCGCCGCATGGTATTTTTCTCCTATCTGATCAGCGGTATCAGCCTTGGCAGTGTGTACGCCATCATCGCCCTGGGCTATACCATGGTCTACGGCATCGCCAAAATGCTCAACTTCGCCCACGGAGACGTGATCATGGTGGGCGGATATGTGGCCTTCTGCGCCATCAGCTACCTGTCTTTGCCGCCGGCGGTGGCGGTGGTGCTGGCTGTGGCGGCCTGTACCGTTCTGGGGGTGCTCATCGAGGGGCTGGCCTACCGCCCCTTGCGGCAGGCGGGCTCCCTGGCGGTGCTGATCACCGCCATCGGCGTGAGCTACTTTCTGCAAAACGCCGCCCAGCTGATCTGGCACGCCACCCCCAAGAACTTTACCTCCATCGTCCACTTTGACCTCCCCGCCGGTCTGACCGCCATGGGCCTGAGCAGCGAGGCCATCGTCACGGTGGCCTCCTGCGTGGTCATCATGATCGCCCTGACCACCTTTGTGAGCAAGAGCAAGATGGGCAAGGCCATGCGGGCCTGTTCGGAGGACAAGGCGGCGGCCCAGATCATGGGCATCAACGTCAACGCCACCATCTCCATGACCTTCGCCATCGGTTCCGCCCTGGCGGCCATCGCGGGGGTGCTGCTGTGCTCGTCCTACCCCACCTTGCAGCCCACCACCGGCTCCATGCCCGGCATCAAGGCCTTTACCGCCGCCGTCTTTGGCGGCATCGGCTCCATCCCCGGCGCCTTCCTGGGCGGTCTGCTGCTGGGCATCATCGAGTCCATGGCCAAAGCCTATATCTCCACCAACCTGGCCAACGCCATCGTATTTGCCGTGCTGATCGTGGTGCTTCTGGTGAAGCCCACCGGTCTGCTGGGCAAGTACGTGCCGGAGAAAGTGTGAGGTGGCCGGGATGAAGAGACTGAAGGACGTCAAGGGGACCACCAAGGTGGATTTTGCCACCTATCTGGGCGTCACCATCGCGTTTTTGATCGTCTATGCCCTCCAGCTGGACGGCCGTCTGACCAACTCCGTGGAGAGCTGGCTGGTGCCCATCTGCTGTTTCATCGTCATGGCGGTGAGCCTCAACCTGGTGGTGGGCATCTCCGGGGAACTGAGCCTGGGCCACGCGGGATTTATGAGCGTGGGCGCCTTCTCCGGCATCACCGCCGCCATGAGCCTCTCCTCCGCCATTCCCCTGGCCCCGGTGCGGCTGGTGGTGGGCATCGTGGTGGGGGCTCTGTGCGCCGCGGTGGCGGGCGTTGTGGTGGGCGTGCCGGTGCTGCGGCTCCGGGGCGACTACCTGGCCATCGTCACCCTGGCCTTTGGCCAGATCATCAAGGACCTGATCAACTGTCTGCTGGTGGGCTATGACTCCAAGGGCCTGCACATCATCTTCAACGTCAGCGGGCTCAGATCCATCAGCGACCTGCACATGGACGACACGGGCGTTGCCATCATCAAGGGGGCCCAAGGGGCGACCGGCGTGACCAAGCTGGCCTCCTTCCCCGCCGGGTATATTTTGGTGATGGTGACGCTGGTGGTGGTGCTGCACATCATCCGCAGCCGCACGGGGCGGGCCATCATGTCCATCCGGGACAACCGCATCGCCGCCGAGAGCGTGGGCATCAACGTCACCAAGTACAAGATGATCGCCTTTGTCACCTCCGCGGCCCTGGCTGGGGCGGCGGGGGCGCTGTACGGGCTCAACTACGGCGGCCTGGTCTCCAGCCGCTTCGACTTCAACACCTCCATCCTGGTGCTGGTCTATGTGGTGCTGGGCGGACTGGGCAACATCTGGGGCTCGGTGATCGGGGCCACGGTGCTGTATATTCTCCCGGAGGCCCTGCGGGACTTTGCCGACTACCGTATGCTGGTGTACGCCATCGTGCTGATCCTGGTGATGATCGCCACCAACAACCCCACCATCAAGACGCTCTTTGGCAAGCTGACCGCGCTGGTGAAACGGCGGGGATCCGCCGCCGCGGCGAAAGGGGGTGCCCAGTAGTGGGTGAAGTGAAAAAGCGTCCGCCTACCCGTCTGGTGCCCGTCCCCTCCAAGAACATCATCCCGGAGCGGGACATCAACAGCGACCCCGTCCTGGAGTGCCAGCACCTGGGCATCGACTTCGGCGGCCTCACCGCCGTCAAGGACTTCAACATGGCCATCGGTCGCACCGAGATCGCCGGGCTGATCGGGCCCAACGGCGCGGGCAAGACCACGGTGTTCAACCTGCTGACCAAGGTGTATCAGCCCACCAGGGGCACCATCCTGCTGGACGGCGTGGACACCCACAACATGACCACCGTTCAGGTCAACCGCGCGGGCATCGCCCGGACCTTCCAGAACATCCGGCTGTTCAGCAACCTGAGCGTGGAGGACAACGTGAAGGTGGGGCTGCACAACCAGACCCGCTATGGGATGTTCCAGAGCATTTTCCGTCTGCCGGGCTACTGGCGGGAAGAGCGCCGGGCCCACGAGAGCGCCATGGAACTGCTGCACATCTTCGACATGGAGGATCTGGCGGGCCACGAGGCGGGCAGTCTGCCCTACGGCGCCCAGCGCCGGCTGGAGATCGTCCGGGCCCTGGCCACCAACCCCTCCCTGCTGCTGCTGGACGAGCCGGCGGCGGGCATGAACCCCTCCGAGACCGCGGAGCTGATGGAAAACATCGTGAAGATCCGCGACACCTTCCACATCGCCATCCTCCTCATCGAGCACGATATGTCCCTGGTCATGGGGATCTGCGAGGGCATCGCCGTGCTGAACTTTGGCGAGATCATCGCCAAGGGCACGCCGGATGAGATCAAGAGCAACCCCCAGGTCATCGAGGCCTACCTGGGCAAGAAGAGGGAGGTGTGACGCGGTGGGAACTGTGCTGAAGGTGGATGACATCAACGTCTACTACGGCGCCATCCACGCCATCAAGGGCGTGTCCTTTGAGGTGGCCGAAGGGGAGATCGTCACCCTGATCGGCGCCAACGGCGCGGGCAAGTCCACCACCCTGAAGACCATCTCCGGTCTGCTGCGCTCCAAGACGGGCTCCATCACCTTCCAGGGCAAGGACATCTCCTCCGTGGTGCCCCATAAGTTGGTGGCCCACGGTCTGGCCCATGTGCCCGAAGGTCGCCGCATCTTTTTGCAGATGACGGTGGAGGAAAACCTGGAGATGGGGGCGTATGTCCGCGCGGGCAAGGGCGTGGACGACTCCTTGGAGGAGGTCTATTCCCTCTTTCCCCGGCTCAGGGAGCGCCGCCGGCAGATCGGCGGGACCCTCTCCGGCGGCGAGCAGCAGATGCTGGCCATGGGCCGGGCCCTGATGAGCAAGCCCCAACTGATGATGCTGGACGAGCCCTCCATGGGCCTGGCGCCCATTCTGGTGGACCAGATCTTTGACATCATCAAGGCCCTGCACAAAAACGGCACCACCATCCTGCTGGTGGAGCAAAACGCCCAGATGGCCCTCTCCGTGGCCGACCGGGGCTATGTGCTGGAGACCGGCAAGGTGGTCAAGTCCGCCGACGCCAAGGCCCTGCTCAACGACGAGAGCGTGAAGGCGGCCTACCTGGGCGGCTGAGCGCCGCGGACAAGAGACCCCGCCGCGAGGCGGACCGGGCCGCCGGAGCGGGCCCTAAAAACGCTCCCTGGAATCGCCATAAACCGACTCTCCGCTCAATCGAGCGGGGAGTCGGTTTTTGCTTTTGGTTGCCTATGCTCGCGCTTCGATGTCACGCTCGCATTGGGCGGCCTTTCCGGACCCGTTTCGCCCCTGCGCGGCCCAAATGCCGCTCACGCCTGACGGCGTTCGCCTGTTTTGGGCCTGTCGGGGCTCCACCGGCTCCGGCCCGCCTATGCTCGCGCTTCGATGTCACGCTCGCATTGGGCGGCCTTTCCGGACCCGCTTCGCCCCTGCGCG
>CANQFT010000027.1 GCA_947599925.1 uncultured Oscillospiraceae bacterium | reverse complement strand
CATCAAACAGCAGCTCACCGAGTACGAGCTGGTGCCCGAGGAGTGGGGCGGCGACACCATCATCTGCCCCATCTCCGCCAAGACCGGCCAGGGCATCGACAACCTGCTGGAGATGGTCACGCTGACCGCCGACGTCCAGGAGCTGAAGGCCAACCCCAACCGGGCCGCCCACGGCGCGGTGATCGAGGCCCGTCTGGACAAGGGCCGCGGCCCTGTGGCCACTCTGCTGGTGCAAAACGGCACCTTGAAGCAGGGCGATGTGATCATCGCCGGCACCGCCGTGGGCCGGGTCCGTGCCATGACCAACGCCGCGGGCAAAAAAGTCACCCAGGCCGGGCCCTCCGTCCCCGTGGAGATCACCGGCATGAGCGAGGTCCCCGGCGCGGGGGACCACTTCCACGCCGTGGCTGATGAGCGCATGGCCAGGGAGCTGGTGGAGCAGCGCAAGCACGAGCAGAAGATGGCCGCCGCCGGGCCCCAGAACCAGAAAGTCACTCTGGAGGACCTGTTCAGCCAGATCCAGCAAGGGGAGATCAAGGACCTGAACGTCATCGTCAAGGCCGATGTCCAGGGCTCCGCCGAGGCCATCAAGAGCAGTTTGGAGAAGATCGCCAACGACGAGGTCCGGGTCCGGGTCATCCACTGCGCCGTGGGCGCCATCAACGAATCCGACGTGACCCTGGCCGCCACCAGCAAGGCCATCCTGGTGGGCTTTAACGTCCGGCCCGACAACAACGCCCGGGACACCGCCCACCGCCTGGACGTGGACATCCGCCTTTACAGCGTCATCTACGACGCCATCAACGAGATCGAGACCGCCATGAAAGGGATGCTGGCGCCCAAGTTCCGGGAGGTCTCTCTGGGCGAGGCGGAGGTCCGCCAGGTGTTCAAGATCACCGGCGCGGGCATTGTGGCGGGCTGTTACGTCCGCTCCGGCCACATCCAGCGGGGCGCCAAGTTGCGCCTCATCCGTGACAACATCATCATCCACGAGGGCGTCATCGCCACCCTCAAGCGCTTCAAAGACGACGTGCGGGACGTCTCCGAGGGCTACGAGTGCGGCATCACCATCGAAAAGTACGGCGACGTCAAGGAGGGCGACACCATCGAGGCGTTCCTCCTGGAAGAGATCGAGGTGTAAGGAGCGCGTATGGCGAACAACCGCATTGGCCGGATCAACGAAGAGCTCCAGCGGGAGCTCTCCGCCCTGCTCCGCACCGTCAAGGACCCGCGGGTGACGGGCCTCATCTCCGTCACCGCCGTGGAGACCACCACCGACTTGAAATACGCCAAGGTCTATGTCAGCGTCCTGGACAGATCCACCGCCAAGGACGTGATGCGGGGCCTGCGCTCCGCCGCGGGCTACCTCCGCCGGGAGCTGGGCCACGCTTTGAACCTCCGCTCTGTGCCGGAGTTGGAGTTCATCCAGGACGACTCCATCGACAAGGGGGCCCACATTCTGGAGCTGTTGCGGGGCCTGGACAAAAAGGGGGACTGAGCCGTGGACTACAAAGCCGCATCCTCTCTGCTGGGGAGCTGGGACAACATCCTGATCCTGACCCACAAGCGGCCCGATGGCGACACCATCGGCTGCGCGGTGGCCCTGTGCGCCCTGCTCCGGCAGTGCGGCAAGACTGCCTGGGTCCAGGAGAACCAGGACGCCACCACCCGCTTCACCCCCTATCTGGAGGGCTGCGTGGCGCCGGCGGACTTCGCCTTTGACCGTGTTGTGGCGGTGGACGTGGCCACTCTGGGGCTGTTGACCCCGGCGGGCAGGGCCGTGGCGGATGACCACGGCGTGGACCTGTGCATCGACCACCACCCCTCCAACGAGTTTTACGCCAAGGAGACCTGCGTGGAGCCCGACAAGGCCGCCTGCGGCGAGGTCATCTACAAGATCGTAGGGGAGTTGGGCCGCCTGGATGACGAGATCGCCAAGATGCTCTACCTGGCCGTGTCCACCGACACCGGGTGCTTCGTCTACTCCAACACCACCGCCAACACCCACGCGGTGGCGGCGGAGCTCATGCGCTACGACATCCCCTTTGTGGAGATCAACAAGCGCCACTTCCGCACCAAGTCCATGACCCGCATGAAGCTGGAGAGCCTGCTCATGCACCGGATGGAGGTGCTGGAGGAGGGCAAGGTGGTCCTCTCCTCCCTCACCCTGGACGACATGGCGGCCATGGGCGCCAGGGAAGAGGACGCCGAGGACATCGCCGCGTTCCTGGGCCAGATCGAAGGGGTGCTGGTCTCCGCCACCATCCGCGAGGTGGGCCCGGACGAGTGCAAGATCTCCCTGCGGACCGACCCCAACTACTTAAACGCCACCGACACCTGCGCCCTGCTGGGCGGCGGCGGGCACAAGGCCGCCTCGGGCTGTTCCGTATCCGGCACGGTGGCCCAGGCGCAAGAGGCCATGAAGAACGCCATTTTGACAGTGCTCCATGGGAATTAACGGCCTTTTGGTGGTGGACAAGCCCCAGGACTGGACCTCCATGGACGTGTGCGCCAAACTCCGGGGCGTCTTTGGCGAAAAGCGCGTGGGCCACGGCGGGACCCTGGATCCGCTGGCCACCGGGGTACTGCCCGTCTTTGTGGGCCGGGCCACCCGCGCGGCGGATCTAGTGGCCGCGGGGGAGAAGGAGTACCTGGCGTCCCTTCGCCTGGGCCTCACCACCAACACCCAGGACGTGACCGGGGAGACCCTGGAAACCAAAACCGTACCCGCAGACGCCGAGGCGCGTCTGCGGGCCGTTTTGCCCCGATTCACCGGGCCAATCCAGCAGGTCCCGCCCATGTACTCCGCCATCAAAAAAGAGGGCAAAAAGCTCTACGAGCTGGCCCGCAAGGGCGTGGAGGTGGAGCGGGCGGCCCGGCGCGTCACCGTCTCCGCCCTGGATCTCACCGGCCGGACAGAGGAGGGCGACTTTCTGCTGCGGGTGGTCTGCTCCAAGGGGACCTACATCCGCACCCTCTGCCATGACATGGGCCAGGCCCTGGGCTGTGGCGGCGCCATGTCCCAGCTGCGGCGGGTCCGGGTGGGGCGGTTTGGCATCGAGGACGCCGTTTCCCTGGACTGTCTGGTGTCCGCCGCCGACCCCAGGGTCTACCTCCGGGGCGTGGACAGTTGCTTTGACGCGCCCAAGGTCACGGTCCAGGGCTTGGCGCTGAAGCGGGCCCTGTGCGGCAACCCGTTCCCCTTGAAGGCCCCGGCAGGGGAGTGGCGGGTCTATGACCCGGCGGGGCAGTTTTTGCTCCTGGGCCGGAGCGACGGCCAGGAGTGCCGCGTGGTCAAGAGCTTCTACGAGGTGGAGAGACCATGAGAGAGGTCATCGCCCTGGGCTTTTTTGATGGCGTACACCTGGGCCACGCCGCCCTTTTGGACCGCGCTGTGGAGCGGGCGGCCCAGTTGGGCGCGGTCCCCGCCGCCTGCACCTTTGACCAGCACCCCATGGCCCTGATCGCCGGGGAGGCCACGCCTCTTTTGACCACGCCCCAGGAGCGGGCCCGGCTGATGCGCGATCTCTGCGGCGTGGAGCGGGTCCACACCCTCAGCTTCGACCAGGAGCTGATGACCATGCCCTGGGACGCCTTTGTGACCCGCGTGCTGGTGGAGCGGTTTGGCGCCTGCCATGTGGTGGCCGGGGACGACTACCGCTTTGGTCACGGCGGCCAGGGCGACGCGGACAAACTCCGGGCCCTCTGCGCCCGTCTGGGTCTGGGCTGTGACGTGGTGGACCAGGTGACCCTGGAGGGCCAGAGGGTCTCCTCCTCCGCCATCCGCGCTATGGTGGCCGCCGGGGAGCTGGAACGGGCCTGCCGCTTTCTGGGCCACCCCTACCGTCTGGCGGGCCCTGTCCGCCACGGCAAGGGCCTGGGCCACACCCTGGGCTTCCCCACGGTGAATCTGGCCGTGGACCCCGCCGTTTTGCTGCCCGCCTTTGGGGTCTACGCCGCCAGGGCCCATCTGCCCTGCGGCGGGACCGCCCTGGCGGCGGTGAACGTGGGCCGCCGCCCCACGGTGGACGACGGCCAGGACGTCACCGTGGAGGGGTTTTTGCTGGACGTGGAGGGCCGGTTTTACGGCCAGGCGGTGGCCCTGGACCTCTGCCACCGCCTCAGGCCGGAGCGGAAATTTGACACGTTGGAGGCCCTGGGAAGGGCCGTGAGAGAGGACGCGGACCAGGTGCGGCAATATTTCTCGTAACGGGGAGGGGAGCGTATGTCCCAGCGTACCGGCAGACAGATCTACTGCGGCGGCTTTGCCCTGTGCGCGGTCATGGTGGCCATGGGCCTCGCGGTGGGGGACGTGGACCAGCTTTTGCCTGGTCTGGAGCGGATCCTGCGGAGCCAGGACATCCTGGTCTCCGACTACTTTTCCATCGGCGGACCCGCCGCCGCCTTTTTCAACGCCGCCCTCGTCTGCGCCTTTTCCCTGTGCGTGATGCTGTGGTGCAAAATGCCCGTCAACGGCTACACCGTTGTGGTCATCGGCCTGATGACCGGCTTCTCCTTCTTCGGCAAGAACCTTTTCAACACCCTGCCCATCCTGCTGGGCGCCGGGCTTTACGCCCTGGTCCGCCGGGAGCGGTTTTCCAAATACGCCGCCGCCGGGCTCATGGGCAGCGCCCTGGGGCCCTGCGTCAGCTTCTTCGCCTTGGATTCCGGCTGGGGCCATGTGGGTCTGGGCCTGCTCATCGGCGTGGCCATCGGCTTTTGTCTGCCGCCGCTGTCGGCCTATACATACAAAATTCAAAACGGCATGAACCTCTACAACATGGGCTTCGCCTGCGGACTGCTGGCCCTGGTCATCGTGCCGGTGATGGCGGCCATGGGCCGTTCGCCCACCGAGCCCGCCAACCACTGGTCCACCCAGTACGCCCTGCCCATCGCCCTGTTCATGGCGGCTTTGTGCCTGGCCCTGGTCCTGCTGGGCACGGCCCTGGACGGCCGGGCCGCCTGGCGGGGACTGCGGAGCATCCTCAAAACCGCCGGCCGGGCCCCCAGCGACTATCTCCTCTCCTTTGGCCTGGGGGCGACCCTTGTGAATATGGGCCTGTGCGGAGCGTCCGCCATGGTGTTTCTCCTGCTCACCGGGGCCGACTTCAACGGCCCCATCCTGGGCGGCTTTTTCGCCATCCTGGGCTTCTCCGCCTTTGGCAAGCACCCCAAAAATATCATCCCCGTCATGGCCGGGGTAGCCCTGGGCGGGCTCCTGCTCCACTCCTTTGACACCCCCGCGGTGCAGATGGCGATCCTCTTTGGCACCACCCTGGCGCCCCTCTCCGGGCACTTTGGCTGGCCTGTGGGGGTGGCGGCGGGCTTTTTACACTCCTGCATCGTCCTGCGGGCAGGGGTGGCCGCCGAGGGGGTCAACCTCTACAACAACGGCTTTTCCGCGGGCATTTTGGCCATTGTTCTGTACGCGGTGCTGACGCCGCTCTTCGTCCGCCGCCGCCGCCGCAACACCTGGAGCGAGGACGACTACTTCCACGTTGTCACCGAGCACTCCACCCAGGAGGCCCGGGACCAGCTGGAGAAGTGACGCGCCATGGCCCAGATGGACATGACCCGCGGCGCGGTGGGGCGGGATATGCTGCTCTACGCGTGGCCGCTGATCTTGGGGAACCTCTTCCAGCTGTCCTATAACCTGGCGGACTCGGTCATCGTCGGACAATTCATCGGCCGGGACGCCCTGGCCGCCGCGGGCACCGCCGGACCCATTATGAACATCCTGATCCTGGGCATCTCCGGCCTCAGCGTGGGCGCGGGGGTGCTGATGAGCGAGTTTTTTGGCGCCGGAGAGCGGGAAAAGCTCAAGCGGGAGATGTCCACGGTGCTGTTGTTTGGCCTCTTTTTCTCCCTGACCGCCGTGGCCCTGGGCATTTTGTTCACCTCCCCTCTCCTGCGGGCCATGGAGGTCCCGGCGGACATTCTCCCCATGACCGGGGCCTACGTCCGCGTCATCTTTCTGGGCGTGCCCTTCACCTACTTTTACAACACCCTGGCCGCGGCGCTGAAGGCGGTGGGTGACCCCAAGACCCCGCTGAAGTTCCTGGTGCTCTCCGCCTGTCTGAACGTGGCCCTGGATCTGATCCTGGTGGGCTGGCTGGGGCTGGGGATGGTGTCCTCGGCGGTGGCCACGGTGGTGGCGGAGGCTTGCTCGGCGGCCCTGTCCGCCCTCTACATCCACCGCCGCGTGCCCGACCTGGCCCTGGACCGCGGCACGGCGCGGCTGGACCGGGCCCTGCTGGGGCTCACCCTGCGCTACGGCTCCACCGCGGCCCTGCAGCAGTCCTGCCAGCCCATCGGCAAGCTGCTCATTCAGCGGTGCGTCAACTCCCTGGGCGTGGACGCCATGGCCGCCTTCAACGCCGTCACCCGCATCGACGACTTCGCCTTCACGCCCCAGCAGTCCATCGCCCAGGCCATCACCACCTTCGTGGCCCAGAACCGGGGCCGCGGCGTGCGGACCCTGGAGGACAGACAGCGGGTCTACCGGGGCTTTCGCGTGGGCCTCGCCCTGGAGCTGGCCTACTGGCTGGTCATCTGCCTGGTGGCTGAGACGCTGAACGGCCCCATCATGGGCCTGTTCGCCGACAACGAGACCGGCGCCGCCGCCATCGAAATGGGCCGCGACTACCTGGTCCTCATGGGATTTTTCTACATCATGCCCGCCCTCTCCAACGGCATCCAGGGCTTTTTCCGCGGCTGCGGCCGGATGCGGGTCACGCTGCTGTGTACTTTCATCCAGGTCTTTTTCCGTGTGACAGGCACCTATCTCCTGGCCCCGCACATGGGCATCGTGGGCGTGGCCCTGGCCTGCGCGGTGGGCTGGCTGGTGATGATCGGCTACGAGTACAGCTATTACCTCTGGAGCAGGGCCCGCTGGGACCGGGCAGCGCGACCATTCGGACAGTAGAAATTGTCAAAGAAGTGGCAAGGCCACTTCTTTGACAAAAAAATAAGCGTGGAGCCAAACAGCTCCACGCTTATTTTTTACACACTTATTTTTAATTATTTCTTTAGTCCTTGCGCACGTCAACGTGCCAGATGTTTTTGGCGTACTCGGTCACGGCGCGGTCGGCGGCGAAGAGGCCGGACCGGGCGATGTTCACCAGGGCCATCTGGTTCCACTTCTTGGGATCCAGATAGGTCTGCCCGGCCAGGGCCTGGGCGGCCCGGTAGCTCTCGAAGTCCGCCAGCAGGAAATACTGGTCGGCCATGCCGCCGTTGGGGGCAAAGAGCAGGGAGTTGACGATGTCGGTGTAGCTCACGCCGTCGTCAAAGCCGCGGGTCATCTGGTCCAGGATGCGGCGCAGGGTCTCGTTCTGGTTGTAGTATTCATAGGAGCGGTAGCCCTGCTGGACCTTGGCGGCCACCTCGTTGGCGGTGAGGCCGAAGAGGAACATATTGTCCTCCCCAACCTGCTGGCACATCTCCACGTTGGCCCCGTCCAGGGTGCCGATGGTCAAGGCGCCGTTCATCATGAACTTCATGTTGCCCGTGCCGCTGGCCTCCTTGCCGGCGGTGGAGATCTGCTCGGAGAGCTCGGCGGCGGGCATGAGCCGCTCGGCCAGAGACACGCGGTAGTTCTCCAGGAACACCACCTGCAGCCGGTCCTTGCAGGCGGGGTCGGCGTTCACCGTGTTGGCCAGGGAGTTGATGAGGTGGATGATCTGCTTTGCCATGGCGTAGCCCGGCGCGGCCTTGGCGCCAAAGAGGTAGACCCTGGGGGTGAAGGTGAAGTGGGGGTCGTCCTTCAGGCGCTGGTAGAGGTAGATGATGTGCATGGCGTTCAGGAGCTGGCGCTTATACTCGTGGAGCCGCTTTACCTGCACGTCGAACATGGCGTCGGTGTTCAGCAGGACGCCGGCCTCCCTGGCGTACCAGTCGGAAAAGGCCCGCTTGTTGGCCGCCTTGATCTCCCCAAGGCGCTTTGCGGTGGCCACAGGGGCCTTCTTCTCCAGCTGGACCATCAGCTCCGGGTGGAGCAGGTAATCGCCCGAACCCACCGCCTCGCACATCAGCTCGTGGAGGCCGGGGTTGATCTGGGCCAGCCAGCGGCGGTGGTCGATGCCGTTGGTGACGTTGAGGAACTTCTTGGGGTCGCGGCGATAGGCGTCGTGGAACACGTCGTTTTTCAGAATGTCCGAGTGGAGGGCGGACACGCCGTTGATGGCCTGGCAGGCGCACACGCAGAGGTTGGCCATGCGGACCTGGCCGTCCCAGATGATGGCGTTGCGGGAGACCCGGTCCATGTCCCCGTGGAACTCCTGCTCCAGCCGGCGCTGGTACTTGCCGGAGATCTCGTCCAAAATCAGCCAGATGCGGGGCAGCAGGTTGATGATGAGGTCCTGGGGCCAGCGCTCCAGCGCCTCGGCCAGCACGGTGTGGTTGGTGTAGGACACGGTGTGGGTGGTGATATACCACGCGTCGTCCCAGTTGTAGCCCTCCTCGTCCAGCAGGATCCGCATCAGTTCCGGGATGACCAGAGTGGGATGGGTGTCGTTGATCTGGATGGCGTGCTTTTCGTGGAAATTCCGCAGGGTGCCATACTTGGCCTTGTGCTTGCGGACGATGGACTGGACGGTGGCCGAGACGAAGAAATACTGCTGGCGCAGACGGAGCATCTTGCCCTCGGTGTGGTTGTCTTCGGGGTAGAGGACCTTGGCGATGGCCTCGGCGGTGGCCTTTTCCTCCACGGCCTTTACGTAGTCGCCCGAAGAGAACCGGGACAGGTCCACGGGGGTGGGGCTCTTGGCGTCCCAGAGGCGCAGACGGTTGGTGTGGTTGGTCTTGTACCCGGCGATCTTCATATCCCTCGGCACGGCCAGGACCGTGGTGTACCCGCTGTGGCGCACCACGCGTCGGCCGTTTTCATAGCTCACGTCCACATGGCCGCCAAAGTGGACCTCCTCGGTGTCCTCCGGGCGGGTGACAAGCCAGGCGGCGCCCAGCTGCAGCCAGTTGTCCGGCAGCTCCACCTGCTGGCCGTCCACGATCTTCTGCTTGAAAATGCCCAGCTCATAGCAGATGGAGTAGCCCGTAGCCGGGATCTCCAGGGTGGCGGTGGACTCCAGATAGCAGGCCGCCAGACGGCCCAGGCCGCCGTTGCCCAGACCCGCGTCGGGCTCCAGCTCGAAGAGGTCGGCGGCGGAGAAGCCCAGAGAGCCCAGGGCCTCCTTCAACTGGGGCAGGACCCCAAGGTTGAAGGCGTTCTTCTCCAGGGAACGGCCCACCAGGAACTCCAGGGAGAGGTAGTGGACCTGGCGGGCGTTGTTCTTCTGGTTCTTCTCCCGCGTCTCCACCCGGTTGCCCGACATAATATCCCGCAGGACCAGGGCGCAGGTCTGGAACATATCGGCATCGGTGGCCTCGCTCACGTCCCGGCCAAAGGTGCGGCGGAGTTTATCCACCATCAGTTTGGACAGCTGTTTGGAGGTATAACCCATAAGTGTGATTCCTGCCTTTCTTGCGACGTAGTCTGATATAGTATATGTCGTTCAAAAGAGCCGTTGACGCCTGAGCAGCGAAAAAGAAGGCGTCTGGGGTCGAAACCGGCCCCAGACACCTAGTATAATACAAAACTTATTTCCCTGTCAAGCGGTGATAGATGTCCAAATAGGCGTTGGCGGACACATTCCAGGAGAAATCGGCGGTCATGGCGTTGACCTGGAGCTTTTTGAACTCCTTGGGATAGTCGTAGTAGAGGCCGACGGCGCTCTCCAGGACGTGGAGCATATCGTGGGCGTTCACGTCGGCAAAGGTGAAGCCCGTGCCCTCGCCGGTGACGTAGTTGTAGGGCTTGACGCTGTCTTTCAGCCCGCCGGTCTCCCGCACCACGGGCAGCGTGCCGTAGCGCATGGCGATCATCTGGCTCAGGCCGCAGGGCTCGGCGATGGAGGGCATGAGGAAGAGGTCCGCGCCGGCGTAGATGAGGCTGGAGAGTTGGGCGGAGTACATGATCTGGGCGGAGAAGCGGCCGGGGTACTGCCCCGCGGCCTGGCGGAAAGCCTCCTCAAAGGCCCAGTCCCCGGTGCCCAGCACCACCATCTGCAGGTCCATCCGCATGATGTCGTGGAGCACGGCGTTCACCAGATCAAACCCCTTGTGGCTCACCAGACGGGACACACAGGCGATGATGGGCACTCTGGGATCCACGTTGAGCCCCACCGTCTTTTGCAGCTCCTCCTTGCACAGCTTTTTCCCCGCCAGGCTCTTGGGGGAGAACTTCTTGGGCAGCTTGTCGTCCTTGGAGGGGTCGTAGAGCTGGGTGTCGATGCCGTTGAGGATGCCGGAGATCTTGCCGCCGCACTCGCTGATCACGCCCTCCAGCCCGTGGCCGTAGAAGGAGTAGTGGAGCTCGTCGGCATAGGTGGGGGAGACGGTGGTGATCCAGTCGGAGGCATAGATGGCGCCTTTCATCAGGTTCACGTCGTCGTGGTACTCCAGCATCTTGGGGTTGAAGTAGCTGTTGTCCAGACCGAACAGGTCCTGCATGGTCTGCTTTCCGTAGCGGCCCTGGTACTCGATGTTGTGAATGGTAAATACCGTCCGGGCGTTCTCAAGCTGGGGATGGCGCCACCGCTCCTCGATCAGATAGATGGGCACCAACGCGGTCTGCCAGTCGTTGCAGTGGATCACGTCGGGATACCAGTCCAGCTGGCAGGGGGTCTCCAAAATGGCCTTGGAGAAGAAGCCGAACCGCTCGCCGTCGTCGTAGTGGCCGTAAATCTGGCTGCGGCGGAAGTAGTACTCGTTGTCCAGGAACCAGTAGGTCACGCCGTCCTTCTCCAGCTCAAACACGCCGCAGTAAGGGGTGCGCCAGGCCAGATTGACGTAGAAATACTTCAAAAAGGTCATCTGGTCCCGCCAGGCGGGGCCGATGGACTCGTACAGGGGCAAAATGACCTTGACAGTGTGGCCCTCCTTGGCCAAGGCCGTGGGCAGGGACCCGGCCACGTCGGCCAGACCGCCGGTTTTGATGAAGGGGGCCACCTCAGAGGCGGCAAACAGGATATTCATAGACAATAGCCTCCTTTTCTGGAAGAGCCTGGCGGAGCCCGCCGCTCACAGGGCGGGCTCTGCCGGGGAACGATGGACAACGGCCGCGGGGCGTCAGACCTGGGACCGCTTGGCGATGGCGATGGGATAGCTCTCGTGGCCCATGAGCATCCGGCCGGGGTTGATGAGCACGTCCTTGTCGGTGATGGCGTACTGCAGGGTGGCCCCGGCGCCCACGTGGGTGCCTTGGAAGAGGATGCAGTGGCTCAGCCGCGCGCCCTTCTCCACCGTCACGCCGCGGAAGAGGATGCAGTGGTCCACCTCGCCCTCCACCTTGCAGCCGTCGGCGATCAGGGAGTCCACGGTGTGCGCCTCCAGACCGTAGTAGGTGGAGGGGTTGGACTGGTCCTTGGTCTTGATGGGGAAGCGGGGGTCAAAGAGGCTGGCGCGCACCGCCGGGTCCAGCAGTTCCATGGAGTGCTCGTAGTAGGCGCCCACGGTGTGGAACCGGCCCACATAGCCGCCGAACTCATAGGTGTGGATGTGCAGACGGTCCTTCATAGCCAGGATGACGCCCTCGGAGAAGGAGTGGATGTTGTGGGTGGTGCAGTGGTCCACCACGCTGAGCAGCAGTTGCTTGGAGAGGATGTAGACCTCCAGGGACTCGCAGCCCATGGGGCTCTTGGGGTGGACGAACACGTCTGTGACCCGGCCGTCGGGGCCGGAGGAGAGGTAGGTGCAGCTCCGGGGCTCGCCCACATTCTGGCAGGTGACCACGGTGGTGATGTCCGCCTTGGTGGCGAGGTGCTGTTCATAGATCTCCTGGATGGGCAGGTTGGCGGCCAGGTCGCCACCGGCCAGGATCACATAGTCCTGCCGGATGTTCTCCAGATAGGAGCGCACACCGGCCAGGGAGTCCATGCGGCCATAGTAGTCGCTGGAGATGACGTCGGCGTAGCCAAAGGGCGGCAGGATCCGCAGACCGCCGTGCTTGCGGCTCAGGTCCCAGTCCTTGCCGGAGCCCACATGGTCCAGCAGGGATTGGTAGCTGGAGTGGACGATGAGGCCGATGTCGGTGATGCCGGCGTTGACCATGCTGGACAGGGTGAAGTCCACCAGGCGGTAGCGCCCGCCAAAGGGGATGGAGCAGGTGTTGCGGTGCTGGGTCAGCTCCCGCAGGTCCTTGTTGGACCGATAGGCGAATACAAGTCCATGGAGGTTATTCATGCCTTTCCGCCCTCCTTTACGTTTTTGGTGACCATGGCGGCGGGGGCGACGGTGGCGTTCTTGCCGACCTTCACGCCTCCGGCCACCACAGCGATGCCCCAGTCGTCCGCGCCGGTGGGCTTGGAGCCCACCACGGCGCCGGCCTCAATGACCGCGTCCTCAGCCACGATGGAGTAATCCACCTTGGCCCCGGACCTCACCACCGCGCCGGGCATGAGGATGGAGTATTTCACGCTGGCGCCGGGCTCCACGGTGACGGAGTGGAACAGCACGCTGTGTTCCACCTCGCCCTCCACCGAGCAGCCGCCGGTGAGCAGGGAGTGGACGATGGTGGCGTCCTCGCCCACATAGTGGGGCGGCTGGGTGGGGGTGCGGGCGAAGATGGGCCAGTCGTCGTCAAAGAGGTTGACCCCGTCGTCCGTGGCGAGCATATCCATGTTGGCGTCCCACAGAGAGTCGATGGTGCCCACGTCCCGCCAGTACCCGGCGAAGCGGTAGACGTGCAGGTGCTCGCCCTTGCCCAGCATGGTGGGGATGATGTTCTTGCCGAAGTCGTTGGAGCTCTTCTCGTCCTTCTCGTCGTCGATCAGGTACTTGCGGAGCTTGGCCCAGGAGAAGATATAGATGCCCATGGAGGCCAGATTGCTCTTGGGTTTCTTGGGCTTCTCCTCAAACTCGTAGACCTTGTCGTCCTCGTCCACGTTCATGATGCCCATGCGGGACGCCTCCTCGATGGGCACCTCCTGCACGGCGATGGTCAGGTCGGCCCCGGTGCGCTTGTGCTGGAGGAGCATATCGGCGTAGTCCATCTTGTAGATGTGGTCGCCGGAGAGGATCAGCACGTAGTCCGGGTCATACTGGTCGATGAAGTTGATGTTCTGGAAGATGGCGTTGGCCGTGCCCTTGTACCAGGAGCCCTCCTCGTTCTCACCCAGATACGGCGGCAGGATATGCACGCCGCCATCGGAGCGGTCCAGGTCCCAGGGCTCGCCGTTTCCGATGTAGGAGTTCAACTCCAGCGGGCGGTACTGGGTGAGGACGCCTACGGTGTCGATGCCGGAGTTGACGCAGTTGGACAGGGGAAAGTCGATGATGCGGTACTTGCCCCCAAAGGGGACGGCGGGCTTTGCCACATGGCGGGTCAGGGCTTTCAGACGGCTGCCCTGTCCGCCGGCCAGCAGCATGGCCACACATTCTTTTTTCACGGCTTCTTCACATCCTTTTTGGTAGTTTTCGCGGCCCTGGCCGCGGGTTTCACGGAGGGGGACGCCTTACCGGCGGTCTTTTTGGCCGCGGTTTTTTTGGCGGGGGCCTTCTTGACGCACTCCAGCACCATGGCGCTCATGGGCGGGATCACCAGAGACAAACTCTGCTCCTGGCCGTGCATGGCCTCGCCCCTGGTCTTGATGGCGCCCTGCTGGGCCCGGCCCAGGCCGCCGAAGTCCGTGTCGTCGGTGGAGAAGGTGACCTTGTACTCGCCCGCCACGGGCACGCCCACGCGGTAGTCCTCGTGGGCCACGGGGGAGAAGTTGCAAACCACCATCACCCACTTGCCCTTCTTGTCGGTCCGGGTAAAGGCGATGATGTTGTTGTTGTTGTCGTCGGGCACCAACCACTGGAACCCCTCCCAGGAGTAGTCCTGTTCCCACAGGGCCGGGGTCTTGAGGTAGAGGTCGTTCACCGCCTTGAAGAAGGCGTGGGTCTGGCGGTGGCGCAGGCCGTCCTCGCTGTCCTGGTCCAGCACGAACCAATCCAGCTCGCCCTCGTAGTGCCACTCGCTCCAGGTGCCCAGCTCGGTGCCCATGATGGTCAGCTTCTTGCCCGGATGGGTGAGCATATAGGTGTAGAAGGCCCGGACGCCGGCGTACTTCTGCGGGTCGTCCCCAGGCATCTTGTTGAGCAGGGAGCCCTTCATGTGGACCACTTCGTCGTGGCTGAGGGGCAGCAGGAAGTTCTCCGAGAAGGCGTAGAACAGCGAGAAGGTGATGTCGTGGTGGTTGTACTGGCGGAAATAGGGGTCCAGACGGATGTAGTGGAGGATGTCGTTCATCCAGCCCATGTTCCACTTCATGTTGAAGCCCAGGCCGCCCTCCAGCCCGCCTTTCTCCACCGGCTTTGTCACGTTGGGCCAGGCGGTGGACTCCTCCGCGATCATCAGACAGCCCGGATGCAGGGCGAACATATGGGTGTTGAGCTGCTGCAGGAAGTCCACGGCCTCCAGATTCTCGTGGCCGCCAAACACGTTGGGGCACCACTCGCCGCCCTGGCGGTTGTAGTCCAGATAGAGCATGGAGGCCACCGCGTCCACCCGCAGCCCATCGATGTGGTATTCCTTCATCCAGAAGTTGGCCGAGGAGAAGAGGAAGGAGCGCACCTCCTTGCGGGCGTAGTCAAAGACCTGGGTGCCCCACTCCTTGTGTTCGCCCTTGCGGGTGTCGGCGTACTCATAAGTAGGCGTGCCGTCAAAGTGGTAGAGGCCGAAGGCGTCCTTGGGGAAGTGGGCGGGGACCCAGTCCAGGATGACGCCGATACCGGCCTGGTGGAAGGTGTCGATGAGGTACATCAGGTCGTGGGGCGTACCAAAGCGGCTGGTGGCGGCGAAGTAACCCGTCACCTGATAGCCCCAGGAGGCGTCCAGCGGATGCTCGGTGAGGGGCATGAGCTCTATGTGGGTGTAGCCCATCTCCTTCACATAGCCCGGCAGCTGTTGGGCCAGTTCCCGGTAGGAGAGGAACCGCCCCTCCTCGCCCCGCCGCCAGGACCCCAAGTGGCACTCGTAGATGTTCAGCGGCTGGTCGTACATGGTGGTGCGGGCCTTTCGCTCCTGCCAGGCCTTGTCGCCCCACTGGTAGCCGGAGATGTCGTAGAGCTTGCTGGCCGTGCCCGGCCGGGTCTCGGCGTGGAAGGCGTAGGGGTCGGCCTTCATGTGGACCTGCCCGTCGGCGCCGACGACGGCGTATTTGTAGATGTCGTACTGCTGCAGGCCCGGAACGTGAACTTCCCACAGGCCGTCGCCCAGCGGGAACATGGTGTGGCTGTTCATGTCCCAGCCGTTGAAATCGCCCACCAGGGATACCGCCTTGGCGCTGGGGGCCCAGACCCGGAAAGTCCAGCCGTCGCCCTCTGGGTGGGAGCCCAGAAAGGTGTAGGCCTCCACCTCGTCGCCAGAGGTAAAGCGGGGGAATCTGTGGTCACTTTGGTTCATGGACGCCTCCTCACTGGCAAAGGCCGGGGCCTTTGCCTGCTGATGGTGTTTCGATTGAGGCAAAATGACCGCCGCGCGCGGAAAATTTTCCCTCAACTTTGTACATATTATACAGCCCACAGGGTGACACGTCAAGAGCGAATCGTCATTCTTTCCGAAAAAATCTTTCACATCTGAGGCGTATTTTCCTCCATCATCTCGTGGAGACACTCCAGCGCGTCGTGGAGCCCGCCGATGCGGTCGATGAGCCCCAGCTCCACCGCCTGTTCTCCGTAGATGACGCTGCCCACGTCGGCGGCCAGCTCTCCGGTGGCCATCATCAGCCGGGTGAAGGTCTCCTTGTCCACTCTGGAGTTGGCGGCCACGAACTCCACGATGCGCTCCTGGATGCGCTGGAAGTAGCTGAAGGTCTGGGGCACGGCGATGACCATGCCGTTCATCCGCACCGGGTGGATGGTCATGGCCGCCGACGGCGCGATAAACGACCGCTTGGCCGACACCGCCAGGGGCACGCCGATGGAGTGCCCGCCGCCCAGCACCAGGGAGACGGTGGGCTTGTGCATCCCCGCGATGAGCTCGGCGATGGCGAGCCCCGCCTCGATGTCGCCCCCTACGGTGTTGAGCAGAATGAGCAGTCCGTCCACCTCGTCGCTCTCCTCCACACCGGCCAGCAGGGGCAAAACGTGCTCATATTTGGTGGACTTTGCGCTGGGCGGCAGCAGCTGGTGCCCCTCGATCTGCCCCACGATGGTCAGGGTGTGGATGGTGCCCCGCCGGGTACGGATGGTGGCCGAGCCCAGGTCTATGATCTCCTGGAGCTGCTGGCGGTCGTCGTTGTCCTCCTGCGTCTGGGTGGGCTGGTCAGGTTCAGACATGGTTTGGCCCTCCTGTTGGGTTTTGGGCTAGTATGTGACGCCCGGCGTGGCGCTATGCGGGGACCCCGGCCCGCAAAATTGGCGTTGCCATTTCCCGGCCATGTTGTTATAATTGAGAGAACAATGTCGCGGACGCGGCGAGAGCCGCGCCCCACCGCGGCTGTCGCGCGGCGCGCCGGGCCGGCCGCTGGGCGGGCCGGACCGGTATACCTTATATAATTATACAGCCAGTTAAGGAGGGTCTCCCCATGCCCATTCGCATCCCCGACGCTCTGCCGGCCAGAGAGCTTCTGGAGGCGGAAAACATCTTCACCATGACCGAGTACCGGGCGTTCCACCAGGACATCCGGCCTTTGAACCTGCTGATTTTGAACCTGATGCCCACCAAGATCGTCACCGAGACCCAGCTGCTTCGGAAGCTGTCCAACACGCCGCTGCAGATCCAGGTGGAGCTGCTCCAGACCGCCAGCTACCTGGGCCACAACACAGACCCCAGCCATCTGGAGGCCTTTTACACCACCTTCGACGCCATCCGGGACCGGAAGTACGACGGCATGATCATCACCGGCGCACCGGTGGAGAATCTGGACTTCCAGCAGGTGGACTACTGGCCGGAGCTCTGCGCCATCATGGACTGGTCCAAGACCCATGTCCACTCCACCCTCCATATCTGCTGGGGCGCCCAGGCCGGACTGTTTTACCACTACGGCATCCCCAAGCGCGCCCTGCGCGAAAAGCTCTTTGGCGTATTCCCCCACCGGGTGCTCCGGCCCAACTCCCCGCTGTTCCGCGGCTTTGACGACGTGTTCTACGTGCCCCACTCCCGCTATACCGAGGTCTGGGAGGAGGACGTGCGGGTGGCGCCGGAACTGGAACTGCTGGCGGTGTCGGAGGAGGCGGGGGTCTTTGCCGTCAAGAGCCAGGACAACCGCCAGTTCTTCCTCACCGGGCACCCGGAATACGACCCGGAGACCCTGGCCCTGGAGTACCGCCGGGACGTGGAGAAGGGTCTGCCCATCGCCGTGCCCAAGCACTACTTCCCCGACGACGACCCCGCCAAGACCCCCGTGGTCCGCTGGCGCTCCGCCGCCCAACTGCTCTACACCAACTGGCTCAACTACTACGTCTACCAGACCACGCCCTACGACCTGCGGAAATTGTAACGCTTGATTTTTGAAACAGACCGGCCATGATTTGATCCCTCATTTGTCCGTCGGCCCAACAAGGAGGCAAGAAAAATGTTTCAGAAGAAACTCATCGCCTTCGCACTCACTTTCGCTATGGTGGCCGGCATGGCGCCGGCCCTTGCCGCGTCAACTACCTTCTCTGACGTTCCGGACGACCACTGGGCTGCCAACGAGATCCGTGAGATGGCTGAGAAAGGGATCGTGAATGGCATCGGCAACGGCCAGTTTGCCCCAGAGGGCACGGTCACCTATTCTGAGTTCCTGAAGATGATCACGGTCCAGTTCTATTCAGACAAGATCCAGACGGGTTATGGTTCCGCTTGGTACGACCCCTACATGAAGGCCGCGGAAGATGCCGGTATCCTCTCCGGCGTCAGCGCCGTAGCCACTTCCGCGCTTGATCGTTATGAGATGGCGCAGATCATGTACAACGTAATGAAGGCGAACAATATTCAGATCTCTAAACTGACTGACACTTCCAAAGTGTCTGATTGGGCCTCTGTCCCGGCCAACTACCAGGATGCGGTATCCGCCTGCTATCAAATGAACTTACTTACCGGCGTGGATGCGGCCGGCACCTACAATGGGCTTGGAACCATGACCCGTGCACAAGCTGCCGTCGTTATGAGCCGTCTTATCTCTAAGGGTACAACTACTTCGCTCATTCCTGATGGTGCACTTTTGATCACCGGCGATAATGTTTATAAGTTGGATCACGCTGCTTGGGATCCGGAAAAAGAGCGTTTTATCCTGTCAAGGGATGTACTTGATTCTGGTACTGCTGCATTGATCTATATCGATGTATCAGGGTATTCAACTTTAACCTTTACTGTTCTTACGCATGATATAGGATCCAATACATTCGGTCCTCTGACACAATTTGTTTCTTCTGGTATTGCTTATTCTAGATCTTCTACAGGCTTTGATCACATCGGACCTGAGTATCCTTCAAATGAAGTACCGGAAACTTACACTTTAGATCTTACTGGCATGTCGTATGCTGTTATTCAAGTTGGTGCCAGTACTGTGGATGCAGAGATTTATAATATTTATCTAACTAAGTGATTATATATGATGTATTTTGACATCTCCTGCCCTTGTAGGCGAGCCGATCGCCCCGTTCCGGGCCGGTTTTGGTTTACATAAATGAAATTTCAGAATGTGGGAAAAAAGTTCTTGACATTCGCCCTTGGCTTTGGTATGATAATCGGGCACTCGCCGAGAGGCGGGCGCCTTGCGGAGCCGCGAACGCGGCCGGTGTGTACCTTGTAAATTAAACAACGTGACAAGAAACACGAAGCACCAGGAGGGGGCTTTGGCGGTGGAAACC
>CANQFT010000026.1 GCA_947599925.1 uncultured Oscillospiraceae bacterium | reverse complement strand
GCTGCTGGTCCCGCCGGCGCTGAGGGTCCCACCGGGCCCACCGGCCCTGCCGGGGCTGCCGGTCCCGCCGGTGCTGAGGGTCCCACTGGTCCCACCGGCCCTGCTGGGGCTGCCGGTCCTGCCGGTGTTGAGGGTGCCACTGGTCCCACCGGCCCTGCTGGGGCTGCCGGGCCCGCCGGCGCTGAGGGTCCCACCGGGCCCACCGGCCCTGCCGGGGCTGCTGGTCCTGCTGGCGCTGAGGGTCCCACTGGGCCCACCGGCCCTGCCGGGGCTGTCGGTCCCGCCGGTGTTGAGGGTCCCACCGGGCCCACCGGCCCTGCTGGGGCTGCCGGTCCTGCCGGTGTTGAGGGTCCCACTGGGCCCACCGGCCCTGCCGGGGCTGCTGGTCCCGCCGGCGCTGAGGGTCCCACCGGGCCCACCGGCCCTGCCGGGGCTGCTGGTCCCGCCGGTGTTGAGGGTCCCACCGGGCCCACCGGCCCTGCCGGGGCTGCCGGTCCCGCCGGCGCTGAAGGTCCCACCGGGCCCACGGGCCCTGCCGGTCCCGCGGGGACTGTGACGCCTGCGGCGGCAGTGGAGGACGCCACCGAAGACACCATCGTGGGCCAGTTCAACCAACTGCTGGCCAATCTGCGGGCCGCGGGTCTGCTGGCCAACTGACGACCGGCGCGGGGGCGGGCGACCGCCCCCGTTTTTTTGAGGAGGGATGGCAATGAAAGTGGCGGTGTACGCCATTTGCAAAAACGAGGCCGCCTTTGCCCAGCGCTGGATGGCCTCTATGTCCGAGGCGGACCAGGTGGTGGTTCTGGACACGGGCTCCCAGGACGGCTCGGTCGGGCTGCTGCGGGAACTGGGGGCGGCGGTGACGGAGGAGACCGTGTCGCCCTGGCGGTTTGACGCGGCCCGGAACCGCTCGCTGGAGCTGGTGGACGACGATGCGGACATCTGCGTCTGCACCGATCTGGACGAGGTGTTCCATCCGGGCTGGCGCAAGGCGCTGGAGGCCGCCTGGACGCCCCAGGCGGGCCAGGCCGCCTACCGCTACGTCTGGAGCTTTACGCCCGCCGGAGGAGAGGACACGGTCTTTTGGATCGAGAAGATCCACCGCCGCCACGGGTACCGCTGGACCCACCCAGTCCACGAGGTGCTGACCTGGACCGGGCCGGGCCAGCCCGGTCCCACAGTCTGGGCCAGAGGGGTCCAGCTGGACCACCATCCGGACCCCAACAAGTCACGGGGCCAATATCTGCCCCTGCTGGAGCTCTCTGTGGCCGAGGACCCGGACGACGACAGGAATATGCACTACCTGGGCCGGGAGTATTACTTCTACCACCGCTGGGACGAGGCCATCGCCACGCTGGAGCGGCACCTGGCCCTGCCCTCCGCCCAGTGGGCCGACGAGCGCGCCGCCTCCATGGGGTATATCGCCAAGTGCTACGACCAAAAGGGCCGGCCGGACCAGGCCCAGCGCTGGCGTCTGCGGGCCATCGCCGAGGCGCCCCATCTGCGGGAACCCTGGATGGATATGGCCTGGCAGAGTTACGGCCAAGAGGATTGGAACGGCGTGCTCTACTTCACCGACAGGGCCCTGGCCATCCAGGACCGGCCCCGGAGCTACATCACCCAGGCCAGCGCCTGGGGCGCGGGGCCCCACGATCTGCGCTGTCAGGCCTTTTATCATACAAACCGCCTCCCCCAAGCCTTGGAGGAGGCGGAAAAGGCCCTGTCTATGGCCCCGGAGGACGGGCGTTTGGCGGGAAACGTGGTGGCCCTGCGGGCGGCCCAGGCGTCCTAGGGCTCCAGCCGCTTTTCCAGGCACACCAGCTCCACACCGGGGATGCCGTTGAAGGTACACGCCACCACGCCCGCCTCGGAAAAGCCCAGGCTGGCGTACATTCGCCGGGCGGCCCGGTTTTTTCGGTTGGTGTCCATGCGTAGATAGGGGCAGCCGTGGTCCAGGGCATAGCGCTGGTAGTAGTCCACAAAGGCCCGGCCATAGCCCCGGCCCTGGAGGGCGGGGTCCACCACCAGGGTGTGGAGCACCATGACCTGGTCCTCCGGCGCGGGATAGCGCCAGGGGCAGTCGGCGTACTCCGGCACCTGGGTCTGGTTCAAAATGGCGGCGGCCAGGATATGGCCGTCCACCTCCAGGACAAAGAGGTCGCCCCGCTCCACAGCGGCCTGGGCTGTGGCGGCGGTGGGGTAGACCTGCCGCATCCAGCCGGTGGCGGTGCGGCCCTGCTCCTCGCCGTCGTGGATCCGCTCATAGATGGCGGCCACGGCGGGCACATCCCCGGCGGCGGCTCTACGGATGTTCACCGCGTTGGCGCCTGTCATCCCATCCGCCCTCTCACGGCTGGACGGCGGTACACAGGCGGTAGAAGATGGCGGCGGCCTGGCAGCGCTTGGCGTTGCCCTGGGGCTCCAGGATGCCCCCGCCCATGCCGTTGATCAGGCCCACGCCGTTGGCCCAGCCCAGGGCCTCCACAGCGTAGGGGCTGACGGCGGCGGCATCCGCAAACCCGGAGAGGTCGCCCTGGGCTTGGAGGTCATAGCCCTTCGCGCTGGCGTAGCGGTAGAGGATGGCGGCCATCTGCTCGCGGGTGATGGGGTCGTCGGGCGCGAAGGTGCCGTCGCCCAGGCCGTTGACGATGCCCTGTTCGCTGGCCCAGCGGATGGCCTCGGTGTACCACTGGCCGCCAGGTACGTCGGTGTAATCATTCCGGCCGGACGCGGCATGGGCCGGGCTGCCCTCCAGCCGCCAGAGGATGGTGACGATCATGGCGCGGGACGTGGTCTCCTCCGGGGCAAACTGGGTGCTGGAGGTGCCCATCATCATGCCCTTGCTGTAAACGAAGGCCACCGCGTCCTCATACCAGCTGCCCGCGGGGACGTCGGCAAAGGGGAGCTTTTGGGCGGGGGCGGTCTCGGCGGGGTCCTCGGCGCCCCCGCTGGGATCGGGGCTGGAACCGCCGCCAAAGCCGCCGGACGGGCGGCTGGGGGTGCTCTTGCGCTCGGCGGTGGCGCTGACGTCCAGGGCGGTCTCCGCTGTGGCGTAGATGTGGTCCACCTGGCGGATGGCCTCGGCGGTCACGGTGGTCTGGGGCGCGATGTCGGAGAAGTCGCCGGTCAGGGTCACGCCGTTGAGGTTGCCCGCGCGGGCCACGGCGTAGAGGGTGGCGCGGCCGGAGGCGGCGTCACAGCGCTTGGCCTGGTAGAGCCCGGCCCGGACAGTGGGGGCCAGAGCGTTGGCGTCTGTGGCCGGGTCCAGGGTAAAGTCGATCTGGACGGCCAGGGCCAGGCTGTCGGGCCGGGCCGCGTAGTCCACCCGCTCCGCCCCGGCGGTCAGGGCCACCAGGGACGCCTCCGCCGTGTCCGCCGCGCCTGTATCGCCATAGGCGCCCGCGGCGGCGGGGGCCTCCGGCTCCATCGAGAGCGCGGCCTCCTCTTCCCCGGCCTGGGCCGCCAGGATCATGGCCTCGGTGGGGGCGTAGGCCACGCCCTGGACCTGCGGCGGGGCGATGGTGAGATCGGGGATGGTCTGGGGCAGGGTCATGGTGAGGGAGGTGCTGGTGAGCCGCTGGCCGGTGAGGGCCACGGCGTCCTGGACCCGGTAGAGCTCGGCCCGGACGGAGGACAGGCCGTTCAGCTGGTCCATCTCGTTATAGTGGTCCCCCTCGCTGTCGGTCTTGTCCCCGTCCTCCAGCCAGTAGAACCAGCGGCCATCGCTGGTCTCGCCCAGGGCGCCCTTTTCCGGCACCTGGGCAAAGATCAGCTGACTGCCGTCCAGCGCCTTGCCGTTTTGGTCCTTCAACAGCACCACGTTGTAGGCGGGGTCGCCCTTGTACGCGCCGTAGAACACCACCGAGCCCGCGGGGATGACGCACTCGGAACCGTCGGCGTACTGCCCGGCGGCGTAGTCCGCGGAGAGCTTGCCGTAGCCCTCCTCGATCAGTTCCACGTTGTCCCCCGTGGGGCCCAGCACGTCCAGCTCGGCCACGGCCAGGTTGGACATATTGGTGGCGGTGAAGCGGAGGTAGGCCGCGTCATAGGTGTAGAGGAAGGGGTCCAGCCCGCCCTGGTCGTTCTTCCGGGAGAAGAACAGGGTGTAAGAGCCGTCGTCGTTGTAGACCACGTCGCTCTGCCGCTCCCAACTGCTGGGGGTGGCGGCGCTGCCTGTGTAGGCGCTGCCCTCTTTCACCGTCTCCCAGATGGCGCCGTCCAGACTGACCTCCACCTTATAGCCAAACAGCCGGTATTTATAGAGGTCGGCGGCGGGGACCAGGGTCCCGGCGGCGTCCCCGGCGTAACTCTGGGCGGCGGGGGTGAACTTCAGGGCCGCCACCTGCTCCACACCGCCCAGGTCCAGCGTGACGGTGGGACGGCTGCCGCTCCGGGCAGAGCCGTAGTAGACGGTGGCGGGGTCGTTGTCCAGCGCGGCGGCGATGGCGGAGACGGTCTCTACGCCGGGGACGGCGCTGCCGCTCACGGCGCCGCTCTCCGGGTCGTTCTCATCTTTCTCCACCACGGTGTCCTTGGGCGAGGTCATGTTGGTCTGAGCGGTCCAGCCGGACTTGTCGATGGCCCCGTCGTGGCAGACCTTCACCTCGTCCAGCGTCAGCGTCTCGGTCTCTTGCAGCAGACGGTCCACGCCGGTGACGGTGTAGACAAAGCTCTTGTTGTTCTCGGTGGTGACGACGTCGGTGTACTGGGTCTGTCCGGCGGGGACAAAGGCGACTACCTTCCCGTCGCGGCGGATCTCATAGCCCAGCATGGCGCCGTCATTTTCGTTGGTGTCGCCCAGGGCGATGACGACCCGGTTGCCGTTGATACGCCGGTTTTCGGCGTTTTCAATGGAGGCGGTGACGGCTGTGCCGTCGCTCATGCCCGGCTGGTCCTCCAGACGGTAGAGGCGGCTGTCGTCGTCGATGTACTGGATCTTCCGGGCCTCCTTGTCAAAGTTGGCGGCATAGGCCACGGTGACGTCGTCAGGATGGAAGCCCCAGGCGGTGAAAAAGTCCAGCACGTCCCGCTTTGCGGCGGCACAGGCGGCCTGCATAAAGAGTTGGTCGCCGTTGGAGCCGGCGGGCAGGGCGGGACTGGCCTTTTCCCGGTCCCGGAGGTAGGATTCCAGCCGGGCGTAGAAGAGCCCCGCCTGCTGGTCCTCAATAGAGGCGTAGGTCTTGTAGGCGTAGTCGTCGTCATAGGCCAGATGGAGCTGCCAGTACATGGCCAGCTGCACCGCCAGGTCCCCGGTGTGCCCGGTGGTGCCGGTGGCCACGGCCTTGTAGACCTTTTCGTAGTCGGCGCGGAAGTTGGCGCTGGTCTCGGCGCCCTCCCCCACCTTGGACAGCTGGGCAAAGACGTTGTTGGTCACCTCCACCCGCTGGTAGGCCGCGGCGTTGATGCAGTGGCCGATCTCGTGGGAGATGCCCCAGCCGGAGAGTTTGCCGCTGAGGTACTTGCCCTGGGCGTCCGCCGCCACCGGCGAGAGGGTGAAGAGCTCTCCGGCCGAGTCGAACTCGATGCCGATGTGCTTGCCGGCGGCGTACATGAAGGCCCCGGTGAACATCTGGTGATAGCGGATGTTCAGGCGGGTGAAGGGGTAGGCATCCTGGTCGGTGGCCGCCCGGTTCAGGCCCTTGAAGGCGTAGAAGTAGTCGATCTCCTGCTCCATGGCGGCGATGGCGCTCTCCAGACGCCCGGCGGGGTCCCCGGCGGCGGAGAGCGTCCGCCAGACCTCGGTGGCGGGCAGGGAGTACATCATGTTGTCCATGGTGATCTCCGTGGCGTTGAGGAAGCAGTTTTTGGGGTCGTAGGCGTAGCGCACGTTGGCGTTGGCGGCGTTGGCGTGGAGCTGGCCGTGCTGGGCCTCCAACCCCGCCACATAGGTCGCCAGCTGGTTTACATAATCTTGAATGGCCGCCGTGCGGCTCTCCCCTGTGACCCCGTCCAGCCGCAGGGTCGGGACAGGCGCCGCCCCGGTGACCCGGACGGTGTAGTGGTTGGCGCCCTGGGCGCCGGTGTATTGCAGATAGAGGGCGCCGCCCCGCTCGGTGCTGTCCGAGCCGATCTTGGGGATGGTGACCTCGTTGCGTCCCGCTTTCAGCCGGATCGCGGTGCTCTGCCAGGCCGCCACCTGGGGATGGTACTGGGTCGCCACCAGGTTGAGGTTTACATAACTATCGCGCGGCGTCTTGTCGTCCCCGTCGGCCACATAGAGGACCACCGTGTCCCCCGCTCCGGCCACACAGCCCAGGGGCTGGTAGTCGGACAGGGCTTGGGCGAAGCCGTTTTGCGGGCTGCCGGTGGCGGTGATCTGGTCGTCCACCGGCAGGATCTCCGCCAGCTTGGAGCTGTCTTCCAGAAGGGTCTGGGCGTAGCGCAGGTCCGCCAGGATCATGTCCCGGTGGGGGTGCAGCTCCCCGCTGACGGCGTCTTTCACGTCGGCCTGTCGCAGCAGCGCCTCGATGCGCTCTTTGGTCACATCGCCATTCAGCACGGTCCGCATCTCATCGGCAAAGAGAGCGGCCACCTGGGTCTCCAGGTCGTCGTATTCGTAGACCCGGACCTCGGCGATGGTGATGGGCGGGGTGTTGAAGGTGCGGGTACGAAGCTGGAAGTTGTCGGCGGTGATGGGCGTTTCGGCCACCAGCTCGTAATACTTCCGGCCCAGGGCGTCGGTCTTGGCGCTGAAGGCGGCCTCCACCTGTTTTTCCTCGCCGGAGGCGTCCTTGTAGCCCAGCTTGCCGTCGAACTGGGCCACCCGCTCGCCCTCGTAGGGGGCGAGGCGGACGGTGTCGAAGGTGTAGGTGTCGTCCAGGGTAAAGACCGGGCCGCAAAAGCTGTCCGACCGGCCGTCCTGTCCGTCATAGGAGGCGCCGTTGTCCCAGTCGCTGATCTCCAGGTAGGTGGCGGGGTCGTTGTCCATCAGCACGCGCCAATCCCCGCCGCCGTAGAAGTGGAGCTTGTCGGCGCCCCGGCCGTTCCCCTGGATGGCGTCTACATGGGTCATGGCCTCGCCCTGGCTGTCGGTCACGTTGATGAGTTTATACCGGGGCATCTCCACGCCCGTGGGGGTCAGGGGCACGCCCTCGGCGCTCTGGGACCTGGGGCTGTCGCCGTTTTGGTTGTGGGCCACCACGTATACGGTGTAGTGCGCGCCGCCCTGGAGGTTGGGGATGGTGTAGCTGGAGGCGGTCAACTCCTCCACGGCGGTATAGTCCGCGTCGGCGTCTTCTTTATAGTAGAGGGTGTACCACTGGGCGTCGTACTTGCAGTTCCAACTCACCTGCAGCGACTGCACCGCCGCCGTGACCGTGAGGTACTGGGGCATGGGCGGCTTCTGGGTGCAGGTGACGGTGTGGTCATAGGGCGCGGACCAGGCGCTTCGCCAGTCCCCGTTCACCGAGCGGACCTTGATCTGATAGGTCTCAAAGGAGCGCACCGTGCCGTTGAAGGAGTCGCCCTGGAAGGTATAGGTGGAGCCGGTGGCCACGGCGGACTTGCTGTAACCCGGGCCGCTGACGTTGACCTCGTAGCCCGTCACGTTGGGCTGGGGGTCCCAGGTCACGGTGAGGTCCTTATACCCCAGCCCATCGGACTCGGTGTTGGTCACAGACAGGACCGTGGGAATGGACAGCTGGGGCTCCGGGATACGCTCGGCAAAGTCGCTGAGGAACTCCACCTTGGCGATCTGGGCCAGGTTGCCCTGGTCGGCGGTCTTGGTGACCCGGATGGTCACTTTTTTGATGGCGACCCGCTGGCCCAGGTCGATGATGACCGAGCCGTCCCGCTCCACCGTCACGTCCTGGGCGGCGGCCATGGGCTGGGCGTCCATCAGGACGGCCTGGCCCCGCAGGGCGATGGGGGCGGCGCTCTGGCCGATGGGGGCCTCGATGGTCACGTTGTTGCCCGAGAGGTCCACCCCCTCCACCGTCACCGTTCCGGCGGCGATGGTGCCCTGGGCGTCGGCGGGGGCGGCGATGTAGATGGCCTCGGCCTGCACCGCGGCGCTGGCGGCCTGGGCCGCGGCCTCCGGGCTGCCCTCAGGGGCGGTGATGTCCAGAGAGGTGGGCAGGGACAGCTCCACGGGGTTGCTCTCGCTGATGGGGGCGTCCTCCGCCGGGGACAGCTCCACCCGCGTGTCCTCCTTCTGCTGGTCCAGCAGGTCCGCGAGGGGCGAGCCGGAGGCGGCGCCCACCACTGTCTCCGGCGTCACCGCGCGGGCCAGCATCCTGGAGGAGACCGTGTGGACCGGCGTGGCCAACTGAAGGCCGCCGGCGTTGCGGACGGCCACGGTCAGGTCGGCCAGGTCCACCTCCCCGCTGCCGTCCAGGTCCAGCGCCGGGTCCCCGCCGCCTATGGCGGCCACGATGGCGTCGGCGTCGGCGTCGTCAATGGCGCCGCTTTGGTCCACGTCCCCGGCGGGGAACACGCCGAAGAGCCCGTCGGCCTCCGCGCGGCCCTCGTTCACCGTGGCGCAGTTATAGAGGGTCAGCTGGACGCACCGGCCGTCAAAGTCCAGCTCCTGGCTGTATGGCACATAGCCCGGCGCCGTGAGGGTGAGGGTGTAGCGCCCGTCGGGGATGTCGCCCAGGTGCATGACGCACGGGCTCTCGCCCTGGGCCACCACCACGTCCCCGGTCTTGGCGAACTGGCTCTCCTGGGCGATCAGCTGGGCAGTGAGTTCCATCGGGGCCACCGCGCCGGTCCGGTACAGCGTCAGCCGCAGTTCGCCGGTGGGCCCCTCCTCCGTCTCCGCCGCCATGGTCCATACCGGGCACAGCCCCAGGACCAGCGCGCAGGCCAAAAACCAACTGAGCAATCTCTTCTTCATGTGACCTCTCCCCCTGCCTTTTTTGGGTGATTTTTCCAAATTTATGTAAACTTCACTCCATATTATACCCCATCCCCGCTCCCCTGGCAAGCACTTTTTGCGCCGGGGCGAAAAAAGCCCCGGAAAAAATTTCCTATGGCCCTTTCGCGCCCCTCAGCGCGAAACTCCGCGAGGCTTTTTGGGCAGACGAAAAGCCCCGGAAACGCAGTGTTTCCGGGGCTTTTCGCATTGGAGCAGGTGAAGGGAATCGAACCCTCGTGTTCAGCTTGGGAAGCTGACATTCTACCATTGAACTACACCTGCGCGCCTGTGGGACGTCTCCGTTGGAGACCTGTTCATCATAGCACATCCCCAAGGGGATTGCAAGCCCCAATTTGAAAGGAGACTGTCAAAGAAGCGGCGATGCCGCTTCTTTGACAAGTTTTGCGGCCATCGGCGCGAAACTCTGCGAGGCTTTTTGATAAAAAAGGAGAGCGTCCCCCATGGAGGGACGCTCTCCTTGGTCTTTCCTGAAAAATTACTGAGGAATGACGTTGACCGCGCGGAGCTTGCCGTTGCCGCGGGGATCGGGCTCGGTGTCGAAAGTGACCTTCTGGCCTTCAGCCAGGGTCTTAAAGCCATCGACCTGGATGGCGGAGAAGTGGACGAACACGTCCTCGCCGCCCTCATCGTTGGCGATAAAGCCAAAACCCTTGGTCTCGTTGAACCACTTGACGGTACCCTGATACATGATTGATTACCTCCTGAGAATTGTTTGTCTGTAAACAAAAAGCGCACGTCTTGTAAGTCATTTGACTATGACTTACGCCAGACGTGAGCCCTAGTTTCCTCTGCAGACTAGGTGCAGTATATCACCCTTTTCCAATTCTGTCAATGGCGACTTTTGTTTATTTTTGGAAAAATCGCGGAAGCCCCAAGAGAATTTTTCTCGCCGCGCCCCAGCAGAGGGCCCTTTCCGCCCCAAAGTCCGCCCCCGGAGGGGCCCCGGACGGGTCCTGGGCGGGGCAGGCAGGGGTCATCCGCCGGCGGCGGGGTCCTTTACGTCCTCCACGGTCAGGGCCATGAGTTGGTCCTTGGTGGGGCTCTCCAGAGCCGCCAGGCGGTCGGCCTGGCGGGCCACGGCCTGCTCAAAGAGGTTTCGCACGTCCCGGCCATTGCCAAAGTTCTCGTCCCGGTTTTCGTAGAGCGCGGCAAAGCTCTTCCGGCAGAATTCCTCCGCCTGGGGGTCCAGGGCGTAGCCGTTTTTTTGGCACAGGGACTGGAAAATGGCGAAAAGCTGCTCGCCGGTGTAGTCCTCAAAGACAAAGTATTTGTTGAACCGGCTCTCCAGACCGGGGTTGGCATGGATAAACTCGTCCATCAGGTCGGTGTAGCCCGCCACGATGACCACCAGGTCGTCCCGGTGGTCCTCCATGCCCTTGAGCAGTGTCTCGATGGCCTCGGAGCCAAAGTCGTTGGGGGTGTCCCGGCTGGTGAGGGCGTACGCCTCGTCGATGAAGAGCACGCCGCCCAGCGCCTTTTCGATGGCCTCGCGGGTCTTGATGGCCGTCTGGCCCACAAAGCCCGCCACCAGCCCGGACCGGTCCACCTCCACCAGCTGGCCCTTGCTCAAAACGCCGATGGCGTGGTAGATCTTCGCCAGGAGCCGGGCCACGGTGGTCTTTCCCGTGCCGGGGTTGCCCATGAACACCAGGTGCAAACTCAGCGGCGGCACCGGCAGGCCCTCCTTCTCCCGGAGCTTGCGGACCTTCGCCAGATTGATCAGGCTCTTCACGTCGGCCTTTACCTTTTCCAGCCCGCACAACTCGTCCAGCTGGGCCAGCAGTTGGTCCACCCCGGGCTCCTCCTCCGGCGCGGCGGGCGCCTCGACAGGCGCGGGCTCCCGGCCCGTCTCATGGCCGGGGGTGACAAACTGCCCCACGTCCAGCACCGCCTTGTCCGCCGGCAGGGCCGCCGCGTCGCACATCTGGGTCAGCGCGTTGGCACAGCGGTTCACAAAGGCCGCCTCCGCCTCGCTGACGATGTTGTCCACCGCCGCGAACAGCAACAGCATCAAGGTGAAGGTGTCCACGAACCGGCGGGCCAGCTTTTTGCCCGTGCGCTTGTCGTACTCGATCAGTCCGGCGAAAAACCTGGGCGGCTGGAAGCCGGGATAGTCCGCCACCTGCGCGCACAGGTCCCAGTAGAGCACGCTGGGCACAGGGGCGCCCTTGCAGTAGATGGCGTTGTAATACTCCACGTGCTGGGGACTGAGGCCGCCGTCCTCCCCCCACACGCCCACGGCGCCGCGGCGGAAGAACCCGTCCGCCTCCGCGGCGAACGCGGCCCGGAGGCCGGGGTCGCCGATGAGCCGGCGGAAGGCGGAGACCCCCTCGTCGTACTGCTTGTGGACCTCTGGAGCGGACATGGAGGGCTTCACGCGCTGTCACCGTCCCTTCGACCTTGGTTTTTCACCATTATACCCAGCCGCCCCGCTTTTTTCAAGTGTCCCCTTCCCCGCCGGTCCAATTTGGCGGGCAAAAAAATTTTTGAGAAATTTTTATAAAATCTATTGACAAGGATAAAATTTTATTGTATAGTATAGCCAAGGAAAGGAAGGTGAGTCCGATGGGCTAGCAAGCCGCAGGACCCAAAAGAATTTCCACAGCGGAACGGCAGGACCCCAGGAACTTGCGAAATGTACCACCAAACCTCCCATACGATATGGGAAAGGCAAAACGCCAAAGAGAGTTTGAAGCATGGACAGGACACAGGAACCAAGGGAACGGCAGGACCGCGAACCCGGTAAAATCGCGATACCGGGCACCCCGTAGAAAGCAGAGGTTGAAAAAGCATGGAGATCCAGAACCAGCGGTAACCCCCCGGTCACGTCGGATGGCCGGGGGGTTGGTGTTTTCTGGGGCTTTCCCCGTGTTGAAAAACGCGCAGCGGTGTGGTACAATGGTCGCGTCTGCCAAAGATGGCGCGGGCGTTGTGCTTTTTTATGCCCGCTCCGGCGGGCCATACGTCCGGGGCCGGAACCAGGGCCCCGGTGAGATGGGAGGCGGAAGGATGATCCTGATCGCGGCGGTAGAGCGGGGCTGGGGCATCGGCCGGGAGGGCCGGCTGCTCCTTCGCAACCGCGAGGATATGCGGCGTTTCCGGGCGCGCACCATGGGCCACCCGGTCATCCTGGGCCGCAAAACGCTGGAGAGCTTCCCCGGCGGCAAGCCCCTGCCAGGCCGGGAGAATCTGGTCCTGTCCACCTCCCTGGCGACCGCCCCGGAGGGGGCGCGCCTGTTCCGGGACCTGCCCAGTCTGCTGGCCTACGCTCCGGCGGACAGCTTTGTCATCGGCGGCGGAGAGGTCTACCGCCAACTGCTGCCCTACTGTGACCAGGCGCAGATCACCTACGCGGACGCCTCTGTGCCCGCGGACACCTTTTTCCCCGACCTGGACCGTGACCCGGACTGGGCGCTGGAGGCGGAGGAGGGGCCCTATGAGACGGAGGAGGGCCTGCCGTTCACCTTTCGGACCTACCGCCGGAGGGACGCCGTATGAGAGCGCTGACCCTGCCCCAACTGCCCCGGCGCAAGCGGGACGGACACAAGGGCGACTTCGGCAAGGTAGACGTGATCGCCGGCAGCGTGGGCTACACCGGGGCGCCCTGCCTGGCCGCCGCCGGAGCTCTGAGGGCGGGCGCGGGCCTTGTGTTCGTGGGCCTGCCCGGAGAGGTATACCCGCTCCTGGCGTCCAAATTTCTCTGCGCCATGCCCTATCCGCTGGGCGCGGGGCCCTACTTTGGGCCGGAGGCCCTGGAGCCCGCCGCGGCCCACTGCGCGGACAAGGACGCGGTGGTGCTGGGGCCCGGTCTGGGCCGGGACCCCTTTACCGGGGAGTTCGCGCGGCGGCTCCTGGTTCGGGTCCCCTGCCCGGTGGTGTTGGACGCCGATGGTCTAAACGCCCTGGCCGGGCATATAGATAGCCTGGACCGCCGGATGGGACGCGTCACGGTGCTGACGCCCCATATGGGCGAATTTGCCCGTCTGCTGGGCCGGGACGTGGCCGACCGGGAGAGCGAGGCCGCCGCCTTCGCCCAGGCCCACGGCTGCTGGCTGGTGTTGAAGGGCCAAGGGAGCATCGTGGCCGGGCCGGAGGGGACGTGTTATGTCAACCCCACCGGCAATCCCGGCATGGCCGCCGGAGGCGCGGGAGATGTGCTGTCCGGCGTCATCGCCGCCTTTCTGGCCCAGGGCTTCGGCCCGGAGAACGCCTGTTGCTGGGGCGTCTACCTCCACGGTCTGGCGGGAGATCTGGCCGCCCAAGCTCTGGGGGAGTACGCCATGACCGCGGCGGACATCGTCCGCCACCTGCCCATGGCCCTGCGGGCCGCGGGCGGATAAACGTCAAAAAGGAGGAAAGGGCCCGTGGGACGCTGCAAGGCCGTTCCACTGATGATAAGCCTTCTGCTGTTGGCCGGTTGCGGCGGCGGAGGGGGAGCGACTTCGGACGAGGCGCTGGCCCTGTCCATCCAAAAGGACTTCGCCGCCATGACCTCCTGCTCGTGCCAGGTGGCCCTGCGGGCGGATTACGAGGCCAGGGTGTTCGACTATGTGCTGGACGTGGCCTACGACGCCTCCGGCGCCGATCTGACCATCGTGGAGCCGGCGATCGCCCAGGGCGTCACCGCCCACATCCAGTCGGGCCAGACCCAGCTGGTCTACGACGGCTTCAGCCTGGACGCCGGACCGCTGACGGAGGACGGGCTGAGCCCGGTGGAGGCGGTGCCCGCCTTCTATCAGGCCATCACCCAGGGCTACATCGCCGCTGTGGACGCCGCCGGCGAGACCCTCACCGTCACCTACCGGGACGGGGAGAGCGCCCCCGGCGTGGGGCTGGAGACGGTGGTGAACTTTGAGGGAAAGACCCGCGCGCCGCTGTGGGGCGAGCTCTACCGCGACGGCGCGCGGATCGTCACCGTCCAGGTGAAGGATTTTCAGTGCATCATACCCCAGACAGACTGAACAAAGGAGAAATGCCCTGTGGACAACGCGCAAATGAGGACCTGGGCCGAGATCGACCTCCACGCCCTGGAACACAACTACCACGCCCTGCGCTCCAATCTGCCGCCAGGCTGCCGCTTCGTGGGCGTGGTCAAGGCCAACGCCTACGGCCACGGAGCCGTGGCGGTGGCCCGGCGGCTGGAGCGGTTGGGGGCGGAGTACCTGGCGGTGGCCTGTCTGTCCGAGGCGGTGGAGCTGCGGGAGCACGGCGTGGCCGCCCCCATCCTCATTCTGGGCGGCACCCCCGCGGCCTTCTCCGCGGAACTGCTCCACTACGATCTGACCCAGACCGTCTTTGACCTGCCCACCGCCAGCGCCTACGCCCAGGCCGCCCAGACCGCGGGCAAACCCCTGCGGGTCCACATCAAGGCGGACACCGGCATGGGGCGGCTGGGCTTTACCGGGCCCCGCCGCGTGGAGGATATTTTGGCCGTGTGCGCCCTGCCGGGGCTGGAGGTGGAGGGTCTTTTCACCCACTTTTCCGACGCCGACGGCTCGGAGGAGTACACCATGGCCCAGTTTACCGACTTTCTGGACCTGAAGGCGGCCCTGGCTGACCGGGGCCTGGACTTAAAAATCTACCATTGCGCCAACAGCGCCGCTATGTTACACTATCCCTGTACCCATCTGGACATGGTCCGTCCCGGCATCGCCCTCTACGGCTGTTACCCCGACCCGGAGTCGGTGGGATTGGACGGTCCGGGCCTGACCCCGGTGATGACCCTGAATACCCGCGTGGCCGCCGTGCGGGACCTGCCGGCGGGCAGCTGCGTCAGCTACGGCCGCACCCGCGTCCTGGGCCGGGAGAGCCGCGTGGCGGTACTGCCCATCGGCTACGCCGACGGGCTCCACCGGGGCCTGTCCGGTCAGATGGAGGTGCGCTTCCCCGACGGCAGAGCCCCCATCCTGGGGCGGGTCTGCATGGATCTGTGCATGGTGGACGTGACCGATCTGCCCGCCGTGAAGCCGGGCGACGTGGCCCAGGTCTTTGGCCCGGACCTGCCTGTGGAGGAGAAGTCTGACCGGCTGGGGACCATCAGCTACGAACTGCTCACCGCCGTGGCGCCCCGCGTGCCCCGGATATACCTGGGCTGAGGAACCGTCCGCCCCCTCGCCGCGTACACTGTCACGGGGACCCTTTGGGGCAGGACCGCGGCGGGGAACAGAGCCTTGGGATTTTTCCTTCCTGGGAAGTATAAACCCCGCCGCGCCGTGGGAGAATCATTAGTGACCGGACCGGGTGACGCCGGAACGGTGACTACTTGATGCGCGGAGTGTGAGAGCAAGTGGAACTTAGCGTAAAGCGAGGCGACATCTTCTATGCCGACCTGAGCCCGGTGGTAGGCAGTGAGCAAGGGGGCGTGCGCCCGGTGCTGATCATCCAGAACGATACCGGCAACAAGCACAGCCCCACCGTCATCGCCGCCGCCATCACCTCTCAGACAGGCAAGGCCAAACTGCCCACCCACATCGAGCTCAGCGCCAACCAATACGGCCTGCCCAAGAACTCTCTGGTGCTTTTGGAGCAGATCCGTACCCTGGACAAGCGGCGGCTGAGAGAGCGGATGGGCAGACTGGACGAGGCGCTGATGGACCGTGTGGACGCCGCCATTGCCGTCAGCTTCGGCCTGCATGGAGATACCTTTGTATGAACCGTCCTCCGGGGCCCTGGGTCGCCGGGCCCCGGAGAGACCAGAAAGGAAGTTATACATATGAAATGCAAGCGTTCCGCCGCCATTGTCTGCGCCCTGGCCGTGGCCGCCGCCGGCGTCACCGCCGTGGCCGCCACCCAGGGCTCCCAGGAGGACCCCCTGCTCACCCTGAGCTATCTGGACAAGGTACTGCGGCCCCAGCTGGAGGAGCAAGTCACCGCCGCGGTAGAGGCCAACCGGACCCAGCTGCAGACCCAGCTGGAACAGGCCGCCGCCAGCTACGAAAGCCGCGTGGACGAGACGCTGGCCTCGGCGGGAACGGGGGCCTTTTTGTCCAAAACTCTGGCCCAGGGCGACAGCTTTACCCCCGGCGCGGGCCGGGAGTTTCTGCTCACCAGCGGCGGCGCCACGGCCCTGGGCTCCCTCACCGATACCACCGCGGGCAGGACCGTCCAGGCCGGAGAGTCCCTGGCGGTCAACCACCTCTACCTGACCGCCGACCAGTCCAGCGGCTGCAAGGCCACCTCCGCCGCCGCCGTGATGAGCCGCTGATGGACTACTTTCACCTGAGCGCCACCCCCGACCAGCTGGCGGGGCTGAGCAATCTGGGCATGGCCCACCTGGGCGACGGGGTCTACGAGTTGATGGTCCGCTCCCACCTGTGCCTCAGCGGGCGCTCCACCAACAAGGGCCTCCACAAAGCCGCCGTGGGCTACGTCTCCGCACCGGCCCAGGCCGCGGCGGTGAAGGTCGTCCTGCCCCTGCTCACCCCGGAGGAGGCGGAGGTCTTTCGCCGGGGCCGCAACGCCAGCCCCCACACCGTTCCCGCCCACGCCAGCCGGGAGGATTACGCCGCCGCCACCGCTCTGGAGACCCTCTTTGGCTGGCTGTGGCTCCAGGGCGAGACCGACAGGCTCAACGGCCTGTTCGCGGCGATCATGGAGGGTACCCAATGGCCTTAGACGCGCTCTGTCTGGCCGCCGTGGCCCAGGAACTGCGGCAGGCCCTGCTGGGCGGCAAGGTGGACCGGGTGACCCAGCCGGACCGGGCTCTGGTGGTCCTGACCCTCCACACGCCCCAGGGCAACGAGAAACTGCTGCTGTGCGCCCAGCCGGGCCGGGCCAGGGCGCAGATAACTTATGTAAACCGAGAGAATCCGGTCCAACCGCCGGTTTTTTGTATGCTGTTACGCAAGCACCTCTCTGCCGCACGGCTGGTGGACATTGTCCAGCCGCAGGGAGAGAGGCTCTTGCGGTTTGTCTTTGACGCCCAAAACGAGCTGGGCGACACGGTGCGGCGGTGCCTGATCTTGGAGGCCATGGGCAGCCAGACAAATCTTATGTTAACCGACCAGGAGGACCGCGTCCTCTCCTGCGTCCGCCGGGTAGAGGGGGACCTGTCCTCCGGCAAGCGGGCTGTGGCGCCCGGTCTCTTCTACCGTCTGCCCGATCCCCATCCCGGTCTGCCGCCGCTGATCCGCCGGGAGCTGGAGTTTCGCGGCAAGGAGCCGGAGGCGGCGGCCCTTGAACTGCTGGAGGAGATCCAGGCCGGGCGCTATACCCCCACCATGCTGGTGGAGAACGGCCAGGCGAAGGACTTCTCCTTTCTGCCCATTTTGCAGTACGGGCCCCATGTGGAGAGCCGCCCCTTTGAGAGTTTTGCCGCGCTGATGGATGAATTTTACGCCGCCCTGCCCGACCAGCAGGGGTCCCGGCAGCGGGCGGGGCAGCTCTACAAGAGCGTAAAAGCCCTGCGGGAGCGGACCCAGCGGAAGGTGGCCAACCAGTCCCGCGAACTGGCCCAGGCCATGGACCGCGAGGGTCTGCGGCTGCGCGGGGACCTGATCATGTCCAGCCTTCACCTGCTGAAAAAGGGCATGGCGGCGGCGGAACTGCCCAACTACTACGACGAGGACGGCGGCACGCTGACGGTGGCTCTGGACCCGCTGTTGACGCCCCAGCAAAACGCCGCCAGGTACTACAAGGACTACGCCAGGGCCAAGACCGCCGAGGCGGTCTTGACCCAGCAGATCGCCCGCGGGCAGGCGGACCTGACCTATCTGGACAGCGTGCTGGCGAGCTTTCTGCTGGCCGAGGGCGACAGGGACCTGCGGGAGATCCGCCTGGAGCTGGAGGACCAGGGCTGGCTCCGGCGGCCCCAGGGCGGCAAAAAGGCCATGAAGGTCCAGTCCAAGCCCCTGGAATTTGTCACCAGCCGGGGGTTTCGGGTCCTGGTGGGCAAGAACAACACCCAAAACGACCACCTCACCACCAAAGTCGCGGGCAAGGGCGATCTGTGGTTCCACGTCCAGAAACTCCACGGCTCCCATGTGATCTTATGTCTGGAGGGCGAGGACCCCGACCCCCAGAGCATTTTGGAGGCGGCACAGCTGGCGGCCTGGCACTCCCAGGCCAGAGAGAGCGGCGCCAAAACAGCGGTGGACTACACGCCGGCGCGGTACGTGAAAAAGCCCGCCTCCGCCAAGCCCGGATTCGTGGTATACAGCACCTACGAGACCATTTTGGTGGAACCCAGGCGGCCATAGGCGAAAGAAAAGGGACGGCGCTGCGGGCCGTCCCTTTTCTGTCAAAAAAGTCTCGCAGAGTTTCGCGCCATCGGCGCGAAAAAGTCGTAAAGCATTTTTCCCGGCGGCGTGTACGTCGGGAAAAATACATCCCGGCCCGCAAACGTGCGGATTGGCCGCCCACGGCGGACGATCCGTGCGCTGCGGCGGGCCGCAAAAATGTCAAAGAAGGGGCCAGCGCCCCTTCTTTGACAGCCGAGGGACGGCCCGGTAGGCCGTCCCTTTCTCTTTTCAGCGGGCAGAGGGGCCGATTCCTTTTCAGACCCGGAAATCCTCGTCACGAACGTACAGGTCAAAGGCTTCCTCCTGGCTGTAATCCAGCTTCTCGCCGCTGTTTGTGGTCACATATCCCTCGTATCGGAGGACAATATGTCCGCCGTTGTTTTCCCCTGAAACACGAATATCATAGGGCGCGGTATAGTCGTATAGCTCGGTTATGATCCGGTCGTTCCAATCCGCCAGCCGCGTCAGCTCTTCCTCAACGCGGGCGGCTGTGGGGACCCCGCGGTGTTCCGCCGTCGCCACCATGATCCACTCGCGGTGGCGGTCCGCCTGGTCGGAGGAGGCCGTTGACCCGGAAATATAGATATGCGGGCGGTGGGACCAGTAGAAGAAATAGCCGCCGATGCCGGCTCCCAGCGCTCCCAGCGCCACCAGCGCGGCGAGCACCATCACGACGCTCTTTTTGCTCAACATAAAGCTCCCTCCCTTCCGGCTGAGCATAATCAAGGAGTGCTCAAAAAGATGCTATAAGTATATGCGGGGGATGGGTCGTCATACAGGTCGGTGATTACGAACCTTCCGTAAGCCATAGAACTGAAATTTGCGATTTTCAGAAGGGGATCGAGCAAAAAGTTCTGCCGAAATTCATGGGAGGTCCACTCCCCTGTCACATCGCAGACAGAAAGAATAACATAGAATCGCCCGTCAGAACTTAACGGCAAATCAGACAACAACAGGTTGATAGACCGATGAAACCGGCTGCTGCTATTGATGTAAAATTCAGGCGTAACAGTAAGATAATCACCTTTCGCAACGCTGGCCATATAAGGCAAATTCACAGGGTTGGAAGGTACAGCTCTGGTTGAGGGGCCGGTTTTTCCGATGGCTGCGTTTAGCATCGCAAGCTGCTCAGGGTCAGTGATCCTGGTTTGCTCCACAGGCAAGATGAAATAGACCGGCTCATTATTATCATATGTTATGAGTTTATCATAATCAACGATTTCATACGTTTTCCCTTCATACTGAATGGTATTGTTAACTATTTGGTATGCTACATAGTCAATGATCACAGCTTCATCCGTAATCGCATATCTCGGTCGCTCCTCCACCGCAAAGGCCGCGGGGCAAAGGCCGATCGCCAGGGTCAGGGCTAGCAGCAGGCTGGTCGCTTTCTTTTTCATCTCCTATTCGCTCCTTTTTTGTTCTTTGGAAAGCAAAACTGCACCTTTCCAATTAATAGTATAACACGCCCCCTCGTTTGCTGTCAACGGAAAAGGGAGCGGTTCTGGTGAACCGCTCCCTTTTTCTGTGGGTGATAGGTCTTAATGCTTAGTAGCTCACGCCCTGCCAGAGCATGGCGCCGGCCGCCCCGTCGGGCCTCAAGGCCCGCCGGGGACCCCTCAGATCATGATGCTCGGGGTCGGCGGAGCCGCCCCTGTGCAATTCTTCGCTGCGCTCCGAATTTACGGCGCACTCGCGCCGTCCCGCCTGCGGCGGGTCCCGGTGGCCGAGTCACGCTCCGGCGGCTTCCGCCAGTTCGGGCTGCTTTTCTCAGTAGCACACGCCCTGCCAGAGCATGGCGCCGGCCGCCCCGTCGGGCCTCAAGGCCCGCCGGGGACCCCTCAGATCATGATGCT
>CANQFT010000025.1 GCA_947599925.1 uncultured Oscillospiraceae bacterium | reverse complement strand
GGCCGAGTCACGCTCCGGCGGCTTCCGCCAGTTCGGGCTGCTTTTCTCAGTAGCACACGCCCTGCCAGAGCATGGCGTCGGCCACCTTGAGGAAGCCGGCGATGTTGGCCCCGGCCTCCCCCAACGGTCCTGTCGGCCCGTTGGGGACCCCTTTGATCATTATGCTCGGGGTCGGCAAAGCCGCCCCTGCGCAAATTCTCCGCTGAAGCTCCGAATTTACGGCGCACTCGCGCCGACTGGTGGCCGGATCGCTCAGTAGCACACGCCCTGCCAGAGCATGGCGTCGGCCACCTTGAGGAAGCCGGCGATGTTGGCCCCGGCCACCAGGTTGCCGGGCACGCCGTACTCCTCCGCGGCCTTGGCCGCGTTTTTGTAGATGTTGACCATGATGTCGTGGAGGCGGCTGTCCACCTCCTCGAAGGTCCACTCCAGCCGCAGGGAGTTCTGGCTCATCTCCAGGCCGGAGGTAGCCACGCCGCCGGCGTTGGCGGCCTTGGCCGGCCCAAAGAGGACTCCGGCGGACTGGAACACCTCTACCGCCTCAGGGGTGGAGGGCATATTGGCGCCCTCGGCCACGGCCACGCAGCCGTTTTGGACCAGGACCTTGGCGGCCTCGCCGTCCAGCTCGTTCTGGTGGCGCAGGGCAGGGCGATGTCGCAGGGGACGGTCCAGATGCCCTTGCACCCCTCCACATACTTGGCGGAGGGCACATAGTCCAGGTAGGTCTTGATGCGGTCGCGTTTCTGCTCCTTGATGACCTGGATGACCTTGTAGTCGATGCCGTTTTCGTCCACGATGTAGCCGTTGGAATCGCTCATGGCGATGACCTTGCCGCCCAGCTGGGTGGCCTTCTGGTTGGCGTAGATGGCCACGTTGCCGGAGCCGGAGATGACCACTTTGGCGCCCTGGAAGGACTTGCCCGCGGCCTTGAGCATCTCGTTGGCGAAGTAGCACAGGCCGTAGCCGGTGGCCTCGGTGCGGGCCAGGGAGCCGCCCGCGCCCACCTTCTTGCCGGTGAGCACGCCGGTGAACTCGTTCTGGAGGCGCTTATACTGGCCGAACATATAGCCGATCTCCCGGCCGCCCACGCCGATGTCGCCGGCGGGCACGTCGGTGAACTGGCCGATGTGCTTGCACAGCTCTGTCATAAAGCTCTGGCAGAAGCGCATGACCTCGGCGTCGGACTTGCCCTTGGGGTCAAAGTCGCTGCCGCCCTTGCCGCCGCCCATGGGCAGACCGGTGAGGGAGTTTTTGAAGATCTGCTCAAAGCCCAGGAACTTGATGATGGACAGGTTCACGCTGGGGTGGAGCCGCAGGCCGCCCTTGTAGGGGCCGATGGCAGAGTTGAACTGCACCCGGAAACCGCGGTTGACCTGGGTCTTGCCCTGGTCGTCCACCCAGGGGACACGGAACATGATGACCCGCTCGGGCTCCACCATGCGCTCCACCACGCCCGCGGCCACCAGGTCGGGACGCTTCGCCACCACGGGCTGGAGGGACTCCAGCACCTCGTACACCGCCTGAAGGAACTCCTTCTGGTCGGGGTCCTTCTTGGCGGCTTTTTCATAGATGCCCAAGAGGTATTGATCAGTCAACGCCATATCGCCATTTCTCCTCACTTTGCGGGCGAAGGAATCCGCCCTTGGATTTTTCGCCCGCCAGCGGCGGACTGTATCTGTTATTATACTTCCACTCGTTTGAAAACGCAAGAATTTTTTCTAAAACTGCAAAACAGACGAAAGAGGCGGGTGCGGTTCCGCCTCTTTCGTTGAGTTTTGCATGGCATATTGAAAAAACTTTCGTTTTTTGTCTTATTTTCCCCCAAAGAGTTTGCCAAAGAGGCCGCCCTTCTTCCCCTGGGGCTTGGGCGGCTGGGGCTGGGGCTGGGGCGCGGCGGCGGGCTTGCCGCCCCCGGTCTGGTCGCATTGGACCAGCAGTTTGCGGTAGGTCTCGTTTTTGGTGCGGTTCCACGCCTGCTCCAGATAGGGCTTGGCCTTGGCCTTGTCGGCGGGGACGCCCCGGCCATAGAAGTGGCACAGGCCCAAGCCGATGCAGGACAGGGCGTAGCCCTGGTCGTAGGCGCTCTGGTAGAGCTGGAAGGCCCGGTCGTAGTCCCGCTCGACGCCGTCGCCATAGGCGTAGCAGTCCCCCAGCAGGTCCATGGCCCGGCTATGGCCCCGGTGGGCGGCCCGCCGGAAGAACTCCACCGCCTTTTTCGGGTCCTGGGCCACGCCGATGCCCTTGAGACAGCAGTAGCCGTAGTTACAGGTGGCGGCCACATCGCCCCGCTCAGAGGCGGCCAGGTAATACTCCGTGGCCCGCTTGAGGTCCTTGGGGACCCCCTCGCCAAACTCGTAGCACAGACCCAGGTTGCACAGGGCGGGGGCGTAGTCCAGATCGGCGGCCTTGGTGTAGTACTCCACCGCCTTTCCCAAGTCCTTTTCCACGCCGTCGCCGTGCTTGTGGACATCGCCCAGCAGCTTGATGGCGCGGGGCCACTCCTGCTCGGCGGCGGCCCGGAGCCACAAGAGGGCCTTCTCCGGGTCGCGGGGCACGCCGATGCCGCTGAGGTAGCACACCGCCAGGTTGCACTGGGCGGCGGCGTACCGCTGCCGGGCGGCGGCGGCGTAGTAGGCCACGGCCTTTTTCTCGTCCTTCTCCACCCCTTCGCCGCACTCATAGCAAAGGCCCAGAGAGCACTGGCTGGGGGCGTATTCCCGCTGGGCGGCCTGGGCGTACCACTGGGCGGCCTTTTCCCAGTCCCGCTCCACGCCGCGGCCGTCGCTGTAACAGTCCCCCAGCAGGTCCATGGCCCTGGGCCAACCCTGCTGGGCGGCCTTTTGGAGCCAGAACACCGCCTGTTTGTCATCCACCTCCACGCCGATGCCCCGCAGGTAGCAAAAGCCCAGATTGCACTGGCTGGGGGCGTGGTCCCGCTGGGCGGCCTGGAGGTAATATTCGGTGGCCTTGCGCTTGTCCTGGGGCACGCACTCGCCCATCTCGTAGCAGAGGCCGATGGAGCAGATGGCGGTGAGGTAGCCGCCGTTGGCGGCCTGGCGGTACCAGCTCATGGCCCGCTCCGGGTCACGGGGCGCGCCGGTGCCGTCTTTGTAGCAGTCGCCCAGAAGGTCCATGGCCCGGAAGGAGCCCGCCTGGGCGGCCCGCTCCAGCCAGTTCACCGCCTCCACCGGGTCCTCGGTCACGCCGATGCCGTTGAGACAGCACACCCCCAGATTGCACATGGCGGCGCTGTCCCCGGCGTCGGCGGCCTGGCGGTAGAGCTCCACCGCCTTTTCCTGGTCTCTGGGCACGCCCTCGCCCGCCTCGTAGCAGACCCCCATCTGCCGGAGGCCGGGCACAAAGCCCAGGTCGGCGGCCCGCTGGTAGAGGGTGAAGGCCCGGTCGGGGTCTTTCCCCGCGCCGGTGCCCCAGCGCAGACAGTCCCCCAGAACGCACATGGACCGGGCGTGGCCGTCGGCCACGCCGGTCTCCAGCAGACGCACCGCCTCCTCCTCGTCCCTGGGTACGCCGGCGCCGTTGAGGTAGCACACGGCCAGGTCGCAGGTGGCGGGGGCGTAGCCCAGGTCGCTGGCCTGGCGGTAATACCGCACGGCCTCGTCCATGTCCCTGTCGGTCCCATCGCCGTTTTCACAGCACAGGCCCAGCTTTTCCAGGGCGGGGGCATAGTCCTCCTTGGCGGCCTCGCGGTAGAGCTCGATGGCGTGGCTGGCGTCTCTGTCCACGCCGTCGCCTCCCATGAAGAAATCGCCCAGGATGCACTGGGCCCTGGCGTAGCCCGCCTGGGCAGCCTTGGCCAGCAGCTCCAGGGCCTGCTGGCGGTCCTGGGGCACGCCGTTGCCGTTTAAGTAGCACACCGCCAGCGCGCAGTCCCCCGGCGGATAGTCGGCCTCTCCCGCCTGCCGGTAGAGCTCGGCGGCCCGCTCCAGGTCCTCGTCCACCCCCGCGGCGTTCTCGTAGGCCAGGCCCAGGTTGTAGACCGAGGGCGGATAGCCCGCCTCCGCGCCATGGCGGTAGAGCTCAAAGGCCTGGCGGTAGAACTGTTGGCGCTTCTCCTCCTCGCCCTCGCCGCAGTCGTTGGCCAAATAGCGGTAGCACCCGGCCAGGGCGTCCTGGGCCTGGAGATCGCCCGCGTCGCTGGCCTGGGTCAGATAGTGGATGGCCCGGTCCATGTCCCGCTCCACGCCGTCGCCCTGGGCGTAGCGCAGGCCCAGTTTACGCTGGGCCTCGATGTCGGCCAGGTCAGCCCGCTCCTGGAGCTCCTGGACCTCCAGGCGCTCCTGCTCGTCGCTCTCTTTTTTCTTGTCAAAGGCCATTTGAATGAGGCTGGTGTTGAGGATGATGGTCTCCTCCGGCTTCTTGTTCTGGCCCTCCTGTCCTGGGGATTTGGGGTCCATAGGTGCGCTCCTCCTTTCCGCGGGTCGAAAAATAGAACGGGCGAAGACCCAACGGTCTTCGCCCGGGTCACAACAGAGATGTGTGGTCCGGCGGGGATCAGCCCTTGCCGGAGATGAGATTGGCCGTGTCCATGGCGATCATCAGCTCTTCGTTGGTGGGGATGACGAGGGTCCGCACGGTGGCGCCGGGGGCGGAGATGTCGATGGCCTGGCCGCGGGTCTTGTTCTTCTCCGGGTCGATCTTCACGCCCATATACTCCAGCCCTTCCACGATCCGCGCCCGCATCGCCGAGGAGTTCTCCCCCACGCCGGCGGTGAACACGATGGCGTCCGCCCCGCCCATGGCGGCGGCGTAAGAGCCGATGAACTTCTTCACCTGGTACTGGAAGATGTCCAGGGCCAGCTGGGCCCGGTGGTTGCCCTGGGCGGCGGCGGCGTCCAGGTCCCGGAAGTCGGAGCTGACGCCGGAGACACCCAGCACGCCGGACTTCTTGTTGAGGATGTTGAGCATCTCCTTGATGTCGTACCCGTAGCGGCCCATCAGGTACTCCAGAACGGTGGCGTCCATGTCGCCGGAGCGGGTGCCCATGGCAAAGCCCGCCAAGGGGCCCAGGCCCATGGAGGTGTCGGCGCACTTGCCGTCCACCACCGCGGCCAGAGAGGAGCCGTTGCCCAGGTGACAGGTGATGATCTTGCTGTGGGCGGGGTTGCCCAGCATCTGGATGGCCTGGGCGGAGACGTAGCGGTGGGAGGTGCCGTGGAACCCGTAGCGCCGGACCTGGTCCTTCTCGTAGTACTCATAGGGGACGGGATAGATATATGCCTGCTCGGGCATAGTCATGTGGAAAGCGGTGTCGAACACGGCCACCATGGGCACGCCGGGCATGACCTTCTGGCAGGCCTGGATGCCGGTGATGTTGGCGGGGTTGTGGAGAGGGGCCAAAGGGATGCAGTCCTCGATGGCCTTGATCACGTCGGCGTCGATGCGGGTGGAGGCGGCGAACTTCTCGCCCCCGTGGACCACCCGGTGGCCCACGGCGTCGATCTCGTCGGTGGAGGCGATGACGCCGTGGTCGGCGGACACCAGCAGCTCCAGCACCTTCTGGATGCCCTCGGCGTGGGTGGGCATACTCACGTCGGCGTCAAACACCGCCTTGCCGTTGTTGGGGGTGTGCTTGAGATGTCCGTCAATGCCGATGCGCTCGCACAGGCCCTTGGCGAAGACCTCGTTGGTGGCGGGGTCCATCAGCTGATACTTCAAAGAGGAACTGCCCGCGTTGATGACCAGGATCTTCATAAAAACCATCTCTCCTTATCGTAAAAATGATCACCCCTTGCGGCCGGGGCATTCGTATATTATAATGCTTCTTGTATTGTAACTCTTTTCACGGTGTAGGGCAAGTGTTTTTTTCGGAGGTGAGAAAATGTCCGCTGTGGGCGTCGTGGCGGAGTATAACCCCTTCCACCGGGGCCACGCCTACCATCTCTCCCAGGTCCGCCGTCTGGCGGGGCCGGAGGCCGCCGTCATCGTCTGTATGTCGGGCAACTGGGTCCAGCGGGGCGACTGCGCCGTCACGGATAAGTGGCGCCGGGCCCGCTGGGCCTGTGAGGGCGGCGCGGACCTGGTGGTGGAGCTTCCCACGGTATTCGCCCTGTCCTCGGCGGAGACCTTCGCCAGAAGCGCCGTCACCCTTCTGGCCGCCGCCGGAGCGGACCGGCTCAGCTTCGGCTGCGAGGACCCGGACCTCCCCGCCCTCCAGTCCCTGGCGGACGCCCTGGACGCCCCCGCCTTCGGCGCGGCCCTCAGGCCCTTTCTGGCCGCCGGTCTGCCCTTCCCCGCCGCGCGGCAGAGGGCCCTGGCGGTGCTGTTGGGGCCGGAGACGGCGGCGCTGGTGGAGAGCCCCAACAACAACCTGGCCATAGAGTATCTGCGGGCCCTCAGGCCCCTGGGTCTGGGCGCTCTGCCCGTCCAGCGCCAGGGCGGGCACCACGGCCCTCTGGAGCCTCCGTTCCCCTCCGCCTCCGCCCTGCGGACCGCTCTGCTGGCCGGAGAGCCGGACCGGGCCCAGCCCTATCTGCCCCAGCGTTGGACAGGGCCGGTCTACGACCTGGGCCGGTTGGAGACGGCGATATTATGTAAACTTCGCCAGTCCACGCCGGAGGCCCTCTCCGCCCTGCCCGACGGCGGGGACGGCCTGGGCCAGAGGCTCTGGCGGGCCGGGCAGGAGGCGGGCAGTCTGGCCCAGCTCTACCAGCTCGCCAAGACCCGCCGGCACACCCTGTCCCGCCTCCGGCGGCTGACGGTGTGGGCCGGGCTGGGGCTGGGCCCGCGGCCCCAGGGGCCGGAGTATCTGCGGGTGCTGGCCATGACTGGGCGGGGCGCGGCCCATCTGTCCGCCATACAGGGCGCGTGTCCCCTGCCCATCCTCACCAAGAGCGCCCACCACAAGGACCTGCTGGCGGAGGAGGGACGCCTCACCGACCTCTTCTCTCTGTGCGCCGATCCGCCCCTGCCCTGCGGCCAGGAGTGGCGCGTCTCCCCGGCGGTGGTGTGAAAAGCCTCGCAGAGTTTCGCGCCGAAGAGCGCGAAAGGCGTATAGGAAATTTTTTCCGGCGGCGTGTACGTCGGAAAAAATACCTCTCGGCCCGCAAACGTGCGGCCCGGCCACCTCGGTGGCCGGGCCGTGCGCTGCGGCGGGCCGCAAAAAAATTGTCCAAGAAGCGGCAAAGCCGCTTCTTGGACAAACGCTTTACTTCTTGGCGGCTTGCATGGTGATCAGGCCGTAGAGGATGTCGGCGGCGGCGTAGCCGGCCAGCAGGAGCACCGTCACAGCGTTGGTATTGCTCAAAAGCACGAGCAGGGTCAACGCGTGGACGCCGCCGGCCACAAAACAGGCGATGGCGGCGGTCATGTCGGGGGCGGCGCCCTTGGTGAGCTTCAGGGCCATCACATGGAGGAAGATCACCGAGGCGGCCATGACGATGAGGCCCAGGAGGAGCATGGTCACGTTGCCGCTCATGCTCAGCGCGCTCATCATCTCGCGGGCGTCGCTGTTGACCACCACGATCAGGAACATCAGGATCATCAGCCCATACAGCACGCACTCCACGATCATCTGCACCAGGATGGCGGTGGGCAGGAACTTGCCGCCCTGGTCGGCCAGCTTGCCGTTGGCGGGGTTCAGCCTACCCACGAACTGCAGCCACAGGCACACCGGCACCAGCACGGCGGCCACAGCGGCGCAGAGGGACAGCACCGTCGCCAGCGGGGAGATGAAGCCCACGCCCATCATCTCGAACAGGAAGCCCATGTCGCTGAACGCGCCCATCAACTTGAAACAGGCGATGACCATGAACAGCGCGCCCACGGTCTGGCAGATCAGGGCGCTCAGGCGCAGGGGATCGGGCTTGACCGCGGTGGTGGGGGCGGAGCCGGTCTCCACAGGGGTCTGCTCCACGGGCGCGCCGCAGCTGGGGCATACCTGGTCGGTATCCGCCATCTCGGCGCCGCATTTCTTACAAAACATGATCTACTCTCTCCTTTTCGTTTGACTGGTATTGGCTCGGCGGCGAACCGCCGGGGTCCACAGGGGAAAGTCCGTCTCAGGCGGTCTGGGCCGCCAGACCGCGGCACCGCGCCGCCAGGATCCCGAAGAGGATGCTGGCCGCCGCGTTCACCAGGGCGCTGACAACGGCCAGGGCGCCGCCCGTCCCGCTCAGCATGGCGAGCAAAACAACGCCGGCGGAGACAAAGCACATCACCACCAGGTACAAAGCGGGCACGCCGGTGAGCTGGCCGGTCTGGGCGGCGTCCAGGGCGTAACCCACAGCCCGGCGGGCCTTGACATAGAAGATCACCGCCAGCACGCCCACCGCCACCACGATGAGCAGCACCACCAGCCCCATGGTGGTCAGCAGACCGGCCACTTGGTAGGCGTCGATGTAGTCATAGTCATAGGCGTAGAGGTAGTTGTCGGCAAATGTCCCCATCATCCCGCCGGCGATGGTCAACAGCAGACAGCCCGCGGCCACCATGCCCAGGCCCACGATCATGTAGATCATCTGGGCCAGCAGACTGCCCCGGACCAGCTTCAGGCCCCGGACCAGCGTGGCCTCCCTGCCCTCGCTCCGGCCGGAGGCGTAGACCATCCAAAGGCCGGTCAGCAGTACCGCGACAATGGCCATGACGCCCAGCCAGACCAGGATCTCCACCGCGCCCATGGCGCCCATCATGCCCCTGGCCACCTCCGCTGTGGAGCGGTCCGGGACATACTGCTCTATGTAGTCGCCCGCCACGCCCAAGGTGAACAGCAGGGGAAAGAGGTTGAGCAGGGAGACGACCGCCGTCACAGTCTGGCAGATCAGCGCCGCCAGAAAGAGGGGGCTGGTCCGTTGGCTCAGCAGGGTCTCTCCCGCCGCCGACGGGGTGTCGGCCACCGGGTCCGTGCCCGCGGGCAGACCACAGGCGGGGCAGAACTTGTCCTCCGGGTCCAGCCGCGTGCCGCATTTTTTGCAAAACACGATGGGAACGCTCCTCTCTACTTGTCTCACGGCGGGGATACCCCGCCATTTTTATACAGTATATCATCCCCATGCCCCATTCGCAAGCTTTTTTCGATATTTTCCCGTCCCCTCTTGCCTTTTTCCTCTGCGGGCGGTATACTGGAACACAGCCCAAAGCGGCCTGTCCCGCGCGGCGCGGGGCGCTTCGCCCAAAGGCGGCGGAACTTTTTGGACCGCGTTTCGTCCAAGGGACGTGACAACATACAAAGGAGCTGTTTGACAGATGAGGCACCGCCTTTTCGCCCTGTGTCTGAGCCTTGGCATGGTCCTGTCCCTGTGCGCCTGCGGCGGCGGACAGACCGGGCCCGACCCCGCGCCTGTTCCCCCAAGCCCCGCCCCCTCAGCGGAGGCCGCCTCGCCCGCGCCGGAGGCCACCGCCACGCCGGAGGCCCCGGAGGCCCCAACGAAGGCGCCCAATTCAGAGGCCCCGGCCTCGGAGGCCCCGACCCTCTGTGAATACCCGACCGCCCCGGCGCCCTCGGACACGCCCTCCACCCCAGCGCCCAGCCCGACTCCCGCGCCGGAGGCCACCCCCGCGCCCCAGGCCGTCACCGCCGCCGGACTGCGGGAACAGTTCATGTCCTCCTCCAGCCAGTCGGACGCCCCCACCGCGGGATTTGTGGACATGGCCGACCATCTCAGCGACTTCTATGACCTGGACGCCGCCGCGCTGGAGGACTTCGTCCTCTATATGCCCGACATGAGCGCCGCCCTCCAGGAGTTCTTCCTGGCCCGCGCCAAGGCGGGCAAGGCGGAGGAGGTAAAGGCCGCCTGTCAGAGCCGTCTGGATGGTCTCAGAGAGGACGCGGCCTTCTACCCCGGCACCGCCCAATATGTGGACGCCGCCAAGGTGGAGACGGCGGGGGACTGGGTACTGCTGGCCGTCTGCCCGGAGGCGGAGCGGATGGTCAAGCTCCTCCAGGACAGCGTAAAATAAGGCGGACAGAGGCGTTTTATGGTATTTTCCACTCTCTTCTTCCTGTTCTTTTATCTCCCCGTGGTGCTGGCGGTGTACTATCTTACGCCGCTGAAGCTGAGAAATGCCGTTTTGCTTTTGGTGAACCTGGTCTTTTACGCCTGGGGCGAGCCGGTCTATATCCTGATCATGTTCGCCTCCATCGCCATCGACTACACCCACGGGCTTCTTGTCACCCGCGCCAAGGCCAAGGGCAACGACAGGGGCGCCAAGCTGGCCGTGGCCAGCTCGGTGGTCTTTAACCTGGCGCTGCTGTTTTTCTTCAAGTATTGGGACTTCATCGCCGGGGCTCTGGCGGGCATAGGGCTGTCCTTCATGCCCCAGCTGGGGCTGACCCTGCCCATCGGCATCAGCTTTTACACCTTCCAGACCATGAGCTACACCATCGACGTCTACCGGGGCGACGCCCGGTGCCAGAGAGACATCGTCACCTTCGGCACCTTCGTCACCCTCTTTCCCCAGCTCATCGCCGGGCCCATCATCAAATACAAGGACCTGGACGACCAGCTCACCGGCCGGAGCCACTCCCCGGAGCAGTTCGCCGCCGGCGTGCAGGTCTTTGTCATCGGCCTGGCCAAGAAGGTGCTCATCGCCAACAACCTGGGGCAGCTGTGGGACCACTACCTGGCCGTGCCCCAGGCGGGGCTCTCCACCCTGGGCGCCTGGCTGGGGATCCTGGCCTTCTCCCTCCAGCTGTACTTCGACTTCTCCGGCTACTCGGATATGGCTGTGGGCCTTGGGCGGATGCTGGGCTTTGAGTTCATGCGGAACTTCAACTACCCCTACATCTCCAGGAGCGTCACCGAGTTCTGGCGCCGGTGGCACATCTCCCTGAGTTCCTGGTTCCGGGAGTATGTGTACTTCCCGCTGGGCGGCAACCGCTGTTCCAAGGGGCGGCTGGTGTTCAACCTGCTGGTGGTCTGGGCCTGCACGGGCATCTGGCACGGGGCCAACTGGAACTTCCTGTTCTGGGGCCTTTACTACTTCGCCTTTCTCGTCCTGGAAAAGCTGTGGCTGGGCGACGGGCTGAAAAAGCTCCCCGTCCCGCTCCAGCACCTCTACGCGCTGCTGGTGGCGGTGGTGGGCTGGGCGCTGTTCGCCATCGAGGACCTCTCTCTGCTGCCGGGCTATCTGCGGGCCATGTTCGGCTTTGCCCAGGGCGGCCTTGTGAGCCCGGACGCCCTCTACTACCTGCGCTCCTACGGGCCGGTGCTGCTGCTGGCGGGCGTGGCCTCCACACCTCTGGCGGCAAACCTCTGGGGCAAATCCTCCCAGCGGGCGCGGGATCTGGCCCTGCCCGTACTGCTGGTGGGCGGTCTGGTGCTGAGCATGGCCTATCTGGTGGACGCCACATACAATCCGTTTCTATACTTCCGCTTTTAAGGAGGGGCTTCCATGTCGAAAAAATACGCCATGTTCATCGTCGCGCTGTTCTGCGTCTTTTTGGGGGCCTTTTTCGTGGCCAACGCCGTGACGCCGGACAGGGACTTCTCCCCCATGGAAAACCGCGCCCTGGCCCAGTCGCCCCAGCTCACCGTGGACGGGCTGACAAGCGGCCGGTTCATGGAGGACTTTGAGGCGTACGTCACCGACCAGTTCGCCCTGCGGGACCGCTGGATCGCCCTGAAAGCGGGCGCGGAGTACGCCTCCGGCAAGCGGGAGAACAACGGGGTCTACATCTGCGACCAGCACACCCTCATCGCCCGCTTTGACCCGCCCGCCAACGACAGGGCCCGCCAGCTCATCGACAAAAACTTCGGCTATGTGGACGCCTTTGCCGGCCTCTGCCCCGTGCCGGTCTACTTCTCCCTGATCCCCGGCAAGGTCTCCATCTGGGCCCAGCGGCTGCCCGACGGCGCCCCCAACGACGACGAGGGGGCCTACCTCCTCCGGGGCGCCCAGAGCGCCGCGCGGTGGATCGACGTGAACACCGCCCTGGCCTCCCACAAGGACGAGCCCATCTTCTACCGCACCGACCACCACTGGACCTCTCTGGGGGCCTACTACGGCTACCGGGCCCTGGTGGAGCAGATGGGCCTGGAGCCCGTGGCGCTGGACGCCTTCACCCCCACCGTGGTCTCCGACCAGTTCTACGGCACCACCTTTTCCACCTCCGGGGTCCGCTGGATCGACCCGGACGTGATGGAGATCTATGTGCCCCAAGAGGCGGCCACAGTGACCAACCACTTCAGCCAGACCGACGTGCGGGAAAACCAGCCCCTCTACAACATGGCCCGGCTCCAGGACAAGGACAAATACTCCATGTTTTTGGACGGCAACAAGCCCCTGACGGTGGTGAAGTCCAACGTGGCCCCCGCGGGCAGTCCCCGGCTGATGCTCATTCGGGACTCCTTCGCCGACTGTCTGGCCCCGTTCCTGTGCTACAACTTCTCCGAGATCCATCTGGTGGACCCCAGATATTATAAGACCTCCATGGCCCAGTACGCCAAGGACAACGCCATCGACCAGGTCCTGGTGCTGTACAGCGTGGACAACTTTGTCCACGAGGGCAATCTGTTTGTGCTGAGCATGGCGGCCAAGTGAGCAAAGAGACACGGCAAAACGGGACGGCCCCCACCGGGGCCGTCCCTTTTTTTACGCGCCCGTCGGCGGCGCCCACGGTCTCAGCGGTGGAAGCCCTCGTAGCTGCCCACATGGGTGACGGCTCCGGCCAGGTCGCCGCGGTAGTTTGGAGCGGCGGGGTCCAGGGAGTTGAGGCACACCCCGTCGTCACCGGCCCGCCCGGTGGCGTGGATGTACTGCCCGCCGCCCAGGTAGAGGGCCACATGGCCCGGAAAGAAGATGACGTCGCCGGGCCCCTTGGCCTCCGGGTCGATCTCCGTGAGGGCGAAGCCGGGCTCCAGCCGGGCGTCCCGGTAGATGGAGATGCCGCACAGAAGATAGACCATGGACACGAGCCCGGAACAGTCCACGCCCATGGGGGTCTTTCCGCCCCAGCGGTAGGGCGCGCCCTGGTAGCGGAGGGCCAGCTCCACCAGCCGGGCCCGCAGGGCCTCTTCCGTGAGGCCCCGCGGACCGGCGAGGCAGGCGTCGTCCATCCATCCGCTCCGGACCCAGCCCTCTCCGCCGTCCGGCAGTCTGACCGCCATCCAGCCCGGCGGGGCCGTCTCCCCGTCCGCCACCGCCAAAAGAGCGCCCATGGGCACCGTGGCCAGGGGCCGGGACTGGAACCTGGGCTGGGCCAGCACCTGGGCAAAGTGCCTGTGGAGGACCACCTGTTTCTCCGCCGCCTCCCATCTCTCTACGGGGTCCACCAGCAGACCCTCCGCCGGGGCATAGCCCTCGTAGCGGTAGGGCGTCCGCACCCGCCAATACTCCGGCGTGGTCATCTCCAGCACCTCCACCACCATGCCAAAGAGGACCTCGTCCGCCTGGGCGCGGTCGGGCCCGGGTCCGGCGAACAGCGGGCAGATGGGGGCGTTCACAACGGCTTTCACAGCATCCTCCACCTCCGTTTTTTTGGTTGGGCCACGGATACCATATGCGCCAAGGGGCTGTAAATATTTTCCTTTTTCACCCCATTTTCCAACGTCGGCGGGAGCATATTCCCCGCCCAAAGCTCACATCCTTTGGACAGGGAAAAACACAACCGCAACCGAAGGAGAGACCTACCATGAAAAAATATTTGGGGGCAGCGCTCTGCCTCGTTTTGCTCCTTGGCGTCTGCCCGGCCCAGGCCGTGGTGGGTCAGCCGGGAGAGCTCAAGGCCGCCTCGGTCATTTTGATGGAGAAGGAGACCGGGCAGATCCTCTATGAGAAAAACGCCCACGCCCGTCTGGAGCCCGCCAGCGTCACCAAGGTGATGACCATGCTGCTGGTGATGGAGGCCATCGACGCCGGGACGCTGACCTGGGAGCAGCCCATCTCCGTCTCCGCCCACGCCGTGAGCATGGGCGGCAGCCAGATCTGGCTCAAGGAGAACGAACAGATGACCGTCCGGGATATGCTCAAGGCGGTGGCGGTGGTCTCCGCCAACGACTGCGCCGTGGCCTTGGCGGAGGCCGTGGCCGGCAGTGAGGACGCCTTTGTGGCCCGGATGAACCAGCGGGCCGGGGAGCTGGGCATGGCGGACACCAACTTTCTCAACGCCACCGGCTTGCCCGCGGCGGGCCACGTCACCAGCGCCTACGACATCGCCCTCATGAGCCGGGAACTGGTCCTGCGTCACCCGGAGATCCGGGAGTATACCACCATCTGGATGGACTCCCTGCGAAACGGCGCCTTCCAGCTCTCCAACACCAACAAGCTCATCCGCTTTTACGACGGGGCCACGGGTCTGAAGACCGGCTTCACCTCCTCGGCCCACTACTGCCTGTCCGCCACCGCCGAGCGGGACGGCATGGAGCTCATCGCCGTCACCATGGACTCTCCCACCTCCACCGACCGGTTCGAGACGGCCAAGGCCCTTTTGAACTTCGGCTTTGCCAACTACGCCCTGGTCAACGTCTACCCCAGCCAGGCCCTGCCGCCGGTGACGGTGGACCTGGGCGTCTATGACGCGGTCCAGCCCATCCTGGCCCAGACCCCGCGGCTGCTGGTGGAGAAGGCCCAGGCCGGGCAGGTGGAGACCACCCTCTCCCTCTCCCCCACAGTGACCGCGCCGGTGGAGCAGGGGCAGGTGCTGGGCTGTATGGAGGTCACGGTGGCCGGACAGCGGATGGCCCAGATCCCCCTTGTGGCGGACCGGGCCGTGGACCGGCTCACGGCGGTGGGCATCTTCCGGCAACTGCTGCGGCGTCTCTTCCTGGCCCCTTGAGCGGGCAGACAAGAGGACAAACTGAAAGGGAGGCGCTTCCTCGCGAAGCGCCTCCCTTGAGACTGTCAAAGGAATGTCACCTTGTCTTCCGTTGTCTTTTAATGCACATCATAATACACATCATCGATTACTACATAGATTTTTTCGGGCAACAAACGGTCGGGCTTTGTCTCAGCGCCGCCCCATTTTCCTGTAAAGGCAATTTCATAGACTTCGGTTTCTCCAGGTTGCAATGTAAGACTCTCCGCTTTCTTTATAAATGCATGCATTCCATCGATCAATTCGCTATTGTAATCTATAACTATCTCACAGCCACGCAATAAAGAGGTTTCCTCTTTACTCAGCAGCCCGTGTTCTTGTTCTTTTTGGAAGTCAGCCTCAACACAGAACGAATGCTCGCTATCATCTACATTCTCGAAATTCAGGCTACACCTAATTGTAACTTCCCCTGTTTCTTTCTCGATCTCAAAGTCGGAAAAGTAACTCTGCTCGTCCAGCAAAACAATGGGGGAATTCTCGGCCAAAGAGTTTGACGGCAGCGGGTCATCGGCTCTGTAGCCACAGGACGTCAAAAGGGATACCAGCGCCACGATCACCGTTGATCTTTGCATAGGTTTCCGCATCTTCGTTCACACTTCCTTTATTTGGGTCTTGTCAAGGCGGAGGGGCCGGCCTAAATTTTCTCTCACCGAATGTATGGCCAAACGAATCCATCCGCGGAGCCGGCGCTCGTTTTTTCCTGTCTGCACGATTCGGGAAAGTTCATCAGCGGGACAGAGGAACTGTCCCCAATTTACAAGGACCCAGCGAAGACGATCAGTTCATTTTCAAAATCTACATATACACCTATTTTTGGCGTACTTGAACTGTATGACTTCTCGTAATCGCTAGAGAACATAAGATGTGGCTGTGCATCGACCCAATCTTCTAAATCAAACGGTATATTCACTGAGATGTCATACCATGTGTATTGGCGCAATGACTGTAAATATGTATCTGTTGTTTTTATCACACCACACATTAATGTGTCCGATGGTCCAAAATCCCCATTATCCACGACGATCTGTTTCCACATACACGTTTCAATAGGGATCCACGGCATTCGTTTCTCCAACTCTTCCGGATCCTGGGAAAAATCTCCTTCTGCAAAGGCATTTTGAGAGACATCTTTTTGTTCGCTGGAATGGTCAGTGCAAAAGGACCCAAGCAAGCACGCTACAAACAACACTGCAACTACACTCAATAATACAATGCGCCCTACACGGCCCATTCTCTTGTCACCCTCATTTCTCCGAAAACCTTAGATCCTTTTGCCCAATTCTATCACATCCCCTGTCTGTTCCCCAAGTCCCAAATGCTGCAAGCGGAGCCCGCGCCGGGGCTCCGCTTGGCTTTGGCGTTTGGTTTACGCCGCGTCGGGGATCAGGTCCAGGTCCATCAGGTCGTCCGCGTCCAGGTCGGCGTCATCCGCCCGGCCATTCAGGTCATTCAGGTCCTCCACCTCGCTGCCCTGGGCCTCCATGTCGGCCTGGTAGTTGGCCTGGCAGGTGTAGCAAAGGCGGTCCTTGCCCGCGGCCTGGGCCTCCTCCACGCTGCCCACGGTCAGCTCTTCCGTGCGGTCCAGATGGTAGCAATCTTCGTAGATGTGGTACACGCTGCCGCCGGCGGCCCAGCAAACCTGGTCAATGTCCTCTTGCGCCACGGGGGAGAAGTCGTAAGAGGTCAGTCCGGCGATGACCAGCGCCACCACAGCCAGGACCGCGCCGATCTTCTTGGTCTTGCCGTCGGCGTTTTTGTCGGTGAGCAGCAGCAGGATAAAGGGCGCGAAAGCGATGACGCTCATGATCACGCCCAGGTTGTTCCAGAGCCAGAACTTCACCGGGCTCTTGCGGGAGGCCGGGGAGATCCGGTTGGCCTTTTTCCAGCACTGGGAGCCGATGATGACCAGCACAAGGTCGATGACCAGCGCCCCCACCATCCGCCACATACTGGGCATGAAGTCCAGCAGTTCCGGCCTCTTGACGGCCAGGACCGCGATGACCTCGCAGCCGATGCCCAGCAGCCACATCACCACCGCCAGCACCCGCAGCAGCCCGGAGTTGCCCGTGGCCCTGCCGGTGGTGGGGGTGACCGCGCCGCCGCCGGCGGAGACAAAGGTGTGCTGTCTGGGGGTCCGCTTTCTCGTAGTAGCCATGAAACGCTTCCTCCTATCTCTTTTTCGCGGCCCTTGCCTTATTCCAGCACCGCGCCCTTGGCGGCGCTGGAGACCAGCTTGGCGTACCGGGCCAGGTAGCCGGTGGTGACGCTGGGGGCCTTGGGCTGCCAGACGGCCCTGCGCCGCTCCAGCGTCTCCTGGTCCACCAGCAGGTCGATCTTGCAGTTGGGGATGTCGATGGCGATCTGGTCCCCCTCTTCCACCAGGGCGATGGGCCCGCCCTGGGCGGCCTCGGGGCAGACGTGGCCGATGGAGGCGCCGCGGGTGGCGCCGGAGAAGCGGCCATCGGTGATCAGGGCGACCTCCTTGTCCAGCCCCATGCCCGCGATGGCGGAGGTGGGGTTGAGCATCTCCCGCATACCGGGCCCGCCCTTGGGCCCCTCGTAGCGGATGACCACCACGTCGCCGGAGACGATCTTCCCGGCGTAGATGGCGGCGATGGCGTCCTCCTCGCTGTCAAAGACCCGCGCGGGGCCGGTGTGGGTCATCATCTCCGGGGCCACAGCCGCCTGCTTGACCACGCAGCCCTCCGGGGCCAGGGAGCCTTTCAGCACGGCGATGCCGCCGTAGGGGGAATAGGGCTTGTCGATGGGGCGGATGACGCTCTCGTCGCGGTTGACCACGTCTGCCAGATTCTCGGCGATGGTCTTGCCGGTGACGGTCATCAGCGAGGTGTCCAGGAGGTTTTTCTTGGTCAGTTCTTTCATCACGGCCCAGACCCCTCCGGCGGCCTCCAGGTCCTCCATGAAGGTGTCCCCGGCGGGGGCCAGGTGACAGAGGTTGGGGGTCTGGCGGGAGATGTCGTTGGCCATGTCGAAGTCGATGTCCAGCCCGCACTCGTGGGCGATGGCGGGCAGGTGGAGCATGGAGTTGGTGGAACAGCCCAGGGCCATGTCCACCGTCTCGGCGTTGTGGAAGGCGGCGGGGGTCATGATGTCCCTGGGCCGGATGTCCCGGCGGACCAGCTCCATGATCTGCATCCCCGTGTGCTTGGCAAGGCGCAGACGGTGGGACCACACCGCGGGGATGGTGCCGTTGCCCCGCAGGGCCATGCCCAGGGCCTCGGTGAGACAGTTCATGGAGTTGGCGGTATACATCCCCGAGCAGGAGCCGCAGCTGGGGCAGGCGTTTTCCTCGTAGTCCTGCACGCCCTCCTCGTCCAGCTTGCCAACTTTATAGGCGCCCACGGCCTCAAACATATGGCTCAGGCAGGAGCGGCGGCCGTCCCGCAGTTTGCCCGCCAGCATGGGTCCGCCGGAGCAGAAGATGGCGGGGATGTTCAGCCGGGCCGCCGCCATGAGGAGGCCGGGGACGTTCTTGTCGCAGTTGGGGATCATCACCAGGCCGTCAAACTGGTGGGCAATGGCCATGGCCTCGGTGGAGTCGGCGATCAGGTCCCGTGTCACCAGGGAGTATTTCATGCCGATGTGCCCCATGGCGATGCCGTCGCACACGGCGATGGCGGGGAACTCCACCGGCGTGCCGCCGGCGTGCCGAATGCCGGCCTTCACCGCCTCGGCGATCTTGTCCAGGTTCATATGGCCGGGGACGATCTCGTTGTAGGAGCACACCACGCCGATCAGGGGCCGCTCCAGCTCCTCGGCGGTGTAGCCCAGGGCGTAAAACAGGGAGCGGTTCGGCGCCCGCTCCACGCCTTTTGTCACGTTTTCACTTCTCATGGGAGGTCCCTCCTCACAGTTGAAAATCCATTTCCAGGGTCCAGACGCGCCGCTGGCCGGGCTCCATCCAGAACGCGCCGGGGCGGGCCATCAGGTCGTGGGAATCGTTCACATGGCCGTCCCAGGGCTCCATGCACAAAAATCCGGGCACCCCCGGCGGGGCCCACAGCACCGTGCAGAACCAGCCCTGGGTGGTCACCTGGATGTACTTGCCGCTGGGTTTGTGGACCAGGCGGCACCACTTGCCCGCGTCCTTGCGGACGATGGGGCCGTCGTCAAACATCGTCTTTTCCACAGGGACCACCGCGCCGGACTCCAGCTGGATCTCGTAGTCCTCCAGGGCGCTGCCGGGCACAAAGGGGACGCGGAAAGCGGGGTGGTAGCCCATCTGGGTGGGCATGGGCTTGCCGCCCAGATTCTCGGCGGTGCAGATGGTATAGGCCCTCTGCCCCTTCACCTTGTGGACCGTCTCAAAGGAGAAGGGCCAGGGCCAGGGTTCAGAGCCGTCGTGGGTGTAGCGGAAGGTCAGGCTGTCCGGCGACTGGTCCACCAGCTGGTGGGGGAAGTCCCGGACGAAGCCGTGCTTGGAGGTGACGGTGTGGCGCGCGCCGTCGGCTTCGAACCAGTCGTCCTGGATCACGCCGCACCAGGGGAAACACACCGGGGCACGAAAGGCCCACACAGCGGGGTCGCCGCCCCAGATGAGTTCCTGGCCGTCCGCCTTGCGGATGCCCCACAGCAGTCCGCCCATGTCGTTGGCCGTCAGGGTCAGCGCGGAATTTTGAATGGTGTATTCCATAAAAAAGAGCTCCTTTCTCTTTGGCTGTCCTTATCGCTTTTCCACCACCACGCCGCCGGTTTTCCAGATGGAGTTGGGCGGCACGGCCCCGCGGACACAGGAGGTGGGGTAGATGTTGCTGCCCCGGCCGATGACGGTGCCTGGGTTGAGCACGCTGTTGCAGCCCACCTCCACATGGTCGCCCAGGATGGCGCCCATCTTCTTCCGGCCGGTCTCCACGGCCTGGCCGCCGTCCTTGACGGTGACAAGGGTCTTGTCCGACTTCACGTTGGAGGTGATGGACCCGGCGCCCATGTGGCTGTAATAGCCCAGGATGGAGTCGCCCACGTAATTGTAGTGGGGCACCTGGACGTGGTCAAAGAGGATGACGTTTTTCAGCTCTACGGAGTTGCCCACCACGCAGTCCTCCCCCACCAGGGCGCTGCCCCGGATGAAGGCCCCGTGACGCACCTCGGTGCGGGCGCCGATGATACAGGGCGCGCCCAGGTAGGCCGTGGGAAAGACCGTGGCGGTCCGGTGGACCCACACCTGGGGCGCCCGCTCTTCAAACTCGCCCTTGTCCAGCCCCGCGCCCAGGGCGATGATCAGGTCCTTGATGCCGTCCAGCGCCTGCCAGGGGTACTCAAATTGGGCCAGGTACTCCCGGGCCAGCGTGTGGTCCAGGTCCAGCAGCCCGGCGATTTTCAGATCCATGTCCAGCCGCTTCCTTTCCGCGCCCCACAGGGCGTTTTTTCACAGGGACATTATATCGCCGCGCCGGGTCCCTGTCAATGAAAACCTCCCCGCGGGCCGCCCTTGCGCCCAGGCCGCAAACGTGGTAAAATAGCCGTGAATCGGCTATTTTACCAACCGGATGCCGCCTTTGCTCCCCGGCCCCGCCGGGAACCGCAAAGGATGGCGTATGAACCACACCGCCGGCGCGGATGTGGTATCATATCCGCATAGCGGCTTGCAACTATGGTATCATATCGACCCGTGGGGAGGTGGGCAGAGCATGAAGCTGTCTCGCGCGGAGGCGCTGGCGGCGGCGCTGACGGCGGCGGTGCTGGCGCTGTGCGCCATCCGCCTGGCCGTCGATATCTCCACCGACGGCTACGCGGTCGTAGCCCAGCACCCGCCCCAGGCCCTGCCCTCCTCCACGCCCAAGGTCTACTGGATGGACGCGCCTGTGGACCTGAACACCGCGGACCTGGACGAGCTGATGCTCCTGACCGGGATCGGTCCGGCCAAGGCCCAGGCCATCGTGGACTACCGCGCCGCCCACGGCCCCTTCGCCACGCTGGAGGACCTGGTCCAAGTCCCCGGCATCGGCCCGGCCACCTTGGAGGACCTGCGCCCCCACGTCACCCTGTCCGCCCCGTAGCGCCCATATGGAAGCGGCGAAAAAAGCCTCGCGGAGTTTCGCGCCGAAGGGCGCGAAAGACACATAATAAATTTTTTGCCAGGACACGCGCCTGGCAAAAAATACGGAGAAGCGCCGAGCCGTCGTGAGCAGCCCGGATGGAGCGGAGGGAGGGAAAAAACAGGCTGGGCAAAGCCCAGCGGATTTTTCCCGAACGCAGCGAAGCCGGGCGTCGCGAACAGGCGAGGCGTGACATCTCGGCCCGCAAACGTGCGTCACGGCCGCCCTTGCGGCGGCCGGGGCGTGCGCTGCGGCGGGCCGCAAAAAAATGTCAAAGAAGCGGCGGGCCGCTTCTTTGACAATCTTAAAAGCCCCTGAAACCATAGGTTTCAGGGGCTTTTGATTTTGCGTGGGCTTGAAGCGGGCGTTACAGCAAAAACTCCTCAAAGCCGGTCATCGCCAGGATCTCCTTGACCGCGGGGTCGGCCTGCTCCATCTTTAAGTTCCCGTTCAGGGCCTTATACATCATCAGCATCACGCGCAGACCGGCGGAGGAGATGTAGTCCAGGTCCTTGGCGTTGACGGCGCCAGAGGTCACGCCCTCCAGGGACTTGAGGTGCCCCGCCTTCACCTCGTCGGAGAACTCCGCGAGGCTGTTGATCTCCGTCACATAGTCGGCCACGGGCACCCGCCGCGGTCCCTGATTTCTTGCTTCTGGATGTTTCCCTGTATGGGTCGGGCTTGGGTCAGCGCCTTGATTCAAGCGAAGATACTCCTCTATACAGCGGCAGTTACTCGGTGATAAAATAGGGCGCACTTTGGTGCAAATAAATAAAAAAGGAGCGTATCACACATGAACACAAAGAAAATCATCCCATTGGAGCAGTTTACCGTACAGATCTCCAAACCAACGAACCGATCGACCATAA
>CANQFT010000024.1 GCA_947599925.1 uncultured Oscillospiraceae bacterium | reverse complement strand
CCTTTTCTTTGAGCGGAACAAGGTCCTCGACGATGGAATAGCTGCGGCGCAGCTTGGCCACGGCCTCGTATTCGTCCAGGAGCATGGCCTTGCCCTGCTCCACCTCGACCTCGTAAGTCTTGCCGTTCAGAGTAACCTTATATTTCATCTCATTTGACCTCCTTGATGGACTTGAAGCGCAGTTCGTTGATGGGCACGCCCATCTTGTCCGCCACGATGGCCATGATCATGGCCGCGTCCCTGGGGTCCACGCCGTGGAGCTTCACCTCGCCGGCGGAGCCGGGGGCAAAGGGTCCGTCCAGCTTCTGGACCGCCGCGCCCTGGACGTTGCCGGAACTGCTGACGGCGGGGACAGTCTGCTTGGCGGGGGCGGACCGCTTGGCGGTCATGGCCTTGCCCATGAGGACGACCACCGCCATGAGCAGGACCAGGCCCACGAACACCACGCCGTAGCCCAGGACCGCGGTGAGGATGGCGTCTGGAAAAATCTTCATACCGCTTCCTCCTTACGCTTCCTCGATGGTGTACTTCACCACGTTCTCTTCCTTGGCCTTGCGCTCGGTGAGGAACTTCTTGGCCTGGTCGGGGAAGCAGATATAGCTCATGACGTCCTCCTCGCTCTGGGCCAGGTCGCCCAGGGCCTCCTTGGCGGCCTTGAACTCCTCGCCGGTGCGCTTGGAGTCCTCGATCCGGCAGTCGGTGGGCTTGCCGCCCTCGCCCAAGATCAGGGTCTGGAGCTGGGAGCTCACCTCGCCAGGGGCCACGCCGTACTCGCCCCGGAAGTAGTTCTTCACCTCGGTGGAGATCTGCTTATAACGCTCGCCCATGAGGACGTTGATGACGGCCTGGTTGCCCACCATCTGGGACAGGGGCGTCACCAGCGGAGGATAGCCCAGGTCCTTGCGGACGTTGGGGATCTCGGCCAGGGCCTCGTCGAACTTGTCCATGGCGTTCATGTCCTTGAGGTTGGCGATCATGTTGGAGAGCATACCACCGGGGACCTTGTAGACCAGGGCTTGGGAGTCGGTGCCCATGCTCTTGGGGTTCAGGGTGCCCGCGTCGATATACTTCTGCTTCAGGGGCTTGAAGAAGTCGTTGACGGCGTTGATGGCCTTCTCGTCCAGACCGCTGTCGATGCCGTACTGCTGGAGGGCGTAGAACATGGTCTCGGTGGCGGGCTGGGAGGTGCCGTTGGACATGGCGGAGGTGGCGCAGTCGATCACGTCCACGCCGCTCTCGATGGCTTTGGTCAGGGTCATATAGGCCATGCCGGTGGTGCAGTGGGTGTGGAGGATGATGGGCATATCGCCCACGGCGTCCTTGATGCCCTTGATGAGATGCTCGGCCTCGAAGGGGCTCATGGTGCCGGCCATGTCCTTGAGGCAGATGGTGTCAAAGCCCATGGTCTTGAGCTCCTTGCACATCTCCACATACTTGTCCACGGTGTGGACCGGGCTCTGGGTGTAGCTGATGCAGCCGGAGGCGATGGCCTTGTCGCCGCCGTATTTCTTGGTGGCCTCCAGCGCGGTCTTGATGTTGCGGAAGTCGTTGAGGGCGTCGAAGATGCGGATGATGTCGATGCCGTTTTTCAGGGACAGCTCCACGAACTTCTCCACCACGTCGTCGTGGTAGTGCTTGTAGCCCAGCAGGTTCTGGCCCCGCAGGAGCATCTGGAGCTTGGTGTTGGGCATGGCGGCGCGGATCTTACGCAGCCGCTCCCAGGGGTCCTCCCCCAAGTAGCGCAGGCAGGAGTCGAAGGTGGCGCCGCCCCAGCACTCCACGGAGTAGTACCCGGCCTTGTCCATGTCGGCCAGGGCGCCCTTGAAGTCCTCAAAGGGCATACGCGTGGCGATCAGGGATTGCTGGGCGTCGCGCAGGACGGTCTCGGTGATTCGGATCTGTTTCACTGTGTTCTTTCCTCCTCTTGGAACGATTGACCGGGGAGATGACCACACTCCCACATCATTGGTGAGTGTATCATAACATATTAAATAAAAAATTCCCACCGTTGAAATGGCGGAAATTTCTCCTCCCAGGAGAGATTTTTTGAGCCAATTTTTTTACAGAAAACCCCTTGACAAACCCACACCCCCACGGTATAATGGCTTTTGCCTTTCCAGCGGAAGGGACAGGCCGCCTCGGATATGGCAGGCGGATACAGCGGCGAACATAGCGGGATTGTGTAAGGGTAGCACAGCAGACTCTGACTCTGTATGTGAGGGTTCGAATCCTTCTCCCGCTGCCAACAAAGAAACCCCCGGAAACTTTGCGTTTCCGGGGGGTTTTCTTGTCTTGAGCGATACCGGCCCGCGCGGGCTGGACTGGGCTCAGGCGAAGAGGTGATAGGCGATGCGGGGGTCGCCGTTTTCCAGGCGGATGACGCCGCAACGGGCAAAACCCTGCTTGGCCAGGGCGCTTTGCATGACGGTGTTGTCGCGGTGGGTGTCGATCCGCAGGGCGGGACAGCGGCGGCGGCAGAATTCCACCGCCGCGGCCAGCAGACCCCGGATCTGCCCGTCCCCGGCGATGCGGTGGATGACGCCGTAGGGCCCGTCGTCAGGCCAATGGCCGCCCTCGATGACGGCGTAGGTGGGGTCGGGGCCTGGGGCGAACAGGAACACCCCGTGGACCTGGCCGTCGGCCCCCTCTGCCACATAGCTCTGGCCCAGGGCGATGTCCCGCTCCAGCAGTTCCCGCTGGGGGTAGCCGTCGTCGCCCCACTGGTGGGGGTTGCCGTGGGCGGCCATGAAAGCCCGCGCCGCGGCGTAGACCTCCAGCATGGCGGGCAGGTCGTCCCACCGGGCCTGCCGGATGACCGGCTCACTTGCCATCGTCAGGCTTCTGGGGCTCCAGCGTGCCTTTCAGCGCGGCCAGGGTCCCCGCCAGGCCCGCGATGTCGCTGGGGACCACGATGGTGGTGGCCCGGCCGCGGCTCATCTCGGCCAGGGCCTCCAGGCTCTTGAGCCGCACCACCGCGTCGTCGGCGCCGGCGGTCTTGACCATGCCGATGCCCTCGGCCTCGGCGGCCTTCACCTCCCGGATGGCCCTGGCCTGGCCCTCGGCGCGGGCGATGGCGGCGGCCTTTTCCGCCTCGGCCTCCAGGATCATCTTCTGCTTGGCGGCCTCGGCCTCCAGAATGACGGCCTCCTTCACACCGGCGGCCTCCAGGATGCGGGCCTCCTTGGTGCCCTCGGCGCGCAGAATGGCCTCCCGCTTTTCCCGCTCGGCCCGCATCTGCTTCTCCATGGCCTCCTGGATGTCTCTGGGCGGGATGATGTTTTTCAGCTCTACCCGCGTCACCTTGATGCCCCAGGGGTCGGTGGCCACGTCCAGGGTCACCTGCATCTGGCTGTTGATGGTGTCCCGGCTGGTCAGGGTATCGTCCAGGGTCAGTTCGCCGATCATGTTTCGCAGGGTGGTGGCCGTCAGATTCTCAATGGCGGCCAGGGGATTGGCCACGCCGTAGGTGTAGAGCTCGGGGTTGACCACGTAGAGGTATACCACCGTGTCGATCTTCATGGACACGTTGTCCTTGGTGATGACGCTCTGGGGCTCGAAGTCCATGACCTGCTCTTTCAGCAGGACTTTGTTGGCGATGCGGTCGATGAGGGGGATCTTGACGTGGATACCGGCGCTCCACACGCCCTTGAACTTGCCCAGGCGCTCGATGACAAAGGCGTTGGCCTGGGGCACGATGCGGATGTTGGAAAACAGGACCGCCAGAACGAGGACCGCGGCCACGATGATGAGAATGGGCATGATCATACCTCCTAAATCTATCTCAAGTTGAGACGCTCCGCCCGCAAGGGCCATCAAAAGCTGGGGCAGGAGCGCCAATAGGACGATGGCCAGCGCGATCCAGACAGCGGGGCCAGGCCCCTTGCCCGGGCCGGTGCTCCGGCGGCGCGGCGGCGGCGCGACGGGCTGACCGTGGTCGTCGGTGGTGGGTGGGAGCCGCTTTGGGGGCGGCGCGATGGTAGGCATAGTATTCCCTCCTTTATGTGGTTCTGCCCGCAGGCAGATCATACATATTTCGTCTGGTGGATCACGGCTTCACGCTCAGGTAGTAGTCCAGCGTCTGGAACCGCCGCTCCAACCGCTGGGTGAGGTAGTCGGCGGTCAGGTCGGCGAAGCGGCCCAGCTGCTCCGCGGGCAGAGGACAGGAGAACAGGCGCTTGGCGTCCCCGTAGGCGATGTGCCGGGCCGCGGCGAGCATCTCAGGCGACAGGGCCGCCGTCCGGCCCGGACCCGCCTGGGCCCGGCAGTCCGCGCAGCACAGCACACCCTCTTGGATGTGCAGCAGCGGCTCCGCGGGCTGGGCCGCGCCGCAGACGGCGCAGGCGTCCAGCAAAGGGGCGTACCCCGCCTCCACCATGCACCGCAGTTCAAAGGCCGCGCGGACCAGCTCCAGGGGCTTATCCAGCTTGTCCAGAGCGTAGAGGCTGTTCAAAAACAGGGACAAGAGCCGGCTGTTTGGCTCCCCCTCCACCGCCACGGCCTGGGTCACATCGGCAAAATAGGAGGCCAGGGCCAGCCTTTCGATCTCCCGCCGCAGGCCCAGGAACTGGTCCAGCACAGCGGCCTCCTGCATGGTGTAGTAGTCCCGGTAGGCGAAAAGGGTCATCTGGGAGTAGGCGAAGAGCTGGGCGGGGGCGGCCAGAGGGCTGTTTTTCCGCCGACAGCCCCGCGCCTTGACGGTCATCAGGCCGTTTTGGTCGGTGAGGACGGTCAGGATCCTGTCCGACTCTTTATAGTCCACGCCGCGCAGCACAACGCCGCGAACGTCCATGTGCATGGCGGGCTTACTCCTCTCGATAGCCGAAGTTGCGGACCTGGACGTCGCTGGCACGCCAGTTCTCCTTCACCTTCACCCAGGTCCGCAGAAAGACCTTTGCCCCCATGAACCGCTCCATGTCCTGGCGGGCCAGGGTAGAGATCTTTTTCAGCATGGCGCCCTGTCGGCCGATGATGATCCCCTTGTGGCTGTCCTTTTCGCAGTAGATGGTGAACTCCGCCTCGATCACGTCATCCCGGTCCCGCTGGGAGAACTTTGCCAGCTCCACCGCCGTGCCGTGGGGCACCTCCTTGTCCAGACAGAGCAGCAGTTTTTCCCGCAGGATCTCCGCGCACACCTGGCCCTCGGGCTGGTCTGTGACCGCGTCCTCCGGAAAGAGCATGGGGCCCTGGGGCAGCCAGCGCCGGGCGGTCTCCAGCAGGTCGTCCAGTCCCTCGCCGCTTCTGGCGGAGATGGGCAGGACCGCGTCCCAGGTGTGCGCCTGGCCGTAGAGGGCCATGACAGCCAGCAGGTCCTCTTTTTTCACCGTGTCGATCTTGTTGATGACCAGCGCGGCGGGGACGCCCAGGTCCTTGACGCGGGCGATGAGCTCCTCCTCGGCTCCTCCGGCCTTGGCCACCGGCTCCACCAACAGCAGGACCCCGTCCACATCGGCCACGCTGTGGCGGATGGTCTTGGTCATATACTCGTCCAGTTTGTTCCGGGCCCTGTGGAGCCCCGGCGTGTCCAGCAGGATCATCTGGCCCCAGGGCGCGTTGACCACGCCGGTGATGCGATTGCGGGTGGTCTGGGGCTTGGGGGAGACGATGGCGATCTTCTCCCCCACCAGGGCGTTGGTCAGGGTGGATTTGCCCACGTTGGGCCGTCCCACGATGGCGATCACGCCGCACTTTTTCGCTTCCATGCCTCTCACCTCAGTTCCGTCCAGGGGCAGATCTTTTTTCCACGTCGCCCTCACCGCTCCAGGCCCAGTTTGGCCATGATGGTCTCCTCCCGCTCCCGCATCTGGGCCTTCATAGGCCCCTCGTCCAGATGGTCGTAGCCCAGCAGGTGGAGCACCGAGTGGGTCACAAGGTAGGCCAGCTCCCTCTGCCGGCTGTGGCCGTACTCCCGCGCCTGGGCCCACGCCCGCTCCACGGAGATGACCATATCCCCCAGCGGGACCAGGCCGCTGCCCACGTCGGCGTCGGAGGCCGCCGGAAGCGTGCCCGGCGACAGGGCGAACTCAGGAAAACTCAAAACGTCGGTGGGGGCGTCCACGCCCCGCATATCCCGGTTGATGGCCCGGATGCCCCGGTCGTCGGTCAGGAGCACATCCACCTCGCAGGGGAAGTCCACCCCCTCCGCCGCCAGCGCGGTCCTGACGGTCCGGCGGATCAGGGCGCCGCGGGCCTTCCCGCCGGCGCCGGGGACATCGGCGGTGACGGGGATGTAGTGTGTTTTTCTCATGTCCGGGGCACCATGCGGGCCATGCGGTAGAGGGTGTAGATGTAGTAGAGCCCGGCGCCCAGGCTCACCCCGGACCACAGCATCCCCATGGCCAGGTTCGCCGCCCCCAGCACGATGCCCGCGGCGGTGGCGCCGGCGAGGGCGTACCAGCTCATGCGTAAGCGGTGGATGCGGTAGCCCCAGTCCCACTCCTCCTGCTCCTCGCACCACTTCAAAAGCCGCCAGGTCACAAACAGCCGCACGCCCTGCTCCAGCGGGAAGGGCATCACGTTGCCCTGAAGGGTAAACACCCACAGTCCGCCCGTGACCAGCGCCGCGCCCAGAACGATGACCCGCGTGGCTGAGACCGTCTCCGACGGCCAGCTCCGCCGCAGACCGAAAAAGACCAGCGCGTAGCCCAGAAAGGCGGGCATGAGGTTGGCGTTGTTCAGGGCCACCACCTTGGTGGTCTGGGTGAGCAGGGCCGGATCGACGCCCGCGTAGCCCGACATGAGGTAGATGGGGATGGGGATGAGCACCAACAACAGACCGAGGGGGATCTTTCTCATCGTTTCGTCTCCTTTCTGGCGGCCGGGGCGCGTCGGCTCTCGTCGGCCTCGTAGGCGGCGATGATCCGCTGGACGATCACATGGCGGACCACGTCGGCGCCCGTCAGACGGCAGATGGCGATGTCCTCCACCCCTTTGAGCACCCGCATGGCCTCTTTCAGACCCGACTGCTTGTCCGGAGGCAGGTCGATCTGGGTCACGTCGCCGGTGATGACGATCTTGCTTCCAAAGCCCATGCGGGTGAGGAACATCTTCATCTGCTCGCGGCTGGTGTTCTGGGCCTCGTCCAGAATGATAAAGCTGTCGTCCAGGGTGCGGCCCCGCATATAGGCCAGGGGCGCCACCTCGATGTTGCCCCGCTCCAGGTATTTCTGGTACGTCTCCGGGCCCAGCATCTCAAACAGCGCGTCGTAGAGGGGCCGGAGGTAGGGGTCCACCTTGCTCTGCAGGTCCCCAGGCAAAAAGCCCAGCCGCTCCCCGGCCTCCACCGCGGGACGGGTGAGGATGATGCGGTTGACCTGCTTATCCCGAAAGGCGGCCACCGCCGCGGCCACGGCCAGGTAGGTCTTGCCCGTTCCGGCGGGGCCCACGCCCAGGGTGACGGCGTTTTTGGCGATGGCTTCCACGTATTTTTTCTGGCCGATGGTCTTGGCCTTGATGGGCTTGCCCTTGGCGGTGACGCAGATGACGTCGGCGGCGATCTCGCCGATCTTGTCCTCCGCGCCGGCGCGGACCAGCTCCAACACATAGCGCACGGTCTGGTCGTTGATGGCCTCGCCCCGCGCCGAGAGCGCCATCAGGCCCTGGATCGCCTTGGTGCAAAGCAACACGTCCTCCGCCTCGCCGGAGACCTTCAGCTCCGAGTCCCTGGAGACCACGCTCACCCGCAGGGCGTCCTCCAGGATGCGGATATTTTCGTCAAAGGAGCCGAAGAGGTTCACCGCCTCCTCCATGCGCTCCATGTTGATGCTCTGTTCGATCATGTGTCCATTCCCTTCCTCTTTGGTGTGCGCGGCACCGCCGCGGCCTGTCAGTCCTCTACGGTCACGCCGATGTCCTGCTCGCACTCGGCCAACAGCGTCACCATCAGCAGTCCCTCCCGCGTCTCGGTCTTGTAGTCCACCCGCCGGACCTCCGACGCATCGCACAGGGCGTCCAGCCGCTGCCGCAGTTCGCCCTTCAACGCCTCGGCGGCCCGCTGGGGGTCCACCGCGCCGCTCTGGGGCGCGTACTCCCGGCAGGTCTCCCGCCGCAGGGCCACGGGCAGGCGGAAAGGCGCGGCATAGTACGTGGCTATTTTATCATACCGGTCATAGGAAATGCTAGTCCTTTGCGGAAATTTTACACTGTGACCAAAAAATTCCAGGCTCCAGCGGCTGGTCTCCCGGCCGGTAAAGACCTTGGCGTCCCCGGTGAGGGGGATGGCGGCCCGCAGGGTGTGCCACGTTCTGGCCCGGACGCGGCCCGCGGCCCGGACCAGCATACCGCCCATATCCCCGTCATAGTACTCCGGCTCCTTGAAGTCCACCCAGCTGCCGATGAGGGTGTCCCCCGCCGCCACGGTCTGGCCCCGCCGGACCAACTGCTCGCCCCTGGTCACGTCGATCCTGGTGATGATGCCGGGGTATCGGGCCACGATGTGGGCGGGCTTGTCCTCCTCCATCAGCTCAGGCCGGGGCGTCCCCTCCCGCACCAGCACCTCGCACACCGTGCCCCGCACATTGATGCTCATCCAGGAGAGCTGGGGCAGCTCCAGCAGTACCTCGTGGCCGATCTGGCGCACGTCCAGGCCGGGGCCAAAGGCGCCGGGCTTGACGCCCCTGGCGCGGAGCTGGCTCAGAATGGTCCCGGTGGGCACGCTCTGGTTGCCCGACACCCGCACCGTCAGCACGAACCGGCTGAGCGTCCCCACCGCCGCCAGGCAGATCGCCGCCCCCGCCAACAGCGCCCAGCGGTAGCGGAGCCGCCACACAAGTCCCGGCAGACCGCCCCGCCGCAGCAGCCCCACCGACCAGGGCCCCGTCCGGGCCGCCGCGCGGACCTTGGGCCAGGTGAGGAAGGACGTCCGGCAGGTCCACCGGTCGCCGCCGTGCTTCCGCACCGCCCAAAAGCCCAGGTTTTGCCGGGCGCAGAGGTTGAAAAACTCCTCTCCCGCCTCGCCGCTCAACTCCAGCTCCACCCAGCCCCGGACCCAGTTTGCCGCTCGCCGCATCCCCGTCCCTCCTATTCCAGCTCCACCGACGCGATGCGCCCGGTGATCAGCAGCTCCTGCCGGTTCATGGTCCCCAGCTCCAGCCCCAGACCCCGGACCCGCACGGTCAGGCGCCCGGCGGCGATATGGACGTCTGTGGGGTCGTAGGCCAGGATCCCCCGGTGGCGCTCCACACGCAGCTGCCCGTCCCCCACCAGCTCAACTCTGGGCATCCCAGCCACCGCGTCCGCGGGCAGCTGGAGCGCCCCCGCCAGAAGTTCCGCCGCGCTTCGCCTGCGCGTTTTCTTCCCCATGGCCCACACCCCCAGTCCTGACAGCCTATGCGCCCGGCGGGGCGTTCATGTCCAGGACCCCGCGCCGGGCAGGACGTTTGGGGCAAGCGCCCTGATCTTCCGGCATGGTCTCTCCGGCCACACACTGACATAGGGCCAAGCCCCGGACGCATAGACTGCCTCCGAATGGAGGTGGGGGCCGTGTGGTGGCGGGCCTTTCGCTCAAAATACGCCAGAGACCTGACCCTGGGCGCGGCGCTGGCGCTGACCACGCTGGGGTTTATCCTGTTTCCAAAAGAGTGCGTGGCGGCGGCCAAGACCGGCCTGGAGCTATGCTTCAACGTCATCATCCCCTCTCTGCTGCCCTTTTTTGTGCTGGCCTCGCTGGTGGTGGACCTGGGGCTGGCGGGCTATCTGGGGAGGGCTCTGGAGCCCGTCATGCGGCCCCTGTTCCGCGTGGGCGGCTCCTGCGCCTCGGCGCTGGCCCTGGGGTTTGTGGGGGGCTACCCGGTGGGGGCGCGGACGGCCATCTCCCTCTACCGGCAGGGGATGTGCAGCCGCGTGGAGGCCCAGCGGATGCTGGCCTTTTGCAACAACTCCGGCCCCGCTTTCATCCTGGGCGTGGTGGGGGCGGGGGTATTTTCCAGCAGCAAGGTGGGACTGCTCCTATATCTGACCCATATGCTGGCCTCCTGTCTGGTGGGCGTGGTCTTTCGCTTTTACGGCCCCAGGGAGGACGCCCCGCGCCGGAGGACGCCGCCCATCCAGGCCAAGCGCTTCTCCGCCGCTTTCAGCCAGGCGGTCACCGGGGCCATGGGCTCTACGTTGAACATCTGCTCCTTTGTCATCTTCTTCACTGTCATTTTGCGGCTTTTGGCCCTCTCAGGCGTGTTGCCTGGGACGGCCATCCTGCTGAGCAAGGTCCTGGGGCCCTTCGGTCTGACCCAGAGCTGGTGCCAAAAACTCCTGACCGGCGCGCTGGAGCTCTCCTCCGGCGTGGCCGGGCTCAGTCAGGGCGGTACCCTGGCCGGAAGCGTCTCGATGGCCGCCTTTATGCTGGGTTGGGCCGGGCTCTCCATCCACTGCCAGACCCTGTCCTTTCTGGCCGACAGCGGCCTCTCCGCGGGGACGTATTTCCTGGGAAAACTGCTCCACGGCGCGATCAGCGCCGCGCTGGTGTGGGGCTTCACCCGGCTCTTTCCCCTCTCGGTCCCTGTGGGGGCGGTGCTCACCGAGCAGGTGGAGGAGCTGTCCCGCATGGATTTCGCCACCGCCATCACGGGCTCTGTGACCCTCTGTTGGTGGCTTTTGCTGATTTTTTTCTTTTTCGGGATTTTTTGTGGAAAACAGAGGAAACCTATGATATAATAGCCGCGAAGCGGCTATTATACCTTTGATGCCGCCTTTGCTCCCCGGCTTTGCCGGGAACCGCAAAGGATGGCAAATTATACCACACCGCTGGCGCGGATGTGGTATAATACCTCGAACTCACCAAAGAAGGAAGGTCCTCCTATGCTATTTGAAACGAAGATCGAGCCCCTTTGCACCTACTGCGCCAGGGGGATCCCGCTGGAGGACGGGCAGGTGGCCTGCCCAAAACGCGGCGTTGTGGCGCCGGACTGGTCCTGCGGCAAATTCCGCTACGACCCCTTGAAGCGGGTCCCGCCCCGTCCCGCCGTCCCCAAGGCCCCGGAGTTGACGGCGGAGGATTTTGAGCTGTAAGACAAACGCGGCGGGCCGCAAAAAATCAAAAGCCCCTGAAACCTTGCGGTTTCAGGGGCTTTTGAGGCTCAGTTTACTGCTTTTTCTTGCTGGCCTCGCGCATCCGGGCGGAGTGGTCCAGCAGGCGCTTGCGTAGCCGCAGGGACTTGGGCGTGACCTCCAGCAGTTCGTCGTCGGCCAGGAATTCCAGGCACTGTTCCAGGCTGAGCTGCCTGGGCGGCACCAGCCGCAGGGCCTCGTCCGAGCCGCTGGCCCGCATATTGGTGAGCTGCTTTTTCTTGCAGACGTTGACGGTGATGTCCTCTTGCTTGGGGCACTCGCCCACGATCATCCCCGCGTAGACCGGCACGCCGGGGCCGATGAAGAGCACGCCCCGCTCCTGGGCGTTGAAGAGGCCGTAGGTGACGCTCTCGCCGGTCTCAAAGCTCACCAGAGAGCCGGTGGAGCGGCGCTGGATGTCGCCTTTCATGGGGGCGTAGGAGTCAAAGACGCTGGCCATGATGCCCTCGCCCCTGGTGTCGGTCAAAAACTCGTTTCGGTAGCCAAACAGACCGCGGGAGGGCACCAGGAACTCCACCTTCATCCGCTCGCCCACCGGGGTCATCTCCACCATGTCGCCTCTGCGGGATCCGATCTTCTCCATGACCGCGCCCACGCAGTCGCCGGGCACGTCCACCACCAGCCGCTCGATGGGCTCGCAGGTTTTGCCGTCGATCTCCTGGTAGAGCACCCTCGGCGGCGAGACCTGGAACTCGTACCCCTCCCGGCGCATGGTCTCGATGAGGATGGACAGGCTCATCTCGCCCCGTCCGGCCACGTTGAAGGAGTCGGTGCTGTCGGTCTCCGTGACCCGCAGGGACACGTCCCGGAGCATCTCCCGCTGGAGCCGTTCCCGGATCTGGCGAGAGGTGACGAACTTCCCTTCCCGGCCGGCGTAGGGCGCGTCGTTCACCGAGAAGGTCATCTCCAGCGTGGGGGCGGCGATCTTGACAAATTCCAGGGGTTCTACGCAGTCGGTGGCGCAGATGGTGTCGCCGATGGTGATGTCCCCGATGCCGCTCATGGCGATGATCTCGCCGGCCTCGGCCTGGGTCACCGGGGTCTTGCCCAGGCCGTCAAATTCGTAGAGGGAGACGGCCTTGGCCTTTTGGGGCGGCTGATCGGTTTTGTGGAAGTTGCACACGGCGATGTCCTGGTTCTGCCGGACGGCGCCGCGCTCGATGCGGCCGATGGCGATGCGGCCCACGAACTCGTTGTAGTCGATGGAGCTCACCAGCATCTGGAACGGAGCGGCGGTGTCCGCCTCAGGCGCGGGGATGTAGTTCAGGATGGTCTCAAACAGAGGGGACAGGTCCGTGCCCACCTCGTCGGGCGAGTAGCTGGCGGTGCCCTGTCGGCCGGAGCAGAAGAGCATGGGGCTGTCCAGCTGCTCCTCGGTGGCGTCCAGGTCCAGCAGGAGCTCCAGCACCTCGTCCACCACCTCGTGGACCCGCTGGTCGGGCCGGTCGATCTTGTTCACCACCACGATGACCCGGTGGCCCAGCTCCAGGGCGCGGGAGAGGACAAAGCGGGTCTGGGGCATGGGCCCCTCGGCGGCGTCCACCAGCAAAATGACGCCGTTGACCATCTTCAGAATGCGCTCCACCTCGCCGCCAAAGTCGGCGTGGCCGGGGGTGTCCACGATGTTGATCTTCACGTCCTTGTAGTGGACGGCGGTGTTCTTGGCCAGGATGGTGATGCCCCGCTCCCGCTCCAGGTCGCCTGAGTCCATGACCCGCTCCACCGTGGCCTGGTTCTCCCGGTAGATGCCGCCCTGCTTGAGCATCTCGTCCACCAGCGTGGTCTTTCCGTGGTCTACATGGGCAATGATGGCCACATTCCTGATTTTTTCGTTTCGCAACTTTACGCACCTCTGTGGGAAAAATTCAACCGATATAGTTTACACCACTCTCCGCCAAATTGCAAGCCCCGCCGCCACAGAAAAACGCACGGCGTTGATGCGCCGTGCGTGAGGTCGTCAGAGAAGTGGCGGGGCCGCTTCTTTGTCAATTTTAGAGCCGGGGCGTGCGCCCCGGCTCTTTTTTGCCTACATCTCAGGCTGGTGGGTTTGGGCGGAGATGTCGCTGAGGGCGGCGCCGGCCTCCATGTCGCAGCTGTGGGACTGGCTCAGGTCTCCCAGGGAGATCATGCCGATGACCTTGTCGTTCTCCACCACCGGCAGGCGGCGGACCTGCTTGGCGGCCATGATGCGGGCGGCCTCGCGGGTATCGGCGGTGGGTGAGACGGTGGCGCAGTTGCGGGTCATCACCTTGTGGACCGGCGTCTTGGCCGGGTCCTCCTGGATGGCCACACAGCGCAGGACGATGTCCCGGTCGGTGATGACCCCGCGCAGGCCGCCGTCCTCGCCGCAGACGGGCAGAGAGCCCACATCGTGCCGCGCCAGCATGGCGGCGGCGGTTTGGGCGGTGTCGGAGGGGTCCACGGACACCACGCTGGAACACATCAGTTCTTTCACTTGCATTTTTCTCTCTCCTTGTTATAATAGTCAACGGGAATATTATCTGCCAAAGGGGAAGAACTATTCTTATGAAGCCGCTTTTGCACATCTGCTGCGCGCCCTGCTCCATCACCTGCATCGACACCATGCGCCAGGACGGTCTGGAGCCCACAGGGTTTTGGCACAATCTGAACATCCACCCCTACACCGAGTACCGCCAGCGGAAGAACACCCTGGTGGACTACGCCAAAACGGTGGATCTGGAGCTGGTCCTGGCCGGGGACTACGGTCTGCGGCCCTTTGTGGCGGCGGTGGCGGAGGACATCGACCACCGCTGCGGGGTCTGCTACCAAATGCGGCTGGAGCCCACCGCCCAATACGCCGCCCAGCACGGCTTTGACGCCTTCACCACCACGCTGTTGGTCTCCCCCTACCAAAACCGCCCGCTCCTTTTGGATGTGGGCCGGGCCATGGGGGAAAAATACGGCGTGGAGTTCCTGCCCTACGACTTCCGGCCCCGCTTTCGGGAAGGTCAGGACCGGGCCAGGGCCCTGGGACTCTATATGCAGAAATACTGCGGCTGTATCTTCAGCGAGGAGGACCGCTACCTGGCCCAAAAGCGCAAAAAGCAGGCCCGGAAAGCGGCGCCGCCCTCCCCTTGTCAGGATGGACCGGCCGCGCTGTCCTGAGCCCAGCGGTCTGCTGTGATATATCCGAGCCAAAGGAGAAATACCCATGCTTGAGATCCAAAATCTGTGTTACGAAGTAGAGGGGGAGGAGGGCCGTCTGGGCATCTTGCGGGACGTGTCCCTCACCATCCCCGACGGCAAGCTGGTGGTCATCACCGGCCCCAACGGCGGCGGCAAGACCACCCTGGCCAGGGCCATCATGGGCCTTGTGACGCCCACGGCGGGCAAGATCATCTGGAACGGCCAGGATGTGACCGCTCTGGACGTGACAGGCCGGGCCAAGGCCGGCATCTCCTACGCCTTTCAACAGCCCGCCCGCTTCAAGGGCCTGAAGATCGGCGATCTGCTGGAGCTGGCCGCGGGCACGGTGTTGCGCCACGACGAGCAGTGCCAGTACCTGACCCGCGTGGGCCTCTGCGCCAACGACTACATTGGCCGGGAGATGGACGCCTCTCTCTCCGGCGGGGAGATCAAGCGGGTCGAGATCGCCACCGTGCTGGCCCGCCGGGCGCCGCTGATGATCTTTGACGAGCCGGAGGCGGGCATCGACCTGTGGTCCTTCTCCCAGCTGACAAAGACCTTCCAGGCCATCCACGACCAGGGCGAGGCCACCCTGATCGTCATCTCCCACCAAGAGCGCATCATCGACCTGGCCGACGAGATCGTGCTGGTGAGCAAGGGGCAGGTGTCGGCCCACGGGCCCAAGGCGGACATTCTGCCGGGACTGCTCAGCGACGGGGCCATGGCCCCGACCTGCTACGGCAAAAAGGAGGCGGAAACGCGTGGATAAGACGGAGTGGAAGGTCCTGAAAGAGATCGCGGAGCTGGAAAAGGTGCCCCAGGGCGCCTATAATTTCCGTCTCAACGGCCAGCTGGACGGCCGCCAGACCACAGAGCATATCGACATCGTCAGCAAGACCGACAAGCCGGGCATCGACATCCTCGTCAAGCCCGGCACCCGCGGCGAGAGCGTCCATATCCCCGTGGTGCTCAGCCAGACCGGGCTCCACGACGTGGTCTACAACGACTTCTACATCGGCGAGGGCGCCGAGGTGGACATCGTGGCCGGCTGCGGCATCCACAACACCGGCTGCGAGACCGCCCAGCACGACGGCATCCACGTCTTTCATCTGGCCAAGGGCGCCAAGGTCCGCTATGTGGAGCGGCACTACGGCGAGGGGCCGGGCACCGGGGAGAACGTCCTGAACCCCAAGACCGAGGTCTATCTGGAGGAGGGGGCCTCTATCACCATGGAGATGACCCAGATACGCGGCGTGGACTCCACCGTCCGGGACACGGTGTGCTACGTGGGCCCCGGCGGGGAGTGCGTCATCAACGAAAAACTGCTCACCGACGGCGCCCAGAGCGCCGAGAGCAACATGGAGATCGTTCTGCAGGGCGCCGGAGCCACGGGGCGGGTGGTCTCCCGCTCGGTGGCCAAGGGCGACAGCGTGCAGGTTTTCCGGCCCTGTATGACCGGCAAAGACCAGTGCTTTGGCCACGTCCAGTGCGACTCCATCATCATGGACCGGGCCAAGATCAAGTCCATCCCCGCCATCGACGCCCAGAGCGTGGACGCCCAGCTGATCCACGAGGCCGCCATCGGCCGCATCGCCGGGGACCAGATCCTGAAGCTCATGACCCTGGGCCTCACCGAAGAAGAGGCGGAGGAGAAGATCCTGGAGGGCTTTTTGCAGTAAAGCAGCGCGGAAATACACGGGCGGAGGCCAGCAACCTAGTATGAAAAAGTTTGCGCTTAGTCATATTGCCATCTTAATGGCGCTTTTGCTCACGGGTTGCACTGCCCATTGGCCGGATGCGGACCCAAATGCTCTTTGGGTTTCCAGCGATTCTGATATATGGTTTGTTGGGGGAGGGAAAGATGGGCCGACAGGACAGCTGACCAATGGTGATGAGGTCATTGACGTTATCATGTTATGGGGTCCTGGCCCTCAGTTTGATATATGGCGCCTTCCGACGGAGGAGCCTGAGAATCGACTCGTGATTGGCGAGTGCAATTTTTCTCAAGACAAAGGGACGGTATATGTCATCGAGGATGTAGCGGGTGTTTTAGACGGCGCGGAGACCATCACCTTCAGGAGACAAGAAAAACAAGGGGACGGTGCTTCTGCCCGGGTAAAAAGCAATGGTGAACAGATCGACTGTATAGATGGGATATAGGATCGTCCGCTATCTTCCAGTATCTCTTTGTGGCCTTGAGCGGGGCAAGCGGGCAGAAAAAAACGGCTAAGGTCCTTGGTTTGCAAGGGTCTTAGCCGTTTTAATTTCTCTTTCCCAAATGAGATCTTATCTCGCGCCGCGCGCGGCCTCCGCTTTTATACCACCGTCAGGGTGAAGCGGAACTCGGTCACGCCCTCTTGACTGGTGACGGTGATGTCCTCTTTGTGCTCGTTGAGGATGGTCTTGACGATATAGAGCCCCAGGCCCACGCCGTCCCGGTCCATGGACCGGGACTTGTCCGACTTGTGGAAGCGGTCGAAGATCAGGGGCAGCTCGTCCTGGGGAATGGTCTCCCCCTCGTTGCGGATGGCCACCAGCGCCTTGCCGCCCTGCCGGGTCACCTCCACCCACAGATGCCCGCCGGGTCGGGAGAACTTGATCGCGTTGTCCAGCAGGTTGTAGCACACCTGGGTAATGGCGTCCGGGTCGCCCCAGACCTTGATGGGCTCCTCCGGCAGTCCGGCCACCACGTCCAGGGACCGGGCGTTGATCTTGTTCTCCAGGCTCACCATGGTCCGGGCGGTCAGCTCCACGATGTCAAAGGGCTGCTGGGCGGTGACGCCGCCCTCGGCGTGGAGCCGGGACACATCCAGCATCCGCCGCACCAGCCGGGACAGCCGCTTGGTCTCCGAGGAGATGGTCTCCAGGGCCGCCCGCTCCCGCTCCGGCGGGATGGTGCCGTCCAGTATCCCATCGGCAAAGCCGGAGATGGTGGTCATGGGGGTCTTGAGCTCATGGGAGATGTTGGCCACAAACTCACTGCGCCGCCGCTCGGCCTGGGTCAGAGAGTCGGCCATGGCGTTAAAGGCGCGGGCCAGCTCGTTCATCTCGTCGATGGACCCGGTCTCCTCCGCCTCCACGCGCTTTTCAAAGTTGCCCCGGCCAAACTCCTGGGCGGCCTCGGCCATCTGCTTCAGGGGCTTGGTCTGCCGCCGCGTGGTGAAGAGGGTCAGGGCGAACGCCGCCGTCATCACCGCCAGAGCCGTCAGCACAAAGATCCACGACAGGCCACGCCAGACCTCGGTCATATTGTCCGCGGCGGTGGACACCAGCACCATGCCGATGTTGGCGTCTCCCGCCACTGTGTGGACGGTGATGGGACGCCCGGCGATGTACCGGGTCTCCCCAAACAGCCCGCCCAGGTCGCCCATGCGGTTATAGACCCCGTCGGAGAGCAGGCGGCCGGTCACCGACCCCGGCAGCGTGGCCCCCACCAGGGTGTCCAGGGTGCCCTGGCCCGCGCCGTCGGCGGAGTAGACCACCTTGCCGTCCAGCTCGCACAACAGCACATGGGCATTGGATATTTTCGCCAGGGAGTAGATGTAGGCCCGGAAGCCCTCGGAGCGGATGTCCATCCCCTGCTGGCGGTAGTTGGCGGTGAACTCGCCGATGAAGGCGGCGTTGTCCTCCAGCGCCTCCATCTGGCGTCTGGTGGTGTAGCGGTAGCTCAGCCCCACGAAGCCCACGCCCAGCACCAGAAACGACAGCAAAATCAGCCCCGCCACCATGGCGAACTGCCGCGAGTACGCCGACCTCACGGGGCGACCTCGAACTTATAACCCACGCCCCAGACCGTTTTCAAATTCCACGCCGGGCTGACGCCCTCCAGCTTTTCCCGCAGCCGCTTGATGTGTACGTCCACCGTGCGGGAGTCGCCAAAGTAGTCGAAGCCCCACACCTCGTCCAGCAGTTGGTTGCGGGTGAACACCCGGTTGGGGGCCGAGGCCAGACGGTAGAGGAGTTCCAGCTCCTTTGGCGGCGTGTCCACACGCTTGCCGTCCACGATCAGTTCGTAGGAGTCCAGGTTGATGACCAGCTTGTCGAAGGTGAGCTTCTTCTCGGCGTTCTCTTCCTCCAGGCCGTAGCGCCGCAGTACCGCGTGGATACGGGCCACCACCTCTTTGGTGTTGAAGGGCTTGGTGATGTAGTCGTCCGCGCCCTGCTCCAGACCCGTGACCTTGTCCTCCAGCTCGCTCTTGGCGGTGAGCATGATCACCGGGGTCTTGCCCCCCTCGCGTATCTTTTTCAGCACGCTCCAGCCGTCCATCACAGGCAGCATCAGGTCCAACAGCACCAGGTCCGGGCCCCAGGAGCGAAAGAGCTCCACGCCCTTGACCCCGTCTCCGGCGGCACGGGTCTCGTAGCCCTCCTTTTCCAGATAGAGCTGCAACAGGTCGGAGATGTTCTTCTCGTCTTCGATGACCAATATTTTCTGGGACATACGCACCCATCCTCTCTTTGGTTCCTGGGTCTATGATACACGGTTTTTCCAAAAAAGGTTGGATATTTTGTAAATTTACCCCTCCGGCTCCTCGTCGTTGCCCAGAGGGTCGATGTGGATGACGGCGTGGACGCCCAGGCGCTGGAGCAGCATCCGCTCGGCCCGGTCGGCGGCGGCGTGGGCGGTGAGGAGGACCATGTCGCTGGGCACCTCGGCGTGGATGGTGGCGAAGAGGTGGCCGGGGCCGTACTCGTGGACGGCCAGGCCGTGGATGGCCACGATCTCCGGGCTCTCCAGCACCATGGCGGCGATCTTGTCCACCGTCTCCTGGCTGGGCGCCCGGCCAAGCAGCAGGTCCAGCGTGTCCCTGGCCGCCATGAAGCCCGACCAGAGGATGAACACCGACACCCCCAGGCCCAGCCACCCGTCCAGCCGGAGCCCCCAGAAGTGGGCCGCCAGCGTCCCCGCCGCCACCGCCGCCGTCGCCACGCTGTCGGACAGGGCGTCCAGGGCCGCGGCGCGCAGGGCCGCGCTGTCCAGCGCCTTGCCCAAGGCGGCGTTGAACCGCCACATCCACAGCTTGACCAGAATGGCCGCCGCCAGCACAGCCACCGTCAGCCAGGAAAAGGCGACCTCCGACCCGGCAATGATCTGCTCCACCGAGGTCCGGGCCAGCTCAAAGCCCACCAGCAAAATGGCCAGGGACACGATGAGGCCGGACAGGTATTCCGCCCGTCCGTGGCCGAACGGGTGCTCCTTGTCCGCCTTGTGGCCCGCCACCTGAAAGCCCACCAGCGTCACCACGCTGGAGGCGGCGTCGGTCAGGTTGTTGAAGGCGTCCGCGGTGACGGCGATGGAGCCGGAAAGCGCCCCCACCAGGCACTTCCCCGCCGCCAAAAGCAGGTTGGCCCCCACGCCGAACAGCCCGGCGCCGCGCCCCATGGCGGTCCGGACCTGGCAGTTGGCCAGGTCCCTGCCCCGGAGGAGCCGCCGGACCAGAAGCTGGGAGGGAAACGTCATGTCGATCACCTCTGTGCCGTTTGGGACCCATTATCCGCCTGGCCGGACGCGAAATCAAGGCGAACCGCGCGGCTCTCTCTGGGCAGGACGCCCCACTCCGGCAGGGGCAGGCGCTGCATGGCGGAAAATACGTATTCTTTCAGGTCCGGGTACCGCCGGGACAGCTCCGCCACCAGCTCCTTGATCTCCTGGCGCTTGGTGGAGCCGTCGGCTGGGCAGAGATTTTTCACCACCGGCAGGCCGTTTCGCGCCACCGCCGAGCGCACCTGTCCCTCGGTGCTATACAGCAGGGGCCGTATCTGCGTCACCCCCGTGCGGTCCAGATAGGTCACCGGCTGGAAGCAGTTGATCCGCCCCTCGTAAAAAAGGCTCATAAAAAAGGTCTCCACCGCGTCGTCCCGGTGGTGGCCCAGGGCGATCTTGGAAAGGCCCCGCTCCAACATGGCGGTGTGGAGCGCGCCCCGGCGCATTTTGGCGCACAGGGAACAGGGGTTTTTCTCCTTGCGGTAGTCGAAGATGACCTCGAAGATCTGGGTCTGGACCAGGTGAAAGGGCACCTCAAGCCGCCGGCACAGCTCCGCCAGGGGAGAAAAGTCCATCCGGCCGCCGGACATATCCAGTGTGATGGCCTCCACGGTGAAGGGCTTGGGGTAGAACTCCCGGAGCTTGGCCAGGGCGCACAGCGTCACCACCGAGTCCTTGCCGCCGGACACCCCCACCGCGACCCGGTCCCCTGGCGCGATCATATGGTAGTCCTCCACGCACCGGCGCATCTGGGACACGATCTGCCGCATCAAGCAGCCCCTCCCCTCTGGAGAAAAGTGAAATGGAAAGCGAGGATAAACGAGCATAGGCGAGTATATGCTCAAAAATCGAAGAATTTGATTTTCCAGACAAAAAAATTCCAAAAAGCCGTTGACACCGGTGGTCAAAAGCATTATAATACAACACGCTCGACTTTGTAAAGTCAACTTTTCCCGGACTTTTCCGGGCATTTCAAACGAAAGCGAGAGATCACACTATGTCCACCTTTATGGCCAACAAGGGCAACATTGTCCGCAAGTGGTATGTGGTCGACGCCGCCGGCAAGCCCCTGGGCAAAACCGCCGTCATCGTCGCCGACCTGCTGCGGGGCAAGCGCAAGCCTGAGTACACACCCCACGCCGACTGCGGCGACTTCGTCATCGTCATCAACGCTGAGAAGGCCGTCCTCACCGGCAAGAAGCTGGAGCAGAAGTTCTACCGCACCCACTCCGGCTACCCCGGCGGTCTCCACGAGACCAAGTACCGTCTGCTGATGCAGGACAAGCCGGAGCTGGCCATGAAGCTGGCCGTCCGCGGCATGATGCCCCGCAACACCGTCACCAAGGACTCCCTGACCCGCCTCAAGATCTACCGCGGCGCGGAGCACCCCCACGCTGCCCAGCAGCCTGAACTCTACACCCAGGCGTAAGGAGGATTCACATTATGTATAAGAGTAAAAAGCCTTATCACTACGGCACCGGCCGCCGGAAGTCCTCCGTGGCCAGGGTCCGCCTCTTCCCCAACGGCACCGGCGCCATCACCATCAACGGCCGTGACATCGAGGAGTATTTCGGTCTGGAGACCTTGAAGCTCATCGTCCGCCAGCCCCTTGTCACCACCTCCACCGTGGGCAAGGTGGACGTGGTCGCCTCCGTCTCCGGCGGCGGCGTCACCGGCCAGGCCGGCGCCATCCGCCACGGCATCGCCAGGGCCCTGCTGCTGATGAACGAGGAGTTCCGCCCCGCTCTGAAGTCCGCCGGGTTCCTGACCCGCGACCCTCGCATGAAAGAGCGGAAAAAGTACGGCCTCCACGCCGCGCGGCGCGCCCCCCAGTTCAGCAAGCGCTGATCGTCCAACAAGCGACAAAAGCAGCCGTCCGAGGGACGGCTGCTTTTTTGTCGGCTGCTTTTTTGTCGATTTCAAGGGCGCTCTGCCCGCGCAAGGATCAAGCGGCTTATCCCTTGTGGAAAAAGGCCACCGCGATGGCGCCGGGGCCCACATGGGTCCCGATGGTGCCGCCTACGGTGTTCACCGTCAGGGCGTCCAGGTGGCCCTCCCACAGCGGCCGACTGTCCTCGATATACTTCCGCAGCAGCTCGTCGCTCAGGCCGGTGTAGCCCAGGCAGTGGGGCCGGGAAAAGTCCACGCCGCCGTCCTTCTGGCACGCCTCGGTCAGCAGGTTGCTGCCGTTTTTGGAGCCGCGGGCCTTGCCGATGACCTTGACCTCCCCGTCCTCCACAGACACCACGGGCTTGATGGACAGCAACCCGCCCACCAGCGCCACAGAAGCGGACAGCCGTCCGCCCCGCTTGAGGTATTCCAGGGTATCCAGCAGGGCGATCAGGCGGATCCGCCCCCGCTCCCGCTCCAACTGCCGGGCGATCTGGGCGGCCTCCAGGCCCTGGCCCACCAGCTCCATGGCCCACCGGACCAGCAGACCCTCGCCGATGGTGACGTTGAGGCTGTCCACCACAAAGACCTGGCCGGGGAACTCCTCGGCGGCGATGCAGGCGCTCTGGTAGGTCCCGGAGAGCTTGGAGGACATCGTGACGCACACCACCTGCTCCCCCGCCGTCACCGCCCCGCGGAAGGCCTCCTCAAACTGTCCGGGGCCGATCTGACTGGTGGTGGGCAGGGCGTCGCCCTCGATCAGCAGCTCATAAAACTGCCGATGGGTCATGTTCACCCCGTCCTGGTACTGCCGCTCCCCAAAGCTCACCGTCATGGGCAGCACAGTCACTCCCTCCGGCCAGGGCTGGGGCAGGTCGGCGGCGGAGTCGGTCATAATGCGGACGCTCACAGGGCACTCCTTCTTTCTGTCAGGATGGGTGTTTCTCGCTGTCTCTTACAAAAATACCACGTTCTTCCTCAAATTGCAAGGGCAAAGGGGAAAAGCGGAGCTCCACAGTTGTCCCCAAACTTGACAAATTTCCGCTCTGTGGCGTATACTGTTTAGCGCCATGGAACGCCGGGAAGGGAGGGCCCAACCGATATGACTGCCACCACCATTCTCTATATCGTGGCCGGATACCTCTCCGGCAGCGTCCTGTTCGCCCGCGTCGCCGCGGCCCTGCTGGGCACGGAGGAGGTTGAGTCCGCCGGAGAGGACCAAAACCCCGGCGCGGCCAACGCCTTTCGCCGGGGCTTCTGGTGCGGCGTCATCGCCCTGGTGGGCGACTTGGCCAAGGCCATTTTGCCCATTTTCTGCTACTGTCACTTCTCCGGCGGTCTGGAGCAGGGGCCCATCTCCCTGGCCCTGGTGATCGCCGCGCCGGTGGTGGGCCACGCCCTGCCCATCTGGCACCGCTTCCGCGGCGGCAAGGGCATTGCCGCCACCTTCGGCTCCCTGCTGGGGCTGTTCCCCTTCTGGCAGCCCGCGGTGCTCTTTGCGCTGGTCTTTGTCTTCTTCTCGGTGGTTGTGCGGATCGACCCCCACTTCTACCGCACCGCCGTCACCTATCTCGTGTCCGCTGTCACCTTTTTCTTTCGTTACCCGGCGGGGATATGGGGCGGGTTCGCCCTGATTTCCGGCACGGTGCTGCTGCGGCTCCACCACAGCAAGGAACACCGGGCCAGGCCGGTGGTGAGGCCCCTATGGAAGCACTGATCCTCTCCTGCGGCACCGGCGGCGGACATCACGCCGCGGCCCGGGCCATACAGACCGCGCTGGAGGCCCAGGGCCACCGGGCCGTGTTCATGAACCCCTACGACCTGCGGGGTCCAAAGACCGTGGAACTGGTGGACGACGTATACATCTCCATGGCCCAGAAGTCCCCGCGGGCTTTCGGGCTGGTCTACCGTCTGGGCAGTCTGTACCGGCGCCTGCCCTGGCGCTCGCCGGTGTACTACTTCCAGCGCAAGACCGCCAGGGCTCTGGAGCGCTTTTTGGCCCAGCGCCATTTTGACGTGATCCTCTGCACCCACGTCTACCCCGGCGAGGCCCTGACCGTCCTGAAACACCGCGGCGTGGCGCTGCCCAAGACCGTCTTTGTGGCCACCGACTACGTCTGCACCCCTTTCACCGAGGAAACCGACTGCGACGCCTACGTCATCCCCCATCCGGATCTGACGGAGGAATTTTCGTCCTACGGCATCCCCGCGGAAAAGCTCCACCCGCTGGGCATTCCGGTCTCCCCCGCCTTTCGCCGGGACATGACCCGGCAAGCGGCCCGCCAGGCTCTGGGTCTGGACCCGGAGGCCACCTACCTGCTCCTCTCCGGCGGCAGCATGGGGGCGGGCGTGCTGAAAAAATCGGTGGGGCGGCTCTACGAACAGTGGCGGGGCAAGGCCCGCCTTGTGGTCATCTGCGGCACCAACGACAAGCTCTACCGGGCCCTGGACAAGCGCTATGGCGGCGACGACGCCGTCCAACTGCTCCACTCCACCGACCAGATGCCCCTCTACCTCCGGGCCTGCGACCTCTACCTGACAAAGCCCGGCGGCCTGTCCTCCACCGAGGCGGCGGTGGCCGGCGTGGCCCTGGCCCACCTGCCGCCCATCCCCGGCTGCGAGACCCACAACGCCCGCTTCTTTGCCCAGCGCGGCCTGTCCATCCCCATGGACCGCCTGGAGGAGTTCGCGGCCCTGGCCCCGGAGGTCATCCGCCGCCAGACCGCCGCCATCCCCGCTGACGCCGCCCAGCAGGTGGCGGCGCTGGCCGCGGAACTGGCGGGCTGAGCCGGGCCGCTAACGCTCCAGCTCCTTCTTCAGCTTCTCCAGCGCCTTCTTCTCGATGCGGGAGACATAGCTCCTGCTGATGTCGCACTGGGCGGCGATCTCCCGCTGGGTCAGCGGCGCCTGGCCGCTGAGACCGTAGCGCAGATCGATGACCCGCGCTTCCCGCCCTGTAAGGCAACGCTTCACCACGGCCCGGACCTTTTTGCACGACTCTTTCACGTCCAGGTCCTCCAGCATGGTGTCGTCTACCCGGATCACGTCCATCAGCGAGAGGTTGTTGCCCTCGCCGTCGTTTTCCAGCGTGTCGGACAGGGAGACCTCCCCTTGGAACTTGCGGCGGGAGCGGAAGTACATCAGGATCTCGTTTTCGATGCACCGGCTGGCGTAGGTGGCCAGCTTGATGTTTTTGTCGCTTTTGAAGGTGCTCACCGCCTTGATGAGCCCGATAGTGCCGATGGAGATCAGATCGTCCTGGTCGGCGGACTGGGTGTAGTATTTCTTGAACGGCTGCCTCGAAAGGAGGAACCTGGGCGGTCAAAAGCGACCCCAAGGGGGTCGCCGAATTTCAGATGGATCTCTAAGCTCACGCGCTCTTTGGTGCTCTCTTTTTTGACGATGATGTGGTCCAAAATGGTGGTCACCAGTTTGGCGTCCACGCCGTCCTCAAAGGCCAACATCCGCTCCAGGGTCTCCTGTATCTTCGCAAGCTGCGCGCCGGTGACGCCGCCGCGCTGTTCCTCGCCGCGAAGGGTCTCCAGGGTTTGCTCCAGCCGCTTGAATTGCTCGTTGAAGCCGTCGTTTCGCTGTTTGAACTCGGCCTTGGACAAAATGCCCTCAATGCTCATCTCCAGCAGACGGTCTTTCTTCGCGGAAATGGAATCCATCTCCGCCTCGATCCTGTGAATATCCTTTCCATAGTCATGCTCTTGTGGGACGGCCCGGAGGACGGTCATCACCGCCTGGACGATCCTCTCCCTGTCCTCCACCAAGCTGGTAAAGATGCCGGCCATGATCTCGTTCAACTCATCGGTGCGAAGCTGGGGTGCGGCGCAGGCGGCCCGCCCCCGGTCGCGGTAGACCCGGCATTGCCAGACCTCCTTTCCGCTGTCCAACATCTGTCGGTGGAAGCTGGTTTGATGTTCTTCACAGATCAGTTTACCGCTGTACGGATACCGATTGTGAAAGCTGGCGCCGCTGGCCCTGGACCGGGCCTCGGCGCTGCGCTTTTTATAGAGGGCGTGGGCCCGGTCCCACAGCTCCTCGGAGACGATGGCCGGAATGGCGGGATCGGGGTACATGATCCACTCACTCTCGTCCAGGAAAATTTTTCGCTTGGTGCGGTAGTCCACCGTCTGGGACATATGAGCGCAATACCAGCCCTTGTACTTGGGATTGCAAAGGATATGCCGAATGGTCAGCACATTGAAGGCATTCCCCTGCCGACTGGTGTGCCCCTCGTCAAAGAGGATCCTGGAAATGGTCCGCACGCCCACGCCCTTGTTGGCGTAGAGGTCAAAGATGCGGCGGATGATCACCGCCTCGGCCTCATTGATGGTGAGCTTGCAATCCTTCTTGTCGTATCCCCACAGTTGGTCGTTGCCCAGCACATGGCCGTTCTTGACCGCTTGCCGGAAGCCGAACTTCAGCCGCTCGGAGAGCTTTCGCACCTCGTCCTGAGCGACCCCAGCCATGACCACCAGGCGAAACTCACTGTCAGAGTCCAGGGTATTGATGTTATCGTTTTGAAATAACACTCCCACATCGTGCTCCAGCAGTTCTTGGGTATACTTGATGCTGTCCAGCGTAGAGCGGGAAAAGCGGGAGATCTCCTTGGTGATGATAAAGTCGAACCGCCCCGCTTTGGCGTCCTCTATCATCCGTAAGAAGCTATCCCGCTTTTTGGTGCTGGTACCGCTGATGCCCTCGTCTAAGTAGTATCCCAAAGAGATACAATTACATTTTGCCCTATACCTTTTAATTTTACCTTTAATCTTTTAATT
>CANQFT010000023.1 GCA_947599925.1 uncultured Oscillospiraceae bacterium | reverse complement strand
GAAACAGTGGGTGACCGTTGACAGCGGCCTGGAACTGCTGGGCACCCCCGGCATCCTCTGGCCCAAGTTTGAGGACCCCGCCGTGGGCATGAACCTGGCCTTCACCGGGGCGGTCAAGGACGACATTCTGGACACCGAGACCCTGGCCTTTCACCTCATGGACCTTCTGAACGCCCACTATCCGGAGGCCATGGCCCAGCGCTATAAGATCGACCCCGACCCCACCGCCCAGGGCTGGGAACTGCTGGAGCGGGCGGGGAAGAAGCGGGGCTTCCTCATCTCCGGCGGAGAAGTGGACCTGGAGCGGACAGCCAGCGTCCTGCTGGACGAGTTCCGGGGCGGCAAACTGGGCCGGATCACCTTGGAATGGCCGGAGGAAGCGGAACCATGAATATGTGGCAAGTGGAAAGCCTTTACAGAGAGCAGAACTACCTGGCCATCTGCGGCGCGGACGAGGCGGGGGCGGGACCCCTGGCCGGACCGGTGTACGCGGCGGCGGTGCTGCTGCCCTACGGGGTGGACCTGCCCGGCGTCAACGACTCCAAGCGGCTGACGGAAAAACAGCGGGAGGCCCTGTTTCCCGTGATCCAGGCGGCGGCCATCTCCTGGGCCGTGACCAGCATCTCCCCGCGGGAGATCGACGCCACCGACATTTTGAAAGCCCGCCTCAAGGCTATGGACCTGGCCATCCGCCGTCTGGACCCACCGGCGGACTTCGCCCTCATCGACGGCAACCGTGACAAGGGCATCGCCTTGCCCCACGCCACGGTGGTGAAAGGGGACAGCCGAAGCCTGAACATCGCCGCGGCGTCCATTTTGGCCAAAGTGAGCCGGGACCGGCATATGATGGAGATGGACGCCCTCTACCCCCAGTACGGCTTCGCCCGGCACAAGGGCTACCCCACCAAGGCCCACTACGACGCCATCCGGGCCCACGGCCCCTGCCCCATCCACCGCCTGACCTTTTTGAAGAAGTTTTACGCCAAGGAGGGTCGGCCATGACGGAGGAAAAGCGGGCCCAGGGCCGGCGTAACCGGCTGACGGGACAGTGGGGCGAGGCTCTGGTGGCCCAGGATATGCGGGAAAAGGGGTGGCTGGTCCTGGCCGCGGGCTACCGCTGCCGCTTTGGGGAGATCGACCTCATCGCCTCCAACAAGACCTATCTGGTCTTCGTGGAGGTCAAACTCCGCAAAAACGACGATTTTGGCACCCCCGGCGCCTTTGTGACCAAGGCAAAACAGGCCCGGCTCCAGGCCGCGGCCCAGGAGTATCTCTCCCGCTACCCCACCGAGCTCCAGCCCCGTTTCGACGTGGCGGAGATCTACGCGCCCCAAGGGGCCGACGGCGGCGCGGCCACCATCCATTACATCGAAAACGCCTTCTGAGGAGGAGAGGCCATGCGGGTCTTTGACGGGCACTGCGACACCCTTTCCCGTTGCTTCCATACCGGAGAGAACTTTTCCAACGCCCAGGGCCATTGGAATATTGAAAAGGCCAAAACCTTTACAGCCTGCGCCCAATTCTTCGCCGCCTTCAGCGGCCAGGAGCCCCGGTCGGACGCCTCGCTCTACCCCGTCTACCAGGCCCAGGAGGACCTGCTGAAGCGGCAGATCGGGGCAAACGCCCACGCCATGGCCCTCTGCGCCACAGCCGACCAGTGCCGCCGGGCCTGGGACCAGGGCAAGATCGCCGCCTTCTTCTCCGTGGAGGGGGCGGAGCTTCTGGACTGTAAAGTTGAAAACCTTTACGCCGCCGCCCAGCAAGGGGTCCGGGCCATCAACCTGACCTGGAACCACCCCAACGCCCTCTCCGGCTCCAACTGTGCCCAGGCCGACCGGGGCCTGACTGCCCAGGGCCGGGACTTTGTGCGGACCATGGAGGAACTGGGGGTGCTGGTGGACGTGTCCCACCTCTCCGACCCCGGCTTTTGGGACGTGGTCCGTATGGCCCGCGCCCCCATCATCGCCAGCCACTCCAACAGCCGCGCGGCGTGTTTTCACCCCAGAAACTTGACGGATGACCAATTTACTGCCATAATGGAACTTCAGGGCACCGTCGGTCTGAATCTGGCGGCGGATTTTTTGCCGGGCGCCCCCGACCTGGACGACGTGGTCCGGGTCCTGGAGCACTTCCTGGACCTGGGCGGCGAGGACACCGTGGCCCTTGGCGGGGACTGGGACGGGGTGGAGCGTCTGCCTGTGGGGATTTCCGACGTCACCGGCTGGGCCCTGTTTTACCGTCGGCTCCAGGAGCGTGGATACGGCCAGGAGCTGCTTGACAAGCTATTCTACAAAAATCTAATGAGAGTGGTGGAGCGAGTATGTACTATGTGAGCACCCGCGGCGGCAGCCAGCGCATGAGCGCGGCCCAGGCCATTGCCCAGGGCCTTTCCAGGGACGGGGGTCTGCTGACCCCGGAGGTCTTTATGCGTCTGCCCGCCAACGGGCTGGAGACCTTGCGGGATATGTCCTATCCCCAGCGGGCCGTCTATGTGATGAAGGCGTTTTTGGAGGACTTCTCCGTGGCCGAGCTCAACGCCTTTTCCGCCGCGGCCTACGGCCCGGACAAGTTCGACTGCCCGGAGGTGGCCCCGGTCCGCCGTGTGGACGAGAACACCCACTGCCTGGAGCTGTGGCACGGCCCCACCTGCGCCTTTAAGGACATGGCCCTGCAAATGCTGCCCCACCTCCTCACCGCCTCGCTGCGGAAAAACGGCGAGCGCAAGCGGGTCTGCATCCTGGTGGCCACCTCCGGCGACACGGGCAAGGGCGCGCTGGAGGGCTTCAAGGACGTGGAGCAGACCCGCATCCTGGTCTTTTACCCCAAGGACGGGGTCTCCGCCATCCAACAGCTGCAAATGACCACGCAGGAGGGGAAAAACGTGGGCGTCTGCGCCGTGCGCGGCAATTTTGACGACGCCCAGACCGGCGTCAAGGCCCTCTTCGCCGACGAGGCTCTGCGGGAAAAGCTGGCCCGGCACCGCTGGTTCCTCTCCTCGGCCAACTCCATCAACTGGGGCCGTGTCCTGCCCCAGATCGTCTACTACGTCTCCGCCTACTGCGACCTGCTCAAAAGCGAGGCCATCCAGCCTGGGGACAAGATCAACGTCTGCGTGCCCACGGGGAACTTCGGCAACATCCTGGCCGCCTATTACGCCAAGACCATCGGTGTGCCCTTGGACAAATTCATCTGCGCCTCCAACGCCAACAACGTCCTCACCGACTTTATCCAGACCGGCGTCTACGACAAGAACCGCCCCTTCTACAACACCACCTCGCCCTCCATGGACATCCTGGTGTCCAGCAACCTGGAGCGGCTGCTGCTGGCCCTCACCGGCGATCCGGGCGAGGTGGCGGGCTATATGGACGAGCTGGCCGGGACCGGCCGCTACCAGGTGTCGGACAGGGTGCGCGTCAAGCTCCAGCGGGAGTTCGACGCCGGCTTCTGCGACGACCAGCAGACCCGCGCCCAGATCGCCAAGACCTGGCGGGAGCACAGATACCTCATCGACCCCCACACCGCCGTGGCCTTCCATGTGCTGGAGGACTACCGCCGCCGGACCGGGGACCAGACCCCCACCGTCGTGGTCTCCACCGCCAGCCCCTTCAAGTTCTGTGACAGCGTGCTGGACGCCCTGGGCGTGGCGAAAAAGGCCGACGGCCTGGCCATCCTGGACCAGCTCAGCGACGTCACCGGCGTGGCCGTGCCCGGCCCGCTGGCCTCCCTCAAGGGCAAGACCCCGCGCTTCACCCAGTGGTGCGAAAAAGAGCAGATGCTCGACCAGGTCGAGGCCATGCTGCTGTAAACGAGGTGACAATGTGGCTCTGTACGCCATAGGCGACCTCCATCTGTCCCTGGGCGCGGCCAAGCCCATGGACGTGTTCGGCGGGGCCTGGGAAAACTATATGGATAAGCTCCAGCGGGGCTTCCAGAGGGTTGGGCCGGAGGACACGGTGGTCCTGTGCGGCGACCTCTCCTGGGGCATGAGCCTGGAGGACGCCCTGCCCGACTTTCAGTTTCTGGACGCCCTGCCCGGCGTCAAATACATCGTCAAGGGCAACCACGACTACTGGTGGAACAGCGCCAAAAAGATGACCGGCTTCTGGACCGCCCACGGCCTGGACACCCTGCGTCTGCTCCATAACAACTGCGCCTTTTACCGCGACGGCGTGGCCCTGTGCGGCACCCGCGGCTGGTTTTTCGACGCGGGCCTGGCCCAGACCGAGGGGGACAAGGTCTACCGCCGAGAGGTGATGCGCCTGGAGATGTCGCTGAAAGCGGCGGGGGAGGCCCCCGTCAAGCTGGCCTTTCTCCACTATCCGCCCAAGTACCAGGGCTACGCCTGTCAGGAGATGCTGGACCTGCTGGAAGCCTACGGCGTCTCCCGTTGCTTTTACGGCCACCTCCACGGCCCGGCCCACAAGCTGGCCCTCCAGGGACCGGCGGGCGGGGTGGACTACCGCATGGTCTCGGCGGACTACCTGGATTTTGTTCCGGAAAAAATATTGGATTAAGTGAAAAAAACAGTGGAAATTCTTTTCCTTATCTGTTAGAATAACAAATACTATGGGTCTGTGGCGGCCCCGTTTCGCTGAGACAAGGGCAGCGGCCTGACAGGAGGAAGCGTAAAACATGAATGTAAAGAGCAAGACAAAGGGCGAACACAATACCGTAGAACTGGTCATCGAGCTGGACGCCCAGACCTTTGACCAGGCCGTCAACAAGGTGTTCCTGAAACAGCGCGGCCGCATCAACATCCCCGGCTTCCGCAAGGGCAAGGCCCCGCGGAAGATTGTGGAGGCCATGTACGGCGCGGGTATTTTCTACGAAGACGCCGTCCAGGAACTCTACCCCACGGCCTACGAAGAGGCCATCGCCCAGGAAAAGCTCGAACCCGCGGGCTACCCCCAGATCGAGGTGGAGAGCGTGGGCAAGGAGGGCTTCACCTTCAAAGCCACCGTCCCCTTGAAGCCGGAGGTCAAGCTGGGCCAGTACAAGGGGCTCACCGCGCCCAAGTCCGCCGCCGCCGTCACCGATTCTGACATCGACGGCGAGCTCGCCCCGTACATCCAGCGCGCCACCCGTCTGGTGCCCGTCAAGCGCAAGGCCAAGAAGGGCGACACCGCCGTCATCAACTTCGAGGGTTTTGACAACGGCGTGCCCTTTGAGGGCGGCAAGGGGGAGAACTTCCCTCTGGAGCTGGGCTCCGGCAGCTTTATCCCCGGCTTTGAAGAGGGCGTCGTCGGCCTCAAGCCCGGCGACGAAAAGGACCTGGACATCACCTTCCCGGAGGAGTACACCCCCGAACTGGCCGGCAAGGCCGTGGTGTTCAAGGTCAAGGTCATCGAGGTCAAGGAGCCCCAGAAGCCTGAGCTGGACGACGAGTTTGCCAAGGACGTGTCCGAGTTCGACACCCTGGCCGACTTCCGCAAGGACCTGGGCGAGAAGCTGAAAGCCCGCCGGGAGAGCCAGGCCCAGTCCGACTTTGAGCGGGCCATCACCGACCAGCTCATCGACAACATGGAAGCCGACGTCTCCGACCTCATCATCCGTCAGCGGGCCGACCGCATGGTGGAGGATTACGCCATGCAGATCCAGAGCCAGGGCATGGACTTCGACCAGTACCTCTCCATGATGGGTCTGTCCCAGGACCTTTTGCGGATGCAGGCGATGGAGGGGGCGCGCAAGCGGGTCCTCAACGAGCTGGCGCTGGAGGCGGTGGCCAAGGCCGAGAGCCTGGAGGTCTCCGCCGAGGAGAAGAAGGCCGAGTACGAGCGTCTGGCCAAGGAGTACAGCATGGAGCTGGACAAGGTCCAGGCCGCCGTGGCGGAAGCGGACCTGGAGCACGACCTGCTTTTGAAGAAGGCGGCCCAGTTCGTTTTTGACAACGCCAAGGAGGGCAAGGCCCCCGCCAAAAAACCCGCCTCCGGCAAGAAGGCCGGGGACAAGGACGAGGCCGCCGGCGAAAAGAAGCCCGCCGCCAAAAAACCCGCGGCGAAAAAGGCGGAGGACGGGGAGCAGCCGGCGCCGGCCAAGGCGTCTGCCGCCAAGAAGCCCGCCGCGAAAAAGTCCGGTCAGAAAACCGAGGCGTAAGCCGATTGGGAATAATTGGGGCGGGATAGGTTATACTTTCGTGTAATGCTGTCCCGCGCCCATTTTGTAAAGGAGACATCACCATGCCTTTGATCCCGTATGTAGTAGAACAGACCAACCGCGGCGAGCGTTCCTACGACATCTTCTCCCGCCTGCTCAACGACCGCATCATCATGCTCAACGAGGAGGTCAACTCCGCCACCGCCGGCGTGATCGTGGCCCAGCTCCTCTTTCTGGAGGCCCAGGACCCGGACAAGGACATCCAGTTCTATATCAACAGCCCCGGCGGTTCCATCACCGACGGCATGGCCATCTACGACACCATGCAGTATATCAAGTGCGACGTGTCCACCATCTGCGTCGGCCTGGGCGCGTCCATGGCCGCCTTTTTGCTCTCCGCCGGCGCCAAGGGCAAGCGTATGGCCCTGCCCAACGCCGAGATCATGATCCACCAGCCCTCCGCCGGCACCCAGGGCCAGGTGACGGACATGGCCATCCACCTCAAGCGCTTTGAGTTCATCAAAAAGCGCATGAACACCATCCTGGCCGCCAACACCGGCAAGACCCTGGAAGAGATCACCGCCGCCTGCGAGCGGGACAACTTTATGACCGCCGAGGAAGCCCTGGCCTTTGGCCTGATCGACAAGGTCATCGTCAACCGGGAATAAACCCGTCGGCCCAATGAGGTGACACCATGGCAAATCAAGACAACAAGTCCATCCGCTGTTCCTTCTGCGGCAAGCGGCAGGAGCAGGTGAGCCGTATCATCGCGGGACAGGGGGTCTACATCTGCAACGAGTGCGTCCACCTCTGCCTGAGCATCCTGGACGATGAGGACGACGAGGATTTCGACCTGGAGCCCAAGAGGGAGGAGGTCATGGAGGACATCCCCACGCCCCAGGCCATCCACCAGGTGCTGGACCAGTATATCATCGGGCAGGAGGAGGCCAAGATCGCCCTCTCCGTGGCCGTCTACAACCACTATAAGCGCATCTACCTGGGCGGCGAGGACGACGATGTGGAGCTCCAAAAGAGCAACATCCTTCTGATCGGGCCCACCGGCTGCGGCAAGACCATGTTTGCCCAGACCCTTGCCAGGATCCTGCGGGTGCCCTTCGCCATCGCCGACGCCACTACCTTGACCGAGGCGGGCTACGTGGGCGACGACGTGGAAAACATCCTCCTCCGGCTGGTCCAGGCCGCCGACTACGACATAGAACTGGCCCAGCGGGGCATCATCTACGTGGACGAGATCGACAAGATCGCCCGCAAGAGCGAAAACACCTCCATCACCCGCGACGTCTCCGGCGAGGGGGTCCAGCAGGCCCTATTGAAAATACTGGAGGGCACTGTGGCCAACGTGCCGCCCCAGGGCGGGCGCAAGCACCCCCACCAGGAATTTATCCAGATCGACACCAAAAACATCCTCTTCATCTGCGGCGGCGCCTTTGACGGCATCGAAACCATCATCGAAAACCGCCTGGACAAAAAGACCATCGGCTTTGGCGCCGAGGTCCACACCAAGGCCGAGCGGGAGCGGGCCAACATCATCCGGGAGGTCCAGCCCCACGACCTTCTGAAATTCGGCATCATCCCGGAGTTGGTGGGCCGTCTGCCGGTGCTCACCACCGTCAGCGCCCTGAGCCGGGACCAGCTGGTGGAGATCCTGACCAAGCCCAAAAACGCCCTGGTGAAGCAGTACCAAAAGCTCCTTGGCTACGACGATGTGGAGTTGGAGTTCCAGCCGGAGGCCCTGGAGGCCGCGGCGGACAAGGCCCTGGAGCGTGGCATCGGCGCGCGGGGGCTCCGGGCGGTGCTGGAAGGGGTCATGACCCAGGTGATGTACGACATCCCCAGCCAGACGGACATCGTGAAAGTCACCATCACCCCGGCCTGTGTCAACGAAGGGGCCCAGCCTCTCCTGGAACGGGACGCCAAAGGCTCCAGACGGGCCCGCGGCAGGGCAGAGGAAAAGCGGGAGCGGGATGTGTCCTAACTGAAAAAGACAGGGGCGATAATACCAAATCGGTACTTATCGCCCCTGCTGTCATTTGTCCGGCCGCCTGAAAAACATTTTCTGGAAAGGGGAGGATCCCATTGACCCTGACAGCCGTCACAGGAGAAAAAATGCCCGTTCTGCCCCTGCGTGGACTGGCGGTCTTTCCCAATATGCTCCTCCACTTCGACGTGGCCCGGCCCCAGTCGGTCAAGGCTCTGGACGAGGCCATGGCCGCGGCGGGACCGGCTTTTCTGGCGCCCCAGCGGGACTTGTCCGTGGAAGAGCCCCAGCCGAAGGACCTGTGCGCGGTGGGCACGGTGTGCTCCATCCGCCAACTGCTGCGGCTGCCCGGAGGCAGTGTCCGCGTGCTGGTGGAAGGGCTCCGCCGTGGCCGCGTTGTCCATGTGACCCAACTGGCGCCCTATCTGGAAGCGGAGGTGGAGGCCATCGCTCCGCCGCCCGTCCGCGGCTCTGTCCGCACCGAGGCCCTGATCCGCCAGACCTACGAGCTCTACGGCCAGTACGCCGAGCTGGCCCCCACCGTGCCGGAGACCATGCTGGCGATCCTGGCCAGTGACGACCCCGGCTACATCGCCGACCACATCGCCCAGAATATCTCCCTCCGCGCCGAGGACCAGCAGGCCATCCTCTGTGAGCTTCGCCCGGTGCGGCGGCTGGAAAAACTCTGCCGCATCCTCCGGCGCGAGGTGGAGGTGCTGACCCTGGAGCGGGACGTGGAGAACCAGGTCCGCCAGGGATTGGAGCAAAACCAGCGGGACTACTACCTGCGGGAGCAGCTGCGGGTCATCCGGGAAGAGCTGGGGGAGGGGGAGAACGACGAGATCGCCGCCTACCGCGCCAGGATCGCCCGCGCCAAGCTGCCCCAAGAGGTGGAGGAGCGTCTGCTGACCGAGCTGACCCGCCTGGAAAAACAGCCCTACGGATCCGCGGAGGGCGCGGTGAGCCGGAACTACCTGGATGTGTGCCTGGAACTGCCCTGGGGCAAGTACACCAGGGAGAAAGCTGACGTGGCCGCCGCCCGCCGGGTGCTGGACCGGGATCACTACGGCATGGAAAAGGTCAAGGAGCGGATCTTGGAATACGTGGCCGTCCGTCGGCTGGCGCCGGACTTGAAGGGCCAGATCCTCTGTCTGGTGGGCCCGCCTGGGGTGGGCAAGACCTCCATCGCCCTCTCCGTGGCCCGTGCCCTGGGCCGCAAGCTGGCCCGTGTCTCTCTGGGCGGCGTCCACGACGAGGCCGAGATCCGGGGCCACCGCAAGACCTATGTGGGCTCCATGCCTGGCCGTATCATCTCCGGCATCCGCCGGGCCGGGAGCATGAACCCCGTCCTTGTGCTGGACGAGGTGGATAAGCTGGGCAGCGATGGCCGAAGCGACCCCGCCGCGGCCCTGCTGGAAGTGCTGGACCCGGAGCAGAACGCCGCCTTCCGGGACAACTTTCTGGAGCTGCCCTTTGACTTGTCTCAAGTCCTCTTCATCACCACCGCCAACACCCTGGACACCGTGCCCAGGCCCCTCAGAGACCGCATGGAGATCATCGAGCTGCCCAGCTATACCGACCTGGAAAAGCTCCACATTGCCAAGGGCTACCTTCTGCCCAGAGAGCAAAAGCGCCACGGTCTGAAAAAAAGTCAGCTCAAACTCACCGACCAGGCCATCCTGCGGACCATCACCGCCTACACGCGGGAATCCGGCGTCCGGCTGCTGGAACAACAGCTTGCCAAGCTGTGCCGAAAGGCGGCGATGGCGGTGGTGACAGGGGCGGAAAAGACCGTCGTCATCACAGACAAAGACCTGGAATCCTACCTGGGCGCGCCCAAGTACCATCCCCAGACCCAAGCCCTGGCGTCCCGCGTGGGCGTGGTCAATGGCCTGGCCTGGACAGAGATGGGCGGCGAACTGCTGGAAGTTGAGGTCAACGTGATGCCCGGCACAGGCAAGGTGGAGTTCACCGGCAATCTGGGCGATGTGATGAAAGAGTCTGCCCAGGCGGCCCTGTCCTACGTCCGCAGCCGCTGGGCCCAGCTGGGCCTGGACGCCCAGTTTTACAAGACCAAGGACATCCACGTCCACTTCCCGGAGGGCGCGGTGCCCAAGGATGGGCCCTCCGCGGGCGTGTCCATCGTCACCGCCATGGTCTCCGCCCTGACGGACACGCCGGTGGTCCCAGGGCTCGCCATGACCGGGGAGATCACCTTGCGCGGCCGGGTCCTGCCCATCGGCGGTTTGCGGGAAAAGACCATGGCGGCCCTGCGAAACGGCGTGGGCACCGTCCTGATCCCGGCGGACAACGAAAAGGACCTGGCCGAGCTGGACCCGGCGGTCCGGGACCGGCTCCGCTTCGTGGCGGTGTCCCAGGTAGACCAGGTGCTGGCCCAGGCGTTGGAGGGGCGGCCTCTGGAGAGGTCCGCGGCCCAGGGCGTTCCCTATATGCCCGTGGTCCGGGGCCCTCAGCCGGGGCTGAAGCAGTGAGGTGAGAAGATGGATGTGAACTGGAACCGGGCGGAGTTTGTCCGCTCGGCGGTGAAGCCTGGGGACTTTCCCCGTGACGGCCTGCCCCAGATCGTGTTCTCCGGCCGGTCCAACGTGGGCAAATCCTCGGTCATCAACCGTCTGCTGAACCGGAAAAACTTCGCCCGTGTGGGCGCCGCGCCGGGAAAAACCACCCACATCAACTACTTCCTCATCGACCAGCGGCTCTACTTCGTGGACCTGCCCGGCTATGGCTACGCCAAGGTCTCCCAGGCCGAGCGCGCCCGCTGGGGCAAGCTCATCGAGGCCTGGTTTGCCGACAGCTCCCTCATGGCCCTTGGCGCCATGCTGGTGGACCTGCGCCACAAGCCCACCGCCGACGACGTCACCATGGGCCGCTGGTACGCCGCCAGCGGCAAACCCTATGTGGTGGTGGCCAACAAGCTGGACAAGGTGAAAAAGAGCGAGCTGGCGGACAACCTCGCCCGCATCCGGGAGACCCTGGACCTGCCGGAGTCCGTGCCCGTCCTGCCCTTTTCCGCGGAGAAGGGCGACGGCAAGCAGGACTTGATCGGCCAGATCCTATCCCACATTTAGGAGGTCCCTATGAAATTCGTCCGCTTTTTGAAAGATCAGGACCCCACATGGGGCCATGTGCAGGGCGAGAGCGTCTTTTGCCTGGCCGCCGCGCCCTACGAGAGCCTCTCCTACACCGGCGAGAGCCTGCCCTTGCGGGACTGCGCGCTGTTGGCACCCTGCGAGCCCACCAAGATCGTCTGCGTGGGCAAAAATTACTACGACCACGCCGTGGAGATGGGGGACGGGATCCCCGACCACCCCATCCTGTTCCTCAAGGGGCCCAACACCCTCAACCACCCCTGCGGCGTCATCACCGCGCCCGATTTTGTCACCAGAGTGGACTACGAAGGGGAACTGGCCGTGGTCATCCGCCGCCGGGCAAAGAACGTGAAGGCCGACCAGGCCAGGGACTACATACTGGGTTACACCTGCTTCAACGACGTCACCGCCCGCACCGTCCAGCAGGAGGACGGCCAGTGGACCCGTAGCAAGAGCATGGACACCTTTGGACCCTGCGGCCCCTGGGTCACAGACGAAGTCGATCCCGGCGACCTTTCCCTCGTCACCCGGCTGAACGGCCGGGTGGTCCAGCAGAGCCGCACCAGCCGCTTTATGCGCGCCGTGCCGGAGCTGGTGGAGTTCATCACCGCCTCCATGACCCTGGAGCCCGGCGACCTCATCGCCACCGGCACCCCCGCCGGCATCGGCCCCATGGGGGACGGCGACCGGGTAGAGGTGGAGATCGAGGGCATCGGCGTACTCTCTAACCCCGTGTCCCTGCCCAGGATCAAACGCCCATAAAGGCAAAAAACCGCCGCCGCGAACAGTCGCGGCGGCGGTTTTCGATTTTGCGGGGAGGTCACAGCTTGTCGGAGTCCACCAAAATATTGTCGGTGCCGTGTTCCTCAAATTCGCTGATGTAGGCGTCGATGCGGCTGGCCAGTTCCGGGTAGTTGGACTCGTCGATGGGCGGATCGTCCATGTCCCGGCGGGCCAGGTCCTCGGCCAGAATGTCAAAGAAGACGTCGTTTTCATACTGCATGATGGCCTCGTGGATGCCGCCCTCGGCAAAGGCCCTGGAGGGGACGATCTCCCCTTCATAAATCTCGGCCAGCTGGGGCATCCCTTCTTGGGCGGCCCGGAGAAAGAGCAGGGACTCTACCCGGTCATAGTCCTTGATGCGGTCATCGCCGCGGGTGGAGTTCAAGATCCAGTTGCCAATGTATACCATGTCCAGCAGACGGCGAAAATCCTTTTTGCTCAGCTCCAGCTTCAACGTGACCCCTCCTGTTCCGGCAAGTTCAAAGCTACCTTCTATTATAGCGCCTTTTCCGCCGTTGTCAAACCCAAACTCTGGAAACGCCCCGGCAGGGCGCCGGAGAGGAAAAAATGAATTTCCTGTTGAAATGCCGGCCGTCGTCGGGTATAATAGAAAGCGCGGCGACGCGCAAAGAGAAATAGGAGGTCTTAACCATGGCTCAGATCACAAAAGACACCGTCATTGGCGATATTCTGGACATCGCCCCTGACGCCGCCCCCGTCTTCATGTCCATCGGGATGCACTGCCTGGGCTGTCCCGCCTCTCGCGGCGAGACGGTGGAGCAGGCCTGCGCGGTCCACGGCATCCCCGTTGACGAGGTGCTGGGCAAGCTCAACCAGCTGGTCAAGGACTGAGAATTTGGGAAAAAGGGCGGCCCTGCCGCTCTTTTTTCATAGAGAGGAGAGGCCCTATGGCGTTGAAGCTGACCCCGCGGCTCCAGGCGGTGGCCGGGCGCGTGCCCGCGGGCGCCCGCCTGGTGGACGTGGGCACCGACCACGCCTACTTACCCGCCTGGCTGTTGCTGGAAGGCCGGGTCCCCTTCGCCGTGTGTACCGATCTGCGAAAAGGGCCGCTGGACCGCGCCCAGGAGACAGTGACCCGCCACGGCCTGGCGGACCAAGTCTCCCTGCGCCTGTGCGACGGGCTGACGGGGGTGGACAGCGGGGAAGTGGACTGCGTGACCATCGCCGGAATGGGCGGCGAGACCATTTTGCGCATTCTGGCCCAGGCGCCCTGGACGGCGGAAAAGGTCTGCATCGTTCAGCCCATGAGCTCGCTGGAGGACCTGCGGACGGGGCTCGCCCCTCTGGGACTGCGGGTTGGACGGGAGACTTTGGCCCGGGAAGGGGAGACCCTGTACGTCATCCTGGACCTGTGCCCCGGCGCGGAGGGGCCGCTGACGAGGGCGGAGGCCCTGGTGGGCCGGGCGTCCAACCACGCGGGAGACGCGCTGTGGCCGGACTATCTGGACCAGGAGATCCTCCGCGTGCGGCGCGCCTTGGCGGGCCTGGCCCGCGCCGCCGGAGACCAGGCCGGACGGTCCGGGCTGGCCCAGGCCCTGGCGGGTCTGGAACAAATGAAAAAGGAGCTTTGATATGATCCAGGTTCAGGAGGTCTACGCTTACATCGACAGCTTCGCCCCCTTCGCCGGCCAGATGGACTTTGACAACGCCGGACTGCTGGTGGGGGACGGGGCAGGGGAGGTCCGCCGGGTCCTGCTGGCCCTGGACGCCACCGTGGACGTGGTCAGGGAGGCGGCCCGAAAGGGCTGCCGGCTCCTTGTCACCCACCATCCCCTGATCTTTCACCCCTTAAAGGCCCTGTGTCCGGGGGACCCCGTCCAGGAGACGGTGGCGGCCCTGGTGCGGAAAAACATCGCCCTCATCTGCGCCCACACCAATCTGGACCTGGCCCAAGGCGGCGTCAACGACGCGCTGATGGACCGCCTGGGCGCCACGGTCACAGGCGGTCTGGAGCCCGTGGGCGAGCTCTGGCTGGGACGTCTGGGCGAGCTGGACCGCCCCATGGAGCCAAAAGCTTTCGCGGCCCATGTGAAAAAAGCCCTGGGCTGCGCCGCGCCCCGGTGCGTGTTGGGGGACCGGAGCGTGAAACGGATCGCCGTCTGCGGCGGCGCGGGCAGCGATATGCTGTCCCTCGCGGCCAGAATGGGCGCCGACGCCTATGTCAGTGCCGACGCCAAGCACCACGAGTTTCTGGAGGCCAGGGCCCTGGGCCTCACCTTCCTGGACGCCGGCCATTTCGCCACGGAATTTCCCGTCATGCCCGTCCTGGCCCAGCGGTTGCGGACCGCTTTCGCCGGCCGCGACGTGGAGTTCCTCCTCTCGTCCCAAAAGGAGCCCTTCTCCGCCCGCTAGATCAGAGCCCGCCGCGGCCCTGCGGTAAAATGTCACGCCGTGGCGGAAAAATCGGCAACAGGGCTTGAAAAACAGGCAAAACTGTGGTAAACTAATACCCGAATTTTTGGGAAGGGATTGATACCATGTCGGGACATTCCAAGTGGCATAACATTCAAAAAACCAAGGGCGCGGCGGACGCCAAGCGCTCTCAGGTATTCACCAAGATCGCCAAAGAGATGATCGTGGCGGTCAAAACCGGCGGCAGCGGGGACCCGGCCAACAACTCCCGCCTGGCCACCGTCATCGCCAAGGCCAAGGCCGCCAATATGCCCAACGACAACATCAAGCGCACCATCGACCGGGCCCTGGGCTCCGGCAATCAGGACTCCTACGAAAACGTCACCTACGAGGGCTACGGTCCCTCCGGCGTGGCCGTCATCGTGGAGGCCCTCACCGACAACCGCAACCGCACCGCGCCCATGGTCCGCCACCTCTTCGACAAATACGGCGGCAACCTGGGCGCCACCGGCTGCGTCTCCTGGTCCTTCGACCAAAAGGGCGTCATCGTCATCGAGAAAGAAGATCTGGACGAGGACACGGTGATGATGGACGCCCTGGACGCCGGCGCCGCCGACTTCGAGCCCCAGGATGAGGTCTTTGAGATCACCACCACCCCGGACGACTTCGCCTCCGTGGTGGCCGCACTGGAGGAAAAGGGCTATGCTTTCCTCTCCGCCGAGGTCGCCATGGTCCCCCAGAACTACATCAAGCTGGAGAACGAGGACGACATCCGGAACATGGAAAAGCTCATCGAGCTCCTGGAGGACGACGACGACGTGCAGAACGTCTACCACAACTGGGACCAGGACTGACCACCCCAACGAAAAAAGCGGCGTGACCCACAGGTCACGCCGCTTTTTGCTCCTTTGCAGTAAGTGAGGGGGTATAATCTTAGCCCGACCGCCCATACTAACCCCATCCATATTTGGGAGGCGCGGGCATGAAGATGACCAACCGGGAGTACAACAAATATGTGGCGGACAAAGCCAAGCCCTCGCCGCTGTGGAAGGACCTTTGCTGGGCCTTTTTCGTGGGCGGCGGCATCTGCGCGGTGGGCCAGGGGCTGACCAACCTCTATGTGTACCTGGGCGCCACCACCGAGGACGCCGGCACCTGGACCTCCATCACCCTGATCTTTGTCGCCGCCCTGCTCACCGGCCTGGGCGTCTTTGACGACATCGCCAAGCGCGCCGGGGCGGGCACGCTGGTCCCCATCACCGGTTTCTCCAACGCCATGGCCTCTCCGGCGCTGGAATTCAAGAGCGAGGGCCTGGTCCTTGGCACCGGCGCCAAGCTCTTCACCGTGGCGGGCCCGGTGCTGGTCTACGGCATCTCCGCCAGCATCCTCTACGGCGTCATTTTGTGTCTGGTGGGTCTGCTGGGGAAGTAGCCTCCCCTTGATCCGCCTCCTCCGCCATGGTCTCCAGCAGGAAGCTGACGGGTCGAAACCCGTCGTTGCAGGAGATCATGGCGGATCTTTTGTCCTTCATCCAGCCGTGGTAGAGGTCCTCGCCGCCGTGGGCCAGGGCCATGACGAAGGGGGAGACGCTGTCCCACGCGCTGAGGCAAAAGCCCTCCGGCCTCGCCCAGCCGTTGGCGATGAACACCTGCCCCTCCCGCATATCGCAGGGGTTTTCCATGGGGTTTTCATACCGCTCCATCAAGTCGGGGTAGCGGGCCACCCGCATGACGGTGATCCTGACCTTTTTCATGGCGCGTCTCCTTTCTCTTTGTTCTCCTGGGCCTTTTGAAATGCCTGGGCGATGGGCTGGGCGGGGTGTGGCAGCTGGCTTTGGGCCACCAGCGCGGAGATCTGCCCCATGACGGTCTCCACCTCCCCTTTGAAGGCGGAGGCGGACAGGCGCAGCGCGCCGTGGCCCAGGATGATGAGCTGCACCAGAGCGTCGGAGGTGGCCACCCGCACCTTGTTCTCCTTGCCCAGACGGTAGGTGGCCTTTTCGATGTAGGCGTCGGCGGTCTCGGCCTCGCGGGTGTAGACCACCGTGATGGACTTGTAGGGCTCCACCGTCTCCCGTCCGCCCCGGACCTTGTAGGCGTCAAAGACCAAAATGACCTTGCAGCCCCGGAAGCCCTGATAGCCGCACAGCAGATCCATCAAAAGCTGGCGCGCGTCGTCCAAACTCGCCTGGGCCACAGCCTTGAGTTCGTCCCAGGCGAAGATGATGTTGTACCCGTCCACCAGCAGATACTCTCCCCGCTCCGGCTTCAGGTCCACCGCCACCTTTTCCGGCAGGACAGGCGCCTCCTTGGGGGTGGCCATGGGCCTGGGGCCGGAGGTTTTGATGGGCCCGTAGGTCCGCTCAAAGATGGCCTGGAGCTCCGCGTCCTGGGCGGCGGTGCCGGAGTAGGAGACGGCCTTGGGCGCCTGGGCCGCGGCCTGGGCGCTTTCCACCACGCCGCCGGTGAGCCGCAGACCGCTGGAGACGTGGGCGTGGGCGGGGACTTCCCGCCAGGGGACGCTGTGCCCCGCGCCGTGGGAGCAGAAGATGGAGTCGGCGGGGTGCTCGGTGTCCCGCTCCGGGTCATAACCCGCCTGGGCCACCACGGCGGCCTGGTCCCGGCAGGGCCGGTAGCCGCTCAGAGAACAGGAGAGCCGCCCCATCCCATGGGTATAGGCGGCCAGAAGGTCGGGGTAATCCCCAAAGGCGGCCACGCTCACCGAGCCCCGGACGGAGACCTCCTCTCCCTCGGTCTGGGGCGGCTCGGTCTCCGCCCCCATCTGTCCCAGATCCGACAGGGCCCGGCCCACAAAGTTCTGGGGCAGTTCCAGCACGAAGTCGTACCAGGGCTCCAGCAGGACGTTTTCCGCGCCCATGAGCCCCTGCCGCAGTGCCCGGCAGGCGGCCTGGCGAAAGTCGCCGCCCTCGGTGTGCTTGGGGTGGGCCCGCCCAGCTACCAGCGTGATGTTCACATCGGTCAGCGGCGCGCCGGTGAGCACACCCGGATGGCTCACGCCGGCCAGAGAGCTCAGAGCCAGCCGCTGCCAGGTGAAGTCCATCATCTCCTGGGGACAGGCGGAGGAAAAGCGCAGGCCGCTGCCCGGCTCGCCGGGCTCCAATAGCAGGTGGACCTCCGCGTAATGGCGCAGGGGCTCAAAGTGGCCGATGCCAATGGCGGGGGCGGCGATGGTCTCTTTGTAGAGGATGGCGCCCGGCCCAAAGCCGCAGGTCAGCCCAAAGCGGTCGGCCAGCACCCGCTGGAGGACCTGGCCCTGCACCTCGCCCATCAGCTGGACGTGGATGGCCCGGTTCTGCCCGTCCCAGGATACATGGAGCTGCGGGTCCTCCGCCGCCAGCTGTTGAAAGATGGGGTAGACCCCGTGGGGGTCCTCTCCGTTGGGCAGGAGGACCTGATAGCTCCGCACCGGTTGGAGCACCGGGGAGACCAGGGCGGGGCCATCGCCAAAGACCTGGCCGGGGACGGCCTGGGTCAACCCCGTGACGGCGCAGAGCCCGCCCGCGGCCACCGCGTCGGTGGTCTGAAACTTGTCGCCGGAATAGAGGCGGATCTGGTCCACCTTCTCTCCGTTGCCCAAAACGTCTTTCACCCGCAGAACGCCCCCGGTGATCTTGAGATGGGTCACCTGGCCCTGGCCGCTGGGCCGCTCCACCTTATAGACCTGGGCCGAAAAGGTCTCCGGCCAGCGTTTTCGCGGCAGGACCGTCTCCAGATCGGACAAAAATTCCGCCACGCCCTCCAGCTTCAGCGCCGAGCCGAACCAGCAGGGGAAGAGCTTCCGCTGGGCCACCAGCCCAGGCGCCGCCTCCAAGGAGAGACTGCCCTTGTCCAGATACTCTCCCAGCAGTTCCTCGTCGCACAGGGCCACCGACTCCCAAAAGCTCTCGTCCCTCGGCCCGGAGAAGTCCACACATTGACCGCTCAGCACCCTCTGCAGCTCAGCCATCAGGTTTTCCCGTCCCCGGTTTGGCAGGTCCATCTTGTTGACAAACAGCGCCGTGGGCACGCCGTATCGCTCCAGCAGCCGCCACAGGGTCCTGGTGTGGCTCTGCACGCCGTCGGTGCCGCTGACCACCAGCAGGGCGCAGTCCATCACCTGCAACGCCCGCTCCATCTCGGCGGAGAGATCGACGTGGCCCGGCGTATCCAAAAGCGTGACCTGCCGCCGACCCAGGGGAAAGACGGCCTGCTTGGAGAAGATGGTGATGCCCCGCTCCCGCTCCAGGGCGTCGGAGTCCAAAAAGCTGTCCCGGTGGTCCACGCGGCCCAGACTTCTCAGCTGCCCGGCGGAGTACAGCAGGGCCTCGGACAAGGTGGTCTTGCCCGCGTCCACATGGGCCAAAATGCCCAGCACCGTATTCTCCACGCCCTGCGCCCCCTTCCTCGGATGTGTTATCAGCTATGGTACCACATCCGCGTCAGCGGTGTGGTATCATGTGCCATCCTTTGCGGTTCCCGGCAGGGCCGGGGAGCAAAGGCGGCATCAAGTCGGTAAAATAGCCGCCTGCGGCTATTTTACCACAAAACAGCCCCGGGGACAAGGGCGGGCGGCCCTGCGCGCCCTTGCCCGCGCGAGAGGCGCGAAAACAGCGCGGATCCCTGCCCGGCGATTGACTTTGCCGGCGTTTCTGTGTATGATGGGCAGGAGAAACGACAGCGGGAGGCGACAGCCCATGGACCGAGAAAAGCAGACCCAGCGGGCGGCGTGCCTGGCCCGCCGCCGCGGGCTTTCCCCGCAGGACCGGCGGGAAAAAAGCGCCGCCATCTGCCGCCATCTGACGGAACTTTCCCCTCTGCGGGGCGCCAGACGCGTCCTCTCCTACATGGCCATGGCCGACGAGGCCGACTTGGCGGCCTTCCACCGCTGGGCCGAGACCCAGGGCGTGACCCTGTCCTTTCCCGTGTGTGGCGAGGGCGGGCAGATGGAGGCGTACGCTCCCCGCGGCCAGACAAGCTGGGAGCGGGGCAAATTCGGCGTCTACGCCCCCGTTCCCGCCCTGTCCCAGCGGATGGACCCGGCGGAGCTGGACGCGGTCATCCTGCCCTGCGTGGCCTTTGACGGGCAGGGCCGCCGCCTGGGGCACGGCGCGGGCTACTACGACCGCTACCTGCCCCGCTGTCCCCAGGCCCTGCGGGTCCTGGCGGCCTTTGAGCTCCAACGGCTTCCCGCCGTGGCCACCGGCCCCTACGACCAGCGCGTCCACTGCCTGGTCACGGAATCAGGCGTGAGCGTTGTCGCGCCGGAACTTGACAGACCGCCCCATGGCACGGTATACTACTAAATTGAGCATTGGCATATTCTGAGAAAGAGGTGCGCCGGCATGGGCTATACCAAGGAGCAGATCATCAAGATCGTGCGGGATGAGGAGATCAAGTTCATCCGTATGCAGTTTACCGACATCTTCGGCCAGCTGAAAAATGTGGCCATCACCGCCTCGCAGCTGGAGAAGGCCCTGAACAACCAGATCATGTTCGACGGCTCCTCCATCGAGGGCTTCGTCCGTCTGGAGGAGTCCGACCAGTGCCTCTACCCGGACCTGGACAGCTTCGTCATCTTTCCTTGGCGGCCGCAGAACGGCAGGGTGGCCCGCCTGATCTGCGATGTCTATGACCCCGACGGCACCCCCTTTGTGGGCGACCCGCGCGGCGTGCTGAAAAACGTGCTGAACAAGGCCAAGGACATGGGCTTCGACACCTTCAACGTGGGCCCGGAGGCGGAGTTTTTCCTCTTCCAGACCGACGAGGCGGGCAAGCCCACCACCCAGACCAACGACGAGGCGGGGTACTTTGACCTGGGCCCGCTGGACCACGGGGAGTCCACGCGCCGCCAGATCTGCCTGGCCCTGGAAGAGATGGGCTTTGAGATCGAGGCCAGCCACCACGAGGTGGCCCAGGGCCAGCACGAGATCGACTTCAAGTACCAAGACGCCCTCCACTGCGCCGACTCCATCATGACCTTCAAGCTGGCCGTCAAGGTCATGGCCCAGCAAAACGGGCTCCACGCCACCTTCATGCCAAAGCCCATCTTCGGCGTGGCCGGCTCCGGTATGCACATCAATATGTCCCTGTTCAAAGACGGAAAGAACGTCTTTTACGACCAAAAGGGCGAAAAACAGCTGTCCCAAACCGCTTACCACTTCATCGCCGGCGTGCTCCACCACATGAAGGGCATGGCCGCCATCACCAACCCTCTGGTGAACTCCTACAAGCGCCTGGTGCCGGGCTACGAGGCGCCGTGCTATATGGCCTGGTCCGCCTCCAACCGCTCCGCCCTGATCCGCATCCCCGCCGCGCGGGGCCAGTCCACGCGCATGGAGCTGCGCTGTCCCGACCCCTGCTGCAACCCCTACCTGGCCCTGGCCGTCTGCCTGGCCGCGGGCCTGGACGGCATCGAACGATCCCTGACCCCGCCGCCGGAGGTGACGGAAAACATCTTCGAGCTGACGCCCGCCGCCCGTCGGCGCAAGGGCATCGCGGCCCTGCCCGCCTCGCTTCAGGAGGCGCTGGAGGCCCTCAAGCGGGACAGGCTGGTCCTGGACGTGCTGGGCGAACACGTGGCCGGACAGTACATCGCCGGCAAGGAGGCCGAGTGGCACGAATACTGCACCCGCGTGTCCTCCTGGGAGCGGGACAAGTACATCATCAACTACTGAGCGGAAAGGGGAGAGGGCCATGCGCTTCACCAAGATGGAGGGCCTGGGCAATGACTACGTATACCTGGACTGCACCAAGGGCGTTCCCCAGGACCTGCCCGGCCTGGCCCGCAAACTGTCCGACCGGCACTTTGGCGTGGGCAGCGACGGCCTGATCTGCATCTGCCCGTCCCAGGCGGCCGACTTCCAGATGGTGATGTTCAACGCCGATGGGTCCCAGGCTGAGATGTGCGGCAACGGCATCCGCTGTGTGGGCAAATTCGTCTACGACAAGGGCCTGACGGACAAGACGGTTGTGACTGTGGAGACCCTCGCCGGTGTAAAGGTATTGAACTTGACAGTTAAAGACGGCCTGGTAGACCAAGTGACGGTGGATATGGGCACGCCCCAACTTCAGGAGCCTGTGACCGTAACCGCTGGAGGACAGTCGTTTCGCGGATTTCCCGTCTCCGTTGGCAATCCCCATGTCGTCTTTCCCACAAAAGGTGTAAAGGAGTTTGACTTGTCGATACACGCGCCGCTCTCCACCCCAAACCCCACCTTCCCGCAGGGTGTGAACGTGGAGATCGTGGAGGTCCTGGCCCCTGACCGGGTGCTCATGCGGGTGTGGGAGCGCGGCAGTGGGGAGACCCTTGCCTGTGGCACCGGCGCCTGCGCCGCGGTGACCGCCTGTGCCGCCCAGGGGCTGACGGGCCGGGATGTGACGGTGGTCCTGCTGGGGGGCGAGCTCCACATCCGCTGGGACGAGGCGGACGGCCACCTCTACATGACCGGCCCGGCCCGGACCGTGTTTGAAGGGGAGTGGCCCGAAACGGAGACAAGTTCCCGTTGATACAACGAAAGCGAGGGTATATGCGATGAAAACAGATGTCTGTACCATTTCCACCGACCAGGCCACATTCCAGGCCATCTTCGCGGAGGTGGAAAAGTCCGCGGCGTACAACAAGCTCACCAAGAAGCAGACCCTGCAGCTGCGGCTTCTGGCGGAGGAGCTGGTGGGGATGCTTCCGGAGCTGCTGGAAGTGGGCAGCGGCCAGTTCTGGATCGAAAACCAGGGCGGCGACTTTCAGCTCCACGCCTCCATCCAGGCCCAGGAGCTCTCCCTTTGGGAGAAGAAGAACCTCCTCACCGTCTCCAAGTCGGGCAAAAACGCCGCCGCCAAGGGCATCGTCAACAAGATCAAGCTGATCGCCCGGGGGATGCTGGACGGCTATCTGGAGGCCACGCGGCTCACCGGCGGGGCCGGCGGCGACTACTACGAGGTATTCGACATGGGCGCCAGCGTGACCCACGCCTATTACCAGTGGCCCGAGGCCTGGTCCCTGGACCAGTACCGCAAGAGCGCCGGGGACGACAAGGGCGGCGAGGCATGGGACGAGTTGGAGCGGTCCATCATCGCGAACCTGGCCGACGATGTGATCGTGGGCGTTCTGGGAAACAAAGTAGACATCATCATCGAAAAGCGCTTCCTGTGACCGGCTGAGGCCGGCCGCAGGCGCCCCTGCCAACCGGGGCAGATGATTTTTCCAAAATGAGGCAACACAGAGAAATGACACAGGAAAAACCCTTGGGAAACAACCGCATCATCCGCCGCTCCATCGTCCGGATGTTCCCGTTGTGCTTCGCCCGTATCCTTACCTCCAACTTTTTGTGTATGCTGGACGCGCTGTTGGCTGGGTATTTCTTCACGTCGGCCTATATCGCGGCCGTGGGCGTGGTAGCGCCCGTCACAGTGATCGCGTCGGCGCTGATGAACGCCGTCTCCTCCGGCGTGGAGCTGGGCATCAGCGTGGCCAGCGGGGCGGGGGACAAAGACCGGGCCCACAGGCTGTACTCCCTGGGTATGCTGGCCACCGTGGGGATGTGCGCGCTGTTCATGGTGGTTTCGGAGGTGTTCGCGCCGGGGATCGTCCGTCTCTGCGGCGCCTGGGAAGCGGACGTGGCCGTGATCGCGGCCCGGTATCTCCGCTTCATCACGCCCTATTTCCTCTTTCTGGGCGTCAAGCAGGTGTTCGTGTCCGTCTTGAGCGTGCGCGGCTGCCGGAGGGAGATCATGGCCTCCTCCGTGGTGGAATTTCTCCTCAACCTGGTCCTCTCCACCGCCCTTGTCAAATACACCGCCCTCGGCGTGGCGGGCCTGGCCATCGGCTCGTGGGTGGCCACATTTATGAGTATGTCCGTCTGCCTGGTGGCCATGTGGCGCAACCGCCTGCCTGTCCGGGTCAAGCCCTGCCGCTTCCGGCTCTCCGAGGTGGGCAGCATCGCCAAATACGGCTTCCCCATCTCCATCGACAACATCGCCTATGGCCTGGTGGCCGGGGTCATCAACAACATCATCGCCGCCTTCTTTGGCACGGCGGGCTTGGCGGCCTACTCCGTGGTGAACAGCATCCAGTCCATCATCCTGACCGCCGCCGACGGGATGCGGATGGCCCTGTGCCCCATGATCGGCGTGTTCTACGGAGCGCGGGACAAAAACGGCGTCAAAAAAACGCTGACCGAGGGCATAAAAGTCACCTACGCCTTTGCCCTGGCGTGGCTGGCCCTCATCCTGCTGTGCCTGACCCCGCTGATCCGGCTCTATATGCACGGCGGCGAGGCCGCCGGATTGGAGGACACCATCCGCGCGGGGGTGTATATCACCGCGGCCTTCACGCCCTTCATGCTGGTGGTCTACCTGATGGTGGGCTTTTACCAGTCCCTGGACCGGCCCTTTTTGTCCATCGCCTTTGCCTCCATCCCCGACTCCGTGATCATGCCCATCGCCATCTTCCTGCTGGCGCCACACTTTGGCTACAACGGCATCTGGCTGGCCTACGGCAGTTGCGAGACGGTGTTTCTGCTCCTCTTTGCCGCCATTTTCCTTCTGCGAAAGCGGACCCTGCGCCCCTCTCTGGACGATGTGCTCTTCCTGGATCAGAGCATCCGGGACAACGTGCCCATGAAGGACATCAGCGTGCGCTATTCCAACACCGACGTCACCGGCCTGTCCGCGGAGATCCAGGCGTTCCTGCTTGCCAACGGCGCGGCGGGGCGGACGGCGTATATGTGCGCGCTGTGCCTGGAGGAGCTGGCGGCGGACTTCATCGCCCACGCCCAGATCACCCGTGAAAAGATCAACGAAAACCGGGAATTGATGGACATCAAGCTCTTTTCCGACCAGGACTCCTTCCGCATCGTCATCCGAAACGCCGCCCATCGGTATGACCCGCTGGACTTTGAATACGATCCCCAGGACTTCTCCAAGATCGGCGTACATATGGCCCAGCAGGTGGCCCAGGCGATCTGCTACAACTACGTCTACAAAATGAACATCATCACCATCGACATGAAAAAGTAACCCCCGCGCCTCGCCCGGCCGGCCGGTCCCGGCCTGGAAACAGGACCCGCTGGAAGGGGAGGGCACACATTCATTAGGAGGGATCGCCATGCAGACATCGGAAGCCATCAAGACCCGCCGGAGCATCAAAAAGTTCAAGCCCGATATGCCGCCCAGGGACCTCATCGACCAGGTCATCGAGGCGGGGGTCTGGTCCGCCACGGGGAAAAACGCCCAGGCGCCCATCATCGTGGCCGTGACCGACCCCGGCGTCCGGGCGGACCTGGCCCGTGAAAATGCCCGCCTGCTGGGTCAGAGCGAGGACTTCGACCCCTTTTACGGCGCGCCGGTCATCCTTGTGGTGCTGGCCGACAAGTCCGTTTTTACCCACGTCTACGACGGCAGCCTGGTCCTGGGCAACATGATGCTGGCCGCCCACGACCTGGGCCTCGGCAGCTGCTGGATCCACCGCGCCCGGGAAGAGTTTGAGCTTCCCCGCTGGCAGACTTGGCTCCACTCCCTGGGCGTCCAGGGCGAGTACGAGGGCATCGGCCATCTGGCCCTTGGGTATGCCGACATGACCCCTGCTGAAAAGCCCCGCAAGGACGGCTGGGTCTACCGCGTGGACTGACGCCCCCGGCGCGGTTCCACGCCCCACAGCCCGCGAAAAACTGTCAAAGAAACGGCCTCGCCGCCTCTTTGACAGCCTCAAAAAAGCCCTTCCCCAGCGGGGAAGGGCTTTTTTTTGCCGGACCGGGGAGAGGGGCCTCACACCCCCACCACCGTAATGCCCGCTTCGTCGGCGGTGGCGGTGATGGTGGTGATGGGGCTGGTGTAGCCGTCGATGAGCCGTGTGGCGATGGGGTCCTCCAGCTCCTTCTGGATCAGGCGGCGGAGGTTCCGGGCGCCGTAGAGGGTGGAGTAGGACTTGTTCACCAGATAGTCCACCACGTCCTGGCCGTAAGTAAAGGCGATGCCCTTGCCCTCCATCACCTTCTCCAGCTCGCCCAGCATCAGCCGGCAGATGCCGGCGAAGTTCTCCTTGGTCAGCTGGTTGAAGTAGACGATCTCGTCCACTCGGTTGATGAACTCCGGCCGGAGGAAGTCCTCCAGCGCTTTCATGGCCCGCTCCTTGCCCTGGGCGTTGGCGGTGCGGCCAAAGCCCACCGAGCCCGCCGACTTGTTGGAGCTGCCCGCGTTGGAGGTCATGACGATCACGGTGTTCTCAAAGTTGACCACCTTGCCGTGGGCGTCGGTGATGTGGCCGTCGTCCAAAATCTGCAGCAGGATGTTCAGCACGTCCGGGTGGGCCTTTTCGATCTCGTCAAAGAGGATGACGCAGTAGGGCTTGCGGCGCACTTTCTCGGTGAGCTGTCCGGCGTCGTCATAGCCCACGTAGCCCGGCGGCGAGCCCACGATGCGGGAGACGGTGTGCTTTTCCATGAACTCGGACATATCCAGCCGGATCAAGCTGTCCGGGGTGTTGAACAGATCGGCGGCCAGCTGTTTGACCAGCTCCGTCTTGCCCACGCCCGTGGAGCCCACGAAGATAAAGCTGACGGGCTTTCGCTTGGGGGAGATCCCCACGCGGCCCCGCCGGATGGCGTTGGACACGGCGTGGATCGCCTCGTCCTGGCCGACGATGTGGGCCTTCAGCCGCTCCTCCAGCTGGGCCAGACGCTGGTACTCCTGCTCCTGGATCTGGCTGGCGGGGATCTTGGTCCACAGCTCGATGACGTGGGCCAGATGCTCGGCGGTGAGGGGAGGGGTCAGACTGGGGACCAGCTTGGCCTTTTCCTCGTTGAGCCGCACCTCGCTGGAGCGCAGTTCCGCCATGCGCTGATAGGCCCGCTGGTCCATCTCGTTGGTGGAGGGCTCGGCGGTGATGACCGCGGCGCTGCCCGCGGAGGCGGAGGCCGCCGCGCCGGACCCGGCGGCGGGAGCGGAGACCTTGTTGGCCGAGGTCAGAATGACCTCGCGCTCCTTGGCGATGTCGGCCAGCTCCTTTTCGATCTCCATGGTCCGGGCCAGGGCCCTGTTGTGGAGGTTCACGTCCGAGCAGGCCTCGTCGATGAGGTCGATGGCCTTGTCGGGCAGGAAGCGGTCGGTGATGTAGCGCTCGGACATGGTCACGGCCAGACGGCACATCTCCGGGGAGATACGGACCTTGTGGTAGGTCTCGTAGTAAGGGGCGATGCCCTTTACGATCTCCACAGCGTCCTCCACCGAGGGCTCCTCCACCATCACCGGCTGGAACCGCCGCTCCAGGGCGGAGTCCTTCTCGATGTACTTGCGGTACTCGGTGAGGGTGGTGGCGCCGATGACCTGGATCTCCCCGCGGGAGAGGGCGGGCTTGAGGATGTTGGCGGCGTTCATGGAGCCCTCGGCGTCGCCCGCGCCCACGATGTTGTGTACCTCGTCGATGACCAGGATGATGTTGCCCAGCTTGCGGATCTCCTCGATGAGCCCCTTCATCCGGCTCTCAAACTGGCCCCGGAACTGGGTCCCGGCCACCAGCGCGGTCAGGTCCAGGAGATAGACCTCCTTGTCCCGGAGCTTATAGGGCACATCCTGGTTGAAAATACGCATGGCCAGCCCCTCGGCGATGGCGGTCTTGCCCACGCCGGGCTCGCCGATGAGACAGGGGTTGTTCTTCTGCCGGCGGTTCAGGATCTGGATGGTGCGGGCCAGTTCGCTGTCCCGGCCCACGATGCGGTCCAGCTTGCCCTCGGCGGCCTTTTGGGACAGGGAGATGCAGTAGTTCTCCAAAAACTTCCGCTTTGGCGCGCGCTCGCCCTTGGTCCGGGGCTGCTGGGGCCGTTCCCGGTCGGCGGGGGAGGAGGGGTCGTCCTGGTCCTCGCCCTTGGGCCCGTCGCCGCCCATGCCGCCAAAGAGCTTGTTGAGGAAGGGGAAGGTGGCGGTGCGGCCGGCGTCGTCCTCGTCGTCCGTCTCCTCCCCTTGGGGGATCAGGCCCTCCAGGCCCTCCACGCCGCCAAAGGCGGACATCATCTCGGCGGTGATCCCGTCCAGATCGTCCTCGGTAATGCCCATCTTCTTCATCATGTCCTCCACAGGACCGATGTGCAGTTCCTTGGCGCATTTGAGACAGAGGCCCTCGTTCTTGGTCTCGCCGTTTTCGATCCGGGTGATGAACACCACGGCGGGATTCTTGTGGCATCTGGAACACATGGTAGGTTGCATGGCGTTTCTCCTTCTCCGGCCCAAACGGAGCGGGCCTGTTTATGACTGAGGACAAGTCTAGCACATATTTGTGAATATACTGTTAATCTCCGTGGGCCAATGTATGGCAAACCTGCCTTTTCAGGCCCGGAACAGGGCGGAGACCGGGTCGAAGCGCAGGAAAAATTTCAGCACATAGGTATTCTCCTCCACCTCCGGGGTGATGAGCCCGCTGAAAAGCCGCAGACAGGCGATGAGCACATAGAGCACGATCACGCCCTTCAGCAGTCCCAACAGCCCGCCGCCCAGCTCGTTGCAGAAGTTCAGCCCCGGCAGCCGGGCCACCACGTTGAGGGCGTGGAGCAGTGCCGTCAGCAAAACAAAGAGCAGTAAAAAGGCCAGGGCGAAGATGATCCGGTAGGATATGGCGGTGGCCAGCAGTCCGGCGGCCTTGACGGCCAGCTCGCCCACCGCCGCGCCCGCGGCGCTGTCCTGGGCCTCCTCCACCGCGTCCGCGGCCCAGGTGAAGAGCCCGCCCATCTCCCGCAGGGCGTCCAGCGGGCCGTCCGGATCGGTGTCGTCATAGTGCAGTGCCAGCTGCTGCTGGATGGTCTCCTCCAGCTTGGGGGCGATGGCGTCTGCCACCGGGCTGTCCAGGGTGTCGGCCAGAAAGCCCGCCCCAAAAAAGGAGACCGCCGCCACCGCCAGACCGCACAGGCTGAGCAGTAGGCCCTTTTTCCAACCCATCCACAAAAAGAGGGCCAGAATGGCCACCACTGCCACGTCAAACAGAATGTACCGCATCATAACTTCCTCCTTCTCAGCCCAGACACAGCCACGCCGCGCTCTGGGAGGCCAGGTATGCCGAGCCGTCGGGCAGCATCACAAGACGCGTGGCGTCCTGGGTGTTTTCAACGGTGGCGTAAAGGGAGAGGTCCCTGGTGTAGATATTCAGCTCCCTGGCGGTGAGCACCCCCACATATTTCCCCGCCGCGCTCAGATCCAAGATGGGCTGGGAGAAGTCCGCCGAGGCCCGGACCTGGCCCCTGGCGTCGATGATCTCCAGGGTGGTCTGGCTGCCGGAGCGGTACTTGCCCGTCAGCACCGCGAAGGAGTCGTCCCCCAGCAGGGAATAGCGGTTCAGATAGCGGTCGGACCAGTCCCGGACGCCTCGCTCCTCCAGCGTGTCCCCGGCGCTCAGGGCCGCGTACTCGCTGAGGACCCGCAGACCGTCGCCGTCCCATGCCAGATCCAGCGGCAGGCGGTTGCCGATGCTCCAGGTGTGGGAGGGGACAGGGTCCTCGGGGTCCTCCTTGAGATCGGAAAAGGCGTACCGGGCCAGGGTACAGCTGAAGAGGTACTCGTCCTGCCCGGCGGTGACGGCCAGGAGGGACCGCCCGTCCGGCGACGTCACCGCGTCCAGAACGTAGCTGGACGACAGCTGCAGGTCCATCAGCTGGTGAAGATCCTCGTCATAGACGGAGATCACGCCCTTGTAGCCGTTGGCCCTGGACACCACGCAAAGCTGGCCTCCGGCGCTGAGCCGGGCGCTGAGAATGGTGGCATCGGCCCTGCCCAGGTCAAAGACCCGCTGGCGGTCCCGGTAGACCCGCAGGGCCGAACCGCCCGCGTCGTAGACCACCGCCGCGTCGCCGCTGACCTGGCAGACGGGATCGGTCATGGCAAAGGTGTCCTGGATGTAGGCCGTGCCGTTTGGGGAGTAGAGCCGGACCCCGGTCTGGGAGACCACCAGCAGATCGCCGTCGCAGTTGGCCAGGGACAGCTTCGCACCGCCCTGGTAGGCAAAGGGCTCGCCGCCGCCGGCGTCCCCTTGGGCCAGAACGCTGTATGTGAACCACCGCTTCAGCGCGTCAAAATTCAGCCGGTCCCGGTTGACCACCAGATAGATCGCCCCGACGACCAGCGCGATGGTCAGGACAAAGGCCAGTAGGCGGACCAGACGGCTGGGGCGTTTTTTGGCCTTGGGCGGCTCCTTCTCTCGTTTCACTTCTCGCATCATAAGACATCCTCTTTGTACCAGAGTTTTGACATATACAGTCCGCCTGGCGGGGCGGTAGGTCCGGCGGCGGTGCGGTCGCCCCGCTCCATGATGTGGGGCAGGTCCTCCGGCGCCAGCTTCCCCTCAGAGGCGTAGACGCAGGTGCCCACCATGGCCCGTACCATGTTATAGAGAAACCCGTTGGCGCAGACCTTGCACTCCACCATCTCGCCGTCTCGTGAGATGTCAAAGTAGTAGACGGTCCGCACTGTGGTCCTGGTCTCGGTGCCCACGCTCTTGAGGGCGGCGAAGTCGTGGGTGCCCACCATCTGGTCCGCGCAGCGCTGCATCACCGCCTCGTCCAGCCGCCGGGGATAAAACCACGCCCGGTCCACAAAAAAGGCGTTGCGGATGTGGGAGTTGTAGATGCGGTAGGTGTACTCTTTCTTGAGGCAGGAGCCGATGGCGTTGAACTCCGGCCCCACCTCCGTGGCCCGGACCACCACAATGTCGTCGGGCAGCCGGGTGTTGACGGCCAGAGGGAGCCGGTCGCAGGGGATGGCGGAGGTGGTGTGGAAATTTGCCACATACTGCAGGGCGTGGACCCCCGCGTCGGTCCTTCCCGCGCCCACGCACTTCACCCGGTGTCCCACCCCCC
>CANQFT010000022.1 GCA_947599925.1 uncultured Oscillospiraceae bacterium | reverse complement strand
TAAAAATCAAAGAGCAACGTCATGCGATACGCCTGGTTTTTCACGCCCTCACCTCCAAATCATTCTGTAAAGTGGTTTGCCTTTACAGATGGTAGTCTACCACATTTTGTGGCGTTTGTCAAGAAAAACTACAACGCGGACCGGATGTGGCCCTCACTCTCCCCGGATGGCGGCGCGGAAGAGCCGGCCGCTCTCGGTGAGGTCGGCCTCGGTCCAGCCGGAGAGCTTGGCGCAGTCGGCCCGGAGCAGCGAGGCGGTCTCGTTTTTGTTGCACAGGCTCCACGCCACGAAGCTGACGCCACGGCTGTTGAGCAGCTGGAACCACTCCTGGGCGGAGGCGGCGTCCACGCTGCCGCCGCCGGAGGCGTCGCAGAGGCCGCACTCGCTGACAAAGACGGGCACACCGGCATCCAGGGCCCGCTCCACCTTCTGGCGATAGGTCCCCTTATGGGTGGCGGCGTAGAAGTGGAAGGCGTAGACCACGTTGGGGTCGTCCAACTGATTCCCCGCCACATCGTCCACGTCCTGGCTCCAGGTGTTGGTGCCCACGATGACGATGGCGTCGGGGTCGTTTTGCCGGATGGCGGGCAGGACCGTCTGGGCGTAGGGCTTGATGACAGAACCCCAAGGGGAATTTTGCGGCTCGTTGCAGATCTCATAGAGCACGTTGTCGTAAGCGGCGTACCGCTGGGACATCTGGGTGAAAAACTCCACCGCCTCGCTCTGGTGGGTGGTGGGGTCGCCGTCCTGGAGGATGTGCCAGTCGATGATGACGTACATCCCCAGGGCGTCGGCGGCCTTGACCCCTTTGTCGATCAGGTCCGTCAACTTCTGGCGGTCGCCGCCGCTGCAGTAGCCGCCGTACTCCGCGGTATACATGGCAAGCCGCACCACGTTGGCGCCCCAGTCGTCCCGGAGGGTACGGAAGGCGTCCTCGCTGACGTAGTCGGGGAACCAGGCCAGGCCGTGGGTGGACACGCCCCGGAGCTGGACGGCGTTGCCGTCGCCGTCGCAGAGGTGGGTGCCCTCCACATGGAGGGGCCCGGCCTGCCCCACGGGGACGGAGACCTCCACCGAGGGGGTGGGCGCCGGGGACGCGGGGGCGCCGCCAGGACCCAGGGCCCCGTCCAGCCGCAGGGCGCCGCCTTTGGCGATCAGCCCCACCGTGACCGAGCCGCCCGCCGGGATGGCGGCGTTGTAGTCCGCCGGCTCCACCAGGAGGCCGCCCTGGGTGGGCGTGACGGCGCAGTTCCAACTCTGCTGGACCTGGGCGTCCCCCACCAGCGTCACCCGCCAGCCCTCCACCGCTTCCGCCGCGGTGATGGTCAGGTCGTATTGGGCAAAGGCCTCGCCGCCGCTGTCCCACTGGCTCGCCGTCCGCAGTTGGGCCGTATACGGCGCGGGCTCTCTGGCCCCAGGGGTCATCCCCATCACCAGGGCCAGGGCCGCCGCCAGAATGCGCTTGAATACCTCTGTCATGTCATTCCCTCCGAACCATCGTGTTTGGAGGTATTTTAGCACGGTTTTCGTCCCTTGTCTACGGTCTATGTAGCGCGGGCGGCCCCGCCGGACCGCCCGTGGAGGGTCACCAGTTGAACCAGCCGGTGCTCTCCTCTCTGGCCTCCACCACGTCCATGGCCCCGCACAACATCTGGGCGCACTGTTCCCTGGTCAGGGTCTCGTCCAGGGCCAGGGCACCGGCGGAGGTGGTGGTCATCACACCGGCGCTCTCCAGATTGGCCGCGGCCTGAAATGCCCAGGCGGGGGCTGTCACCGTGTCGGCGTAGAAGGTGGTGACGGCCACATCGGTGACGGAGAGCATCCGGTTCAGGATCACCGCCGCCTCACCGCGTGTCACCGGGTTCTCCGGGGAAAAGACCACCCGTCCGTCGGCGTCAGAGTAGCCCCGGACCAACCCCTGCTGCAAGGCGGCGGAGACGTAGCCCTTGCACCAGGTCGGGATGGCCTGGTCATCGGCAAAGCCGGTGGTCATGGTCTGGGCCAGGGGCTCCGCGTCCAGCGCCGACATGGCCATGGCGATGAACTGTCCCCGGGAGACGGTCTGGTCCGGGTGAAAATAGTAGGCGTCGCCGATGCGCTCCCCCACCAGCACGTCCTCCTCCGCCAGACGGATGGCGGCGTTGCAGCCCGCCGCGCCGGACATATCCGCGTAGGTCACTTTGGTGTTGGGCTTGCGGATGCGCAGACTCACCTTGGCGGGGCTGGATACGTTCCCCTGGCCGTCCACGGCCACGAAGGTGAAGGAATCCTTCCCCGTCTTGTTCTCATAGGGGGTGTAGACAAAGTCGCCGGTGGAGGGGTCGGTGATCTCCACACTGCCGCGGGCGGGCTTGTCCGCCAGCTGGAAGGTGACCGGGTCCCCCTCGCCGTCCACGGCGGTGAGGCGGCCCATATAGGCCACGTTCTTGCAGGTCTCAAAGCTCTGCTCCTGGGCGATGGGGGCGCCGGCGGCGGGCCCGGCCGTGGACACGCCCAGGGCGGCGGAGGTCAGCAAAACCGCCGCCAGCGCCAGGGGCAGCAAGATCCGGATGGGATGTTTTGTCATGGAAGTTTGCCTCCTTTATTTTGTCGCTGTGTCCATAGTTTGGTCCTGGGGAAACAAAATATACAGCGCCGCGGCATATGCTGGGTAGGACAAAAGGAGGCTTTTCCATGGAAAACCAATTCTACTGCAAAGGATTCGTGCCAGGCCCCAGCCGCCCCGGTCCCACCGCCCCAAGCGCCTCTCCGGGCCCGGAGTGGTCCCGGTCCGGGGACCTGCCCTGGTCCGACGCGCTGCTGCGGCGGCTCTACTGCGACTCCCAGGGCGCCTTTCTACGGCGGGACAGCGACGGCTTTTCCCTGGCCTATCCCCTGTCCTGCCGCGCCCCTTTTCCCCTGCCGGCCCTCTTCTGCTTCGCCAGGGTCCAGTGCCTGGGCGAGCGCGGCTGGTGGGTCTTTTCCTTTGACCGGAGCGGCGCGCCCACATTCGGCGCATAAGGCCCCGCGGCCCGGCAAATACTACCTCCATCACCAGAAAGGAGGAGACAAGCCATGGCCAACCTCACCACCAAGGAGCTGGACGCCATCAGCGACCAGCTCAACTACGAGCGGATGATGGTGTGCAAGTACGACGCCGCCAAGCGGGACTGCCAGGACAGTTCCGTCACCGGCCTCTACGACCAGTACGCCACCCAGCACCGCCAGAACTACGCCGATCTGCTGAATTTCTTGAAGTAAAGGAGGCCCCATCCATGACCGACCAGGAAAAGATGACCGACCTCATCTTCTCGGAGAAGAAGATGAGCGACAATTACAGTATCTGGGCCAGCGAATGCACCAACATGAAACTGCGGGACACCTTTCTGACCCTCCTCAACCGCAGCCACAAGACCCAGTCCGACCTCTTCACCGCCGCCCAGCAGAAGGGCTGGTACAAGCCCATTCCCCAGGCCCAGCCGGAGAACGTCCAGCAGGCCTACCAGCAGTTCTCCTCCCAGTCCCCCAGCTGACCCTGTAAAACAAGAAACACCGTGCGCCACGCACGGTGTTTCTTTCTCTCCAGCCGCCGGTCAAACCGGCGGCGCGTTTTTTCTTCACGCCTTTTCGTCGGACGGCCCGCCCAGCAGATCGGAAAAGCCGGTCTGGTCGAAGATCTCCCGCACCGTCTCGTTCTGACCGGTGACGGTGAGCTTGCCCGTCCCCACCTGCTTGAATATGATGAGGAGCACCCGCAGACCGGCGGAGGAGATGTACTCCAGATCGGAGACGTCTACCACGACCCGCTCCGGCCGCTCCGCCGCCGCCGCATTTTCGTATGCGTTCAGAAGTTCCGGGGCGGTGATGGAGTCCAGCCGTCCCCGGAGGGTGGCCCGCAAAACGCCGCCGCCACCGCGCAGCTCGGCCCCGAAGCGCTCCCCCTCGCAGGTGGTCCGCGTCTCCTGATAGGTCTCGTCCACCGTCATCTTCCACACGCACAGAGGGGAGATCGCCCGGACCAGGGCCGCCCGTGTCTCCCCGGACAGACCGGCCACGCTCTGGAGCTCCGGCAGGTACGGGCCGATGGGCACCCGCTCCGCCTTGAGGCCCACGGAGTGCAGGTACTCCGTCAGCTTGGCGACCCCGTTTTCATAGTCCAGGGCGCTGACGTTCATCACGTTCAGGCCGGTGGCGCGCATGGGCAGGTCCGACTTGTCCGACAGCGCCTTCCATCCGGCCAGCATGGTTTTCAGAGCGTCCTCCCCCACAAGGGTCTTCATCGTCGCCATAGTCAGGGAACTGCTCTCCGGGTCATAACTCAGCCAGCAGCCGCCAAACTCCTTCAGCACGCTTCGGATGCCGGCGCACAGCTCCCCCAGCTCCGAATCGCTCAGGTACATGATCAGCCCCTCCGTGGCCACGCACAGCTCTCCCTGGACACCGTCCAGCGCCCGGCGGAGGGAACGGTAGTTGGTGGCGTCTACGGCGTGGAACTCCTTCTTTCCGATGCCCCGCTCCCGCAGAAGAGCCTCCATCGCCGGTCCCACCTCGTCGATCACCGCCGGGAGATCGCAGCCGATATAGTGGACGTCCCGGAAGCGCTCGTTCATGGCGCGAGGGGTGTAGCCGCAGGGGAGATCCACCACCGTGCCCTTTCCCTGGTCTCGGATGAGGTCGTTCATGACCCGATAGCGGGTCTCGATCACCGCTCGGTTCGCCGTGGCGAACATCACCGCCTGCTCGTTCTCCCCCATGACGGAGTCCACGCCGATGCCCAGCCGCTCCGCCAGAAGGCGGGCGTCCGCGTCGCCGGAGAGACAGATGTTCATCACCGTGGCCTTCGCCGTATGAAAGACGGGATTCGTCCGCTCCCGCAGGACCTGCTCCTGTTCCTTGTCCATACCGCAACCTCCCAAAATATCCAGTTGTCACCTCTGCCGGTGCCGTTTCATTCTACCGTTTCTTCCCCAGAAAGTCAACACTATGTGGAACTGCCCGGCGGTTGAGCGGGCGCGAAACTCCGCGGGGCTTTTCGACATAAATATGGGCGGCACGGGAAATTTCCCGCGCCGCCCATTTTATGCTGGAAATATCTTGGGAGTTGTGGTAGTATAGTAAAGTATGTCTTTAATATGGGAGGTCGTGCCCTGTATGGAATATCTCTACGCCGCCGTTTTGGGGCTTTTGCAGGGGATCACGGAGTTTTTGCCCGTGTCCAGCTCCGGGCATCTGTCCCTGTTCCAAAATATTTTCAACGCCGAGGGCCCGGACAACCTCTTCAATGTCCTCCTCCACTTCGCCACGTTGCTGGCCGTCTGCGTTTTTTACCGCCGGGACATCGCGGAGATGGTGGCGGAGTTTTTCCGGGCCGTCCGGGACCTCGTCTCCCCGCGCCACCGCAGCGAGAAAGTCCCCGCGGCCCGGCGGCTGGTGGTGATGATCCTCCTCGGCACCCTGCCGCTGGTGGTGGTGCTGCCCTTCAAGGACATGGTGGAGGGCCTGGGCGCCAGCACGCTGTTCATCGGCTGTGCCCTGCTGGTGACGGGGCTGCTGCTCTTCGCCTCGGACCGCTTCGCCCGCGGCCAGAAGACTGAGCGCTCCATGACCGTGGCCGACGCGCTGTTCATCGGCTGTGGCCAGGCCCTGGCGGTGGTGCCGGGGCTGTCCCGGTCGGGCACCACCATCACAGCCGGCATAGCCCGCGGCCTGGCCCGGCCTTTCGCGGTGCGGTTTTCCTTCCTCCTCTCCCTGCCCGCGGTGCTGGGGGCCACACTGCTGGAACTGCTGGACGTGGTGCGCGGCGGCGCCGCCACCTCCCTGAACGGGGCACAGCTGGCCCTGGGCATGGCGGTGGCCGCGGCTTCGGGGTACTTCGCCATCGCCTTCATCAAGCGGCTGGCCGACAGGGGCAAGTTCGGCGGCTTTGCCTACTACTGCTGGGCCGCGGGCCTTGTGGCCATTGTCGCCTCTTTTTTGACCTGACCCTCTACCCTCTTGACAGGAGCTGATACCAATGGCAACCACACCACAAAAGAAAAAGCCCGCCTCCGGCGGGAAGCGGGCCGCCCCGTCCGGCGGCGCCAGGAAGTCCACCCCCGCCAGCCGCCCCATCCGGCGCGAGGTGGGGGCGGCGGTGTGCCTGTTTCTGGCGCTGTTCGCCGCCCTGGGGTACTTCGGCCTGGACGGGGTCTTTATCACCGTCCTCTCCGACGTCATCAAGGGCCTGGTGGGGTACGGCTACTGGCTGGCTCCTCCGGCGCTGCTGCTGGGCGCCTACATCCTGGCCTTTCACCGGGGCCGCCCGGTGCGGCTTCGGCTGACCTGCGCCCTGCTGCTGCCCCTGTTTTTGGGCGCCATTTTGCACCTCTTCCTGGTGGGCCGGGACCTCTGGCAAGTCGCCTACCCCTGGAGCGGCGCCACGGTCAAGGCCCTTTGGACAGACGGCGTCGCCCTCCACTGCGGCGGCGTGCTGGGCGGCTTTTTGTGCCAGGTGCTGGCCGCGGTGTTCCACCCCATCGGCGCCGGGATCCTGCTCTTTCCCCTGACCCTTTTGGCGGCGCTGTGGGCCTTTAACCGCACCGTCCTGGACCTGGTCCACTGGTTCCAGGGCCGGGAGCACCCCGACTACCAGCCCCGCCAGGAGGAGTACGAGGCGCCCCAGGACCAGCCGGCCCCGGCGCCCAGGGCCTCCAGGCGCGCCGCGCCCCTCTCTCCGGCGGATGTGGACATCCCCTTGGACGGCGAGGCCAAGGCCCCGCCCAAGGTCCATGTGGAGCTGGAGGACCGGCCCAAGAAAAAGAAGGGCCTGTTCAGCCGGGACCGGGCCGTGCCCACTCCGGCGGAGTTTTTGCGCGGCGACGCCTCCAGGCCCGCCGCCCAGGAGCCGGACCGGACCGAGCCGCCCTTCTCTGTGCCCGACCCCGGCCCCGCCCCTGGGGAGGCCCTGCCCAACTGGGACGACGAGCCGGAGGCGGAGGGCGGCTCTGGCGGCGGAGAGGCGGCCAAGGCGGACCCGGCCATCGCCAAAGTGACCCGCGAGGAGGCCCAGCGGGCCACCGTGGAGGTCACAGCCGAGATCCAGGAGGCCCTGGACCAGCCCGCGCCCATGGCCTATCAGTACCCGCCGGTGTCCCTTTTGGACCAGTCCGACGGCGTGAGCGACGACCAGGCCCTGGGCGAGCTGAAGCTGAACCAGGACCGGTTGGCCGACACCATCCGCTCCTTCGGCGTGGAGGCCAACATCGTCAACGTGGTCCGGGGCCCCAGTGTCACCCGCTACGAGATGGAGCTGGACCAAGGGGTCAAGCTCAGCCGGGTCACCAACCTGGCCGACGACATCGCCCTGGCCCTGGGCGCCGAGGCGGTCCGCATCGCCCCCATCCCCGACAAGATCTCCACCGTGGGCATCGAGGTGCCCAATAAGTTGGTCTCCACCGTCCACATCCACGACGTGATCGACGACGCCGCCTTCCGCAACCACCCCTCCAAGGTGGCCTTCGCCGTGGGCAAGGACATCGGCGGCAACGCCATCGTGGGCAACATCGCCCGCCTGCCCCACCTGCTCATCGCCGGCACCACCGGCTCGGGCAAGTCGGTCTGCACCAACTCCCTCATCATCTCCCTGCTCTACAAGGCCACCCCGGACGAGGTCCGGCTCATCATGGTGGACCCCAAGATGGTGGAGCTGGGGGTCTACAACGGCATCCCCCACCTGCTCATCCCGGTGGTCACAGACCCCAAAAAGGCCGCCGGCGCCCTCCAGTGGGCGGTCACGGAGATGATGAAGCGCTACCGCACCTTTGCCGACGTGGGGGTCCGGAAGCTGGAGGAGTACAACGCCAAAGCCTCCAGGACCGAGGGCATGGAGCGGCTGCCCTATGTGGTGGTGCTCATCGACGAGCTGGCCGATCTGATGCTGGTGGCCGCCAAGGAGGTGGAGGAGTCCATCTGCCGGGTGGCCCAGATGGGCCGGGCCGCGGGGATGCACCTGGTCATCGCCACCCAGCGCCCCTCCGCCGACGTGATCACCGGTCTGATGAAGGCCAACATCCCCTCCCGCATCGCCTTCGCCGTCAGCTCCTCGCTGGAGTCGCGCATCATCCTGGACACCACCGGCGCGGAGAAGCTGGTGGGCAAGGGGGATATGCTGTGGAATCCCCTGGGCGCCCAGAAGCCCCTGCGGGTCCAGGGCTGTTTCGTCACCGACGAGGAAGTGGAGGCCGTGGTGGATTTTGTGAAACGTTCGGGCTCGGCGGAATATGATGAAACAGTTATGGCGGAGATCGACCGCAACGCCCAGGAGAAGGAAAAGGCGGCCAAGGGCGTGGGCGGCTCTGCCCCGGAGGACGCCGGAGACGAGGGCTACGACGAGCTGCTGCCCGCCGCCATCGAGGTGGTGGTGGAGCTGGGCCAGGCCAGCGTGTCCATGCTCCAGCGCCGGTTGAAGCTGGGCTATGGCCGGGCCGCCCGGCTGGTGGACCAGATGGAGGAAAAGGGCGTGGTGGGCCCCTTTGAGGGCTCCAAGCCCCGGCAGGTACTGGTGACCAAGGAGCAGTGGCAGGAGATGCAGTACCGCCAGGGTCTGGCCCCTGCCCCGGACAGCCCGCTGACCGCGCCGGACGGAGAGGCGGGACCGCTGGCGGACGCGGAGGACGACCCGCCCTTCGACCTGGACCAAGACGATAACTGATTGCGAGGTTTTTCCATGAAGGTATTGGTTTTAGCCGGCGGCCTTTCCGTCGAGCGCAACGTCTCCCTCTCCTCAGGCTCCAAGATCACCGACGCCCTGCGGGGCCTGGGCCACGAGGCGGCGCTGGTGGACCTGTTTTTCGGTCTGGAGGACTACCCCGGCCTGGATGTGCCCGCCCTCTTCGCCGCCCCCATCCCCCAGCGCTGGCGGACCATCGACCCCGCCGCGCCGGACCTGGAGGCCGTGCGGGCCCAGCGGCGGGACAGGAGCCGCTCCATCTTCGGCCCCGGCGTGCTGGAGGCCGCTCTGGGCGCCGATGTGGTCTTTCTGGCCCTCCACGGCCAGTGCGGCGAGGATGGCCGCGTGCAGGCCGCCTTTGACCTGCTGGGCATCCCCTACACCGGCTCTGGCTACCTGGGCTCGGCCCTGGCCATGGACAAGGACCTGACCAAGCGGCTGGTGAGCCATCTGGTCCGCACCCCAAAATGGACCACGGTCCGGTACGCCGCCGGGGACATCGACGCCCTGGTCCAGACCACCCCTCTGCCCTGCGTGGTCAAGCCGGTGGACTCCGGCTCCTCCATCGGCGTGACCATCGCCCACGACCCCGCCCAGCTCCGCGCCGCCCTGTCGGACGCTCTGGCCTACGGCGGGCGGTGCATCCTGGAGCAGTACATCCAGGGCCGGGAGATCCAGGTGGGCGTTCTGGACGGCCAGGCCCTGCCCTCCATCGAGATCATCCCCAAGCAGGGCTTTTACGACTACGCCAACAAGTACCAGCCCGGCGCGGCGGAGGATGTCTGCCCCGCCCCCATCGACCCGGAGCTGGAGGAGCGGCTGCGGCAGGACACCCTGGCCGTCTTTCACGCCCTGGGACTGAGCGCGTACTCCCGCGCCGACTTCATCGTGGACAGCCAGGGGACGCCCTGGTTTTTGGAGATCAACACCCTGCCGGGTATGACGCCCATATCCCTGCTGCCCCAGGAGGCGGCGGTGGTGGGGGTGGACTACCCCGCGCTGTGCCAGAAGATCATCGACGCCGCCATCCGGGAAAGGGGTTAACGCGCCATGGAAAATGTACGGATCGGAGACATTTTAGAGCTTTTGGACGGCAGGATCCTGGGCCCGGACACATCTCCGGACGCCCCTGTCCCCGGCGTGTGCTTTGACACCCGCAAGCTCCGCGAGGGGGAGTTCTTCCTGCCCATCCGCGGCCAGCAGGCCGACGGCCACAGCTTCATCCAAAAGGCCTTCCAACTGGGCGCGGCGGGGACCTTCACCATGGTGGAGCCCAAGAGCTACGTCCCCGGCAAGGCGTATATCCAGGTGCCGGACACCGCCCAGGTGCCCACGGCCCTGGGCCGGTGGTATCGAGACAAGTTTTCCATCCCCTTCATCGCCGTCACCGGCAGCGTGGGCAAAACCACCACCAAGGATATGGTGGCGGCGGTCCTCAGCGAGACGTTCTCCACCCACAAGACCCCTGAAAACCACAACAATCTTCTGGGCGTGTCCTCCGCCCTGCTGGACCTGTCCGGGGAGAACGCCCTCAGCGTCATCGAAATGGGCATGAACCACTTCGGCGAACTGCGGGTCATCAGCCAACTGGTCCGGCCCAAGGTCTGCCTGATCACCAACATCGGCGACGCCCACATTGAAAATCTCGGCTCCCGCGAGGGCATATTAAAGGCCAAGTGCGAGATGCTGGAACACATGGACCCGGCGGGTCCGGTGGTGCTCAACGGCGACGACGAACTGCTGGGCACGCTCCGGGGCCGGCTGGACCACCCCGTCATCTACTGCGGCGTCTCCCCCCACAACGACTACTACGTCACCCACCAGGACCGGGACCTGGTCACCGAGGACCTCCACTGCGTCATCCACACCCCTTTGGGCCAGTTCTCCGTGGTCATCCCGTCTCTGGGGGATTACATGGTCTACCCCGTGCTGATGGCCGCCGCCGTGGGCGAATATTTCGGCATGAGCCATGAGGCCATCGCCCGTGGCATCCTGCGCTACGCCCCCACCAAAATGCGGATGAACGTCATCGACCGGGGCCAGCGTGTCCGCATCCTGGACGACGGCTACAACGCCAACCCCCAGTCCATGCGGGCCGGGCTCCAGACCCTGGCCTCCACCCAGGGCGAGTATAAAATGGCCATCCTGGGCGATATGCTGGAGCTGGGCTCCATGGGTCCCAGCCTCCACGCCGCCGTGGGCCGCGCCGTGGGGGACGCGGGCATCAACTGTCTGGTGGCCATCGGCCCGCTGTCCCGCTCCATGGCCGACGCCGCCGGGGACCACCAGGTGCCGGAGGTCTACTGGTTCGCCACGAAGGAAGAGGCCCTGCCCACCATCGCCAAGCTGGTGCAGCCCAACGCGGCCATCTTGGTCAAGGCCTCCCGTGGCATGAAATTTGAGGATATTGTCAGCTACCTGGTGTCCATCACGCCGGAAAAGGAAGGGTAGCCCCGTCTCCCCCTTTCCGGGGCCGCGATCTCACCACAGATGATTCCAGGAGTAAACACATGATCGAGCTATCTGTCACAAATCTGCGCCACGGCTTCGAGGTCGGGCAGAATATTTTTGAGGACGTGACCTTCCAGGTGGACTCCGGCGAGCGGGTGGGTCTGCTGGGGCACAACGGCGCGGGCAAGACCACCCTCTTTCGCATGATCTGCGGCCAGCTGGAGCCCGACGGTGGGTCCATCCAGCTGGCCAAGGGCTGCCGGGTGGGGCTGATCTCCCAGATCCCCGTCTACCCGGCGGGCTACACCGTGGAGGACGTTTTACGCACCGCCTTCGCCCGGCTGGGCGAGATGGAGGCGGAGCTGGCCCGGCTGGAGGCGGAGATGGGGGACAGGCCGGAGGACGCGGCGCTGCTGGCCCGGTACGACAAGCTGGCGGCGGAATACGAACACGCCGGAGGCTACGACACGGCCACCCCTCTCAACAAAGTCACCGCGGGCCTCGGCATTTCCCAGGAAATGCGCCGCCAGGACTTTGACGCCCTCTCCGGCGGGGAAAAGACCCGGGTGAACCTGGCCCGTCTCATTTTGGAGGACACCGACCTCCTCTTGCTGGACGAGCCCACCAACCACCTGGACCTCCACGCCACCGAGTGGCTGGAGGGCTACCTGGACAAGTTCAAGGGCACGGTGCTGGCCATCTCCCACGACCGCTATTTTCTGGACCGCGTGGTCCAGCGCATCGTGGAGCTGGAGGACGGCACGGCCCACTTCTACCCCGGCAACTACTCCTTCTACGTGGTGGAAAAGCGCCGCCGCTTTGAGGAACAGCTCAAGCGCTACGAAAAGGAGCAGGCCAAGGTGGAGCAGTTGAAGGCCGCGGCGGAGCGGATCCACCTGTGGGGCTTCATGGGCATGGACAAGCTCCACAGGCGGGCCTTTTCCATGGAAAAGCGTATCCAGCGCATCCAGACGGTGGACAAGCCCAGCGAGCATCGGACCATGACCGCGGGCTTTGACGCCAGGGAGTTTCACGGCGACGAGGTATTCTCCACCATCGGCCTGGCCAAATCCTTCGGGCCACGGGAACTGTTCCGGGACGTGAACCTGGTGGTCTCCGGCGGAGAGCGCATCGCCCTCTTGGGGGACAACGGCACGGGCAAGACCACCTTCCTGAAGCTCCTTCTGGGCCAGGAGAAGCCCACCGCGGGCAAGGTCCGCTTCGGCCCCACGGTGCGGGTGGGATACCTGCCCCAGCAGGTGGTGTTCGACCATCCGGAACGCAACCTGGTGGACACCATGCTCTACGGCTGTAACTGCTCGGTGCAGGAGGCCAGAGACCGTCTGGCGGCCTTTCTCTTTCGGGGCGAGGACGTGTTCAAGCGGGTGGACAGTCTCTCCGGCGGGGAGAAGAGCCGGCTCAAGCTGTGTATGCTCATGGACGAGAAGATCAACCTCCTCATCCTGGACGAGCCCACCAACCATCTGGACATCGCCTCCAGGGAGTGGATCGAAGGCGCCGTGGCCGACTTCCCCGGCGCGCTGCTGCTGGTGAGCCACGACCGCTACTTCATCAACCGCTTCGCCCAGCGGGTGTGGACCATCCAGGACGGCCATATCCGGGACTACAAGGGCACCTTTGAGGAGTACCGGGCCTGGCTGGACCGCCAGACCCAGCTCGCCCGGTCCGCCCCGGCGGACGCGGGGAAGCCCGCCCCCAAGCCGGAGGCCCCCGCCAAGCCCAAACGCCCCGGCGGGACAAAGTATCTGGAAAAGGAAGTGGCCGCCGCGGAGCGGGCCGTGGCCAAGGCGGAGGAGGAGATGTACGAGCTCACCCAGGCCATGGACGAGGCCGCCAGCGACTATCTGAAGCTCCAGGAGCTCTACCAGCAGCGAGAGGCGCTGGATGACAGGATCCGGCATCTCTATACCCAGTGGGAAACGCTGGCCCAGGAATTGGAGGAGGCGCAGGGATGAAAGACAGAGCATATCAGCCTTACGGCGGCAAGCGGGGAATGAGCCTGTGGAAAAAGCTCCTCTGCCTCTGCCTGGTCCTGGCCGCGGCGTGCTACCTGGCGCTGGAGACCGTGGTGCTGGTCAACGCCCACGACGATGTGGAGGGTCAGCCCGGCGCCATGGTGATCCTGGGCGCCCAGCTTCAGGAGCAGGGGCCGTCCCTGTTCCTCCAGCGTCGGCTGGAGCGGGCCCTGGCCTATCTGGAAACGCACCCGGACGTCCTGGTGGTGGTCTCCGGCGGACAGGGCCCCGACGAGCCCGACAGCGAGGCCAACGGCATGGAGGCCTTTCTCCGGGACCGGGGCTTTGCGGGGACCATCTTGAAAGAGGACCAGTCCCACAACACCAAGGAGAATCTGAAAAACAGCAAGGAACTGCTGGCCCGGAACGGTTACGACGTCGCCCGCGGCGTCATTCTGGTGTCCAACGACTTTCACCTGGCCCGGTGCCGTCTGCTGGGGACGCGGTTTGGCTACGGCGTCTCCACTCTGGCGGCGGATTCCGACCATCTCTGGTACAAGATATACAACTTCCTGCGCGAGCCGGTGGGTCTGGTGAAATCCTTCGCGCTGGACTGGTAAAAGGAGGCGCCGCTTTTGGAGGAGAAGTTACAGGCCCTGGACCGGCGCTACGCCCTCATCGAAGCCCAGCTGGGCCAGAGCGAGACCTACGCCGACCCGGAGCTGGTGGCCCGGCTCAACAAGGAACAGCGGGAGCTGGAGGAGGTGGTGGCGGCGTACCGCCGCCTCCAAAAGACCCGGCAGAGTTTGGAAGAGGCCAGGGCCCTGCTGGCCGACCCGGAACTCCGGGAGATGGCCCAGGAGGAGTACCAGGCCGCGCTGGAGGCCATTCCCAGGCTGGAATCGGAGCTGAAACTGCTCCTCCTGCCCCGCGACCCGGACGATGACAAGAGCGTGATGGTGGAGATCCGCGCCGGTGTGGGCGGCGAAGAGTCCGCTCTCTTTGGCCACTCCCTCTTTCGGATGTACTCCATGTACGCCCAGCGCCAGGGCTGGAACGTGGAGGTCATGAGCGCCAACGAGACCGAGCTGGGCGGGGTCAAAGAGATCATCTTTCTGGTCCAGGGTCAGGGCGCTTACGCCAAGCTGAAATTTGAAAGCGGCGTCCACCGGGTCCAGCGGGTCCCGGAGACCGAGTCCGGCGGCCGGGTCCACACCTCCACCGTCACTGTGGCGGTACTGCCGGAGGTGGACGAGGTGACGGTGAACATCGACCCCGGCGATGTGGAGATGCAGGTCTTTCGCGCCTCCGGCGCCGGAGGCCAGCACGTGAACAAGACCAGTTCTGCCGTGCGCCTCATCCACAAGCCCACCGGCATCGTGGTGGAGTGTCAGCAGGAGCGCAGCCAGTTCCAGAACCGGGACAAGGCCATGCTGATGCTGAGGAGCAAGCTCTACGACCAGGCCCAGCAGGCCCAGAACAGCGCCATCACCCAGGCCCGGCGCAGTCAGGTGGGCAGCGGGATGCGGAACGAACGGGTCCGCACCTACAACTTTCCCCAGGGCCGTCTCACCGACCACCGCATCGGCCTGACCCTCTACCGGCTGTTGGAGGTGATGGACGGCGACCTGGACGAGATCATCAACGCCCTGCGGTCCGACGACCAGGCGCGGCGACTGAAGGAGGCTGACCCATCATGGAACTGCTGATCCACTTCCCCGCCCTGCCCGCCGGGGCCACCTTGGAGCAGGTGAGGGACGACCTGGCGGAGCTCTTGGAGGACGACGGCTGTCTGCTGGGCTCCAGCCCCCGCCACATCGACATCGACCTGCTGGGCGAGGAGGACAACCGCAACCCCAAATACGGCATCCTGACGGTGAAATACTATCTCCAAAAGGCGGGCTTCCCCAGGGAGACCACTCTGGAACTGGGCGGCATGGAGGTCGGCGTCTATGACTGACACCCTTCGCCTCGCCGCCGCCGACGCCCCCAGAGCCGCCCATCTCCTGGCCCAAGGGGAACTGGTGGCCTTCCCCACCGAGACGGTCTACGGCCTGGGCGCCAACGGTCTGGACCCGGAGGCGGTGGCCGCCATCTTCGCCGCCAAGGGCCGACCCCAGGACAACCCCCTCATCCTCCACATCCCCGGCCCCGACCACCTGGCGCGCTACTGCGCCCACATCCCCGCGGCGGCCTACGACCTGGCCCGCCGCTTCTGGCCCGGGCCGCTGACCATGATCCTGGCGCGGAAGCCCGTGGTGCCCGACGTGGTGACGGCGGGGCTGGACACGGTGGGGATGCGGTGCCCGGATCATCCGGTGGCGCGGGAGATTTTGGAATTATGTCAACTTCCCATCGCCGCCCCCTCCGCCAACACCTCCGGCAAGCCCAGCCCCACCACCGCCCAGGCGGTTTGGGAGGACATGGCGGGCAAGATCGCCGCCGTGGTGGACGGCGGGCCCTGCGCTGTGGGCGTGGAGTCCACCATCGTGGACCTGACCGTCGCCCCGCCCAGGCTCCTGCGGCCCGGCGGAGTGACCCTGGAAGAACTGGGGGAGGTGCTGGGCCCGGTGGCGGTGGACGAGGCGGTGGTTCGTCTTATGTCAACTGGCGAAAAGCCCCGCGCCCCCGGCATGAAGTACCGCCACTACGCCCCCAAAGCACCTGTGACCGTTGTGCGGGGCGAGCCGCGCGAGACGGCGGCCTACATCTGTTCCCATCTGCGGCCCGGCGTGGGGGTCATCTGTTTTGAGGATTATGTCAACCTCTTTCCCGGCTGTCCCCTCCGCTCTCTGGGGCCGGAGGGCGACCTGTCTGAACAGGCCCGGCGGCTCTTCGAGGCCCTGCGGTGGTTTGACGGACAAGCGGACGTCACCGCCATCTACGCCCAGTCCCCGGACAGCGGCGGCCTGGGCCTGGCCGTCACCAACCGTCTCAACAAGGCGGCGGGCTTTCACATCATCGACCTCTGACCGCCCCTGCCGGCGGCGAGCGACACACCGGATAAAACACATAGGAGGTATAATTATGTTAACCACTGGCAAGACCTTTGCGGAATCCCAAGAGCTGGTCTACTCTCTCAACGCCGAGCCCTTCCACCGCCGCCACGCCCAGACGGTGGCCGCCGTCATGGGCTGGTTCGCCGAACATCTGGGCCACGGGGACGAGAAGGATTTCTGGCAACAGGTGGGTCTGCTCCACGACGTGGACTTTGAAAAGTGGCCCGACGCCCACTGCGTCAAGGCCAAGGAACTGCTGGCCCAGCAGGGCTATACCCCGGAGTTGATCCACGCCGTGGCCTGCCACGGCTACGGTCTCACCGACGTAGACGACAAGCCGGAGCTGGAGATGGAAAAGGTCCTCTTCGCCGCCGACGAGCTCACCGGGCTCATCGGCGCCGCCGCCCTCATGCGGCCCAGCAAAAGTTGCAAGGACATGGAGCTCAAGAGCCTGAAAAAGAAGTACAAGGACAAAAAATTCGCCGCCGGCTGCTCCCGCGAGGTCATCGCCCAGGGCGCTGAAGATCTGGGCTGGGAGTTGGACAAACTACTGGAGCTCACCCTCCAGGCCATGGCCGGGACCGAGGACGCCATCGAGGCGGCCCTGGGCGCTTGACGCGGTATGCTGACCATCGGGCTCACCGGCCCCACCGGCGCGGGCAAGACCACCATCCTGTCCATCCTGGACCGGATGGGCTGTGTGTGCGTGGACTGCGACGCCCTCTACCACCGCCTGCTCCAGTCCTCCCCTCAACTGCGCGGGGAGTTGACAGAGCGCTTTGGAAGGAGTATCCTAGATAATCAGGGCCAAGTGGACCGCGGGGCCCTGGGCGGCGTGGTCTTTGGCGACCCCTCCGCCCTGGAATCCCTGAACGCCATCACCCACCGCCACGTGGTGTCCGCCTGCCTCTCCCAGATGGAGGCGGCCAGGGCCCAGGGCAAAACGGCCCTGGCGCTGGACGCCGTGGCCCTGATCGAATCGGGCCTTGGGGCGCTGTGCGACGTGACCATCGCCGTCACCGCTCCGGCGGAGGTCCGCCTCCGGCGGATCATGGCCAGGGACCGGTTGGACCAGGACCAGGCCCGGCGGCGCATGGACGCCCAGAAACCGCTTGAATATTATGTAAACCACTGTGACCACGCCATCGAAAACGACGGGACCAAGACCACCCAGCAGTTGACCCAAGAGGTCCAGGCCCTGCTTGCTTCAAAATTATGTCAACCAAAAACCAAAGGAGGACACCACCATGGCTGAAGCCGAAAAGACCGCTGGCGAACTGCGCCGGGAAGCGCTGCTCCGCCGCCCCAAAAACGGCTATGACCGGCTGAGTATGCAAGACGAGATCGCCATGCACAGCTACTGCGAGGACTACAAAAAGTTCCTGGACGCGGGCAAGACCGAGCGCGAGTGCGTCAGCGCGGCGGTGGAGCTGGCCAAGGGGCGGGGCTTTGTGCCCTTTGTCCGGGGCATGGCGCTGAAGGCCGGGGACCGGGTGTACCGCGTCAACCGGGGCAAGGCGTTGATGCTGGCGGTCATCGGCTCCGCCCCTCTGACCCACGGGGCCCACATCGCCGCCGCCCATCTGGACTCCCCGCGGCTGGACCTGAAGCCCAACCCCCTCTACGAAGACGGCGAGCTGGCCTTCTTCAAGACCCACTACTACGGCGGCATCCGCAAATACCAGTGGGTCACCATCCCTCTGGAGCTCCACGGCACGGTGGCCCTCAAGGGCGGGGCCAACGTGACGGTCTCCATCGGCGGCGGCCTGGGCGACCCGGTGTTCACCGTGGACGACCTGCTGCCCCATCTGGCCTCCGAACAGGCGAAAAAGCCCCTGGGCGACGCCATCCCCGCCGAGAGCCTCAACATTCTGGTGGGCAGCCGCCCCTTCAAGGACGACGACGGCGCGGACCGGGTCAAGCTGGCCGTCATGGACCTTCTCCACGAGAAATACGGCATCGTGGAGGAGGACTTCATCTCCGCCGAGCTGGAGGCCGTGCCCGCTTTCCGGGCCAGCGACGTGGGCTTTGACCGCTCCCTCATCGGCGCCTACGGCCACGACGACCGGGTCTGCGCTTACGCCTGTCTGGCCGCCCTGCTGGACCTGGAGACCGCTCCGGCCAAGACCGCGGTGTGTATGCTGGCCGACAAGGAGGAGATCGGCTCCGAGGGGGTGTCCGGTATGCAGAGCGCCGCCTTTGACACCTTTATGAGCGACCTGTGCGACGCCCAGCAGACCCCGCTCAAGCGCTGTTTTGAAAACTCCTTCTGCCTCTCCGCCGACGTCACCGCCGCCTTTGACCCCAACTTTTCCGAGGTCTACGACAAATATAACGCCGCCAGGGTCAACTACGGCGTGGGCCTTTGCAAGTACACCGGCTCCCGGGGCAAATCCGGCTCCAGCGACGCCTCCGCCGAGGTGGTCGCCTGGACCCGCCGGGTGCTGGACGGGCAAAACGTGCTCTGGCAGATGGCGGAACTGGGCAAGGCCGACCAGGGCGGCGGCGGCACGGTGGCCTGCTATATGGCCAAGCGGGACATCGACACCCTGGACGCCGGCGTGCCCGTCTTGTCCATGCACGCCCCCTTTGAGACGGTGGGCAAGCTGGACTGCTATATGACCTACAAGGCCGCCAAGGCGGTCTTTCTGGCCGAGTAAAAACCCAAGAGATAGAAAGGCAGCATGACCATGAAAAAACCCTTTGTGACCCTTCCCCAGCTGGAGGCCATCGCCCAGCAGTACCCCACCCCCTTCCACCTCTACCACGAGGCGGGCATCCGGGAAAACGCCCGGCGGCTCAAGGCCGCCTTCGCGTGGAATCCGGGCTTTCGGGAGTATTTCGCCGTCAAAGCCACCCCCACGCCGGGCATTTTGAAGATCCTGCTGGACGAGGGCTGCGGCCTGGACTGCTCCTCCCTCACCGAGCTGATGCTGGCCCAGCGCTGCGGCGTCTCCGGCGGGAATATCATGTTTTCGGCCAACAACGTCCCCGCCGAGGAGTTTCAGCTGGCCCACCGGCTGGGCGCCGTCATCAACCTGGACGACTTTACCGACATCGACTTCCTGCAAGAGACCATCGGGACCATCCCGGAGACCATCTCCTGCCGCTATAACCCCGGCGGCACCTTCACCCTGGGCGCCAGCAACGAGGGGTTCCAGGTCATGGACAACCCCGGCCAGGCCAAATACGGCATGACCCGGCCCCAGCTCACCGAGGCGTTCCGGCGGCTCAAGGCCATGGGCGCCAAGCGCTTTGGCATCCACGCTTTTTTGGCCTCCAACACCCTCTCCAACGACTACTACCCCACCCTGGCCCACATCCTCTTCCAGACCGCCGCGGAGCTCAAGGCGGAGACCGGCTGTCACATCGCCTTCATCAACCTCTCCGGCGGCGTGGGCATCCCCTACAAGCCCGACCAGGCCGCCAACGACATCGCCGCCATCGGCGAGGGGGTCCGCCGGGCCTACGAGGAGGTGCTGGTCCCCGCGGGGATGGGGGACGTGGCCATCTACACAGAGCTGGGCCGCTATATGCTGGCCCCTTACGGCTGTCTGGTCACCCGCGCCACCCACTTCAAACACACCTACAAGGAATACGTGGGGGTGGACGCCTGCGCGGCCAACCTGATGCGCCCGGCCATGTACGGCGCCTACCACCACATCACCGTCATGGGCAAGGAGGACGCGCCCTGTGACCATATGTACGACGTGGTGGGCGGCCTGTGCGAGAACAACGACAAATTCGCCATCGACCGTATGCTGCCCCGGATCGACCTGGGCGATCTGCTGGTCATCCACGACGCCGGGGCCCACGGCTTCTCCATGGGCTACCAGTACAACGGCCGCCTCCGCTCGGCGGAGCTGCTGCTGCGGGAGGACGGCAGCGTCAAGGCCATCCGCCGCGCCGAGACGCCGGAGGACTACTTCGCCACCATCCTGTGGGACTGAGGTGACGCCATGACGCCCATCAAACTGCCCACGTTGGGCTACTTCAAAAACGGCAACGGCTGGCTGGGGAGCAGCGGCCTCCTCCGCTTCCAGATCGAAAAGCCCCAGGACCAGGCGGTGGAGGTGGTCCTCTGGCAAGGCCCGTTCTCCCGCCCCTACGCCCAGGAGCTCTCCCGCCGGAGTTTCCCCCTCACCGACGAGGGCCTCAACGCCCTGCTGGGCCACCTCTCCTCCAAGGCGCGGGAGATGGAGGAGCACCCGCCCTTTACCTCCGTTCAGACCACGGCCTACTACCAGGAAAAGAAGGCCCAGGAGCTCTCCGGGGAAACAGGCGAATAGACAAAAAAGCGGCCGTCCCTCGCGGGAACGCCGCTTTTTTGCTGTCATAGAACCCGGGCGTTGTCCATACAGTGGTAGAGACAAGACCTGCCTAACGAGGAGGAATGTTTTGTGGTAGACCACAAGCTCTACGAGGACATCGCCCAGCGGACCCAGGGCGACGTATACATCGGCGTGGTGGGCCCGGTGCGGACGGGGAAGTCCACCTTTATCAAGCGGTTCATGGAGACCATGGTCCTCCCCGGCATAGAGAACGCCTACCGCCGGGACCGGGCCAGGGACGAACTGCCCCAGTCGGGCTCAGGCCGGACGGTGATGACCGCCGAGCCCAAGTTCGTGCCGGAGGAGGCGGTATCCATCGACCTGGGCGGCGAGGCCCAGTGCTCCGTGCGGCTCATCGACTGCGTGGGCTATCTGGTGCCCGGCGCGGTGGGCGCGGACGAGGACGGCCAGCCCCGCATGGTCATGACGCCCTGGTCGGAGAGCCCCATGCCCATGGTCCAGGCCGCCGAGATGGGCACCCGCAAGGTCATCTCCGAACACTCCACCATCGGCATCGTGGTCACCACCGACGGCACCGTGACCGACATCCCCAGAGAGGACTATCTGGAGGCCGAGGAGCGGGTCATCACCGAGCTCAAAGAGCTGGGCAAACCCTTTTTGCTGCTGCTCAACTCCGCCTGGCCCCAGTCCGCCGAGGCCCAGGCCCTGCGGGAAGAGCTGGCGGAAAAGTACAACGTCACTTGCCTTGCGGTCAACTGCCTGGAGCTGGGCGAGGAGGCCGTCCGGGCCATCGTCCGCGGCGTACTGGACGAGTTTCCCATCCGGGAGCTGGGCATTTTTCTGCCCGCTTGGGTGGACGCCCTGCCCGGCGACCACCCCATCAAGGCCGGGCTCTACGCCGCCATCCGGGACAGCGCGGACAGCCTCAAGCGGATCCGGGACGTGCCCGCCGCGCTGGACGCCATGGCCCAGTGCCAGTGGGTCAGCCACGCCCGCGTCACCGCCATCTCCCTGGGCAGCGGCCAGGCCCAGGCCCAGCTGGAGCTGCCCCGCGACCTCTTTTACGAGACCCTGTCCCAGCGCTCCGGGTTCCCCGTCCGGGACGACGGCGACCTCCTCAGCCTGTTGACCCAACTGAGCCAGATCAAGGCCGAGTACGACAAGATCGAGGGCGCTTTGGAGCAGGTCAAGGCCACGGGCTACGGCATCGTGGTGCCCGCTCTGGAGGAGTTGAAGCTGGAGGAGCCGGAGATCGTCAAGCAGGGCGGGCGCTACGGCGTGCGCCTCCGGGCCAGCGCCCCGTCCATCCACATGATCCGGGCCGACATCCAGACCGAGGTCTCCCCCATCGTGGGCAACGAAAAGCAGTCCGAGGAGATGGTGGACTATCTTCTCCAGGAGTTCCAAGGGGATTCGGGCAAGATCTGGCAGTCCAACATCTTCGGCAAATCCTTCCACGAGCTGGTCAGCGAGGACCTGCAGTCCAAGCTCAAGCGTATGCCCGACGACGCCCGCTTCAAGCTCCAGGAGACCCTCCAGCGCATCATCAACGAGGGCTCCGGCGGCCTCATCTGCATCATCCTGTAAAAACCCCGCGGCCCTTCGCGCCCAGTTGTGCGAAGGGCCGTAAAAATTTTTGCCGGGGCAGCGCCGTGGGCATAGGAAAACACTGTGAACATACTTCGTGAATACGTTTTTCGTTCAGGAGCCCGTGTCCCACACGGGCTCCTGTGTGTTTCGATAGCGCCTCCGTTGCAAATGTGTGGTCAGCCCCGCGCCGTGGATCCGGCGAGGGCCGGTTCGTTGACATACGCATTTTTCTTTGTTATAATGTAAAAATATGTCGAATACCACCGCATTTGGACCGGAAAAGGGGCGAAAACCTTGCAGATCGCGCTATGTGATGACGAAAAAGCATACCACGAGACAATAAAAGATCTGATCGGACAGTACAAGCGGGCCAATCCTGACCGCTCGCTTTCGCTGTCGTCTTTCTATTCCGGGAAGGAGCTTTTGAACCATGTGGACGAGCACGGCGGCTTCGACCTCTACATCCTCGATTGCGTCATGCCGGAGATGGACGGCATCGAGCTCGGCACGGCGCTTCGTAGACGCGGCGATCAGGGGATGTTTTTCTATCTGACCACATCGCCCGACTTCGCGCTGGACTCCTACCGCGTGGACGCCCTCGATTACCTCTTGAAGCCTGTGGATAAGCCGCTCTTCTTCCGGAGCCTCGACAAAGCGTTTTCCTATTTTTCCCGGACCACGCGGGAGATGGTTTCCGTCAAGACCGCGGGCAGTATCCGCATCCTTCCCGTTGCCGACATCCGGTACGCGGAACGCGCCGGAAAACGGATCTGCTACTACATGACGGATGGGAGCATGATACGCGGCGTCACCTTCAACGGCTCCTTCATTGACGCGGCCTCAGACCTCCTCTCCCACAACGGGATGCTCCTTGTCGGTTCCTCGTTCGTGGTAAACCTGACCCATGTCATGGAAGTGACCAAAACGGACATGGTTTTGACAGGAGACCTGCGCGTTCCCATCCCGCGCCGCATATATGACGACGTCAAGAAGGCGTGGGCGGCCTTTTGGCTGAACGGAGGAAAATACCGTGCTTTTTGAGGATAACCTTGCTTTTTTAGTCCTGAAAGTCCTGATCACCTTTGTGGGCACGATCGCCATGATGGCGTCCACGGCCAATTTTAAGATCGTTCAAAAGAAACCCGTGTGCGTCGCGGTCATTTTGGGCTATGGGGTCTATGTCGTCCTCTCCACCTTTTTGATCATCTATTATTTTGATTATGAGCACTTCCTGCGGATATTTATCCTTACCATATCATGCCCGGCGGTCCTTCTTTTGCACAATATTTCTGACGAGCCGTTTGCGAAGCTTGTATTTACCCGGGCGACACATATTCTGGTTTCCCTGTACATTGCCGCCACAGTTACCCTCATCAATACCGCCTTGCACGGAAACGAGCTGTCGGACATCCTGCTGCGCCTGCTTTTCTATCTGCTTGCGATGCTGGTTGATTTTCACTTTGTCAGGCATATCCTGCTCGATTTTGCCGGCACGGTCAAAAAGGGCTGGGGCGTCCTCTCTCTGATCCCCTGTGCGTTCATCGTCCTTTCCGTGACCGTCGCCCTTTATCCGGAGCATTACACGAAACGGCCTTTGAGCATCGTCACGATCTACCTGCTCGGCGCCGTCATGGTCGCCGTCTACTTTTCCATCGGAAGTTACCTGTCCATGCAGTACAGCAGATCGCAGTCAGAGCAGAACAGGGAGATCCTGGAGCTTCAGCTGGAAAACATACGGAGGGAAAACGCCGATATTGAGGCCCTTGACAAGCAGACAAAAATCATTCGGCACGACCTGCGCCACATCCTCTCCACGGTTGCCGCCCTCGCGGAACGCGGCGATACACAGGCGATCCTTGATTTTGTTGAAAATACCGCGGGGCTGTCTGAGGATGTTCCAGAGCCGCGCCGGTATTGCGGCGATCCCATTCTGGACGCCACGCTCTCCAGTTACCTCGCGTCCGCAAGTGAGGCGGGCATCGAGCTTGAGACCTCCCTCTCCATTCCGAGCGTCCTTCCGGTGGACTCTTCCGAGCTCTCCGTCTGCTTCGCCAATATGCTGGAAAGCGGCATCCATGCCTGTCTGGAACTTCCTGCGGGCGAAAGGAAGATGCGCGTCCGGTGCATCCACAGTCCGCAGCTGATGTTTGAGGTCACATATCCCTTTCACGGCAAAATGGCCCTCGACAAAAAGGGCCTTCCAAAACCGTCAAACGGAGGCTTAACGAGCAGCTTCCGCTCCATAGCGTCATTTTGTGACAGACACGGCGCCGTGTATTCGTTTGCGGCTGAGAATGACCGGCTCCGGATCATGGTGGCGTTATAGGCCCTCGATCGTGAGCGCGGAGGACCTATCGTATCACCCGCATGGGCTTCGTATAGTAGAATATATGGGACAGGAGGCAAGGCATGATTTTTGATAACGATACCGCATACCAGGCATACCGGATCCTTGTCTCCATCTTTGGCACGCTCGGCATGGTCGTCTCCATCAGCAGGACAAAGGAAAACAAAAAGAAAAATCTGCTGATCGTCAGCGGATATGCTGTTTACGCGGTCGCGTTTTCCGTCCTCTGCATACGCTTCCTCGGCTTCCTGCCCTTTCTGCGCAGCGTCATATTCACGATCACCATACCCGGGGTCGTCATAACCTTCCTGATCGCGGACGGGCCTCTTTCAAGGCACATTTTCTGCTGCCTGTCGCAGCTTCTCATGTCCCTTTACCTGATCGTCGGCGTGACGCAGCTTCAAGCGCTGTTCGGCGGCGGCTCTGTGACAGATCCCCTGCTGCTTCTGGCCGCCTACCTGGTCGTAATCTTACTGGACGCTCTCTTTCTGCGAAATATTTTCCTCAATGTCGCGGACACAGTCACCGGGGACTGGGGGAACCTCGCTCTGATCCCCTGCTCTTTTTTCATACTTGCCATGGTGCTCGTGCTCTACCCGGCGCACTATACGCAGAACGCGTCCTTTCCCATCCTCTTTGCCATGTCAGGCGTGGTCCTCCTCATCATCTACTATGCCATCTTCCAATACCTGTGGCTCCAGTACCGATACCGGATGGAGGAACAGGACCGCGATCTTTTAAGACTGCAAATAGAAAACATCAGAAAACAGGCAGCGGACAACGAGAGAAAAGCGCGGGAGTTGATCGGCGCGAGGCGGGACATCCGGCAAATGCTGTCCGAGATCTCCGAGCTTGCGCGGGAGGGCAATGCCCAGGCGATCCTTGACCGCACAAAAGAAGCGTCCACGCGGATCGACGTCGCCGCGCCCGTCCGGTATTGCAACGATCCCATCCTAAACGCCACGCTCGCGGCCTATTTGGGCCGCGCGGAGCGCTCCGGCATCGCGGTGGAGGCGCGGCTCTCCTTTCCGGACGTTCTGCCCGTCGATTCCGCCGAGCTTGCGATCTGCTTTTCCAACGCTCTGGAAAACGCCATACACGCCTGCGAAGGGCTTCCGGAACACCAGCGGAAAATCGTCATCCGGTGTACCCATCGGCCGCAGTTCATGTTTGAGATCAAAAACCCCTACCGCGGACGGATCTCCCTTGGAAGGAACGGTCTCCCGCGATCCCGCGAACCCGGCCACGGGATCGGCACGCGCTCCATCCTGGCCTTCTGCGAAAAGTATAACGCGTTTTATTCGTTCAGCGCGGAGGGCGGCCTGTTTGAGCTTGTGATCGCGTTATAATGCCCCGCGCTTTTTCGCGCGCCCCAAGTCATATACAGCGAAAAACAGCAAGCAAAACAGCCGCCGGCGCGGGAGCGCCGGCGGGAGCGGTGATTTTTTCAGCCGCGCGCCCGCAGAGCGGTCATCCCGCGGGCGGGCCGAGCAGCGTTGCGACAAATGTGATCCTCCTATGCTTTTATCGGACCGTGATCCGTCCCTGCGGCAGAGCGTACCCATCCCCCACCGTTCCGTTGAGCTCGTCGGTGAAATAGGTCATAAGTATCTCATAGTCCGCCATTCCCTCATCGATCACAAGCTCATTGTCCATGAACATATTCAGCCCATCTCCGCCTTCCTTGATCATGTAATTGTGGGATGCCACCGTATATATTCCATCCGGCGCAAGCTCCGCATAGCCGCCATCGTCCGTGAGGACCATGACGTCCTTTACTCTCCGGGCCTCTCCGCAGGAGATGAAACTTCCCTGCTCATCCGTCTTCACTGTGGACTCCACGGAGGTGTCGATCGTATACTTGAGCCCCGACACCTGCAAAAAGCCTCCGTTTTCACCCACCGCGTTTTCCCCGTCGTCCGCGCTGGGCAGGCAGGAGCGGCTGGCCATCTCCAGAGCGTCCAGTATCTCCTGCCCCGTGGCCTTTGCCACGCAGAGCGTATTCCCGTAGGGCTGCACGCTCAGAATATCCCCATAGGTGATCTCTCCAGCGGCAATATCCGCCCGGATGCCGCCGCCATTCACAAGCGCCACATCCGCTCCCGATACGGCCCGGTACGCGTCCGCGCAGAGATCCCCCAGATTGGTCTCCCTGTTCCGGACGAGACGCATACCGGAATCAGAAACTGTTGTAAGCGCCTCCTTTGACACAGCGACGTTTTTCGCGAGCTCGGCTTCGAACTCTTCTTCCATGCTTTCTATACACTCCGACATTTCGCTGTCCGTCTCCGGATACGTCCCGATCAGCCCTGTCTGGATGTTCCCGCTCGCGGTGATGGTAAGGCGGCCAATGTTGCAAAGCCCCGTGCCCGTGGAGGACAAGAGCACGTTCTCCCCCTCCGCGTTTTTTACAACATCACAGGGGATCTCGCTGTGGGAATGGCCGTCCAGCACGGCGTCGATCCCCCTTGTGTTCGCGATCAGCTCAGTGGATGTAAACGGCGAGGATGCCTCGTCCGTCCCAAGATGCGCCAGGACCACGACGTAGTCCGCGCCCTCCTTCACGCAGGCGTCCACGTTCTCCTGCACGCATTCGTACAGTTCCTCTCCGCTCTCCCCGCAGAAATCGTATACATAGTTTCCGGCCTCATCGCAGAAGTACGCCGGAACGGATTTCGCGATGCTCTCCGGCGTTGACACCCCAATAAAGGCGACCTTCACACCGCCATAGGAGACGATCTTGTACGGCAGAAGCCGGGAGAGAAACGCCGCGTCGTCCTTCCCTGTGTAGCGGATGTTGCAGCCAAGATACTGGGCGCCGCAGATCTCCATGAGCCTGTCGAGCTGCTCCATGCCGTATTCGAACTCGTGGTTTCCCAGTACCGCGAAGTCATATCCCGCGCGGTCCATCAGCTCCGCCGGATATTCTCCGTTGGAGACCGCTCCGATCACATCTCCTTGCAGGGCGTCTCCGCAGTCCACCAGCGTGACATAGGGGGTGCCTTTCTCGCACCACTGCCTGTATGCCACAAGTCCGGCGTAGCCGATGTCGTCATCCACGGCACAATGCACGTCGTTGGTATATAAAATGACAATATCATCCGCTTTTGCCCTGTCCTTGAAAACGATGAAGGCGATGCACCCGCCCAAGATCAGCGCGGCCGCGAGCAAAATAGCCAGAACGCGCAGCCGCTTTTTCTTCGCGCTGTCAGACCCCATTCTTTTCTTCACCTCGAAAACAACTTGTGACGGCTCTCAATGCGTCACAAAGAACATGACGGCAAAGAGCGCCGCGATCACCCAGGTCCCCGCCTTGACCTCCCTCGCCTTGCCGGTGAACACGCAGATCAGCACATGGGAGATCACGCCGAAGGCGATGCCGTAGGAAATATTGTAGGTCATGGGCATCATCGCCAGAGTGAGGAACGCCGGGACCGCCTCCTCGGTCTTGAGCCAGTCGATGCTCCTGGCGCAGTTCATCATCATGATCCCCACGTAGATGAGCGCCGCCGCCGTGGCGCAGCCGGGCACCAGCTTGGCGATGGGGCTCAAAAACATACTGACAAAGAACAGCGCCCCAGTCACCATGGCGGCCAGGCCTGTCCGCCCGCCCTCCGCGATGCCCGTGGATGCCTCCACATAGGAGCTCACCGTGGAGGTGCCGCAGACCGCGCCCGCGGTGGTGGCGATGGCGTCGGCCAGCATCGCCTTGTCCATGTTGGGCACCTCTCCCTCCTTGGTGAGCAGGTTGCCCCGGGCGCAGGCGCCGTACAGGGTGCCGATGGTGTCAAACATATCCACCAGGCAGAAGGCCAGCGCGGTGGTCGCGATCAGGATGGCCAGCTCCACCCCGCTGTGCTCCGCCAGATAGGGGGAGAAGTTGAACCCCTCCGTAAAGACCCGGCCAAACGCCTGGGTGCCGAATTCCGCGAACGCCGTAAACGGGTTAAAATTCAGATCGCCTATGACCCCACCCGTGTAAAATCCGGGGATCGTAAGGCCCAGGAGATAGTAGAGCGCCGTTCCGCCGAGGATGCCCCAGAGCACAGCGCCCTTGACCCGCTTGCAGGTCAAGACCGCGATGGCGATCAAAATGGCAAGGGTGACGAGCATGGGCATAATATCCCTCCACGCCACATTGCCGGAGAGCAGGTTGAAGGAGGCCAGGCTGACAAAGGTGGACGGGTCCGCCACCACGATCCCGGAGTCCTTGAGCCCGATGAAGGCGATAAACAGCCCCACACCCGCGGGGATGGCTACCCGGACCGACCGGGGAATGGCCTCGAAGATCTTCCTCCGCAGCCCCGTCACCGTGAGCAGGATAAACAGGATGCCGTCCAGCAAGACGAGCATCAGGGCGTTGGCGTAGCTCAGCCCCAGGCCGAAGCACACCGTGTAGACAAAGAAGGCGTTGGAGCCCATGGCCGCCGCCTGCGCCATGGGCAGGTTGGCCAGCAGTCCGATCAGCACCGTTCCGATACAGGCGGAGATCGCCGTGGCGATATAGATCGCGTTGTAGGACACCCCTGGAAGCTCCGCGAACATTCTGGAGTTGACCATGAGGATGTAGGCCATGGTCATAAAGGTCGTGACCCCCGCCAGGACCTCCGTCCTGACATTGGAACCGGCTTCCTTCACATGAAATAGTTTTTCTGTTGACAACATTGATCTTTGCACCTCTTTCTTTTTAATTTAAAATACAACGGTCACCGTGTTGACTCCATCGGCATAGGTATGGCTGCTGCTCTTGGTCCGGCTGACAGCCAGAGCCGCGTTCAGCTCGTCTCCCTGGGTCAGCGGATCGAAATCCTCCCCACTCCAGCGGATGACAGCCTCGCATTCGCTCCCGTCCTCATTGCAGAGGGCGTCGAAGCTCAGACTGCACCCGTCGTCCGGCAAGGTCGGCAGGATGCTCGTCACGCACAGCTCCTCAAAGATCTGCTGGTACTTGAGCGACTGCCGCGCGCCGAGCAGCTGCTTGCGGACAAAGCGGTCGATGTCGGCCGCCGCGCCGATAAAGTCAAACTCCTTGGAGGCAATGTCGATATGGAGGGTCTTCAGGCGGTGGACAAACGCCCGGCAGCGGTCGGTCTTTGGGCGGTCAAACACCTGCTCCGGCGTCCCCTCCTCGTAGACAACGCCCTCGTCCATGTAAAATACCCGCGTGGACACGTCCCGGGCAAACTTCATCTCATGGGTGACGATCAGCATGGTCAGCCCCTGCTCGGCCAGATTGCGTATGACTGCCAGCACCTCTCCCACCATGGTGGGGTCCAGCGCGCTGGTCGGCTCGTCAAAGAGTACGATCTCCGGCTGCATCCCCAGGGTGCGCGCGATGGCAACGCGCTGTTTTTGGCCGCCGGAGAGCTCGTCGGGATAGTTGAGCGCCTTTTCCGCCAGCCCCACGCTGGCCAGCAGACGCATTCCCCGTTCATAGGCCGCCTGCCGGGTGCGGCCGAGCAGTTCTACCTGCCCCAGCATGATGTTTTCGATCACGGTCAGATGGGCGAACAGGTTAAAGCTCTGGAATACCATTCCCATGCGGCGGCGCACGGCGCCAAGCTGCGCGGGCTTCACGCCGGTCACCGGCTGGCCAAACACCTTGATCTGTCCTTCCGTCGGCGTCTCCAACCGGTTGATGCAGCGCAGAAGGGTGCTTTTCCCCGTGCCGGAAGGTCCGATGATGGAGATAACATCTCCCTGGTTTATGACGGCATTCACATCCTTCAAAGGCGTTGCGTTGGGAAATACCTTCTTCAGATGGGAGATGGCGATCACCGGTTCCCCGTTTTGCGCGGCTTTCGGTTCTTCCGGGATCTCCTGCGGGGAAATTTCCCTGTCGATCCCCTTCGGTTCCCGGCGCCGGCGGCGGGAATCGATCTTCCTCTCCACCAGTCCCAGCAGAAGGGTCAGGCACCACGCCAGCAGGAAGTACACCACCGCGGTCAATATCAGCGGGAAGAACGCCTCAAAGGTGCGGCTGCGGATGAGGTCGGTGGCTTTGGTCAGGTCCTGGACCGCGATATACCCCACCACAGACGTCATTTTTACCATGGAGATAAATTCGCCCTTGTAGACCGGCAGAATGTGCCG
>CANQFT010000021.1 GCA_947599925.1 uncultured Oscillospiraceae bacterium | reverse complement strand
TCAAAAGACCTCTCGAAAGTCTGCAAACCCGCATAAATACTGGGTTTTTACGACTTCTCAACTTATTCCCACTCGACGGTGGCGGGGGGTTTGCTGGTGATGTCGTAGACGATGCGGTTGACGCCGGGGACCTCGTTGACGATGCGGGTGCTGACCGTCTCCAGCACGTCGTAGGGGATCCTGGCCCAGTCCGCGGTCATAAAGTCGGCGGTGGTGACGGCGCGGAGGGCAAGGGTGCAGTCGTAGGTGCGGCCGTCCCCCATCACGCCGACGGAGCGGAGGTTGGTGAGGACGGCGAAATACTGGTTCATGCTCTGCTCCAGGCCCGCCTTGGCGATCTCGTCGCGGAAGATGAAGTCGGCCAGGCGCAGGGTGTCCAGTTTGGGTTTTGTGACCTCGCCGATGACCCGGATGGCAAGGCCGGGGCCGGGGAAAGGCTGGCGCATGACCAGGTACTCCGGCAGACCCAGTTCGCGGCCCAGCTGACGGACCTCGTCCTTAAAGAGCAGCCGCAAAGGTTCGATGATCTCCTTGAAGTCCACGTAGTCGGGCAGGCCGCCCACGTTGTGGTGGCTCTTGATGACGGCGGCGTCTCCCAGGCCGGATTCGATCACATCGGGGTAGATGGTCCCCTGGACCAAAAAGTCCACCTGGCCGATCTTCTTGGCCTCCCGCTCGAAGGCCCGGATGAACTCCTCGCCGATGATCTTGCGCTTTCGCTCCGGGTCCTCGACCCCCGCCAGTTTGGACAAAAAGAGGTCCTCCGCGTTCACCCGGACAAAGTTCAGGTCCCACTTGGAGAACGCCTCCTCCACCTCGTCCCCCTCGTTCAAGCGCATGAGGCCGTGGTCCACAAAGACGCAGGTGAGCTGGGGCCCCACCGCCTCGGCCAGCAACGCGGCGGCCACGGAGGAATCCACTCCGCCGGACAGGGCCAACAGCACCTTGCCGCCGCCCACCTTTTCCCGGATGGCGGCGATAGAGGCGTTTTTGTAGTCCCCCATGGTCCAGTCCCCCACCGCGCCACAGGCGCCGTAGAGAAAGTTCCGCAACATGGCAAGGCCGTTTTCGGTGTGGTTCACCTCAGGATGGAACTGCACGCCGTAGAACTTCCGGCTCTCGTCGGCGATGGCCACGTTGGGACAGGCGGCGGAGTGGGCCACCAGGGAAAAGCCGTCGGGCACCTTGGCCATGTAGTCGCCGTGGCTCATCCAGGATATGCCCGTCTGGGGCAGTCCCTGGAACAGCGTGCAACCGGTATCGTAAAAGGTCTCGGTCTTGCCGTATTCCCTGGCGCTGTCGTCCTGGGCGGCGGTGACGGCCCCGCCCAGGGTATGGGCCATGAACTGGCAGCCGTAACAGATGCCCAGCACCGGCACGCCCAGGTCAAAGACGCCGGGGTCGGCCTTGGGGGAGTTCGGCTCGTAGACGCTGTTGGGCCCGCCGGTGAAGATGACGCCGATGGGGTCCATGGCCCGCAGTTCCGCCAAAGGGGTCTTGTAGCTCTTGACCTCGCAGTATACGCCGCACTCCCGGACCCGCCGGGCGATGAGCTGGTTATACTGTCCGCCAAAGTCCAGTACGATCACAGTTTGATGGGACATGGCTTTCCCCTCCTCTTTCTCTCAAAGCGCGGTGATGTCGATGGGCCGCAGGTCCGCGCTGCGGCTCTGGGCTCGGACGGTGAGGATGGCCCGGGCGGTGTCGATGGCGGTGACGCAGGCCACGGAGTGCTCCACGGCGCTGCGGCGGATCTTGAAGCCGTCGGTGTCGTGCTTGCGGCCCTTGGTGGGGGTGTTGATGACCAGGTCCACAGAGCCGGAGGCGATCATATCCAGGATGTTGGGATGGGCCTCGCTGACCCGACCCACCAGCTTGGCGGGGATGCCCGCTTCGCTCAGGGCCGCGCAGGTCCCGGCGGTGGCGAAGATCTCGATGTCCTGGTCGGCCAGGCCGCGGGCGATGCCCAGGATCTCACCCTTGTCCTCGTCCCGGACGGTGATGATGACCCGGCCGCCCTTCTTGGGGGCGCGCAGATTGGCGCCCTTAAAGGCTTTCAGCAGGGCCTGAGGGAAGGACTCGTCCAGGCCCAGCACCTCGCCGGTGGACTTCATCTCCGGGCCCAGGCCCGTGTCCACATCGGTGAGCTTTTCAAAGGAGAAGATGGGCATTTTCACGGCGTAATACTTCTGCTCAGGGTAGATGTCCACGCCGTAGCCCATGTCCCGGAGCTTCTCCCCCAGCATGACCCGCGTGGCCAGGTCGATGATGGGGACGCCCGTGACCTTGCTGATGTAGGGGATGGTCCGGGAAGAGCGGGGGTTGACCTCGATAACGTAGACCTGGTCGGAGTAGATGATGAACTGGATGTTGATCAGGCCGATGACCCCAAGGGCGCGGGCCAGGTCGCGGGTGTAGCGCAGGATGGTCTCTTTGTGCTTGTCCTCGATGTGGAGGGAGGGGTAGACGGAGATGGAGTCGCCGGAGTGGACGCCGGCCCGCTCCACGTGCTCCATGATGCCGGGGATCAGCACGTCCTCGCCGTCGAAAACGCCGTCCACCTCCACTTCCCTGCCCATGAGGTATTTGTCCACCAGGATGGGGTGCTCTTGAACAGTGCGGTTGATGATACGCATGAACTCGGTGATGTTGCGGTCGTTGTAGGCGATTTCCATGCCCTGGCCGCCCAGGACGTAGGACGGGCGGACCAGCACGGGATAGCCCACCTCGTTGGCGGCTTTGATGGCTTCCTCGGTGGTGAACACCGTCCGGCCCTCCGCTCTGGGGATGCCGCACTGCTGCAAGATCTCGTCAAAGCGCTCCCGGTCCTCGGCGGCGTCCACGCCGTCGGAGGAGGTGCCCAGGATGGGGACCCCCATCTCCGTCAGGGCCTTGGCCAGCTTGATGGCGGTCTGGCCGCCGAACTGGACCACCGCGCCCCAGGGCTTTTCCAGCTCCACCACCGCCTCCACGTCCTCGGCGGTGAGGGGCTCGAAGTAGAGCTTGTCGGCCACGTCGAAGTCGGTGGAGACGGTCTCGGGGTTGTTGTTGATGATGATGGTCTCGCAGCCCAGCTTTTTCAGGGCCCAGACGGAGTGGACCGAGCAGTAGTCGAACTCGATGCCCTGGCCGATGCGGATGGGGCCGGAGCCCAGGACCAGGACCTTGCGGCGGCTCTCGTCAGCGCTGGGCTCGGCCTCGTTCTCCCGGTCGTAGGTGGAGTAGTAATAGGGCGTGGCGGCCTCAAACTCGGCCGCGCAGGTGTCTACCATCTTAAAGCTGGGGCGGATGTCCATGCTCTCCCGCAGGGCCTTGATCTCGGCGCGGGTGGAGCCGCACAGGGCGGCGATGTAGGCGTCGGAGAAGCCCATCTCCTTGGCCCGGCGCAGGGTCTCGGCGTCGGGGACGCCCTTTGACAGCTCCGCCTCCATCTGGATGATGCCCTGGAAGCGGGTCAGGAACCACACGTCCATCTTGGTGATGGCGTTGATCTTCTCCGGGGAAAAGCCCCGGCGCAGGGCCTCCGCCACCACGAAGAGGCGCTGGTCGTCCACGTCGGCCAGCTTTTCCTCAATTTCTTCCGTATAAAGGTCCTCCAGGCCCTCCAGCCGCAGGGTCTTGACGTTCAGCTCCAGGGAACGGATGGCCTTCATCAAAGCGCCCTGGAAGGAGTTGGAGATGGCCATGACCTCGCCGGTGGCCTTCATCTGGGTGCCCAGCTTGCGGCTGGCGGTGGTGAACTTGTCAAAGGGCAGACGGGGGATCTTGAGCACGCAGTAGTCCAGGGTGGGCTCGAAGCAGGCGGTGGTTTTGCCGGTGACGGCGTTGGGGATCTCGTCCAGGGTGTAGCCAAGGGCGATCTTGGCGGCTACCTTGGCGATGGGGTAGCCGGTGGCCTTGGAGGCCAGGGCCGAGGAGCGGGAGACGCGGGGGTTGACCTCGATGACGGCGTACTCAAAGCTGTCTGGGTTCAGGGCGAACTGGCAGTTGCAGCCCCCCTCGATCTCCAAGGCGGAGATGATGTCCAGAGCCGCCGAGCGGAGCATCTGGTATTCCTTGTTGGCCAGGGTCTGGGTGGGGGCGACAACGATGGAGTCGCCGGTGTGGACCCCCACGGGGTCGATGTTCTCCATGGAGCAGATCTGGATCACGTTGCCCGCGGAGTCCCGCATGACCTCGAACTCGATCTCCTTCCAGCCGGCGATGCACCGCTCGATGAGCACCTGGCCCACGCGGGAGAGGTGGATGCCCCGGTCGGCGATCTCCCGGAGGGAGGGCTCGTCATAGGCGATGCCGCCGCCGGTACCGCCCAGGGTATAGGCGGGCCGGACGATGACGGGGTAGCCGATGCGTCCGGCGAACTCCACGGCGGCCTCCACGCTCTCCACCACGTCGGAGGTGACGCAGGGCTGGCCCAGGGCCTCCATGGCGTCCTTGAACTCCTGGCGGTCCTCCGCCTTTTTGATGGAGGTGGGAGAGGTGCCCAAAAGCCGCACGCCGTAGTCGGCCAGGATGCCCTCTTCGTGGAGGTTCATGGCCAGGTTGAGCCCGGTCTGGCCGCCCAGAGTGGGCAGGATGGAGTCCGGGCGCTCCTTTTGGATGATCTGGGTCAGGGAGGCCACGTTCAGCGGCTCGATGTAGACGTGGTCGGCGATGTCGGCGTCGGTCATGATGGTGGCGGGGTTGGAGTTGACCAGCACCACCTCCACCCCCTCTTCCCGCAGGGCGCGGCAGGCCTGGGTGCCGGCGTAGTCGAACTCCGCGGCCTGGCCGATGACGATGGGGCCGGAGCCCAGCACCAGAACTTTTTTGATCTTGGGGTCCTTAGGCATTGTGTCCACCTCCCATGGAAGCGATAAAGCGGTCGAAGAGGTACTCGGTGTCCATGGGACCGGGCGCGGCCTCCGGATGGAACTGGACGGTGAAGCAGTTGGGCCGCTTGTAGCGAAGGCCCTCTACGGTGCCGTCGTTGACGTTCACATGGGAGATCTCCGCCACGGCGGGGTCCACCGTCTCCGGCGTGACCACATAGCCGTGGTTCTGGCTGGTGATAAAGCACCGGCCCGCGGCCAGGTCCTTCACGGGGTGGTTCCCGCCCCGGTGACCGAAGGGCATTTTGTGGGTCTTGGCGCCGGTGGCCAGGGCCAGGAGCTGGTGGCCCAGGCAGACGGCGAAGATGGGAAGGTCGCTCTCGTAGAGCTTTTTGACCTCCTGGATAATGGCCACGTTGTCCGCCGGGTCGCCGGGGCCGTTGGAGAGCATCACGCCGTCAAAGCCGCCTTGCAGCAGCTCCTCCGCGGGGGTGTGGCAGGGAAAGACCGTCACCTGGCAGCCCCGGCGGGTGAGACAGCCGATCATGTTTTGCTTCACGCCGTAGTCCATCAGCGCGACTTTGAAGCGGGTCTCGCCATCGGCGGGAAAGGTCTCCGGCGCCTTGCGGCTCACCCGCTCCACCGTGCCCTCCACACGGAAGGCTTTGATCTCCTCCAGGGCGTCCTGGATGGAAAAATCCGAACCGCAGGTGATCATGCCGTTCATGGTGCCCTGGGTCCGGAGGATGCGGGTCAGGGCGCGGGTGTCCACCCCCTGCACGCCCGCGATGTGGTATTCTTTTAAGTAGTCGTCCAGCGTCCCCTCACAGCGGAAATTGCTGCCCAGAGAGGACAGCCGCCGGACGATGAGGGCGTCCACCCAGGGCTGGGAGGACTCGTTGTCCTGGCTGTTGACGCCGTAGTTGCCGATGAGGGGGTAGGACATCACCACGCCCTGGCCGGCATAGGACGGGTCGGTCAAGATCTCCTGGTAGCCGGTCATGGAGGTGTTGAACACCAGCTCACACACCCGCTTGCCCACCTCGCCGATGGACTCCCCCAAAAAGACCGCCCCATTTTCCAAAATCAAACTGGCTCTCATGCCACCGGGCCCTCCTTTTTTCCAAATCGGTCTATTATACCTGATAGCGGCGGAAAAGTCAAACCTCACCCGGCGGGCCGCCGGGCCGGTCCAGGTAGAGAATATCTGTTCGAACGCCCTGGAGCATGGCGTAGTTCAGCGTGGCCAGCGTGCCGCTGTGCTCAGGCCGGCCGTTGAACACGGCGATGACCAGCCCCGCGTGGTCTACCATGTAGCGGTTGCGGCGGTGCATACAGCCCGGCGAGCGGGTCTGCTGGATGAGGGTCTCGAAGTCGCACTGGCTCAAAAGCCGCTGGTATCGCTCCCTGTCGGCCCGGTTCCAGCGGTCGCTCTGGCCGGGAAAGGGCACCGCCGCCTCCAACCGCACGTCGGGATGGGCGGCGCGGAGCTTGATGACCGCCTCGCAGAAGTAGACGTCCGCGCCCTTGGCCATGCCGCAGATGAAGTGGCGGCAGCCCTGGGCGTAGGCCCGCTCTACCGCCTGGTCCAGCCGCGCTTTCAGCGCCAGACAGCGGGGGTCGCTCTCGTCCTCCCTCCAGGGCAGGGCGCCGGGCCGGTGGCCGGTGAAGGCGCAGGTCACGGCTCTGTCCATCTTCGCTTCTTCGGCCATCTCCCCACCTCCCCTCTCTGTCCTTTCATTGTAGGGTCTGGGCGCTGTAAAGTCAAGCCAAAACCGGGCAGGGGCCTTGCCTTTGGCCGGAAGTTATGGTAAGATGACTGCGTATCTGAAAAAAGAGAGGAAACGGCCTTGAACATCGGCAGCGTCACCATTGAAACACCTGTGGCCCTGGCCCCTATGGCGGGCGTGACCGACCTGGCGTTCCGGCAGGTCTGCCGCGGTCTGGGCGCCGGTTATACCGTCACCGAGATGGTCAGCGCCAAGGCCCTGTGCTACCAGGACAAAAAGTCCATCCCCCTCATGGCCCTGGGGCCCGGCGAACATCCCGCCGCCGTGCAGATATTCGGCAGTGACGAGGGCTGTATGCGCCAGGCCGCCGCCATCGTCGCGGAGCGGGCCAGGCCCGACGTCATCGACATCAACATGGGCTGTCCCGTGCCCAAGGTGGTCAAGAGCGGGGACGGCTCCGCCCTCATGCGCGACCCGGCCAAGGCCGCGGCCATCGTTCGGGCAGTGGCGGAGGGGGCAGGCGGTCTGCCCGTGACGGTCAAGACCCGCGCCGGATGGGACAAGGGCAGCGTCAACTGCGTGGAGTTCTGCAAGGCGCTGGCCGACGCCGGGGCCGCCGCGGTGACGGTCCACGGCCGGACCCGGTCCCAGATGTACGCCGGACGGGCCGACTGGAACATCATCCGCCAGGTCAAGGCCGCCCTCACTATCCCGGTCATCGCCAACGGGGACGTCTTTTCCGGCCAAGAGGCCGCCCACATCCTGCGCTACACCGGCGCGGACATGGCGATGATCGGCCGCGGGGCCTTTGGCAACCCCTGGATCTTTCAGCAGGCCAGGGCCGCCCTGGCCGGAGAGCCCATCCCTCCCCTGCCGCCGCTGAGAGAGCGGTGCGAGACCGCCATGGCGCAGTTTCGCATGGCCATGGCGGACAAGGGAGAGAAGGTCGCCTGTCTGGAGGCGAGGCGGCACTACGCCCTCTACCTCAAGGGCGTGCCCCGGTCCAGCCACTGGAAGGCGGAGGTCTGCAAGGTGGAGACCATGGAGGATCTGGAGCGCTGTACCCGCGGCATTCTGCGGGACCTGTCCGACTGATACCGCCCCACGGGGCGCTGGGAAAGGTGGTGAGACTGTTGACCGAGGAGGAGCTGGTCCAAAGGGCCGCCCAGGGCGATCAGGACGCCTTCGCCCAACTGTTGGAGGCGCATCAGAACAGGGTATACAGCCTCACCCTGCGTCTGGTGGGCTCCCCGGAGGACGCCATGGAATTGACCCAGGAGACCTTTTTCAACGTCTGGCGCGGACTGCCCAACTTCCACGGCCAGAGCAAGTTCTCCACCTGGCTCTACCGTCTGACTACCAACACCGCCATCGACTTTTTGCGAAAGGAAAAGCGGCGCGGGGGTCTCGCGGTGACATCCCTGTCCGTGGAGGGGGACCCGGAGCGGGTGCTGGACATCCCCGACCACCGCTTCACGCCCCAGAGCCAGCTGGAGCGGCAGGAACTGCAAGCGGCGGTCCACCGGGGCCTCAGCCAGCTCTCTGACCAGCACCGCCAGGTGTTGGTCCTGCGGGAACTCAGCGGCCTGAGCTACGCCGAGATCGCCCAGGTCCTGGGGATCGAGGAGGGCACGGTGAAGTCCCGCATCGCCCGCGCCAGGCTGTCCCTGCGGAAGATCCTGCTGGCCGACGGGAACTTTTCCACGGCGGAAGCGTCTATATGAGTAACATCGGAGAGAAAGGAGGCCCGGCCATGGATCGCGACGAGGCCATGGAACTGCTCAGCGCCGCTCTGGACGGGGAACTGGATCTCGCCCAGCAAGCCCTGCTGGACGAGTATTTGGCTCAGTGTCCCGACTGCCGGGCTCTCCAGACAGAACTGCTGGGCATGGAGGAGGCCCTGGGCGCGCTGGAAGTGCCCGCGCCGGCGGAGTTGAAGGAGCGGATCCTGGCCGGCCTGCCGCCCCAGAGGAGCAAGGGCGGGGCGGTCCATTGGCGGCGCTGGTGCGCCATGGCGGCCTGCGCGGCGCTGGTCGTCCTGGGCCTCTGGCAGCTGCGCCGGGGCACGTTGGACGCGGCGGGCGAACCCGGCGGGGACGCCGTGACCGCCGCCGCCCACACGGCGGAGGAGGCGGACGCGGACGCTTTCTCCTACAACGGCGACGCCCAGGACGAGCCCAAGCAGAAGGCGGCGCTGTTTGAGCGAGAGCGCGTTTCCGACGCCGCCGGGGCCGGAGGCGCTGGATCCAGCGATGTCAGGCCGGAGGACACGCCCGCTCCCGCCGCCCTCTTCACAGCCGACGCCCAGGAGTCGGCCACCGAGGACGCTCCGTCCAAGGAGGAGGAGGTCCAGGCCGTCTCCCCCGCCGCGCCCATCGCGACCCCGTTCGCGCTGCCGCGGGAAAGTTCGCCCGTGATGCCCGTTCCGGAACCGGAACAGCCGGCGGAGGACAACGCGGCCACCGCCGCGGACGAGGACGGCGCGGCGCCCCAGGATCTGAATGTCGCCGCGGATGGACCGATGGAGGCCGCCGACGCCCAGGACGGGATGGTGGACGCCATTTCCGACAGCTATTGCGGCGTCCTCACCCTGGACCAGTACGAGCCCGGCGGCCAGGAGTATCTGGCGGAGGCCGGGGAAAACGGCGCGTGGCTCTACCTCCTCCCCGCCCAGCACTTTCACGCTCTGGTGGACCGGCTGGACAGCGAGGGCCTGGCCTATCAGCTGGACGCCGAGGGCGGGAACGTCAGCCCGGACGCCCCCTACGGGCTGGTGGTGGTCACCGGACAGGGGCCCTCCGTCCAGGCCCCGTAAGGTCAGGAGCAAAAATACAACTCGCCCGCAAACGCACGGCCCGGCCACCGAGGTGGCCGGGCCGTTCGCTTGTAGCGGGCCGCAAAAAAAGAGGCGGCGGGGCCGCCTCTTTGACAAACTGAAACGGCGGGGCCGAGGCCCCGCCGTTTCGTTGTTTCGCTGTGCGTGCGGATTTACTTCGCCACGCCCTCGCAGTAGCGCATGAGGATCGTCGCTACCTGGGCGCGGGTGGAGTCGTCGGCGGGCGACAGGGTGGTGGCGCTGACGCCCTGGATCAGACCCGCGTCTACGGTCCAGCGCATGGCGGTGACGGCCCAGTCGCTCACACTTCCAGCGTCGGTGTAGCCGCTCAGGTCGGCCACCTTGGACACGTCATAGCCCTTGTACTGCGCGTAGCGGTACAGGATCGCGGCCATCTGCTCCCGGGTGATGGGGTCGTTCAGGCCGAACTGGGTCTCGCTGTACCCGTTCACGATGCCGTTCCCGGCGGCCCAGATGATGGCGTTGGAGAACCACTGCCCGGCGGGCACGTCGGCAAACGGGACGTTCCGGGTCACGGCGGGCTCGCCCTCCAGACGGTACAGGATGGTCACCACCATGGCGCGGGTCGTGGTGGCGTTGGGGGCAAACAGGTCGCCGCCTACGCCGTCCATCAGGCCGTTCTTCACCACGTAGTCCACGCCCTCGTGGTACCACTGGTCCTGCTCCACATCGGTGAACTTCTCCGACGGGCAGTCCTTCTCATCCTCGTCCGCCTTGAAGGTGACCGCCACGGTGACGGGCTGGGCGGCCTTGGCGGGCATCACGAAGGAGTAGGTGCCGTCGGCGTTCTTGGTGACGGAGATGTTCTCGCCGCCCTTGCCGGTGACGGTGACCTGGTCTACAGTATAGCCCTCGTTGGCCTTGGGGGTGATCTTTACGGTCTCGCCGGCCTTGGCGCTCCGATCACTGACGGTGAAGCTGCCGTTGACAGCGCTGGCGCTCTTCACGCTCGTGGTGGAGCTGGAGCTGGAACTGGAGCTGGGGCTGCCGCTGCTCGTCTTGTGGCCGGAAAGGGTCACTGTGACGGTGTAGCCGTCCGTCTCCGCCTCGTTGTCGTTCCACCGGTCCGTGCCGCTGGCGAGGTCAAAGCCCGCGGGACGGGCCGCCTTCGCGGCCTCCAGCCCCTCGGCGTCGGTGTATACCACCGCGTCCTCACCGGTCACGCCGGTACCGGCGGTGTACTTCACCTGATAGACCTGGATCTTGTCGCTGGCCGTGTGGAGCAGGGCGCCGTCCTTCCACAGTTCCACCGTGTACTCGCCCTGCGGCTCCGCGCCGAAGGCCTCCTTGGCCTGGTCGTCGAAGCTCACGTACGCGAGCCCGCCCTTGGTGACGTTCTCCACGGTCTGCTCATAGTTCTTCTCACCCTTGGTGAACTTGACTGTGTAGGTCGCCCCCGTCTCGTTGGCCGCGTTGAACGCCGCGTACAGGGTATTCGCCACGCAGTCGGTGATTCCATTCTCGCCCCAGGTCTCGCCCTCGCCCTTGACCTGCGGCGCGAGCTTGTTGAGAATGTCATTGCCGTCCTCATCCACCGTGATGAAGCCCACGGCCTTGATCTGGGCCGTGTCGGGCTTGGGCGGCTCCTTGGCGCAGGTGGCCGTATAGGTGATCGTGTAGTCCGTCTCGCTCACGACGGCCTCGCCCCATACCGCCGCCGTGTAGCCGGCGTCGGGCGTGACTTCGGGCTTGGTGGCGGTCAGCGTCTCCGCCTCCGCCAAGGACCCGGCGTAGATGCCGCTGTTCACGGTGGCAACGTCGCCGGCGAATTTGCCGTTTTCAGCCCGATAGACGACCTGGTAGACCTTGATCGTCGCGGTGTCGTCGGGGGTGGTATCCCCGGTCTTGGTCACGGTCACGGTGTACTCGCCCTGGTAATCGGCGGTGGGAAGGGTGCCCGTGCCGTCCTGCCACGCGGGGGTGAAGTACACGATGCCGCCCTTGGTGGCAGAACTGGCCGTAGCGCTGTAAGCATGGCCGTCCTTGTCGGCGAACTTCACCGTGTAGGACTTGCCCTCGGTATTCTGGGGATCCAGCGTAAAGGCCGCATAGAACGTGTTGTCCACGCAGTCGGTGATCCCATTCTCGCCCCACGTCGCGTTGTCGCCCTTCGCCTTGGGCGCGAGGTCGTTGAGGGTCTTGTTGTCGGCCTTGGCCATAAAGCCGACGCCGCCCTCCACGAACTTCGCCGCGCCGTAGCGCTCAACGGCGGTCAGGTCGATGCTGTAAGTGTACGTATGGGTCGCGTCCCACTTGATGGTGATCGTATACACACCATCGGCGTCCGCACTCCCTGCGTCGAAGTAGATGATGGCGCCCTTGTGCCCGGTCAGGGTCTGGAGGTCGTCAAAGTTGGAATCGAAGGTCAGGTCGCCGGTGACCTTGAACTGCGCGGGGGCCTCCGTGGCGACGCCGTCGGGCGCCTGGAGCTCCACGCCGAACCAATAGCCCTCCTTGCCGGCCTCGTTCGTGTGCTTCTTGAGGTTCTTCGCGACGCCCTTGATGTTGTAGGTCGTGGCGCCCTCAGCCACCGTCTTGCCAATGTATTCCACGCTGACTTCAGCCGCCGGCGTCCCCGTCGGGTCATCCGCCTTATCGACGATCGGCGCCGCCGCGACGACGACCTCATCCTTCATGGTCTCGGGCAGATCCTCCACCGTGGCGGCGGCGACGTCAGCCGCGGGCTTGACCTCGGTGGCCCCGCCCACCTTGCCGCTGATGGTGTAATCGCCGGTGACGACGCCGTTCTCCTTCACGTCGTCGCCGAACTGCGTCTCGCTCAGGAAGGACGCCGCGTAGCGCGCGGAGACGCCGTCGCCCACGCAGGTGTCGGTGTAGGTCTTGCCGTTGGGCGCGGTGAGGGTGATCTCAACACTCTCACCCTCCGCCAGCGCCCGGTTGAAGCACCAGTAGAAGGTGGCGTCGGTCCACTGGGCGGCGGTGGCGTTGTACTGGATGCCCTTGTCGGAGGTGAACTTGCCGTCCGCGAGCCCCGCGTCGGCCAACTTGTCGATGTAGCCAAAGTCGATGATGGCCAGAGACACTTCCGTCTTGGCGCCGACGGCGCCGTTCTCCGGGTCAACGGCGTGGTCGTCGCCCACGTACTGGTAGACGGAGACATCAGCTTCAGTACCCGTCTTATACGTACCGCCTTCCACCGTAAAGGTCCCGGCTGCGGGCTGTGCCGACTTGCCGCCCTCGGTATAGGTAACGGCGGGCTGGCCCTCCGCGGCGGTGAAGTTGCCGCCCTTCAGATCTGCTTTGACGCTGTCGCCATAGGCCGCCTGCTTGTTGGTCGCGACAGCCGCGGGGGGAACAGCCACGCCGGAGGCGCCGATCTTTACGTCCGCCGTGCCGTCGGCGGTGATCGTACCGCCCTCAACGGTGAGCTCGCCGCCGAACTGCACGATACCAGCCTGGCCGGAGATGTCAGCGCCGTCCTGCACGGTCATCTTGCCGGAGGGCAGATACACGCCGGCGATACCGCCGCTGACAGTGCCGCCCTTGACGGTGATGTCCGCGGGCGTGTCCTTATCGTCACCGTTGGTGCTGATGCCGGCCAGAGTGCCGGTCACCGTGCCGCCAGAAACGGTCAGAGCGCCCTGCTTATTTGCATAGATACCATAGGGTCCGCTGACCTGCGCGTTCTCCTTGATCTCCGCGGTGGTGCCGTTGCCCGAAACTTCAATTCCCGATTCTTCGTCTGTACCTGTTCCTGTGATCTCGGCGTCGCCCGAAACGGTCAGCGTAGAGCCATCTTTCACACTGGCTCCAAATTTACCGCTAACTTTCGCGTCGCCCGTGATCTCTACCGTGGCAGTTTCTTGAGCGAGTACTCCAACTTCCGTTCCTGTAAGGTTGCCTCCAGAAATGGTGATCTTGTTGGTGGTATCTTCACCCATGCTGACAACTGCGGCGAGCCCAGAGGTAATAGTACCGTTGGTCATAACAAAGGTTCCGCTGACCTCTACGCCGCTATCAGTCGTTCCGGTGATCGTGCCGCCATTCATCGTCGCCTTGGCGTTCCCTGCAACAATTATAACGCTAGCACCGGCACCATCTTTCGCCTCAGCTGTCTGCACAAACGTGCCGCCATTGATCGTCAATTCCGCATTGGCACCCTCCACTGAAGTCAGGGCCCCTACGCTTTGTACTCCCTCATTGGTGACCGTGCCGGGTCCTTCGATGGTAAGGTTGCCGTTATCTGTCACATAGAAGACAGTCGAGCCGTTGCTGCCGCCTTTGCGGGTAATGCTGTGATCGTTCAGGTCGATCGTCATCGGACCCTTTTGAATTCTGAGGAGCGCTGAGATTTCAATATCCTTCAGCAGCTTGATCACGCTGTTGTTGCCGGCGGCCGCGATCGCTTTCTCCAGCGATTCATAGTTCACGCCATCCAGCGTGACTGCGGGATCGCCGGTGTACTGGATCCCGTTGTCTCCGTCATATTCATAACCGTCGGCCAGGAACTGATCGACGCTTTCATTGTCCGCAGTATTATTGGCACCGGTGGTGAACGTACCGCCGGAGACGCTGAACGGGTTGTCGGCAGCGGGGACCTTGCCCGCTTCGCTAGCAGTTACCTCTTCCCCATTCTTGCACGCGGCCAGGGTCTGGCCACCGCTAGGCGCAGTCACCTTCGCCTCACCACCAACAGTGGCGTGCGGCTGGCCCTTCTCCTGCGCGGGGTAGTTCGCGTTGTCCACGGTGATGCCCGCTGCGGGAACCTCGTAGCGGTCGCCATTCTTTGTGGCGTCGCCGACCGTTATTTTCCCCGTGCCGGTGGCCGCAATGGTGCCGCCCTGCACGTCCAGGTCGCCGCCGCGAACCACGATGCCGGCGCCGCCCTTCACAGTACCGGCGGTGACATTTGCAGTACCGGCGGGAAGATAAATGCCGCACGCCGTATCGCTGCCGGTGATGGTGCCGCCGTTAATGTTAATAACGGCATTTGCGCCGTAGTTCAAGCTTTCCTTGTCGCCGGTGCCGTTCGTGCTGATACCAAAGCCTGACCCGCCTTTAATTTCAGCGCCTTCGCCGACAGTAACCGTGGAATCACCCGCAATAAAAATGCCGGAATTCTTGCCGGTGATCGAGGCGTTCTTTATATCTACGGTGGAATTGTTCATAATATAAAAGGCGCATCCTCTGGCCTCGTCTCCCGTAGACGTGAAAGTACCGCCGGTGATCGTTACCTTGGATTTATTATTTACGACTACCGCTCCGCCGCTACCGGTGCCGGTGATGGTGCCGCCGCTGATGTCAGCAGACGCCTCGCGAACACCCGCAGCCTGACCGTCTATCGAGGTCGCGTTGACCTGAATAGCCGTTCCCTTCGAGCCTGCGTTGATAACAGCGTTGTCTTTAACAACAAGGTGACCCATAACCACTACGCCGGAACCCTGTTCGCTTGTCACCGTGCCGCCGCTGATCGTGGCTTCGCCGCCGTTCTGCATGCCGGAGCCGGTGGTTCCTTTAACGGTGCCGCCGGTGATCGTTACCGTGCAGCATTCGGCAGTCAAAATACCCATCTCTCCGGTAACGGTGCCGCCGTTGATCGTCACACTGTTTTCAGCGTCGCCAAACGCCCAAATTGCGCGGCGCTTCTCGCCGTCAATGGTGCCGCCGTTTACCGTCAGCGAGCCGGCCATCTGAAGCTGGAAAAGCGGGTATTTGTCGACGCCTGTTGTGGCAGTGCTGACAATTTTTCCGCTCTCCTGCCCCTCGATTACTACTGCACTGCCGTTCGGAACAAGCAGCCAGTTTTTAATATCCAACTGGTAGGTGGCAAGATCGATCGTTGTGTTGCCAAGACCAAGCCCTGCCACTGCTGACGAAGAAGGTGTAAGGGTAACATTACCAGTTAATGTGATCTTACCATCCTTCTTCGTGGCCAAAAACTCTTGAGCAGTCATATCACCGGACGCGTTACCGGTGCCTGCTTGGTCTGCTGCTGAGATCGTCGCTATCCCATAGGGGTTATCATCAGCATCATCTTCAACCAATAATGCGACTTTTTCGCCCTGCTCTTGGGCGAAAATCTCGTCAGCCGCATAGCCGGTACCTGCTTGCTCCGGCCCGTTGGCCGCGAACGCCGCTGTGGGCAGCAGCGTCATGACCATGACTGCCGCCACCAAGAGGCTGAGCATACGTTTCGTGCGTGTTTTTGTCATAGAAAACTCTCCCTTACTTTGATTTGTACGGTTAGACGCAAATTTTTGTCCTACGGTTCCATCCTCGGCCTCGCTTCCTTTCTTTTGACGCAACAACATAATGGAAATTACGTTGTTACAGCGGACAATAAAATTACATCCTATGTATGTGTAGGATAGCACGGAGCCGGGCGGCTTGTCAACGGACTTTCTCTGGTCGTTTTTGACAAATTTTCTGTTCGGCCCATGTAATTTTCGGCTTTATGACCATAAATCGTTAAAAAAGCCATATTTGGGAGTGGCCAACGCAAAATTCGAATTGCTTTGGCCGTGTTTTTGCGGTCTTATGTTGTAAAATTTTACCATTTTACACGAAGTTCACAACATAATTTCCATTATGTTGTGCCGCTTTCTTGGCCTTGCAACATAATTTCCATTATGTTGTATTTTTTTTTAACATCGCAACAGGCCGAGTTTTTGCAGCTGTCTGCGGTGCTCCGCTCCGCTCTCCATGGTGTAGATCCTGGTGGTGTTGACGCTGGAGTGGCCGAGGATGTCCGCCAGGCGCACCACGTCCTTTTGCAGAGAGTAGAACGTCCTGGCGAACAGGTGGCGGAAGTTGTGGGGGAACACCTTTTCCCTGGGTACGCCCGCGCTCTGGCACAGCTCTTTCAGCATCCGCCATATATTGCTGCGGTCCAGGGGCTTGCCGGTTTTGGTCTGGAACACGCTGCCCTGGGTGATCCCCTGCTCCGCCGCGTACCCCTTGAGCAGTTTGCACAGCGGCGCGGTCAGGATCGCCACCCGCATCTTGCCCTTGCACCGGATGACGGCCCGCCCGCTGCGGATCGCGGCGGCGTCGATGAAGCGCAGCTCCGAGATCCGGATCCCCGTGCTGCACAGGGTCTGCATGAGGTAATACAGGCGCCGGTTGCCCCTCTCCTGGGCGGCGGTGAGCAGCCGCTCGTACTCCGCCTTGGTCAGTTCCCTTTCGCTTTTGGCGAAGATCTGCCGTTGGATCTTCAGCGTTTTCACCTGGCAGTCGTACCGGCCCGCAAAACGAAAAAAGCTGTTCAGCGACGAGAGGATCGAATTGACGCTCGCCGGCGCGTAGGCCTCGATCAAGTGGGCCTTGTACGCGAGCACGGCGCTTTTGTCGATCTCTCTCCCGCCCAGCCAGCCGCGGAACGCGGCCACGTCCCGGGTGTATTTCTCCACCGTGGCCGCCGCCCGCTCCTCGGCCCGCAGATAGGCCCGGAAGCTGTCGATGTGCCTGTTCGTGATCATTTTCATTGGCAACAACTCCTTCGCGCGTATCTTGAGACTGCCAAAGAGACGGCCAGGCCGCTTCTTTGACAGTTTTTTGCGGCGCGCCGCAACGCGCCCCAGCCGCCGCGAGGACGGCCGGGACGCGCGTTTGCGGGCCGAGAGGTTTTTCAAACTGAAACGGGCAAGCGCCACAGAGCGCTTGCCCGCTTTATTTCTGCCGCTGGAGAATGTGGATGCGAAACTGGGCCTGGACGCAGAGCTGGGTCCGGCCCATGAGACGGGTGACGCCGGCCTTTGGGGTCTTCCAGGCGTAGGGCGTCATGGCGAACAGGGCCTGGATGTCCTGGGGATCGGTGAGGGTGAAGCGGCCCTCCAGGGGCACCACATCGCGGTAGGAAAAGCCGTCGTAGCACTCCTGCTTTTCCTGGTTTTCGTAGGGGGCGTCGTACAGGACCTCTTTCAGCTCCCACAGGTGACGGGGCCCTGGGACCACGTAGAGAAACACGCCGCCGGGCCGCAGGACCCGGTAAAACTCCTCCACCGCCAAGGGCGAGAAGCAGTTGACCACCGCGTCCACGCTGTTCCGGGCCAGGGGCAGATGGTAGACCGAGGACACGGCCAGCTCCGAGGACGGGCACCGCCGGGCCGCCCGCTTCACAGCGGGCTTGGAGACGTCCACGGCGGCCAGGGCGCCGCCCTTCTGTCCGGCGGTCTGGGCCAGGGCCGCGGTGTAGTACCCCTCGCCGCATCCGGCGTCCAGCACCTGGGGCGCGGCGGGCGCGTGCCGCTCCAACTGGCGGCAGAGCTCCTGGCGCAAGGGCTCGTACCAGCCGCCGTCCAGAAAGCGGCCGCGGGCGGCGACCATCTTGGGGTCATCGCCGGGGGCTTTGGAGTGGCGGCGGTTGGCGGTCAGCAGGTTCACATAGCCCTCCCTGGCCAGGTCGAAGCTGTGGCCCCTGGCGCAGAGGTACGCCTTGCTGGTGCGCTCCAGGTCCCCGCCGCAGGTGGGGCAGCAAAACATACTCTTCATCGAACCGCCTCCTCTGGGGAGTTTCCCGGCATTTGGGGTCAGTTGGCGTAGGTCAGGTCGGGTTTGTTGGTGACGGTGAGGCGCGGGAGAAGAAGGCCGTCCTTCACCGCGAACACGTTCCAGATCGAGCCGGACTGGTTGGCGGGCACGTTGAACACGGCGGTCTGGGCGCTGCCCCGGTAGACCCGGACGGTGGCGGAAGAGCCCGCCATGGTCCCGTCGTCGGAGTATTGCTGAACGTAGTAATAATACGTGGCGCCGCTCTGGGGGTCCAGGGTCATGGTCTCCGGGCCGAAGCTGTTGGTGTCGTCCACGTCCAGGTTGCAGATGTAGGTCCCCGCCGGGCCGGGCACGCCGCCGGTGCCAAAGGTCACATGGAACTGGCGGCCGGCGGCGTCGGGCCCCACCATGTGGGAGTCGAGGTCGCTGGGGCTCTCGCCCCAGGTGAGGACGACGCGGTAGACGTCCCCGTCGGCGATGGGCATGATGGAGCCGTTTTGGTCGCCCAGGCCGCCCACGGCGGAGACGATGTTGATGGAAACGGGGATACAGCCCTCCTTGGCGGCGAGGACCGTGTAGTTGCCGATGGGCAGGTCCAGGGTATAGCGGCCATCGTCATCGGTGAGGGCGGAGGCCAGGACCTCCGCCTCGTCGGGCGCGTTCCATCCGGCGCGGACGCTGAGCTGGACCTGGGCCATGCCCTTGCCGGTGACGGCGCTCACCACCGCGCCGCCGGCCTGGCCCATGTCCCCCTCCTGCCCCTCCACCAGCAGGTATGTCTCGTTATAGGTCTCGCTGCCGCCGTCCACGGAGGCATAGGCGAAAAAGGGCACACAGCCCGGACAGGTGATGCGGACCTGGTAGTTCCCCGCGGGCAGGTAGAGGGAGTAACTGCCCGACGCGCCCGCCGTGGCGGAGGCGCACAGCAGTCCGTCCTGGTAGACGCGGATGACGGCGCCGGGCAGGGCCGCCCGGCTCTCCGCCCGGCACACCCGGCCTGTGATGACGCCGCCCGCGGACAGGGAGATCTCCACGCGCCGACTCTCCACGCCGCCGCAGACGGCGTAGCACGAATAGGTCCCGGCGGGCAGGTCGCCGGTGTTCCAGAGGAAGGTGTAGGTCCCGTCCTCCGCCTGGGCGTCGCCGTTGGCGCCGTCGTCGCCCATGGTCCCAAGGACCACCCCGTCATCCCGGCAGAGGGTCAGCTCCTCGGCGTGGCGGCTGGGCCGGACGGTGAAGGTCACGGTGGCCCCGGTCCCCACCGCCAGGGCTGTCTGGCTGGCGGTGAAGTCCCGCAGGGTCAGCCGCCCGGCGGCGGCGCTCTGGGACTGGGTCAGGCTGTCGAACCGGGCCAGGAACGCGGCGGCCTGGGCCCTGGTCACAAGGCCCGCGGGGTCCAGGAGCCCGCCGCCCACGCCGGTGACGAGCCCCTGTCCAACGCCCCAGGCCATGGGGAGTTTGGCGTAGTCGGAGGTCTGTCCGCCGTCGGAAAACTGGTCCAGGTCGCCGAGGGCGGAGGTATCCATGCCCTTGCGCTGGGCGAAGCGGTACAGGATGGCCAGCATCTGTTCCCGCGTCAGCGGGTCCTGGGGACCAAAGCACCCGTTGCCGTAGCCCCGCACCAGCTGGGCCGTCCGGGCCCAGGCCACGGCGGGGGCGTACCAGCTGTCGCCGGGCACGTCCAGAAAGGCCACCTCCCCGCCGGAGGGCGCGCCCTCCCCGCGGTGGAGGACGGTGACGAACATGGCGCGGTCACAGGCGGCCTCCGGCGCGAACAGGCCGCCGCCCACGCCGTTCATCAGGCCCCGCTGGGTCACATAGACCACGCTGTCGTAGAACCAGTCGCCCGCCGCCACATCGGAGAAGTCCGCCGCCTCCACCGCCAGCGCGGGCGCCAGCGCGAGAGCCGCGGACAACAGCATGGCCAGGAATTTCTTTTTCACGGGCCCACCCCCTCTTTCCTCTCAGTATACCACATCCCGCGGCCCATGGCAACGAAAAACCCGCCGCGGAGGGGACCTCCGCTCCCTGTCAGCTTGGCAAAAAAGCCTCGCAGAGTTTCGCGCCGCCAGGCGCGAAAGATGCATAAAAATTTTTTCCGGCGGCGTGTACGTCGGAAAAAATACATCTCGGCCCGCAAACGTGCGGCCCGGCTGTTCTGCGGCCGGGCCGTGCGCTGCAGCGGGCTGCAAAAAAAATCGTCAAAGAAGCGGCTTTGCCGCTTCTTTGACGATCTGCCCCGCCGCGGAGGAGACCTCCGCGGCGGGTCGCACGGGCGGTGGGGCTGGTCCCGCTCTCAGTGGTTGCAGCAGCTCTTGATCTCCCGGTAGCCCTCGTTGCACCCCAGGACATTGGGCGGGAAAAACTCGTCCACGGGGAACTTCACCTGGCGGAACACCTCGCAGGGGTCGTCGTCGCAGTTGCCGCAGGAGCACTCCTTTTCAGGCAGGCAGTAGTCGTAGACGGGCATGAGCAGCTGGGTATCCCGCTCCAGGCGGATGATGGAGAACTGGCCCAGGGTCAGGTAGACCCGCTTGCCGCCGCCGGAGAAGTCCAGGTCGCTGCCAAAGCAGGAGCACACGCCGCTGGGCACCTCGCACAGCTCGCAGTCGCAGACCTTGCACTCGCAGGCGTCCACCAGCTTTATGTTCAGAACGATGGGGTCCACAGCCTCCACCACGGCGGTGGGCAGGTTGGCGCGGCCCATGGTCTGGTCGCAGCCGTCGTCGCCGGCGGAGGAGAACACCTTGGCGCCGCTCTCGCTGCCAAAGAGGATGACCCGCTTGTCAAAGATGGCCAGGCCGCTGACGCAGACCGGCCTGGCCGCGCCCACAAAGGCGTCGGCGGTGACGCGGTAGAAATAGCGCACGTCAACTGTGTAAAAACCCCGGTTGAAGCTCACGGGCTCCACGTCGATGTAGACGTGCAGCAACTCGGCCGTGCCGGGCTTGATGCTGATGGCCCGGTCGATGACCGCCTTGGAGCTCTGGGTGGGATAGAACCGCAGGTCCTCCACGCAGTCCTTATCCCGGCAGGAATCGAAGATCTTCTTGGTGTGTACGCACACAGCTTCCCGGATGCAGGCGCTGTCCTGCACGGGGCCGGGCATGACTTTTTCAGCCATGGCTTAAACCTCCCAGTTGAAAGTGGATTCGGCACATGATGTGCCCTTCCACCCCCAGTGTATGTGGAGGCCGTTTGCCCGGTTACTGCCCCGCCGTCAGTTCTCCCAGGGCCTGGCACAAGGCGTCCATCTCCGCCTCGGTGCCGATGGAGATCCGCAGATGGTCCTGGATGCGGGGCAGGTCCCAGCGCCGCACCAGGATGCCACGGGCCCGCAGGCCGTCAAAAAGGGCCGGGCCGGGAATGGTCCCGTGGCGGACAAAGAGGAAGTTCGCCTTGGACGGCGCCACGTCAAAGCCCATGTCCCGCAGGCGTTTCCAGGTTTTTTCACGGGTGTCCGCCACCTGGCGGCAGGTCGTTTCAAAGTAGGCCCTGTCCCCCAGGGCCGCCACAGCCGCGGCCTGGGCCAGACGGTCCACGGTGTAGGAGTTGATGGAGTCCCGGACACAGCGCAGAGCGGCCATCAGGTCCGCGTGGCCCAGGGCCCAGCCCACCCGCAGACCCGCCAGAGCGCGGGATTTGGAGGTGGTCTGGACCACCAGGAGGTTGGGGTAGGCGTTCACCCACCGGGCCATGCTCTCCCCGCCAAAGTCCACATACGCCTCGTCGATCAGGACCACATGGTCCCGGTTGGCCTCCACCACCCGCCGCAGGTCCTCCGCGCCCACGGCCTGGCCGGTGGGGGCGTTGGGGTTGGCGATCACCACGCCGCCGCCGCAGTCCCGGCAGAACGCCTCCAGCGGAAGGGAAAAGTCCTCATTCAGCGCGACGGTGCGGGCTGTCAAGTCTAAATACTTTACATAGACCTGGTAAAAGCTATATGTGATGTCAGGAAATGTAATGGCCTCTCCCTTGTCAAAAAACGCCTGGAACGCGAAGGACAAGATCTCGTCCGAGCCGTTGCCGCAAAAGACCTGCTCCGGCAGGACGCCCACGGACTGGGCGATGGCCTGGCGCAAGGCCAGGCACTCCGGGTCCGGGTAGAGCCGCAGGCCGTCCACGGCGGCGGCCACAGCCGGGGCCACCGCAGGAGAGGGCGGATAGGGGTTTTCGTTGGTGTTGAGCTTGATAAACCGGCGGTCCCTGGGCTGTTCGCCGGGGGTGTAGGGCACCATGTCCCGCACTCTGCCGCTCCAAAACCGCTTCATAGCTCCGCCCCCTCCCGCACGATCTTCTTCACGCTTTTTTCCGCCTTGGCCCGCGGCGTCATCACCTGGCGGCCACAGCCGGTGCAGAGCAGTTTGAAGTCCATGCCCACACGCAGGACCTTCCACTCCCGGCTGCCGCAGGGGTGGGCCTTTTTCATCACGAGGGTGTCCCCCACCTGAATGTCCACAGCCAGCGCCTCCTTCCCTTTTCTATGCAAGTGCGCCAAAAGCCTGGCATATACTTCCCCATCCGGTCAAAAAGGGGACGATGGATTGAATCAAAGCTATCTGCCGGAAGGCAACCTGTTGGACCGCCCGGAAAACCTGGCCCGCTGTGCCGGGGCCGACAGTCTGCTGCGGTGCGTTGCGTCCCGCCAGGTCCTGGAGGGGCTGGTTTTGTCCTGCGACGCCCAACACAACTTATCTGTAAAGCTAGGCCCCTTTATCGGCATCATCCCCAGGACCGAGGCGGCGCTGGGGGTGGCGGAGGGCAGTACCCGCGACATTGCCATCCTCTCCCGCGTGGGGAAGCCCGTGGCCTTTGTGGTCACGGGGGTGGAGCTGACCGAGGAGGGGGAGCCCCGGCCCGTGCTCTCCCGCCGCCAGGCCCAGGCGCTGGCCCTGGGGCAAATGCTGGCCACCTTTCAGCCGGGGCAGATCATCCCCGCTGTGGTCACACATCTGGAGCCCTTTGGGGCCTTTGTGGATGTGGGCTGTGGCGTGCCCAGCATGATCGGCATCGAGAACATCTCCGTCTCCCGTCTGCCCCACGCCGACCAGCGCTTTCGCCCCGGCCAGCGCATCTTTGCCGTGGTCACCGGCCTGGACAGGGAACGGGGCCGCATTTTTCTCAGCCACAAGGAACTGCTGGGCACCTGGGAGGAAAACGCCGCCGACCTCACCGCCGGAATGACCGTGCCGGGCATCATCCGCAGTGTGAAGGACTACGGCCTGTTTGTGGAACTGCGCCCCAATCTCTCCGGCCTGGCTGAGCCCAAGGCGGGCTACGTCCAGGGCGAGCGGGTCAGCGTATTCATCAAGTCCATTCAGCCCCAGCAGATGAAGATCAAGCTCCTGCTCATCGACCATCTGCCCGGCCAGGTCCAGCCGCCGGAACTGCGCTATTTCCAGACCTCCGGCGTCCTCACCCGCTGGCGCTACGCCCCGGAGGGGTGCCAAAAGCCCGGCGCGGAGACGGTGTTTGTCCAAAAGCAGCTCACTTGACGCGGGCCGTCACCGTCAGTCCCTTCTCCTCCAGGGCCGCCTGGTAGTCGGCGGGCAGCTTTCCGGTGCAGGAGCCCTTGTACCAGACCTTTTTTGTCTGGCCGTTCTTGCGGATGACCCGGATCGACAGGTTGTAAGTGGTCCGGGTCTGCAGTTCTCCGGCGCTGTATTCCAGCTCCACATGGTCGATGTCTGAAAAGGGGATGGAATACGGGACGCCGGTGTTCAGCACCAGGCAGTCCATTTCGAAGAAAAAGGGCCCGGAGATGGGGGCGTTTTTATGGGTAAACCGGTGCAGAACATAGTAAAGGGCAAAGATGGCTCCAAAAAAGAGGACCAGGCGAAGGGGGACCGGCATGGCAAAAACTCCTTTCCATGGGCGCAGGGTTTCCCGCTGTCAGCTATTCCCGCTCGCCCTTGAGCCTCTCCCAGTAGGCCCTGGCGGTCTGCTCGTTTTTGTTGTCGCCAAATTCGTAGTAGACCGTGCCCACCAGCTCGTCGGGGAGGTACTGCTGGGGGACCCAGTGGCCGGGGAAGCTGTGGGGGTAGAGATAGCCCTGCTCCCGCTCCTGGCCGGCGGTGTCGGCGTGGACGTTCTGGAGGTGCCGGGGAATGGAGCCGGTGCGCCCCGCCCGGACGTCCGCCATGGCCGCGTCGATGGCGGCCACCACGGTGTTGGACTTGGGGGCGGTGGCCAACAGCACCACCGCTTGGCCCAGGCATAGCCTGGCCTCCGGCAGACCCACCTGGAGGGCGTTGTCCACCAGGGCCCGGACGATGAGGGCCGCCTGGGGATAGGCCATGCCCACGTCCTCGCTGGCCGAGCAGAGGATGCGGCGGATGGCGGTGATCATGTCCCCCGCCTCCAACAGCCGGGCCAGGTAGTGGAGGGCCGCGTCCGCGTCGGAGCCCCGGAGGGATTTCATCAGCGCCGAGGCGATGTCGTAGTGGTCGTCCCCTTCCCTGTCGTAACGCATGGCGGCGCCCTGGGCGGCCAGCTTGGCGTCGGCAAGGGTGACAAGGGCTTTGCCCCGCCCGCCCTTGCGGGTCACAGCCGCGTTGGACAAAAGCTCCACGGCGTTCAGGGCCTTGCGGACGTCTCCGCCGCAGGCGGAGGCGATGTGGCCGGTCACGCCCTCCTCCAGCTCCAGCTTCCGGCCCAGCCGCTCTTCCATGAAGCGAAAACCGCGGGAGATGGCGGGCTCCACGTCCCGCGCGGTGAGGGGCTTGAACTCAAAGACGGAGGAGCGGGAGAGGACGGCGTTGTAAATATAGAAGTAGGGGTTCTCCGTGGTGGAGGCGATGAGGGTCACGTCCCCGCTCTCGATGACCTCCAGCAAGGACTGCTGCTGTTTTTTGTTGAAGTATTGGATCTCGTCCAGGTAGAGCAGGACGCCGTTTGGAGCCAGAAGGGTGCCCACTTGGGCGATGATCTCCTTCACGTCGGAGAGGGAGGCGGTGGTGGCGTTCAGCCGGTGGAGGGTCCGGCCGGAGCGCTTGGCGATGATGTTGGCCACGGTGGTCTTGCCCGTGCCGGAGGGTCCGTAGAAGATCAGGTTGGGCACAGGCCCGGTCTCCACAATGCGGCGCAAAAGACCGTCAGGGCCCAGGATGTGCGTCTGGCCCACCACGTCGTCCAGGGTCTCAGGCCGGATCTCGTCCGCCAAAGGCCGGTATTCCACACACCTCACCCCCGTTTCTTGCTGTAAAGTTAGTTCCCTTTACCCCTCATACAAGGGGTATTTGGCGGTGAGGGCGGCCACGCGGGCGCGCAGGGCGTCCTGGTTGCCGTCAAAGTCGGTGGCGGTGGCCCAGATGATGTGGGCGATCTCGGCAAAGTCGTCGGGGCCGAGGCCGCGGGTGGTGGCGGCGGGGGTGCCCACCCGGATGCCGCTGGTGACAAAGGGCTTTTCCGGGTCGTTGGGGATGGCGTTTTTGTTGACGGTGATGTTCACCTCGTCCAGCCGGCGCTCCATCTCCTTGCCGGTGATGCCCGCTTTGCGGAGGTCCACCAGGGCCAGATGGTTGTCGGTGCCGCCGCTGACCAGGTCGAAGCCCGCGTCCATCAGGCCCTTGGCCAGCGCCTGGGCGTTGTCCAGGATGCGCTGCTGGTAGGTCTTGAACTCCGGCTTCAGCGCCTCCCCTAAGGCCACGGCCTTGGCGGCGATGATGTGCTCCAGGGGCCCGCCCTGGCTGCCGGGGAAGATGGCCGAGTCGATCTTCTTGGCGTATTCCTCGCGGCACAGGATCATACCGCCCCGGGGACCCCGGAGGGTCTTGTGGGTGGTGGTGGTGACCACATCGGCGTAGGGCACGGGGCTGGGGTGGAGCCCGGCGGCCACCAGCCCGGCGATGTGGGCCATGTCCACCATCAGATAGGCCCCCACCTCGTGGGCGATGTCGGCAAAGGTCTTGAAGTCGATGATCCGGGGATAGGCGGAGGCCCCGGCGATGATCATTTTGGGGCGGTGCTTTTTGGCCTGGTCCCGGACCTGGTCGTAGTCGATGCGGCCGTCGGCGCCCACGCCGTAGAAGACCATGTTGTAGTTCTTGCCGGAGAAGTTCACAGGCGAGCCGTGGGTCAGGTGGCCGCCGTTGGAGAGGTCCATGCCCATGACCGTGTCCCCCACGTCGCACAGGGCCTGGTAGACGGCGTAGTTGGCCTGGGCCCCGGCGTGGGGCTGGACGTTGGCGTGGTCCGCGCCGTAGAGCTGGCAGGCCCGCCGGCGGGCGATGTCCTCCACCACGTCCACGCACTGGCAGCCGCCGTAGTAGCGCTTGCCGGGGTAGCCCTCGGCGTATTTGTTGGTGAGCACCGTGCCCATGGCCAGCAAGACCGCCTCGCTGACAAAGTTTTCCGAGGCGATGAGCTCGATGTTGCGGCGCTGGCGGTCGTACTCGGCCTGGATGCCCGCGCCCACCTCCGGGTCCAGCTGGGCGATGCGGTCCATGATTTCTCGGATCATATTGATTCCTCCATAAAAAATTGTCGCAAAGTTCTCCATTTTGTGCTAGGATATATTCTACTAAAAGAACACCGCGTCTGTCAAGGGGAGATACATATGACAAAAAAAGAGAGAGCCGTACACATCGTGGAGGCGCTGAAGGCGCTCTATCCGGACAGCGTGTGCTCGCTCAACTACGAAAAGGACTACGAACTGCTGTTCTCCGTGCGCCTGTCGGCCCAGTGTACCGACGCGCGGGTGAACCTGGTGACCCCGGAGCTCTTTGGCCGCTACCCCACGCTGGAGGCCCTGGCGGCGGCGGACGTGGCCGACGTGGAGGCCATCATCCACTCCACCGGCTTCTTCCGGGCCAAGGCGCGGGACATCGTCCTGGCCGCCCAGATGCTCCTGCGCGACTACGGCGGGAAGGTGCCGGGGACCATGGAGGAACTGCTCAAGCTCCCCGGCGTGGGCCGCAAGACGGCCAATCTGGTGCTGGGAGACATCTACCACACCCCCGGCGCGGTGGTGGCGGACACCCACTGCATCCGCATCTCCGGCAAGCTGGGCCTCACCGACGGCTCCAAGGACCCGCACCAGGTGGAGCTGCAACTGCGAAAGGTCCTCCCACCGGAGGAGTCCAACGACTTCTGCCACCGGCTGGTGCTCCATGGCCGGGCGGTCTGCACCGCCCGGAGCCCCAAGTGCGCGGCGTGCGTCCTGGCCCCGTGGTGCAAAAGCTTCCAGCAGTGATTTTCAAAGAAGCGGCTTCGCCACTTCTTTGAGAAACTGAGAGGCGCCCTTCCCAGGCGGGAAGGGCGCCTCTTTCACGCCGTGGTCCGGGCAGGGAGAGGTTTACTCCTCCCACACCGTGGTTTTGGGGGCGAGCGGCGTCAGCTGGGTCCCCAGCCAGAACAGCCGCAGGTCGGCGGCCGGGTCCATCTGGGCGCTGGAGTGCTGGGCGTCCAGCTGCCGCAGGCCAACGAAGCGGCCATCCTGGTCGTAGCACGCCGCCAGGACCGCCTCGCCCTGGGGCAGCGTGTCGATGATGCTGATCTCCCCGGTCCCAGTGACCGCCCAGCCCAGCGACCGGCCCGTGGGCTCTACCATTGTCCCGGACTTCCCGCCGGGCGGCGTGATCGGCTTGAAGGTGGCGGTGACGGTGACGTCGGAGGCGGGCATGGTGAAGGTGTTGTCGGTCACAGCCACCTCCGTCCCGTCCGCCTGGGTGACGGCGAGGGTGTCCAGGGTATACCAGGCGTCCGGGGTGATGGTGAGGGTGACCTTCGTTCCCTTTTGACCGCTGGTGGGGTTGGCGGTCACGGTCCCGTGCTGGGGATCGGATACGGTGACGGTGTAGGTCTCCTTATCCTCCGTTTCGGGCAGTTCCGCTGTCCCTCCCTCGCCGTTATAGTAGAAAGACTTGCTCAGCGGAGACCAGTCGCTATTTTGCTCCCGCGTAATGTCCCGGCTGAGGTAGCGGAGCCTCGCGTAATAATAGCCCGGTTGAGGGAATACCTGGGGAAGAATGAGAACATTTTGGCCAATATCAAATACTGAGTATCCGCCTCCAGCATAAATCAACTCACTCGTATTCGTAGCGTTTGGATCGGTGGGAGAAAAGTAGTATTCAACCATGTAACCGCGAGTACTCAGATCGTCAGGGGCATCCCAGCCCAAGGCGGCTACTTGATCCGGATGGTTTTCCCAATCATACCGGGGGGTAAATACAGGCGCGGCGGTCGGGGCGGGCAGCTTGGCCGATGGACGGGTGTAGGTCCACGTCTGAGAGCGGGCGATGTCACTGTCCCCATAGGTTATCCCATCGCCCAGGAGTTGCACGGTAAAATAATATGTGCCGCTGACATCCCCGGCATCTGCCAAAAAGGTCATGTCAGACATTTCCAGCCCATCTTCCTCGATCAGTTCCCAGGTCGTCTCGGCCACAGGCTCCTTCTCGTTTTCCGTGTTGTAATAGCAGATGGCAGCCTTCCCCGCGTGACGTTCCATGGTCCAACTGGCACATCCTGGAACAGAAAACTGTTTCAGGACCCAATCGTCTCCTTGTCCACTATCGTAATCATACTCATAATATACGCCCCAAGTCAGATCCGTGGGCGCAGGGAGCTTGGGCAGCTCCGCGGCCAGGGCGGTGAGGGGCAGGAGGCCCAGGCAGAGGGCCAGGGCCAGGAATAGGGATAGGGCTCTTTTTTTCATGGGACTTCCTCCTCTTGTGGTTTCCGGGTCTCCCAGGTGGGGCGGGGCGTTTTCTCCTGGCCCCGCCCCGTTTGGGGGTCCCGGAAACGCGCAAAAAAGCGGTGCTGAGAGCGTTTGCCTCAACACCGCCGGAAAACTCCAGCGTAACACAGCTTTTTTTGCCCTTGAAATGGAGCTCAAGAGCAAGTATAATAGCTGTGGCGCAACTATCTTGTTGCTGTGCTGAGTGCGTGTCCACTCCGTACAGGGCTGCGGGGTGTTGGCGCACCCCGCGGCCTGCCGCCTTTTTGGCGCTTCTAGGATGTATTTTACTACACAAGGCGATAAAAAGCAAGATGGGAACGGAAATTTTTGATGGGAGGCCCTGTTTATGGATATGACGTGGTTTGACGAGATGGAGGGGCGCATCCCCACGGGCGGGGCCCGGACCCGGTTCGCGCCGTCGCCCACGGGGTATATGCACGTGGGCAATCTCCGCACCGCGCTCTACACCTGGCTCATCGCCCGCTCCCTGGGCGGGAAGTTCATCCTCCGCATCGAGGACACCGACCAGGGACGGCTGGTAGAGGGGGCTGTGGACATCATCTACAAGACCCTGCGGGACTGCGGCCTGACCTGGGACGAGGGCCCCGACGTGGGCGGCCCGGTGGGGCCCTACATCCAGACCCAGCGCCGGGACCTCTACGGCAGATACGCCCATCTGCTGGTGGAGAAAGGCGCGGCCTACTACTGCTTCTGCGAGAAGGCGGAGAGCGAGGAGGACAGCGGGGACTTTGGGCGCGCCGCCGACCCCTGCCGGGACATTCCCTACGCGGTCGCCAAGGCCCGCGTGGACGCCGGGGAACCCTACGTCATCCGCCAGAAGATCCCCGCCGGGCAGACCACCTTCTCCGACGCCATCTACGGCGACATCACCGTGGACAACGCCGACCTGGACGACCAGGTGCTGCTCAAGCGGGACGGTCTGCCCACCTATAACTTCGCCAACGTCATCGACGACCACCTCATGGGCATCACCCATGTGGTCCGGGGCAGCGAGTACCTCTCCTCCGCCCCCAAGTACGACCTGCTCTACCGGGCTTTTGGCTGGGCGGTGCCGACCTACGTCCACTGTTCCCCCGTGATGCGGGACGCCCAGAACAAGATGTCCAAGCGCCACGGCGACCCCTCCTACGAGGACCTGCTGGCCATGGGCTTTTTGTCCCAGGCGGTGGTGAACTATGTGGCCCTGCTGGGCTGGAGCCCCCGCGGGGAATACGCCGAGACGGAGTTTTTCACCCTGGAGGAGCTGGTGGGGGTCTTTGACCTCCACGGCATCTCCAAGTCCCCCGCCATCTTCGATTTGGAAAAGCTCAAGTATTTTAACGCCCACTACCTCCGCGCCCTGGCGCCCCAGGCGTTTTTTGACCTGGCGCGGCCCTATCTGGAGGCGGCGGTCCACGCCCCGGCCATCGACCTGGCGCTGGTGGCGCCGCTGGTCCAGCCCCGGTGCGACACACTGCTGGACATCGCGCCCCAGGTGGATTTTTTCGACGCGGTGCCGGAGTATGACAACGAGCTCTACTGCCACAAGAAGATGAAGACCGACCAGGCCAACTCCCTGGAGGCCCTGGGCTGGGTCATCCCCGCGCTGGAGGCCCTGCCGGAGTGGAACTTTGACGCCATCCACGACTGCCTCATCGCCCTGGCGGAAGCCCACGAGCTGAAAAACGGGCGGATCATGTGGCCGGTGCGCACGGCCCTCTCCGGCAAGGCGGTCACTCCCGGCGGCGCGGTGGAACTGTGCCACATCCTGGGCCGGGAAGAGACGCTGAAGCGGCTTCGCGCCGGCGTGGAGCACCTGTCCTGACCCCGTTTCCGCATAAAGGGTCCCTCCCATTGGCATACTGCCGTGGGAGGGATCTTTTATGGAAAAACGGATGCGGCGGGCAGGCGTCACCTTCGCGGTGGCCGCCTTGATCATCGCGGTGGGCTTCGCGGTCCAGGGCCATCTGGAGGCCCGGCAGTACAAGCGGCTGCTGACCAATACCTATTACCACGCCTTTTCTGAACTGACCACGGCGGTGGGAGAGCTGGACACGGCGCTGCAAAAGTCGGTCTACACCACCGCCGGGCCGCTGCGGAGCAGTCTCTACCAGCAGGTGTACGCCAAGGCGCTGGCGGCCCAGTCCGCCCTGGGCGAGCTGCCCTACGGCAACGTGGAACTGGAGCGGACCGCCGCCTTTTTGGCCAGGACCGGCGACTACGCCGCCGCCCTGTGCCGGGGCACGGAGGACGGCGCGGAGGAAAACCTGGCGGCGCTGGCGGCCATCTCCGCCGATCTGAACACGGCCCTGGCCGGGCTCCAGGGCGATCTGGAGGCGGGGGCGGTGGCGCTGAGCCAGGTGGTCCAGGCGGAGGGTGAACTGGCCCGGCGGACGGTGCGGAGCGGGGAGGCCCCCGGCGGCGCGTTTCAAGCGGTGGAGGCGGACTTTCCAGAGTTGCCCAGTCTGGTCTACGACGGGCCCTTTTCCCAACATCTGAGCGCCGAGACCCCCAGGGCGCTGGAGGGTCTGGGAACCGTCTCTGAGGAACAGGCCAGGCAGACCGCGGCGGACTTTCTCCATCTGACGCCCCAGCGCCTCACCCCTCTGGGCCAGAGCCAGGGCACCCTGCCCACCTACGGCTTTTCGGTGGAGGGCGAGGGCGGGCAGGGCTATGTGGAAGTCACCTGTCAGGGCGGGCAAGTGCTGGAGTATTTTCTGGACCGGGTCCCCGGCCAGAGCGCCATGGACGCCGGGCAGGGCATCGAGCTTGCCAAAAATTACCTGGCCAACTGGGGCTACGCCCAGATGGAGAGCAGTTACCACATCCAGCGGGACGGGTCTTTGACGGTCCACTTCGCGCCGGTGGTGGAGGGGGTCTTTTGTTACCCCGATCTGGTGAAAGTCACCGTCGGCCTGGACAACGGCGGGCTTTTGAGCTACGAGGCCCACGGGTATCTGAGCCGTCACCACGACCGCTCCTTCCCCGCTCCCGCCGTGGATGAGGCCCAGGCCCGGCAAGGGGTGCCCCAGGGCCTATCCATCCTGGCGGTCCAAAAGGCCCTGATCCCCACCGCCGGCGGCACCCAGGAGGTGCTGACCTACGAGTTCAAGTGCCAGGCGCCTGACGGCGGCCACGTGCTCATCTACGTCAACGCCCAGACCGGCCTTCAGCAAAACATCCTCCTTCTTCTGGAGGACGAGACGGGGACGCTGACCCTGTGACCCGGGCCGTGTTTGGCCGCGGTGCCCAGCGAAAGAAATTTCAGGTTTTTCGGGCAAAAAACACTTGCTATTTTCCGGCAAACGTGGTAAACTATCTCAGCCTGTGCGAAATACACACACCCCTTGATGGCCCGCCCCGTGTCTCCCCTTTGGGGAGATGGCGGCGCCAGATGAGAGGGGTGGCGGCAAAAACAAATTTATGGGAGGAAAAAACAAATGGCAGTCGTATCTATGAAGCAGCTTCTGGAGGCAGGCGTCCACTTCGGACACCAGACCCGCCGCTGGAAC
>CANQFT010000020.1 GCA_947599925.1 uncultured Oscillospiraceae bacterium | reverse complement strand
TGACTTCATTGTTCAGTTTTGAGGGTGTGACAAAGGCACTCCTCGGTGAGAGATCACCACACGCGCCTTTCGCGCAGTTGGTAGAGCAACTGTTTCCGGGCTGGCGCCCGAAAACAAGGCTATGGCGCCAACGCTCCCGGCTGACGCCGGAACCGCGTTGGATGCCGAAGAGTCAGTTGCTCCATCTGCTGGCCAAGGCACCCCTCGGTGAGAGATCACCACACGCGCCTTTCGCTCAGTTGGTAGAGCAACTGTTTCCGGGCTGGCGCCCGAAAACAAGGCTATGGCGCCAACGCTCCCGGCTAACGCCGGAACCGCGTTGGATGCCGAAGAGTCAGTTGCTCGCGCCAGGTGAGAGGGAGGAAAACAGTACAGCAGTTTCGCAAGCTGCACCACACGCGCCTTTCGCTCAGTTGGTAGAGCAACTGTTTCCGGGCTGGCGCCCGAAAACAAAGCTATGGCGCCAACGCTCCCGGCTAACGCCGGAACCGCGTTGGATGCCGAAGAGTCAGTTGCTCGCGCCAGGTGAGAGGGAGGAAAAAGTAACAGCAGTTTCGCAAGCTGCACTACGCGCCTTTAGTTCAGTTGGTAGAGCAACTGTTTCCGGGCTGGCGCCCGAAAACAAGACTATGGCGCCAACGCTCCCGGCTAACGCCGGAACCGCGTTGGATGCCGAAGAGTCAGTTGCTCCATCTGCTGTCCAAGGCACCCCTCGGTGAGAGATCACCACACGCGCCTTTAGCTCAGTTGGTAGAGCAACTGACTCTTAATCAGTGGGTCCCCGGTTCGAGTCCGTGAAGGCGCACCACGGCCCGTTGGTCAAGCGGCTAAGACGACGGCCTCTCACGCCGTAAACGTGGGTTCGATTCCCGCACGGGTCACCATTTTCTTTGAAAACTTCATCTTGATTTTAGCCGAGAAATCGGTTAGAATATAGGCGTCCCTCCAGACCGGTGCAAGGCCCGGCAAACGGGTCTGATTTGGAACGGAGAAGCGGCCTGGCCCAGCGGCCCGGCCATCTGGACGCAGTCGGTGTTGATTGCGGTGAGGGTCCACCTGTTCCCATCCCGAACACAGAAGTTAAGCTCACCTGCGCCGAAAATACTTGGCTGGAGACGGCCCGGGAAAATAGGTAATGCCGACACAAAACGAAGGGGTCTGGTCGGCCAGACCGGACCCCTTCCCATATTCCTCCTTAGCTCAGTTGGTAGAGCATGCGGCTGTTAACCGCAGGGTCGTTGGTTCGAGTCCAACAGGGGGAGCCAGTTGGACGGCTTGCCGTCACAGGAATGTGGCGGCAAGCTGTTTCCAAATATAGGGGCCTTTAGCTCAGTTGGTCAGAGCAGCCGGCTCATAACCGGTCGGTCCCGGGTTCGAGTCCCTGAAGGCCCACCAAAAAGCGCGGACGAGACGTCCGTTTTGATATACGGGCCCGCTCATTTAGGGGTATAGCTCAGCTGGTAGAGCAGCGGTCTCCAAAACCGCGTGCCGAGGGTTCGAATCCTTCTGCCCCTGCCATGAAAAGCTCCGAAGCCTGTTGGCTCCGGAGCTTTTTTGGTACTTTTTGGGCGGGATGGTTTTCAGAGGGCCGTGGGTGGGGCGTTCCCATCACGGTTTGCCCGACGCCAAACGCTCCCGCTGCTGCCGCGGCGCCTCAGCACTTGCCCAGGGCGTCCGTCATGGACTTCACATACTCCCCCACATGGGCCGGGGCGTCCTTGCCGTACTGGGCCAGGATCTTGATAATGGCCGAGCCCACGATGGCCCCGTCGGACAAGGAGGCCATTGTTCTGGCCTGCTCTGGCGTGGAGATGCCGAAGCCCACGGCGCAGGGAATGTGCGGATTGGCCCGCCGCACCAGGGAGACCATGGCCCCAATGTCGGTGGTGATCTCGCTCCGCACCCCCGTGACCCCCAGGGAGGACACGCAGTAGACGAAGCCCTCGGCGGCGGCGGCGATCTTCGCGATGCGTCCCTCGGATGTGGGGGCGATGAGGGAGATCAGCTCCAGGCCGTACTTCCGGCAGGCAGGGGCGAACTCCTCCTTTTCCTCAAAGGGCACGTCGGGCAGGATAAGGCCGTCCATGCCCACCTCAGCCGCTTTGGACAGGAATTTGTCCATGCCGTAGGAGAACACCACGTTGGCGTAGGTCATGAACACCATGGGGACGCTCACGTCCCGGCGCAGGTCCCGCACCAACTCGAAAATTTTATCGGTGGTGACGCCGCCGGTGAGGGCCCGGAGGTTGGCTCCCTGGATGACAGGGCCCTCGGCGGTGGGGTCGGAGAAGGGGATGCCCAGCTCAATAAGGCCGGCCCCGTTTTCCACGCACGCCCGCACGCAGCGGTAAGTGGTCTCCAGGTCCGGGTCCCCGCAGGTGATGAAGGGGATAAACGCCTTGCCGTGGGCAAAGGCCTCTTTGATCTTGCTCATTCGGAAATATCCTCCCCTCTGTACCGGGCGATGGCGGCGCAGTCCTTGTCGCCCCGGCCGGAGACGGTGATGACGATGACCTTGTCCTTCCCCATCTCCGGGGCGAGTTTCATGGCGTGGGCCACTGCGTGGGCCGACTCGATGGCGGGGATGATCCCCTCGGTGCGGGCCAGGTACTCGAAGGCGTTCACCGCCTCCTCATCGGTGACGGGCACATACTCCGCCCGGCCCGTGTCGTGGAGCCAGGCGTGCTCCGGGCCGATGCCGGGGTAGTCCAGGCCGGCGGATATGGAGTACACCGGGGCGATCTGGCCGTACTGGTCCTGGCAGAAATAGCTCTTCATGCCGTGGAAGATGCCCAGCCGCCCGGTGGCGATGGTGGCCGCCGTCTCGAAGGTGTCCACCCCGCGGCCCGCGGCCTCGCAGCCGATGAGCCGGACGGATCTGTCCCCGATGAGGTGGTAGAAAGAGCCGATGGCGTTGGAGCCGCCCCCCACGCAGGCCAGCACCGCGTCGGGGAGCCGCCCCTCCTTCTCGATCATCTGCTGTTTGATCTCTTTGGAGATCACCGCCTGAAAGTCCCGGACGATGGTGGGGAAGGGGTGGGGGCCCATGACGGAGCCCAGGCAGTAGTGGGTGTCGTCGATGCGGGAGGTCCACTCCCGGAAGGCCTGGGACACGGCGTCTTTCAATGTGGCGGTGCCGGTGGTGACGGGCACCACCTCAGACCCCAGCAGCCGCATTCGATAGACGTTCAGCGCCTGCCGTTTCGTGTCCTCCTCCCCCATGAACACCACGCACTCCATGCCCATGAGGGCGGCGGCGGTGGCGGTGGCCACGCCGTGCTGGCCCGCGCCGGTCTCAGCGATCAAACGGGTCTTGCCCATCTTCTTGGCCAGCAGGGCCTGGCCCAGCACGTTGTTGATCTTGTGGGCGCCGGTGTGGTTCAGATCTTCCCGCTTGAGGTATATCTTCGCCCCGCCCAGGTCCCTTGTCATCTTCTCCGCGTAGTACAGCCGGGAGGGTCGGCCGGCGTACTCATTCAGCAGGCAGGTCAGCTCCCGGTTGAAGTCCGGGTCGTCCTTAAAATGGTCATAGGCGGCCTCCAACTCGATGACCGCGTTCATCAGCGTCTCGGGGATGTACTGCCCGCCGTGGATGCCGAAGCGCCCGTTGGACATATCGCTCATTCCTTTCGCGCGGCGGCCACCGCCGCCAGAATCTTGTTGAGATCCTTCTTTTTGTCCGTCTCCACCCCGCTGGAGATGTCCAGCCCCCAGGGGCGGAGTTTTTTGACCGCATCCGGGATGTTCTCCGGGGTCAGTCCACCGGCCAGGATGTAGGACCTCTGTACGCCCCCAGCCAGGGACCAGTCGAAAGGCGCGCCGGTGCCGTAGCCGTTGTCCAGCAGCACCAGGTCGGCGGCGGAGGCGTCGGCGGCCTCCAGATCGGCGGGAGAGCGGACCTGGAACGCCTTCCATACGGTACAGCCGGGGGCGGCGCGCCGCAGGGCGGCGATGGTCCCCTCGTCCTCGTGGCCGTGGAGCTGGGCGGCGGCGATGGTCCCGTCGTTCAGCAGGGCGGCCACCGTCTCCACCGGGCTGTCCACGAACACCCCCACGGGGGTGACGCCGGGGGCCAAACGTCTCCGCAGTTCCCGGACCCGGTCCGGGGTCAGGTTCCGGTGGCTCCTGGGGAAGTCGATGATGAAGCCGCACCAGTCGGGCTTTGCCTCGTTGACGTATTCCACATCCTCCGGCCGGTACAGACCGCAGATCTTGATCTTGGTCATTTGGCCGCCTCCCGCATTTTGGCCAGCAGGGCGGCCTTGTCTTTGGCCCGCATGAGGGCCTCCCCCATCAGCACCGCGTCCGCACCGATCTTGCCCAGCGCCGCCGCGTCCTCCGGCTTGGACACCCCGCTCTCTGCCACGTACACGCACTCGTCTGGGATCAGGTCCCGCAGCCGGGCGGCGTTGGAGAAGTCCACCGAGAAGTCCTTCAGATCCCGGTTGTTGACGCCGATGATCTTCGCTCCGGCGCTGACGGCGGAGCTGATCTCCGCCTCGTCGTGGGCCTCCACCAGAGCGGCCAGGCCCAGAGAATCGCACAGCGCCAGATACCGCGCCACGGTCTTTGTGTCCAGGATGGCGCAGATCAGCAGGACGGCGTCGGCCCCCATCACCCTGGCCTGATAGATCTGGTACTCGTCCACGGTGAAGTCCTTGCGGATCATGGGGGTGGAGATTTCCCGGCGGATGTCCGTGAAGATCTTGTCGGACCCCAGGAACCACCTGGGCTCGGTGAGACAGGACACCGCGTCCGCCCCGGCGCGTTCGTACTCTTTGGCGATGTCCAGATAGGGGAACTCCGGCGCGATGAGCCCCTTGGAGGGGGAGGCCCGCTTGACCTCGCAGATGAAGCTGAGGCCGGGCTTTTTCAGGGCGGACTCGAAGGCCGCGCCGTTCCCCCGCCCTCCCTGGACGGCCAGCTCGCGCATCACGTCCAGGCAGGTTTCCTCCCTGTCCGCCGCCACCCGCTCCCGGGCGTGGGCGGCCAGCTGGTCCAAAATGTTCATCGGTTGCTGACCTCGATCAGCCTCTCCAGCGTCTCCGCCGCCTTGCCGGAGTCGATGAGCTCCGCCGCCAGGGCCACGCCGTCCTTCCAGCTGTCCGCCTTGCCGCCGATGTAGAGAGCCGCTCCGGCGTTCAGCAGCACCGCGTCCCGCTTGGGGCCTCCGGCGCCGCGCAGGATGTCCCGGACGATCTGGGCGTTCTCCGCCGGGGTGCCGCCCACCAGATCGGACTTCTGGCAGCGGGTCAGGCCGAAGTCCTCCGGCGTGACGGTGTAGGACTTGAACCAGCCGTCCTTGAACTCGCACACGGCGGTGGGGGCGGACATGGAGATCTCGTCCAGCTTGTCCTTGCCGTAGACCACCATGCCCCGCTCCACGCCCAGGGAGATGAGCACCTGGGCCAGAGGCTCCACCAGGTACTCGTCGTACACGCCCAGCAGCTGCATCTTGGGGCTGCCGGGGTTGGTCAGGGGCCCCAGGATGTTGAACACCGTGCGGAAGCCCAGCTCCTTGCGGATGGCCCCCACGTACTTCATGGAGGTGTGGTACTTCTGGGCGAAGAAGAAGCACATACCCACCTCGTCCAGCAGCTCCGCGCACTTCTCCGGGCTCTGGTCGATGTTGACCCCCAGGGCCTCCAGGCAGTCGGCGGTGCCGCACTGGGAGGAGGCCGCCCGGTTGCCGTGCTTGGCCACCTTCATGCCCCCGGCGGCGGCCACCAGGGCGGAGGTGGTGGAGATGTTGAAGCTGTGAGCCCCATCGCCGCCGGTGCCCACGATCTCGAAGATGGGCAGGTCGGTGGTCATCTTCATGGCGTGGTCCCGCATGGCGGCGGCGCAGCCGGCGATCTCATCGGAGGTCTCCGCCTTGGCGCTTTTGGTGGACAGGGCCGCCAGGAAGGCGGCGTTCTGGGTCTGGGTGGTCTCGCCGCTCATGATCTCGTTCATAACGGCATAGGCCTCGTCGTAGGTCAGGTCCTGCTTGTCTACGATCTTCGCGATGGCTTCCTTGATCATGATAAAAGTCCCCTTTCAATTCAGATGGATGAAGTTGTCCAGCATGGTCTTGCCGTCCGGGGTCATGATGGACTCCGGGTGAAATTGGACGCCGAAGATGGGCCGGTCCCGGTGCTGTACCGCCATGATCTCCCCGTCCAGGGTACGGGCGGTGACGGCCAGGCAGTCCGGAAGGGTGTCCGGGTCGGCGGCCAGGGAGTGATAGCGGGCCACGGGAGCGGTCTCCGGACAGCCCCGGAACAGGGGACAGTCCGGCGCGAACCGCACCGCCGACTGCTTGCCGTGCATGAGCCTTTTCGCGTAGGTGATCGTGGCCCCAAAGGCGGCGCAGATGGCCTGATGGCCCAGGCACACCCCCAGGATGGGGATCTCCGCGCCCAGTTCCCTCACCACTTCCATGATGATCCCCGCGTCCTCCGGCCGGCCGGGGCCCGGAGAGAGGATGATGCGGCCGGGTCTCAGCGCCCGGATCTCCTCCACGGTGAGCTCATCGTTGCGGGCGACCCTGATGCCTGGCTCGATCTCCCCGACGAGCTGGTAGAGGTTGTAGGAGAAGCTGTCGTAGTTGTCGATGAGCAGGATCATAGCTCCGCCTCCTGTGCCAGCTCCAGGGCCTTCATCACGGCCCTGGCCTTGTTGATGCACTCCTGATACTCCTTCTCCGGCGACGAGTCGGCCACGATGCCCGCGCCGGACCGGACGAACACCCGTCCGTTCTTCTTGTAGGCGATGCGGATGGCGATGCAGGTGTCCATGTTGCCGGTGAAGTCAATGTAGCCAATGGCCCCGCCGTAAATGCCCCGCTTGTTGTTCTCCAGCGCCCCAATGAGCTGGCAGGCCCGTATTTTCGGCGCGCCGGACAGGGTCCCCGCCGGCAGGACAGCCTCCACGGCGTCCAGCGCATCGAACTCCGGGCGGATCTCGCCGCGTACCGTGGAGCCGATGTGCATCACGTGGGAGTACCGCTCGATGGAGTGGAGCTTTTCCACCTGGACGGTGCCGAACTTGCTCACTTTCCCCAAATCGTTCCGGCCCAGGTCCACCAGCATATTGTGCTCCGCCAGCTCCTTCTCGTCCGCCAGCAGCTCCGATTCCAGGGCGGCGTCCTCTTCCTCGGTCTTTCCCCGGGGCCGGGTCCCCGCCAGAGGGAAGGTGTGGAGGACGCCGTTTTCCAGCTTCACCAGGGTCTCCGGGGAGGCCCCCGCCACCTCCACGTCAGTGCCGGAGAAGTAGAACATATAAGGCGACGGGTTCACGGTCCGCAGCACCCGGTAGGTGTTCAGCAGGCTGCCCTGGAAGGGGGCGGACAGCCGGTTGGACAGGACGATCTGGAAGATGTCTCCTTCCCGGATATGGTCCTTGGCCCGCTCCACCATGGCGCAGTAGGTGTCCCGGTCGAACAGTGGCGTCACCTCCCCGGCGAGGCGGCCGCCGGACTCGCACTTCGGGGTCCCGGTGCGGAGCAGGTCCCGGAGCTGCCTGAGCTCCATCACTGCCCGGTTGTAGCCCGTCTCCGGGTCGTCCAGGGGCATATTGACCATGAGTACGATCTTTTGCCGGACGTTGTCAAAGGCGATGACCTTGTCGAACAGCATCAGGTCCACATCCTTGAAGTTCTCGGTGTCCTCCGCGCCGGTGCGGACGGCGGGCTCGCTGTACCCCAGGTAGTCATAGGAGAAGTACCCCACCAGCCCGCCGGTGAAGGGGGGCAGATCGTCCAGCCGGGGGCTCTTGTAGTCCGCCAAGATCTGCCGCAGGGCCGCCGACGGGTCCTCGGTATGAAAGCTGACGTTGCCCGCCTTCATCTCTCCGCCGGTGCAGGTGATCTCCATTTTGGGGTCGAACCCCAGAAAGGTATACCGGCCCCACTTCTCCCGGTCCTCCACCGACTCCAGCAGATAGCAGTGGGTGGACACATTTTTCAGGATCTTCAGCGCCTGGATGGGCGTGAGGGAATCGGACAGCATCTCACAGCTCACCGGCAGGACCTTGTAGGTCCCCTGGGCGGCGATGGCCCGGACCTGCTCCAGACTGGGTTTGACGTTCATGGATATGGCCTCCTTTTCCTCCGCCGGGGAAACGAAAAGCCCCTGACAGAAAGTTTCTTCTGTCAGGGGCGAATGTACATCCGCGGTGCCACCCTGATTCACGGCGGTGAGGCCGTGCGCTTGGCGGGATACCTACATATTCCCGGCAACTGACGTATGCCCACACGTCACGGGATACTAGGCGGGGGCTCCCCGCTTTTCACCGTGCCCTCAGCGGTCCATTTGACGGCCTGTTTCTCACCCCGCTCTCAGCAATGGGGGCTCTCTGTAAAGGCATGACCGCCGTTATCTCCGCGTCAACGGTTTCACTTATTAAATTGTTTGGATTATACCACTGGGTCCCGGGTTTGTCAATCGTATTTTTTCGCGCGCCGGACAGACCAGGCGAGGTTTGGACCGCGACGCCGAGGGTCCAGATCCCTCTGCCCCCGCCATGAAAAGCCCCGGAGCCAACAGGCCCCGGAGCTTTGTGATTTTTAGGCGTGGGCGGGGGTCTTTGAGGTCTTGCGGGCCTTGCGGCGGCGGAGAAGGAGGAGCCCGCCGGCCAGGAGCAGGGCGGCGGCCAGGGCCAGGAGGAGGGGGAGGAGCAGGCCGGGAGAGGCGGGACAGACGCAGAAGGTCCCGGCCGCGCCGGTCATGGTGAAGCACAGATAGCTGCCGTTGGCGGTGGCGGGCAGGCGCTGCCAGTCGGAGCCGGTCCACTGCCAGACGGCGGCGGAGCCGCCCTGACGGTTGAGGAGCCGCATGGGGACGGCGGCCTGGGGGTCCAGGTCGGCGCCGGTGAGGGAGACGTCCCAGACCGGGGCGTCCGCGGCGGAGGTGGGGGGCTCGGTCTGGCTCTGGGTCACGGTGAGGGCGGCGTCGCGGGTGAAGCGGCCCTCGGCCAGAGCCAGGGACTGCTTGCCGTCGGCCTGGTCGCTGGCCACCAGCGTGACCCATGGGGTGTAGACCGCGTCCAAGGTCAGATCGGAGGAGCCGGTCTCCTGGGGCATGGCGGGCCAGGCGCCGTAGTACCCGTCCCTCTCCGGGACTTGGGGCAGGGAGAGGCGGGTGAGGTCGTCGCCATAGTGGAAGGCCAGGCGGTCCACCACCTGTCCGTCGGCGGTGAGGGTCAGGGTGAAGGAGAGGAAGGGGTCGGGGGCGCCGCCGCCGGAGAGCAGGTCGTCGTAGGATACCGGCTCGGCGATCCCGGCGTAGCTGACGCCGTCGATCCCCGCGGCGCCCAGGTCCAGAAAACGGTTGTCCCGCAGGTCGCCGGAGAGGTCCGCGTCCCCGGCCACGCTGCCCAGGCAGGTCCCCTCCGCCGGGAGCGTGGCGAGGGCCCGGCAGCCGGTGAGCCGGTTCCCCCAGCCCACGACGCCGCCCACATACTTGTTCCCGTCCAGGGTACACTTGACCCAGCAGTCGCGGACGGCGGCGTCGGCATAGCCCACCGCGCCGCCCACATAGCTGCCGCTGCCGGAGACGGGTCCGTAGTTCTCGCAGCGTGTGGCGGTGCCCAGGTCCATCCGTCCGGCCACGCCGCCGCAGCAGTCCCGCCGGGCCTCCACCGCGCCCTGGTTGACGCAGGCTTGGAGGATGGCTTTCAGCTCGTAGGTACTGCCAAAGGTGAAGCGGTCGGCGTCGTCCTCCGGGTCCAGGCTGTACTCCACCGCCACAGCCCCGGCCACGCCGCCCACGTTGCGGTCTCCGGCCACATCGCCGGTGTTGCGGCAGGCGGTGAGCTTGCCCAGGCGGGTGCCGTCAATGTCCTCTTCGGACAGGTCCCCCACCAGGTCGTCCAGGGTGTCCACCGTCCGCGCGTCCCCGGCCAGATCCAGCATCAGGTTGAGGATGCGGGTGATCTGCCGGCTGATGGCCCGCAGGTCGGAGGTCAGGACGTCCCCGGCGCTGTCCATGGCGGTCTGGAGGCCGGTGAGGTCGTCGCTGAGGCCGGACAGGGAGTCGAAAAGCCCGTCCCCGGCGTCCCGGACCTCCTGGCCCAGAGGGGTGAAGGTGACGTCGGCGTCGGCGCTGAGGCGCTGGGCCACATCTCCCAGGGTCTGGAGGGCGGTCTTGAGCTGTTGGGCGGCGGAGGAACCGGCGTCGGCGGCGCCGGAGAAGCTGTCGGCGGCCTGGCCCAAGGCGTCGCCCAGAGGGTCGGCGCCGGTCATGGCGTCCTGGAGGTGGGACATGGAGGCGTCCAGCAGGTCGGAGGCGTTGTCCAGCAGGTCCAGGGCGGACCCGGCGGAGTCCAGGGCGTCGCGCACATCGGTCCAGCTGATCTCGATGTTGTCGGAGAGGGTCTCCATCGCGCCGCCGAGCTCCTCCAGGGCGCTGCCGGCGGAGCCCAGGGCGTCTCCGAGTTCGCCCAGGGGCGCGCCGATCTGCCGGAGGGTGGAGAGGAGACCGGACTGGCTGTGGAGGACGGTCCGCAGGGTGTCCAGGGCGGTGTGGGCCCGGCCCAGGGCCTGGCCCAAGGAGCGCAGAGAGGTGGAGAGACGGCCAATGGCGCGCCCCACCGCGGCGTGGTCGTGGATGAGGACGGACTGTTGGAGGGAGTCCGCCGCGGCGCGGGCCTCCCGCGCGGCGGAGGAGAGGGTCTCCCCGGCGTCCCGGAGGTCGGCGAGGGCGCTTTTGGCGTCGGCGAGCACGTCGTCCGCCAGATCGGTGGAATCGGAGAGGCGGTCCAGGCCGTCGCCCAGGCTGTCGCTGAGCTGGTCCAGACTGTCGGAGGCCCCGGCCAGGTCGTCCAGGGCGGGGGTGAGGCCGTCCAGGGCGGCGGTGACCGCGGCGGTGAGGGTGTTCAGGGTGTCCAGGTTTTGGTCGGTGAAGTCAGAGACGTGGTCCAGCAGGGTGTGGGCGTGGTCCCTGGCGTCGTCCGTGGTGCGGCCGATGGCGGTGAGCTGGGCGGAGACGTCGGCCCGGCTGGCGTCGGCCCGGGACAGGGCCCGGTCCACCAGGGTGTCCAGGCTGTTGAGTTCCTGGCGCAAGCGCTCCAGAGTGTCCTCCCCGGTGTTGAGGATCACGTCCGGCTCCGCCTGGCCCACCACGCCGCCCACGTCTTTCCGGCCATAGACGGGAGCGGTGTTGAGGCAGTCGGCCATGTAACCGGCCTGACGGCCCACCACGCCGCCCACGTTGTAGCCCACATGGGGATAGCCCACCGGACCGGTGTTGCCGCAGCTCTGGACCACGCCGGAGGAGTACCCGGCCACGCCGCCGGTGTCGGTGTGGTTGCCCAGGATGGCCTCCCCCTCCTCCTCGTCGCTGTCAGGGGCGGCCAGCTGGTCCAGCGGGTTGGAGAGGCCCAGCACCCGGCCGTCGGGCGAGGCGGTGTTGACCTCGGCGGCGTTGTCGCACTTGATGAGGGTGCCCAGGTTCCGGCCCGCCACGCCGCCGGTGGCGCTCTCCCCGGTGACCTCCCCGGCGGAGGAACAGCCGGAGAGTTCCCCGGAGGCGGCGTTGAGCCCGGCCACGCCGCCCAGGTTGGCTTTGCCGGAGACGGTGCCCTGGAAGGAGCAGGAGAGGAGGGACCCGGCGTTGTTCCCGGCCACGCCTCCCACGTTCACGCCGTCTCCGCCGCCTGTCACCTGGCCGGAGACGCGCAGGTCACGGATCACCGCCCCCGGCTGGACGAAGCGGAACAGGCCCAGGTTGGAGCCGTCGCCGCTCAGCCGCAGGCCGGTGATGGCGTGGCCCTCCCCCATGAATACGCCACCGAAGGTGGGGATGGGGCGAAAGTCCCGGCCTGTCAGGTCCAGGTCGGCGGTGAGGCGGAAGGTCTTGCCCCTGGACCAAGCGTCCAGGGAACAGTTTTGGGAAAAGGCCAGCAGGTCCTCCACCGAGGACAGTTCGATGGCGGCCTCCGCCGGAGCGGCCTCGGTGGGCGCGGCCAGGGTGGTGGAGAGGACCGGCCCGGCCAGCAGGAGCAGGGCCAAAAGCGCCGCCAGGGGCTTACAGGTCCGCGGTTTCATATTCACCAGCCTCCTCTCCTGTGGGATCGGGCAGGGCGGCGGGGCCGCCGTCCTCCGGGGGCGGAGCCCCCTCCCTCTGGTGTCCGGCCACCACCGAGGCGTTGATGGAGCCCCGGATGACGCCGCTGAAGTCGGCGTCCACCACGCCGGAGAGGTAGCCCCGGACGTGACCGTCCAGGCGCAGGTTGCCGCTCTTGGCCTGGAGGGGCAGGCGGCTTTTCAGGGTGAAGGCGGTCTTTTCGATGATCACATCTCCCAGGAGTAGGAGCTGGGGCAGGATGGCCATGACCAGGAAGATGGAGATGATGGTGCCCCGGCCCAGGCACACGCCGATGGAGGCGATGGCCGGGCTGGAGGAGAGGAAGCCGATCAGGATCCCGGCGGAGGCCAGGATGGTGCCGGAGGTGACGATGGTGGGGAAGGCTTCGTTCAGGGACTCCACCACCGCGTCCTTGTGGGGCATGACCTTTTTCAGCTCGGTATACCGCGAGGCGATGACGATGGCGTAGTCGATGTTGGCCCCCATCTGGATGGAGCTGACCACCAGGTAACTCAGGAAGAACAGCGGCTCGTTTTGGAGGTAGGGGAAGGAGAAGTTGATCCAGACGCTGCCCTGGATGACCAGGATCAGCAACACCGGCAGGCCCGCCGACTGGAAGGTGAACATCAGCACCAGGATGACAAAGACGATGGTGAGGATGCTGATGAGCAGGTTGTCGTTGACGAAGGAGGCGGAGAGGTCGTCGTCACTGGTGGAGTTGCCCACCAGGAGAAAATCGTCGTAGTATTTCGCCGCGGTCTGGTGCAGGGTGTCCAGGAAGGCGAACGTCTCCTCGCTCTCTTCCGGGAGAGCCAGCTGGAGGACCAGGCGGCTGTACCGCTCGCCCTTGAGTTGGAGCTGGGCGTCGGAGAGCTGGACGTAGAGGTCGTCGATCTGGTCGGTGAGCTCGTCGTCCAGGGTCAGATAGCCCTCCTCCATCTGGTCGTGGACAAACAGGAACATATCCAGCAGAGGGACGCTGTAACTGTCCACGCCGGAGACCAGCTGGCCGTAAGTTTTCTGGTTGACGGCGTAGGCGGAGTAGAGCAGGCGGGCGGCCTCGATGTCCAGGTCGGTGAGTTCGGCGAACTGCCTGGGGGTGAGCCGGTCGGTGAGGACGTAGCCGTCCTTGGCCTCCACGTTGGCCAGGCCCAGGACGGAGTCCACCTCCGGCATGGCCTCCAGCTCGCGGAGGAGGGCGCCCTCCCGCTCGTAGTCCCCGGCCTCCACCAGCAGGGCCAGGGGATTCTGGGCGCCGAAGGCGCCGTTCACTTTCTCCAGGGCGATCTGGCTCTCGTTCTTGGCGAAGGTGGGCAGCCCGGTCTGGCCGTAGGCGTAGGGGCAGCGGTTGGAGAAGAAGAAGCCGCCCACCAGGGCCAGGACGAACAGGGGCGGCAGCACATAGCGCAGGCGGACCACCAGGCGGCCCCAGGCGCTGATCTTGGGCACGAAGCTGCGGTGGTGGGAGCGGTCGATCAGGGAGCTGAAGCTCATCAGCAGACCGGGCATAAAGGTGAACACCGCCAGCAGACTGAGGACGATGGCCTTCATCAGCACCACGCCCAGGTCCTTGCCGATGCCAAACTGCATGAAGCACATGGCCGCCAGGCCCGACAGCGTGGTCATGGAACTGCCGGCGATCTCCGGGATGGCCTTGCTCAAGGCGGTGACGGCGGCCTCCCTCGCCTCCAGGTGGGCCCGCTCCTCGGTGTAGCGGTGGCAGAGGATGATGGCGTAGTCGATGGCCAGGGCCAGCTGGAGCACCACCGCCACCGAGTTGGAGACGAAGGAGATCTCCCCCAACAGGAAGTTGGTGCCCTTGTTGAGCAGGGCGGCCAGGCCGAAGGTGAGCAGCAGCACGGGGATCTCCGCGTAGGTCTGGGAGGTGAAGAACAGCACCAGCAGGATGATGCCGACAGCCACCACCATGACCACCTGCATCTCCGCGTCCAGACTGGCCGAGTCGGAGGCGCCGGTGTCCCCGGTGACGTAGAGGTCGTAGCCGGAGAGGACCTGCCGGACCTGGTCCAAGGCGTCCAGGCTCACCGGGTCGTCCGCCGTGCCGTCGTAGGTGAGGGAGAACATGGCCGCGCCGGTCTGGTAGTGGTCGGCGGTGTCGTCAAACTCCACGCTCTTGACGCCGGGGACCGCCTCCAACCGGTGGGCCAGCGCCTCCGCCTGGTCGTAGGAGAGGTTGTCCACCAGGATCCGGTTGGTGCCGAAGGTGACGAACTCCTCCTCCATGGCGGTCAGGCCCCGGCGGGTCTCGGTCTCCGCGGGGAGGTAGCTGGTGAGGTCGTCGTTGACCTTCACCCAGCCGCTGGAAAAGATGCAGAAGATGGCAAGGCCCAGGTAGAGCAGGTAGAACGCCTTGCGCTTGTCCACGATAAAGGCCGCGACGCGCTCCATGGGACTGCGCTTTTCGCCGTGTTTTTCCTCTCGCTCCAAAAACGCTCTCTCCTTCCCAAATTGGGGTGATGGTGCTTACCGAAACAGGCGGACGGCCAGGATGACCGCGCCCAGGACGGTCAGGATCACGCCGACGGCCCGGTTCAGGGCGGCGGCGCTGGCCCGGTTGGCCAGCAGGGCGGCCACCCGCGCCCAGAACAGGGTAAAGACCACGCACAGCGCCAGACACCAGAGGTCCGGCACGCCGCCGATGGCAAAGTGGCTCAGCGCCCCGGTGAGGGCGGTGAAGGCCATAATAAAGACGCTGGTGCCCACCGCGGTCTTGAGCTCGTAGCCCAGCACGCTGGTCAACAACAGCAGCATCATCATGCCGCCGCCGGCCCCCACAAAGCCGCAGATAAAGCCCACCCCCGCGCCGCAGACCACCGACTGGCAGGCCCGCTTCCGGGCGCTGACGGCGGCCATGGACGCCTTGGTGGTCATCACCGGTTTGACGATGAACCGGACGCCCAGCAGCAGGGTCATGAACACGGAGAAGCCGCCCATGGTGGCGTTGGGCACCCGGCTGGCCGTCCAACTGCCCACCAGGGTGAACAGCAGGACCGCGGCCATCATCACCAGGCCGTTGCGGACGTCCAGATTGCGGTTTCTGCCATAGGTATACGCGCTGACGGCGCTGGCCAGTACGTCGCTGGCCAGGGCGACGCCCACCGCCTCGTAGGCGGGCAGACCCAGAAAGGTGATGAGCATGGGGCTGATGACCGCCGCGGCGCTCATCCCCGCGAAGCCGGTGCCCAGGCCCGCCCCCATTCCGGCCAGAAAGCACACCAGGACCTTCAGGGCCATGTTCCCCGCACCTCCAGGCAGGACCGGATGTTCCGCGCCGCCCGCGCCTGACCGGCCGGCAGGCGAGCGCAGTCCTCCCGGTCCCACAGGCTGATGGAAAAGTCCACAGTACGCGCCTCCTCGGGCGAAGCGCCCCAGAACATTCTATGATTTAGAACTATTGTAGTCACTCGCTCCCCCTCTGTCAAGAGTTGGGGCGCCGGGGCTGGGGGAAATTTCCCGCGGAAAATCCGGGAAAGGGCTTGACAAAACCGGGGTCAGAGCGTATAATCAATCTGTTCTGTTGGCGGCTCCCTCTGCCAAGGGCACCCAAGTGAATAGACGGCGCCAGCCGTTTGCTCCATAAATGGCTCGGTAGCTCAGTTGGTTAGAGCGCCGGCCTGTCACGCCGGAGGTCGAGGGTTCAAGTCCCTTCCGAGTCGCCATTTTGCTGCTGTAGCTCAGTAGGCAGAGCGCATCCTTGGTAAGGATGAGGTCGGCAGTTCGAATCTGCCCAGCAGCTCCAAGAAAGACCGCTGTTTTCTCGCGAAAACAGCGGTCTTTCTTGACTTTGTGGCCATTCTCGCATATAATTTGGCTGTGCCACATGAAATTCGCCGCGCAAAGAGATGGGAGCGCTACGAGATATATACGGCCATCGACCTTCCGCTGACCGAGGAGAACATGGAGCAAATTGTCCATCTTGTTCTGGAGCAATACGACATATTTTGCAAAGGGAAGAAGGAGGCTTGACCTATGAAGAAGTTACAGATCGTCCGGCTGGGCGTCCTGGCCCTGGCGCTGGCGCTGTGTCTGGGGCTGTGCGCCTGCGGCGGGGAAAATGGAGCGGCGCCCGCTGCCCCGGCCCCGGCGGAGACCCCCACGGCGACGCCCACGCCCACAGCTACCCCGGAGCCTACGGCCACACCCACGCCTACCCCTGGACCCACGCCGGAGCCGTCCCCGGAGGTCACTCCGGAGCCGACCACAGCGCCTACCCCGGCCCCCGCGTCCAAGCCCAGCAAGGCCCCGGTCAACACCCCCGCGCCGACCCCGGAGCCGAACACGACCGGCGGCGATCCCGTTCCCAACGACCAGGACGTGGTGGTTAAGAAGGAGCAGGAGAGCGCTCCTAAGAACGATCTTAACCTAAGCGAGAATGCTGCCATGCCCACGCAGGGGCCTGAGGACATCACCGTGGACGAGTATATGGAGCAGGTCGGCGTCGCAGAGAACGTACCTGGCGCTGAAGATGGAAAAGGGCAGAAATTTGAAATCACCCCTGTTGAGGATCCCACTAAAAACGACACCGGAGCAGAAGTTTATGCATTATATGAACAGCTCATTAAGGAGGGATATCAATGAATTCAAAACTCTTTAAAAGGATCATTTCGGCGATGCTATGCATCTGACTGCCTAATCAATCGAACAGCCCGGAGATGCAGAGGCTCTGTATCTCCGGGCCGTTGCTTTGGCCGTTCCCGCCCCGCGGGGACAAAAAGAGGAAGAAAGTCCTTATGCGGACGTTCTTCCTCTTTTTTACCACTCCCGCTCCCGGATGGCCTCCTCCGCGTCGATGGGGATGCCGAACCATTTTAGTATGTAGCCCACGTGCCCGCCGATGCTGTCCCGGGCCACGGTCTCGATCTCGCTGCCGTTTTCGTCAAATTCATCCTGCAGGTCGTTGATGGCGCGGACCATCTCGTCCAGCTTTTCCTGAATGACCCCGGCGTCTGTTTCGCCCGCTTCCAGCAGGTCGATCACCTTTTGGAGCTCGCCCCTTACCTTGTCCACCAAAAAGTCCGGAAAATACTCGTCCTGATACATCTCGTCCAACAATTTGTGGTTTTGATCAAACGCCTTCATACCCGCCCTCCCATCTGCGATCCGCCGCTTCCACTTTACCACCGCTCCAAAGCCGTGTCAACGGTGCACTAAAATGCAGGGGCATACAGCACGCTCTCCGCCCCGCGGGCAGAAGTGGCCGGGGCGCCGCCGTCCAAAAGGCGGAGGCAAAAGCGATCAAGCAGTCCGGGAATTTTGCTGACCCAAGCGAGACCCACACTGGGAAATGCGCGGAGAGGGACAGAAACCGCCGGGCGGGAGAGGGGCTGTCGATCGCGTCGGGCCCCGTCCCAACGGCGCTATACCGCCCCTCCCCTCTGGTTTTCCCCTTGATTTTTCCGCCAAAATGTGGTATTCTACCCCTTGCAAAATTGAATAAGCGCATATTGACACACGTAGTGCTTGGCACGTAAATCTGATCACAGAGTATGATTTGCCGCCGGCCGCGTGTGTTTTTTTGCGCGAAAATGGAGGAGATATTCTTATGCCAAAGAACCAAGCCCAGAGGATGGTGTTCGCCCTGATCACCGTCCTCATCACCGTCCACGCCTATGTGTTTTACAGCCTCTACGTGGTCAACGGCGCGGCCCTGATGGAGTTGAACCAGACCACCGGCGTCCTGGCGGCGCTGGAAAAGCAGGGCGGCGTCTACCTGTGCGGCGCGTATCTGCCCATCTGGGCCTGCGTAGGCGTGGAGTTCTGCCTGGCCTACCTCTTGGAGAACCTGCTGGGCAGCCCCCTCTCCTTCCGGCTGGCCTGCCGGGTGTTCGACCCCGCCGAGACCCACCCCATGCTCTTTGAGACCGCCGTGATCTGCGCCACGGTGGGGATCATGTGTCCGGCCATGAGCTTCCTCGCCGCGTTTCTCTACTACCCGTACTACCTGGGCTTCCATCCGATCACCCTGCTGGCCAACTGGCTGAAGCTGGTCTGCCTCAACTTCCCCTTCGCCTTTTTCAGCCAGCTGTTTTTCATCCAGCCCGCGGTGCGGACCATCTTCAAGGCCCTCTTCCGCGAAAAGACCCGCGGGGAAGGGGAGGCGCTTTCCGCCCAGCCGTAAACCTGCCGAAACCGTCCCGGCAAAGCCGTCCGGACGCAAAAAATCCCTGGAGCCTTGTGGCTCCAGGGATTTTTGTCTGCTTTGGGCAGTTTACGCCTTGTCCCGCAGTTGGTCGTCGATGGGCTTCTCCGGGACCCTGGGGATGTTGGAGAAGGCGCCGCCGCCGGTGACTTGCTCCAAGTCCTCCAGATCGACCTCGCGCACTTCCTCGTCCTCTTGCTTCTTGTCCGTCATGGTCAATTCCTCCTTCTGATTCAAATTGGATGGTTTTTAGGTCAGTTCTCGCTCTGGGTTGCCAGGAAGCGCTGGAACACCGTGGCCACCTCCGCGCGGGTGGCGGGGCCCTTGGGATCCAGCCGGCCGCCGTTCTTGCCCTGGATGATCCCGGCCTTCACCGCCCAGCGCATGGCGGTCTGGGCCCAGGCGGAGATGTCCTGCGCGTCCACGAATCCCGCCATGCCCGTGGCGGCGTCCGCCGCCGGGCTGCCCGCGTAGCGGTAGAGCATGGTCACCAGCTGCTCTCTGGAGATGTTCCCCTCCGGGTCCGTGCCGTCGGAGATCCCGGCCTCCACCGCCCAGGCCATGGCCTTTTCATACCAGGTAGAACCGCCCGTGGTGTCCTGCCCGTCCAGGCGGGCCAGGACGGTCATCAGCATGGCGCGGGTCATCTCCCCGTTGGGGGCGAAGGTGCTCTCCCCCACGCCTTGGAAGAGGCCGCGCTCCACCGCGAAGGCCACAGCCTCCTCATACCAGCTGCCCTTCGCCACGTCGGAGAACCGCTCCCAGACGGGGACGTTGTCCTCCGGCTGGGTCGTCTGGTCGTCGCCGGAGGTCTGGCTGGGCCGCCGGCTGCTGCTGGAGGAGGCGTCCTGGACCACCACCGGGATGGTGCGGTAGCCGCCGTAGGGGGCGACGCTCACCTCCAGCTGGGTGGCGCCGGGGGCCACGGCCACCAGCCGCCCGTTCTCCACGCGGGCCACGTCGCTGTTCTCCACGGCAAAGAGGATGTCGCCGTCCAGGTAGTAGTCGCTGGGGGCGTAGGAGGCGCTGAGGGCCAGCTCCTGGCCCGGACGCAGGGAGACGGTCTCAAGGTTCTCGTTGCCGTTCACAACGATATGATACGGCCGCTCCAGGAAAATGTCAAAGGTTTTTGCCTCGGAGACCGGCTCGTCCTCCTTGTCCCGGACCTCCATGAAGGCGGAGGTGGAGCCGCAGGAGAAGGCCGCGGGGTCGATGGAGAGGGGCATCCCGTAGCTGCGCTCCTCGCCGATGGCCAGGTCGCCCACGGGGGCGCGGAGGAACTCGCCGATCTCCTGGCCGGTGTGGTAGATGTCGTTATAGCCCACCACCAGCGTGTCGCCGTCTGCCTGGGAGGCGGACAGGTTGCCCTGGTTGGCGATGGTGTAGTCCACGTAGAAGCCGTCCTCCCGCTGTGTCACCTCGTAGCTGACCAGCTGGTACTCCGGCTGGAACAGCAGGCTCTCCGAGGTGAACTGAGAGGTCTCGTCCATCTCGTTCTCGGTCACCAGCGCCCGCAGGGCCAGGGTCTGGATCCCCTCGTAGTCCGCGGGCATGGTCCAGGTGAAGTCCACCAGGTCGGAGGAGGAGGGGGTGACCAGCGTGTCCCGGTCCGCCTCGTAGATGGGCGTGTCGCCCACCTCGCCGTTCTCCACCGCGTAGACCGCGATGTGGTAGCCCTTGGCGCTCTTCAGCCCGGTGTTGCGGACCTGCAGCTCCACGTCCACGTCGCTGCCGGCCACGGGGGTGAGGTCGGAGAAGGTGGCGTTCGTCACCTCCATGGAGCCCACCGTCTCAAAGGAGGTGGCCACCAGCTTCACGTCTGTGACCGTGTGGTTCGGATCGGTGTCGGTCAGGTCCATGTGGTACTGGTTGTCCACGATGAGCAGGTCCCCGTCGGCGTCGGTGAGCATGGCCACCTCGTCGTTGAAGGCGCCGCTGTGGGTCAGGCGCACGCCGTCGGACCAGCTGGTGCCCTCCGGGTCACGGATCAGGGCGGAGGCGAACACCTCCTGGCCGTCCTCCGTGCCGTCCTCGCCGGAGACCGGCTGGAGCCAGGTGATGAAGAGGTTGTCGTCCTGGTCCACAAAGGCGGTGTAACTGCCGAAGGTGGGCTCCATGGTCTCCCCCTCGGCGTTGCAGAAGAACACCACGTCCCGGTCCAGCTCGTAGTAGATGTTCTTCCCCTGCTCGTCCTGACCCACCACCGAGCCGTCGGGCCGGAGGGTGCCGTCGTCGTTGACGCCGTAGCGGATCAGGTTGCTGGCGTTGACGTAGCGCACGTCCTTGTTGTTCTCCAGCCAGAACAGGTAGGTGTAGTCCCCGTTGCGGACCAGCTGGGGCCGGGCGTCGGGCAGGGCGTCGTTGGTGACGCGGATGGGCACATAGGTGGTGTGGGCCTCGAAGTTGTACGCCTGGACGAACAGCTCCCTGTCGGCGTCGGTGTCCATGTTGTTGTCCGCGTCCACGGTGAAGGTGTAGAGGCCGATGCCGTTGTAGCTGATGGCGTCAAAGTCGATGATGGGGGGATCGTTCATGTCAAAGTCCTGGTCCCGGATGGGGGAGGCCAGGAACCGCTGGCCGCCCCAGTCCTGGACCAGCTCGGCCTCGGCGTCGGCGCTCTCCACCTCGTTGGGGTAGTAGTAATCTCTGGCCCACTTGCCCTCAGAGGCGTCGTAGAGCATATAGACGATGACGCTCTCGTTCTTGGTGGGCATCACCGCGTCGGCAAAGTCGCCCTTGACCTCCGACTTCAGGTAGTAGACCATCATGTCCCCGGACTGGTCGTCATAGAGCCCCACCGGCGCGCTGTCGTAAAATTCGTCATCGGTGAGCCGCTCGATGGGCGAGAGGGCCAGGGTCGCTTTGTCCATGGTGGCGGCGTACACGTCCAGGCTCTTGAGGTAGTCGGTCTCGTTGGTGTAGGGCGTGCCGGTGGCGCGGGAGGTCCAGGAGATCAGGACCTTGTCCCCCGCGTCGCACAGGTCCGGCTCAAAGTCCGCCGCGGCGTCGTCCTGGAGGATCTGGGGCGTGGTCCAGGTGCTGCCGTCGTACACGCTGTACATGACGGCGGTCCGCTCCTCGTCCGTCCGGGCGGGGTCGTCCCCCACAAAGACCAGCAGGATCCGCCCGTCGCCCAGGTCCATCAGCTGGGGATCGGCCCGGTCATACCCGTTCTCCGAGAGCACCACGGAGCCCTTCTCCTGGAAGGTGCTGAACGGCGTGGCCTCCCCGCCTTGGGGCAGCCACTGGGACTGGCCGGAGTTGCGGGGGCGCATGAACACCTGCGGCTCGGTCTCCTCGGCGGAGAGCAGGGAGCCGTGGTCCTTCTTGCTGTTGGCCACGTCCTCGTAGTAGCCGTACCGCTTCTCCACCAGGTTGACCACCGGGATGGGGATGGCGAAGATCACCGCGTCGATCCAGATGCGGATGGAGACGTTGAGGAAGAGGCCGTTGGCGTGGAAGCCGGGATTGGTGACGGTGACGTTTGGCTTGAAGATGTAGCTGCCGTCGAACTGTAACCCGCCTCGGGCGCCCAGGGTCCCGCACAGCCCCGCGCCCACGTAGGCCTTCACCACGGCGTTGGCCTGGAGGGTGATGTCGGCGTAGAAGCCGTCGTTAAAGGAGTTTTCGGTGTTGAGCAGCTGTTCCTTGGTGGCCGTGTCCTCGTTCGCCACGGAGAGCCCCGCGTCGGCCAGCACGGTGAGCTCGCCCTCGGCGCCCACGTACAGGGGGAACCAGCCGATGATGAAATACTGCACCAGCCGGAAGCTGCCCGTGATGCCGATGTAGAGCCCGCCGCCGCAGAAGACAAACTGCTTGGAGGTGTGCTCGGTGTACTTCTGCACCTCCTTGACGCCGAAGTCGATGTACAGCCCGAAGATGGGGAAGAGACCCCAGCTCTTCATGCCCAGCGAGCTCTTGCTGCCCGCCTTCTCGCCGAAGTTCTTCACGCCGGCGGCCTTGTTCGCCAGGTCAAAGAGCCCGTATTCGTTGCCGTCGTCGGCGATGTCCGCGTTCTCCTCGTCGCTCTTGGGGATGTACCCCACCGAGAGGCGCTGTTTGCCGCCCTCAAGCTCGGTCAGCGACAGGCTGACCTTCTTGATGTTGAAGGTGGCGTCCAGACTTCCGATCAGCGGGAGGGTGAGGAAGTTGCCCACATCGGTGGGGAAGTCCACGTCCTGGGTCACCGGCTCGCGCAGGTTGGTGGAGGTGAGGGTGAGGCCGGTGTAGACCGGGGCGTAGGTGGTCTCCTGGAGGGCGGGGTTGTCCTGGATCACGCCATCTTCATCCGGGGCCTTGCCGTTGCCCACATAGCGGTCGGTGGTGATGGACAGGTAGATCCTGTCGCTGGGGAGGTACTTGTCCGTCTCCGAGGGCTTGAAGGTATAGGCCACTTCCCAGTGCCGTCCGTTGTCCGCGGAGGTGGCGCCGGTGATGGTGAATTTCTTGGCGTGGGTCACCCCGTCGTAGATGACGAAGTCCACCTTCTTCACCGTCTCGGTGCGCTTGACCCCGTCGGTGTCATAGTAGGTGGTGCCGTTGTTGTCGATGTAGGCGCTCAGGTAGGTGATGGCCTGGTCGTCGATGGGGACGTTCTCGTAGGAGTTCAGGTTGACGTCGGTGGCCGCCACGCCGCTGGCGTGGGGCGCGTTTTCGTCATAGGAGCGGACCACCATGTTCCCCAGGCCCACGTCGTAGACCGTCAGATCCTTGCCCTCGCTGTCGGTGTAGTGCTTGGTCTTGCCGGTGGTGAGCGTCACCTCGTGGTATTCCTCCAGGCCGGAGGCCACGGTCTTGTAGAGGACGCGGCAGCCGGCGACCCCGGCCATGGGGATGGTGTCCAGCTTGCCCTCCACAGACATTCCGTAGTGCCGGGGATCGACCACCACATAGACCCCGTCCGCGCCCAGCCACGCCTGGCCGTCGGAGCTGTTGTCCAGGGCCGCGTCGGAGTAATAGGTGCTGGCGGAGAGGGAGTAGAAGGTGCCGTCCGCCTTCTGGGCGTCCAGATAGACGATGTTCTCCTCCAGCTCATCGTTGGCCCGGAAGTGGAAGGTCTCCTGGGAGTACTTCTCCTCGCGGTGGATGGGGTTCCACACCGCCACATTGTCCTGGGAGCTGGTCACGGCGGTGAGGTCGTAGTAGACCCCCGCGGCGAAGACGTCGGAGTCCACCACCGTGTACTCGGTGTACTCTCCCGCCACGGCGGAGGGGGCGGTGAAGATGCCCTGGGAGCGGTCGAACTTGGAGAGGCTGGCGGTGGGCACCCGGACGATCACCTTGTTGTCCCGCTTGTCAAAGTTGGGGTAGATGTCCAAGGTGGAGTAGTTGTCCCGCAGCAGGCACTCGGAGCTTGTGTTGTCGTACTTCCGCAGGACGTCGGTGGACTTGGAGTTGGAGTTCTCCTTGCTCACCAGCCGGATCCGGGAGCCGCCGTAGAGCGCGGTGTAGTCGGTGTTCACGCTCTGCCGGATGCGGAGCATATCGCCCTTGTGCAGTCCGCCGGCGTAGTCCGCGGCCGGCTCGAAGATCCACTGCTTGTTGCCCATGTCGCTGTACGACCACTCGTTGACGGCGGCGCCGTCGGTGACCCGGGCGTAGTGGACGTTGACGCCGCTGTTGTAGTTGGACACGGCGGTCTTGATGGCGTAGCAGCCGCCGGGCCGCTTGATGAGCTTGAACTTCTGGGCGTCGGTGCCGTTGTTTTCCCAGGTGTGGATGTTGGTGCCGTCGTTGGCGGAGCCGTTGGACACGTCCAGGTAGTACCCGCTTCCGTTTTTCAGGGTGCAGCTGCCGTCGTCGTTGTAGGAGACGAACCAGAGGGAGCGGGCGTCGCTGATGTCGCTGCCCTGGGTCACGTCGCCCTTGGCCGTGGTGCTGGCGTTCATCAGATACTTGCCGCTGTTGACGTTCTTGATGCGGTACGCCCCCGCCGCCGGGGCCTCCGGGGTGATGATCCACCGCTGGCTCTTCAGGCCGGAGAATTTCCACTGATAGACGTTGGCGCCGCTGTCCCACATGGGGCTGTCCACGTCCAGGCCGCTCTTAAGGCCGGACGAGGCGGTGAGGATGGCGTAGGAGCCGTCGGACTGCGGCTGGATGTAGAACAGCTGTGCTAGGCTTCCGTTGTAGCCCCAGGTCTGGATGTTGATGCCGTCGTCGGAAAACATCCGCTGCACGTTCAGGTAGTACCCGCTCTGGTTCATGATATAGCAGGTCCTGCCGTCCCGGAAGTAGGAGATGTTCCAGATGGTCCTGGCGTCGTTGGTCAGGTCCTCCTGGGTCACGTTGCCCGACCCGTCCGTCGAGGCGTTGGCCAGGTACTTGCCGCTGTTCGCGTTCTGGATGGTACACAGGCCCACCGGCAGACCGTCGATGACGCTGCTCGACGGGGAGTACTGGGAGCGGATGATCTCCGTCTGTCCCCGGTAGTCGCTGTGGATGGTGACGTTGGAGTCGTAGTAGCCCAGGATGGGCTGGACGGTGATCTGGCCCTTCCGGCCGTTGCTGCCGTTGTTCACAAAGGTGATGTAGTCCAGGTTCTGCTTGATAAAGTCGTTGGTGAGCTGGAAGGAGGCGGAGGTGGTGCCCACGGGGTAGTCGTTTTTGATGACCTTGACGTTCCCGTTTTTGACCAGCTGCAGGCCCTTGATGTAGGCGTAGGTGCTGCTGGTGGTGAGGGTGATGGTGTTGCCGCTGAATTTGACGGCGGTGCCCTTGCCCGTGTTGCTGGCGCCCTGGAGCAGGACGTCGTTGGCGCTCCGCAGCTCGCTGATGTCGGTGTTGGCCACATACACGCCCTGTTCGTTGAGGAAGTACAGCGGCTCGGCCCCCATCAGGGAGACCTCAAAGGGCCGCAGGATGGGCTTCATGGAGTGGATCCGCAGGGTGGGGGATTTGCCGAAGAAGGAACCGTCCCGGCCGAGGTTGACAAAGATCTCCTTGCTGCGGTCCATACCGAAGAAGATGTTGGAGGTCCGCTCCCAGCGCTCGTCGTCGTTGCCGGTGCTGTAAAACGTCTTCCACCCGCTGGAGGAGGAGTCATACATTTCAAAGGAGGTGCGCGGGTAACAGGGCGAGCCGGAGCTCAAGGTCCAGTGGACCTGCCAGCCGCTGTAATCATAGTGCTCCCCCGGGTTCCAGTTGGCCCAGGCGTTCACGCTGTCATATATGTCCGTCTCCGCGTACAGCTCCCACTCCGACCCTTCGACCTGGGAGTGGCCGCCGTCGCTGACCCCGGTGCCGTAGGCTTTGGTCAGGTCGAGGGCGGGGCCGGTGATGATGGAGTTGACGTTGGCCTCCACCATGGGGACGGCCTGGTCCGTGTCGCCCTGGGGCGTCTCCGGGGTATCCAGAGCGGCCATCTGGAAGCTCTCGCTGTCCGGGGAGATGATCACCGTCGTCGCCGTGCGGGCGCCCAGGTCGCAGTTCACCGGGTCGTCCAGCCGGACCTGGAAGGTGGCGTCCTCCGCCAGATAGTCGCTGCGGACGGGGATGTTGACCCGCCGCTGGGTGATGCCGTAGGGGAACAGGATGCTGGTGTCCACCTGGGAGTAGTCCCGGCCCTCCACGGCGGTGCCCGCCTGGGTGGTCAGATGGGCCATGGCCATCTGGTTCACAGCGCCCTGCCGCTCCACCGTCACCGTGACGAACCCGCCGGCGGGGACGTAGGAGGCGCTCTGGAAGGAGAGGACCGGGCTGTCATGGTCCTCGTCGTCCAGGATGGTGACGGTGATGCCGGAGGCGTCGCTGACCTGGGCGTTCTCCGACAGGGCGAACAGGTCCGCCTGGAAGGTCCTGTCCCCGTCGCCCAGGTCGTTGTCCAGCGGGACGATCTCCACATACTTCTCCGTCTCGCCAGGGGCGAACTCCAGCTCCAGATAGGCGCTGTTCAGCTCCTGGGAGAGAGCGGTCAGAAGGCTCTGGCTGTACTGGGTCAGGGCCTCCCCGCCGTCCATGGGCTGACGGTCCGAGGGCAGGCCGGTGGCCAGCTCCCTGGCCTCCTTCAAGGAAAGCCCGCCCACCTTCTGGGCCTCCAGAACGGCCTCGTCGCCCTCGTCGGTCACGGGCACTTCCGCGATCTCGTCGGCCGTGTCGGCCACGTCGGCCTCCGGCGCATCGTCGGCCACGTCCACCACGGGGACCTCCGGCGCCTCGTCAGCCTCGTCCACCGCGGGGACTTCCGGCGCGTCGTCGGCCTCGTCCGTCGCGGGCACTTCCGCGATCTCGTTGGCCGTGTCGGCCACGTCGGCCTCCGGCGCGTCGTCGGCCTCGTCGAACACAGGCACTTCCGCCACCTCGCCGGGCTCGTTGGCCTCCGGGACTTCTTCGGCCTCGTCCACGTCTACGGCGATCTCCTGGCCCATGGCGTCGTCCAAATAGCCCGCCAGGGCCTCCACGTCGTCCTGGTACCGCTCCTCCATCTCCTGGTCGGAGATGTCCTCGCCGGAGACCAGACCGTCGGAGTAGTTCTCCTCCAGGATCTCGTCCGGGTTCTCCTGGATCTCTTCCAGGAGGGAGCGGCTCTCCTCGGCGTTCTGGACCTCGTCGTCGCCGTGGCCGTGGACGCGGATCACATAGTCCCGGCCGTACTTGGCGGTGATGTCCAGAATGTCCAGCCGCACCGCGGCGGCCTCGGTCGCCTCCCCGCCCCGTGCGATCCGGAACAGGTGGGCCGCGCCGCTCTCCTCGTGGATCTCCGCCTGGGCGGTGGCCAGGTAGAACCCGTCACCGGAGAGGATCTCCTGGGAGAGCGAACTCTGTGGGAGGTACACGTCCGCCGCCTCCGCGCGGGCGGGGAGTTGCACCAGCCCCACCGTCAGCGCGCAGGTGAGGAGCCCACTGAGCGCCCTGCGCCAAAACCGTTTTGCTTTCATTGTACCATGACCTCGCTTTCCTCGATGGGTATCATCTGTCGTTCCATAAACCGCCGAAGCGGTCCATCGACCTGTATCAGTTCCTCCGGCCTGCCCTCCTGGACGATGGTGCCCTTGTCCATCACCAGAACCCGGTCGCAGCGGGTCAGGGTGGACAGCCGGTGGGCCACGATGAGCTTGGTGCAGGGGAGGGCGTTGACCCCCTCCATGACCTTCGCCTGGGTCACATTGTCCAGGGCGGAGGTGGCCTCGTCAAAGATGAGGATGGCCGGGCGGGCGATCAGCGCCCTGGCGATGAGCACCCGCTGGCGCTGTCCGCCGGAGAGGGTGCAGTTCTCCGGGTCCACAAAGGTGTGGAGCCCCATGGGGAGGGCCGCCACGTCCTCGGTCAGACCCGCCAGCTCCACCGCCTCGTTCACTTCCTCCAAGGTGGCGTCCGGCTTGGTGACGGTGATGTTGGAGTAGAGGTCGCCGGAGATGAGCTTGGCGTCTTGCAGGACGGTCCCCAGCTTCCGGCGGTAGTTTTTGAGGTCCAGTTCCCGCAGGTCGAAGCCGTCCAGATAGACGCTTCCCTCCTCCGGGGTCTCAAAGCCCAGGAGCAGGCGGATGAGGGTGGACTTTCCGCAGCCGGAGGGCCCGGTGAGCCCCACGCTCTCTCCGGCGCGGATGTGGGTGGTCAGGCCCCGTAGCACATAGTTGGGGTCGGAGGGGTAGCGGAAGGTGAGGTCGGTGAGGTCGATCTCCCCGCCGAACCGCTCCGGGCACTTTTTGTCCGGGCCGTACTCCTCGCAGGGCGCGGTCAGCATATCTTGGAGCAGAGCGTAGGAGGCGCGGACACCGGAGGCCATCCGCACCACCACCGCTGCCCCGGCGGTGGCCGCGGTGTAGGCGCCGTAGGCGGCGGAGAAGGCGATGTAGTCCGCGGCGCCCAGCCCTGCGCCCAGCAGGAAGACCGCGGCGGTGGCAAAGACCTGGATCAAGCGGCGGAGGACGGCGGCGTAGCGCAGAAGGAGGGGTTTGTTCTCCGCCTGGGCGGTCTTGTAATACCCCTCGCTCCACCGGCGCATGACCCGCTCCTCCGCGCCGCTGAGCTTGACCTGTTCCATGCCGGAAAACAGCTCGTAGCAGAGGCCGGACATCTGGGACAGGGAGCGGGAGTAGGTCCGGCTCCACCGGGACTCCAGGACCCCCTCCGCCATCGTCAGGGCGCCGGATACGATGCTCACCAAAAGGACGGGCAGGAGCAGGGGCGGGGCGTAGAGGCCGATCTGGATGAGATAGCCCAGGGACAGCACCAGCCCCAGACAGGCCCCCACCCCACGGGCGGACAGGACCCGGGTGAGGTCGGAGCACTCCATGACGATCCGGGACAGTTCGCCGGAGCGGGCCGTGCGGAAAAACTCCGGCCGGAGGGCCAGCAGACGGGAGAACACCGCGCTTTGCATATGGGTGGACGCCCGGAGCATGGAGTTGGTGAGGATCAGGGATTGCAGCAGCCGCAAAAGCCCCGCCACCATCACCGCCGACAGCAGCAGCGCCGCCGCGGGGACCTCAAAGCCCTGGCCGGAGGGGATCACATAGGTGAAGAAGAAGCTGTTGACCCAGGGCAGGAGCATCCCCGCCAGGGTGGTGAGGACGGCGGCGGCCATGGCCCAGACCCAGTCCTCTCCGGAGACGCACCGCAACAGCGAGCCCACCAGTTCCCGCAGGGATACATCGCCCCGCTTCCAGCCCTTGTAGAAGCACATGGCGTCGCCGGTGAACCGGGCGGCGTTCCTACCGGTCACAACGGTGGTCCGGCCCCGCTCCACCCACTGGCACCGGCCGTCCGACTTGGGGATGACCGCCACCCAGCCGCCCTGGACCGTCTTGACCAGCATGGGGATGGCCGCGGTCCGGTACCAGTCCGCGTCCAGCTTGATGTACCGGGTCTGGATGGCGAAGGCGGCCTCGATGTGCCGCAGCTGCTGGGCCAGAGGGAGGCGCGGGTCTACCCGGCCCTTCTCCCCCAGAAAGCGGAGCACCGCGTTGAGCCCGTCATAGTCCGCCCGGTCGTCCAGAACGGAGCGCATCGCCTGATACGCCTGCCGCTTGGCCTCTTGGTTCTTCTCTTGTATGCGCTGATTTTCCGAGGTGATCTGTGGCATTTATTCCCCGCTCCTTATCAAAGCGCTGTAAGGGCCGTCCTGCCGCGCCAGGGTCTCGTGGGTCCCCCGCTGGACGATCCTGCCGTGGTCCATCACCAGGATCTCGTCGCTGTCCATGATGGCGGAGAGCCGGTGGGCCACCACCACGCGGGTGATCCCCAGCGCGGCGATCCCCGCCATGACCTGGGCCTCGGTGTCGGCGTCCAGGGCGGAGGTGGCCTCGTCCAGAATGAGGACGCTGGGCTTTTTCACCAGGGCGCGGGCCAGGGCGATGCGCTGGCGCTGTCCGCCGGAGAAGTTCCGCCCGTTCTCGCTGACCCGTTCTCGGTAACCGTCCCGGCGGCGGACAATGTCGTCGTGGATGCAGGCGGCCTTGGCCGCCGCCACCACCGCGTCGTAGGGGATGCTGTCGTCCCACATGGTGATGTTGTCCAGCACCGTGCCCTCGAACAGCCGGACCTCCTGGCTCACCATGGCGACTCTGGAGTAGAAGAAAGAGCGGTCGATGCTCCCGCGGGGCGCCTGGCCGAAGCGCACCAGGCCCTCGTCCTCGCGGTAGAGCCCCGCCAGGAGCTTGGCCACGGTGGACTTGCCGCTGCCGCTCCCGCCGGTGATGGCCACGCAGCCGCCCTGGGGAATGGTGAGGTCAAAGTGTTCCAGGAGCGGCGGGTCCAGCGGGGCGTAGCCAAAGCGGAGGCCGGACAGGGCCACGTCCCCGTCCATCTCCCCGGAGCGGTCCTCGCCGCTTTGGAGAAAGCGGTCGTCCTCGGCGTAGCGCATCACGTCGTCGGTCCGGGCCGTCTCGCTCTTGAGGGTCTGGAGGTCCAGCCCGGCGTGGACGGCGTCCCCCAGCGGGGCCAGCATGGCGGCCACCAGCGCCTGGAGGGCGATGAGGGTGCCGGTGGTCAGCTGCCCGGCCAGGATCTCCCACACCCCCGCCAGCAGCACCACCCCCGACCCCAGGGCGTTCAAAAAGGAGAACAGGCTGTCGGCCAGCGCGCCGGTCCGCTCCATCGCCGTGCGGGTGTTCAGGGCCTGGGCCCCCGCGGACATCAGCCGGGCGAAGGCCGCGTCCTCCGCGCCGCAGGCCTTGATGGTCTCCACCGTGTCCACCGTCCGGGAGACGTCGGCCTGCAGCACGCCCAGGTCCCGGCTGTACGCCCGGGACTGCTCGGCGTACCGCCCCGCGGTGGCCAGCACCGCCCAGACGTTGCCGGCGGCGCAGAGGACGCCGATCAGGGCCACGTGGAGGTCAAAGACGGCCAGCAGGATCAGATACGCCGCCACCTGCATGACGTAGCCCGGAATGGGGGTGAGCAGGCGGGCCAGCCCCTCGCCCATCTGCATACTGGCGTCCTGGCGGTTGGCCAGGTCGCCGCTGGTGCGCTGGGCGAAAAATTCCATGGGCAGGTGGAGCAGATGGTGGAACAGGGTGGCGTTGATGCGTAAATTGAGCCGCCGGCCGATCCGGTGGCGGATGGACTCCTCCAGCGCCATGGCCGCCGCCGCGATCAGCCCCGCGCACAGCAGGACCACCAGGATGGGGCGGAGGAGGGGGAGGTTGCCGCCGATGAGGACCTTGTCGATGTAGACCCGGTTCAGAAACAGGACCGCCGCCCCACCCAGCAGGGCGCACAGTTCCAGCAGTATGAAATAGAACACATAGGGGAGAAAGGCGCCCACCACGGCGCGGATGTGGCCCCGGTCCGCCGCGCTGCCCCGGTCCCGCTGAAAGTCGGGGGCGGGGGTGAATTGGAGGGCGATCCCGGTGAAGGACCGGGAGAACTCCTCCATGGACACCCGCCGCAGACCGTGGGCGGGGTCGGCCAGCACCGCGCCCTTGCGGTCAAAGCCGCACAGCACCAGGAAGTGGTCCATGTTCCAGTGGAGGATGGCCGGGGTCTGGAGCTTCCCGGCTCCCTGGAGGCCGACGCGCACCGCCCGCGCCTCCAGCCCGTGGAACCGCGCGGCCTTGACGATGTTCTTGGCGTTCACGCCGTTGCGGGACACGCCGCACTCCCGCCGGAGCTCCTCCAGCGTCACGGTCTTTCCGTAGTAGCCCAGGACCATGGACAGAGACGCCGCGCCGCACTCCGTGGCCTCCATCTGCAAAACCGGGCGGATCCGCTTCACCTTCCCCATGGCGTCACCTAAAAGAGCCACTGGTAGGGCCGGTAGGTCCCCACCACGATGTCCACGCCGCACAGGGTGCCCATGGACACGTCCACGTCCCCGCTCTTGGGGGTGGACCACTTCAACCGGCTCTGGGCCTCCGCGTCGGGCATCAGGGTGATCTCCAAACGCAGATAGGACTTCCGCTCGTCCATGGAGGGCAAAAACAGCTCGTCGTTGTCCTCTTTGATGTTCTGGCCGGTGACGGGGAAGGAGGAGATGTTGGAGACGTAGGCGGTGATGTAGCCGTACTCTTCCCGTGGGGCGAAGTCGGGCATGACCTGGGCCTGGGTGCCCGGCGTGACCGAGCCGCCCATGTCCGCCGGGAGAAAGGCGGTGAGGGTCCGGTTGTCGCCGGTCTCGTCGTAGGGGGCGACCACCGCCACTCTGTCTCCCTTGGCGAGAAAGGTGTTCTCCTGGGCGATGTAGGTGACCACCCCGTCGATGTCGGAGCGCAGGAGGGAGGCCCGGTCATAGGCGTCGTACAATTCCGCCAGCGCCTCCTCCGAACTGCCCGCGGCCCTGGCCTCCTCGATGGCGGCCAGCAGGTCCTCCTGGGGCGAGACGGCCACGATGTCCCCGGCGCTCACCATGTCTCCCATGGAGACGGTGACCTTGGACAAAAGCCCCTCCGACGTGGCGTAGACCGTGCCCCCGGCCTGGGTGGGCCAGATGATGCCGTCCACCGAGACGGTCTCGTAGATGGTGCCGAAAAACAGCCAGAGGGCAAAGACCGCCCCGCAGACCACCAGCAGCGCGGTAAAGAGCAGGGTCCGCACCGGGATGGCCCGCACGCCCCGGCCCAGCTCCGAGTGGGAGGAGAAGTTCTCCATCGCCTCCCGTCTGAACAGCTCCTTCATTCCGCCACCCCCGAAAACTGGATCACGTGCCGCTCCATCCGCCACTCCTGGTTCAAAACGCCGAACTGGTAGTTCTCCGCCTTCTGCCTGCCGTCGGCGTCAAAGGCGAAGTCCTGGATCAGACCGTGGTAGCCGTCGGCGTGGAGGCTCTGGGCGATCTGGATGGGGTCGGTGGTCCGGTTGCGGACCGCTGTGTCGGCGATGGCCCGCACGGCGTTGTACCCCTGGAAATACCAGGTGTCCAGGTCCATTCCGGTCTCCTGGCGGTACTCGTCCTCCAGCTGCGCGACGCGCTCCGTTTCCTCCGATGTGTCATCGTGCAGGGCGAACTCGTTCACCAGGATAAAGCCGTTCATGGCCTGGGTCAGCTCCGGGTCCTTGGTAAAGAGGTCGGTGTTGTCAAAGGCGGTGTCCCCGCCGCAGAGGAGGTCGGGGTTTTCCCGCTTGAGGGCCTTGAGGAGTTCAAAGCCCTCGTCGCCCTCCGGGAAGAGGACGACGCCCTCCACCCCCAGCGCTTCCCACCGCCGGTAGACCCGCTGAAAGTCCACCTGCAGATCGGAGACGCTCACGCAGTCCACCACCGTGACCTCATCGATCGTCTCCTGGTGCAGAAAGCCGTGGACCTCGTCTTGTTCAAAGGGGGTGCCGGGGGCCACCACCGCCCACCGCAGCCCCGGCGAGACCACCGACGCCGCCAGCTTCAGCGTGGCGCCCACCGTCTTGGCGGAATAGCACAGGGAAAAGACGGTGTGGTAGTGGTTTTCGTACACGTCGTCGTAGAGGAAGTGGGGGGAGACGAAGAGCTTCCCGGCGGCGTCCAGCACGTGGGCGGCGGTCCGGCCGATCTCCATGTTGATGGGGCCGATCACCGCGGTGATCTCCGGGTCGGCGGCCAGGGCGTCCACGATGGCGGCGGTCTCCTCGTAGGTGTAGTTGTCGCTGTTGTTGTAAAATTCGCACACCACCTGGTATCCGTCGGCGGCGTATTCCTGGTTCAAGTCCCGCTCCGCCTGCAGGATCCCTTCCTGGTAGCTGGGGTAAAAGGTGGCCGGGTCGCCCAGGACGGCGATCTTCAGCACCTGGGCGTCGGCGCGGGCGCCGCAGCCGCCCAGGGAACAGACCAGCAGCGCGGCGGTCAGCAGGAAAAGGATGGCTCTCTTTTTCATGTTCTTCCTCCGAATCCCGCCGCCCGTCCAAAGGCGGGGGCGAAAGCGGCATCGTGCCAACGGCACGCAAACGGGATCGTGCCGGCGGCACATAAGTAGCATCATGCCAACGGCGCCTAGGCATACACAGGCATTATACCACAAAGCTCGGTGGCTGTGGGAAAAAATTTTAAAAATTTTTTGCGATTTTTTGCGGGGCAGGACCCGCGGCCGGTCCCCGCCCCTTTTCTATGCCCGCTTGCCGCTCAAATTGATAAGGAAGATACAAAAAGACAACGAGATCAGGCTCTCGCGCGCTTGGAGGACATAAAACTTTCTGTCTGATATTGCGATATGATGGAGAAAGTGATATAATACCATGACTTGTATGCGCTTAAACACATCGCTTGGGCGATTTGGCGCGGCCCCATCATCTGAAAGAAGGAGCGGCAAGGGCATGGAGAAAATCATAAAGGAATACGACCTGACCGATGGTGGGATCGACGCCGCCAGCGAGGCCATCGGCCAATTTTTGGCCCAGGCCCGTGTGGCGAAGCGGGAGGCCCTGCGGGTCCGGCTGGCCATGGAGGAGGCCCTGCTGTGCTACCGGGGACAAGGCACGGCCCAGCGCTTCTCCCTCTGCCTCCAGCGCCGTCTGCGCTCCATCCGGGTGGAGGCGTCGGTCCCCGGGGAGAGACTGGACCCCTTCCGGGAGGGGAACGACATGGACGAGGGCGGGGCCATGCTGTCTGGCATGATGGCGAACATGGGCCTGGCCCCTCTGTGGCAGTACCGGGACGGGACCAACCGGGTCCTGTTCACCCCCAA
>CANQFT010000019.1 GCA_947599925.1 uncultured Oscillospiraceae bacterium | reverse complement strand
CTCCCGCTCCCGCCGCCGCCCCCGCTCCCGCGGCCACAGCCGCCGGCGAGCCGGTGAACGCCCCCATGCCCGGCACCGTTCTGCGGGTAGAGGTCACCCAGGGCGCCGCGGTGAAGGCCGGACAGCTCCTGGTGGTGCTGGAGGCCATGAAGATGGAAAACGAGATCCTGGCCCCCAAGGACGGCACCGTGGCCCAGGTGGTGGCCCAGAAGGGCGCCTCTGTGGAGACCGGCTCTCCCCTCGTCATACTGGCGTAAGGAGGGCGACCCATGGATATTTTAGGCACCCTCTCCGGCCTGGCCCGGGACTCCGGCTTCGCCGGATTCCTGGCCAATGGAGGCTGGAAGAACCTCATTATGATCGCGGTGGCCTTCGTGCTGCTGTACCTGGGCATCCACAAGAAGTTTGAGCCCCTGCTGCTGGTGGGCATCGCCTTCGGCACCCTGCTCACCAACATCCCCGGCGCGGGACTTTACCATATGGGTATGTGGGACGCCTACGTCAACGACTGCCCCTACGACGTCACCAACGACTACGCCCTCTACGACACCGAGGCCGAGGCGCCCATCTCGGCGGAGAAGTACAAGATGGGCAGCCTGCTGGACCGGCTGGAGCTGACGGAGCTGCCCGACCTGCTGGACGCCATGGGCATTCCCCAGGAGTACCAGTCCGATATGCTGGCGCAGTACCCCTCCGGCGCTGAGGGCGGCCGGGAGGCCACGCTCCAGTTCCTGGACGACATGGGCGTCACCGGCGATAGCCTCCGCACCGGACTGTTGGCCGTGGAGGTCCAGGCCACCACGCCGGAGGAGCTGGACGCCAGGATGACCCCGGAGCTGGAGGAGAAGTACCAGATGCCTGAGATCATCGAGGACCTGTCCTTCACCGACATCATCCACCACGGCGGTCTGCTGGACATCCTCTATATCGGCGTCAAGGCCGGCCTCTACCCCTGCCTGATCTTCATCGGCGTGGGCGCCATGACCGACTTCGGCCCGCTGATCGCCCGGCCCTCGTCCATGATCCTGGGCGCCGCCGCCCAGCTGGGCGTGTTCCTGGCCTTCTTCGGGGCCATCGTCTCCGGCCTCTTCACCGGTCCCCAGGCGGCCTCCATCGGCATCATCGGCGGGGCGGATGGGCCCACGGCCATCTACCTCACCGGTCTGTTGGCGCCGGGTCTGCTGGGCCCCATCGCCATCGCCGCCTACTCCTATATGGCCCTGATCCCGCTGATCCAGCCCCCCATCATGCGGGCGCTGACCACCAAGAAGGAGCGGGAGGTGAAGATGGAGCAGGCCCGGACCGTCTCCAAGACCGAGAAGATCGTGTTCCCCATCGTGGTGGCCACCTTCGTCATCCTGCTCATCCCCTCCACCGCGCCGCTGATCGGCTGTCTGATGTTCGGCAACCTCCTGCGGGAGACCGGCGTCACCGACCGCCTCAGCGACACCGCCCAGAACGCCCTGATGAACATTGTCACCCTGTTTTTGGGCATCGCCGTGGGCGCCACCACCGTGGCCAGCCGCTTCCTCTCCCTCCAGACCATCGCCATCGTGGTGCTGGGCCTTGTGGCCTTCTCTCTGTCCACGGTGGGCGGTCTGTTGGTGGGCAAGCTCATGTACGTCCTCTCCGGCGGCAAGGTCAACCCCCTCATCGGCTCGGCCGGCGTCTCCGCCGTGCCCATGGCCGCGCGGGTGTCCCAGGTGGAGGGCCAGAAGGCCAACCCCGCCAATTTCCTCTTGATGCACGCCATGGGCCCCAACGTGGCCGGCGTCATCGGCTCGGCCATCGCCGCGGGCTTCTTGCTGCAGGTGTTCGGCTGATCTTTCCCTCTGGTCCGACAGTGTAAATTTTTATGATATGAGGAGGAATCTGCAATGGCTAACATCGACTTGACCAAGTACGGCATCACCGGCACCACCCAGATCATCCACAACCCTTCCTACGAGGACCTGTTCAAAGACGAGACCGACCCCGCCCTCACCGGCTACGACGTGGGCCAGGTCAGTGAACTGGGCGCTGTCAACGTGATGACCGGCGTCTACACCGGCCGCTCTCCCAAGGACAAGTTCATCGTCATGGACGACAACTCCAAGGACACCGTCTGGTGGACCTCCGACGACTACAAAAACGACAACCACCCCGCCTCCGAGGCCACTTGGAAGGCTGTGAAGGACATCGCCATCAAGGAGCTCTCCGGCAAGAAGCTCTACGTGGTGGACGCCTTCTGCGGCGCCAACCAGGATACCCGCATGGCGGTCCGCTTCATCGTGGAGGTGGCCTGGCAGGCCCACTTCATCAAGAATATGTTCATCCAGCCCACCGCCGAGGAACTGGCCGCCTTTGAGCCCGACTTCGTGGTCTACAACGCCTCCAAGGCCAAGGTGGAGAACTACCAGGAGCTGGGCCTGAACTCCGAGACCGCCGTCGTCTTCAACATCACCAGCCGTGAGCAGGTCATCATCAACACCTGGTACGGCGGCGAGATGAAGAAGGGTATGTTCTCCATGATGAACTACTACCTGCCCCTCAAGGGCATCGCCTCCATGCACTGCTCGGCCAACACCGATATGCAGGGCGAGAACACCGCCATCTTCTTCGGCCTCTCCGGCACCGGCAAGACCACCCTCTCCACCGACCCCAAGCGCCTGCTCATCGGCGACGACGAGCACGGCTGGGACGACAAGGGCGTGTTCAACTTCGAGGGCGGCTGCTACGCCAAGGTCATCAATCTGGACAAGGAGTCCGAGCCCGACATCTACAACGCCATCCGCCGCAACGCCCTGCTGGAGAACGTCACCCTGGACGCCCAGGGCAAGATCGACTTCGCCGACAAGTCCGTCACGGAAAACACCCGTGTCAGCTACCCCATCGACCACATCGAGAAGATCGTCAAGACGGTGCGGCCCACCTCCGCCGGCCCCGCCGCCAAGAACGTCATCTTCCTCTCCGCGGACGCCTTTGGCGTGCTGCCTCCGGTGAGCATCCTGACCCCGGAGCAGTGCAAGTATTACTTCCTCTCCGGCTTCACCGCCAAGCTGGCCGGCACCGAGCGGGGCATCACCGAGCCCACCCCCACCTTCTCCGCCTGCTTCGGCCAGGCTTTCCTGGAGCTGCACCCCACCAAGTATGCCGAGGAGCTGGTCAAGCGCATGGAGGCCTCCGGCGCCAAGGCGTACCTGGTGAACACCGGCTGGAACGGCACCGGCAAGCGCATCTCCATCAAGGACACCCGCGGCATCATCGACGCCATCCTGGACGGCTCCATCGAGAAGGCCCCCACCAAGACCATCCCGCTGTTCAACTTCCAGGTCCCCACCGCCCTGCCCGGCGTGGACCCCGCCATCCTGGACCCCCGGGACACCTACGCCGACCCCGCCGAGTGGCAGAAGAAGGCCGAGGACCTGGCTGGCCGGTTCATCAAGAACTTCGCCAAGTACACCACCAACGACGCCGGCAAGGCCCTGGTCGCCGCCGGCCCCCAGCTGTAAGCCCTCTCCCCATCGCAAAAAAAGACCGCCGGTCCCCGGCGGTCTTTTTTTGCGCTGTGAGGAGGGGGGACGGGGAGGTCGGCGGGGAAGGGAGGACATGAGCGTGGTCTACGGCTACATCCGGGTCAGCACGCGGGAGCAGAACGAGGACCGGCAGCTTGTCGCGCTCCATGAATTGAACATCCCGGAGCGGAACATCTATCTGGACAAGCAGTCCGGCAAGGATTTTGACCGGCCCCAGTACCGGCGGCTGGTCCGGCACATGAAAAAAGACGACCTGCTCTACGTCAAGAGCATCGACCGTCTGGGCAGGAACTATGGGGAAATTTTGGAGCAGTGGCGGGTGCTCACCAAGGAGAAGGGGATCGACATCGTGGTGCTGGATATGCCCCTGCTGGACACCCGCCGGGGCAAGGACCTGATGGGGACGTTTTTGTCGGACATCGTCCTCCAGGTCCTCTCTTTTGTCGCCGAAAATGAGCGGACCAACATCCGCCGGCGCCAGGCGGAGGGCATCGCCGCGGCCAAGCTGCGCGGGGTGCGCTTTGGCCGTCCGCCCCGGCCCCTGCCGGAGCGTTTCCCAGAAGTCTACCGGCGGTGGAAGGCGAAGATGATCACCGGCACCGAGGCGGCGAGAGAGTGCGGCCTGCCCCTCTCCACCTTCCGCTACCGCGCAGCACGCTACGAGAAGACCGGCGGAGGATAATCATTGCGATTTTAGCGAAAAAGTGTACCTTTTCGCAACAATATCTTCAACTGCAACTTTTTTGTCAGTATAGCTCTTATAAACAATAGTTGTCAAGTATTTTCCTGTTTTTTGTCAATTCTACAACCGGGCAGCGCAACCGCGGGAAATGCGAAAAGGTACAATTATTTGTTAACATAGAGAGAGGCGGTGTAGTACAAGCGATGGCGATGATCGACATTATCAAATACGAGGGGGACAATTCCACTTTCGTTTGGAAGCATCCCCGCGAAGATTTCAGCACATCCTCCCAGTTGATCGTACACGAAACACAAGAAGCGATTTTCTTTCTGAATGGTCAACCATTGGACCTGTTTGGCTCCGGGCGCTACACGCTGGAGACGCAGAATATTCCACTGCTCCAAAAGGTTGCCAATATCCCTACGGGTGGTCAGTCGCCTTTCCATTGTGAGGTCTATTTTGTCAATAAGGTGGAACAGATGGCCATACGTTGGGGGACGGACAGCCGGATCCAATATGTAGAGCCGACCTACGGCTTTCCGCTGTCCATCGGGGCAAATGGCGAAATGAGTCTGCGGGCGGATGATTCCAAGAAACTGCTGGTCAAATTAGTTGGTACGGAGCGCGATCTCAGCCAGGCACGGCTCATATCATATTTTCGCGCTTTCCTGATGACAAAGGTAAAAACCTACATGGCCCAGATACTGAAAGACGACGCCATCAATATTTTTGAGATCGACACAAGGCTGCAGGAGTTTTCTGACGCCCTGCGGCAAAAGCTGGCGTCGGATTTTTCCGAGTACGGTATTGCCCTTGAGCGATTTTTTGTTACTACGATCGCCAAGCCGGACGGTGAGCCGCAATACGAAAAGTTCAAAGAGCTCCATTTCCGTCAGTATGCCGATGTCGCCGAGGCAAAGCTCCGCCAGCAGGTGGGGATCATTGACAAGCAAACAGAAGCGCGGAAAATGGTCATTGAGTCCGAAGCGATTGCGACAAAACGCCGCCAGGAGGGATATACATACCAGCAGGAGCGGGGCTTTGACGTGGCGGAGAAGGTTGCGGACAACGAGGCTGTCGGGCAGTTTGCCAACATGGGCGTAGGGCTTGGCACGATGGTCGGTGTCGGCGGGGCGGTGGGCGGTGTGGTTGGAAGCGCGGTCACCGGCGCGCTTTCCGGTGCCGCGGCACAGCCTGCGGAAGCCCTTTTCTGCGATGCCTGCGGGGCGAAGCTCCAACCTGGCGCGGCCTTTTGCGACAACTGTGGCGCCCCTGTCTCGGCGCCGTCCAAATGTGCCAACTGCGGCTTTGCCTTTGAACGTCCCGGCAAGTTCTGCCCCAGGTGCGGCGCGAAAAGGGAGGAGCAAAGATGAAAAGCAACAGACTGTTGGGCATAGTCCTCTGGGGCGTCGGCCTTGCCGTTGAATGTCTTTTGCTTCTCTGCTTGGCGAGGACTTATTCAGCGGCGGTGTGGGTCACGTTCGGGTTTACACTGTTCGCATTTATTTCCCAGCTTGCTCTGTGGCTGTACGTCTGGCGCAAGCCGCTAAACGCGGAGGACAATTTCCTGCATATGCCGCTGTTTACGCTCTCCCTGCGGTATATGATCCTGCAAGTGATCCCGTGTTTGCTTTTCGCGTTCTGGCAGACCTCGGCGCGGATCGCGGTGCTTGTAAACGCCGCCATAGCGGTTGTGATGTGGGTGTTGCTGATACTGTCAATGATAGCCAAGGGACATATCGAAAAGGTGGATGGCAGGCAGAAAAATCATCATAAAGAATTGTGAGGTGTTGAAAATGAAAAGGACCCCTGAAGAATCTGCATTTATGGGACGTGGCGGTTATGGACTGCTAAAGATGTTTAACCAAGGAGAACAGTTGAGAGCAGACTTCATAGTGAGAAAATATGGAGGACTTGCAAATGAGGCACTAAAACTAAATCTCATCGTAATGATCGACCCTAAAAACCAGACTGACCGTTATTTTATCATTACCCGGCGTGGAATAGAACTCCGGGACAATTAAAAGGAGGGGACAAAAATGAAACAACTCACTTGCGAAATGTGCGGGGGCACAGACCTTGTCAAGCAGGATGGTATGTTTGTTTGCCAGGCCTGCGGCTGCAAATACTCCGCCGAAGAAGCGAAAAGAATGATAGTTGAAGGATCTGTCAATGTGTCCGGAAGCACTGTGAAAGTTGATACCTCCGGTGAACTTGCGAACCTATATCAAATCGCCCGCAGAGCAAGAGATGACAACAATAGTGAGAATGCAGCCAAATACTACGATATGATCCTTGTAAAGGACCCTACAAGTTGGGAAGCCGCTTTCTACGTTGTTTATTTCAAAGCAATGGGGTGCAAAATTGCCGAGATACGATCAGCAGGTATTTCTGTTGCAAATTGTGTGGATAGTGTTTTGAAGCTGATCAAAAATAATGTTAACGGCAGGGGAGAGCAGATCAAGGCTGTGGAGGAAGTGACGTCGCGGTGTACGTCAATATCCACGCTGCTTTATAATGCCGCAAGAGACCATTATAATGGCATTGATGTTACTATTGCGCATGATTTTAAGCAGCAGATGCTCAATAACTGTTCTGCCGCTATGCAGATCATGTATATTCTGGGAGATAATATTGATTTGTTATTTGGCGATTATGAAGAATTGCATAAAAGTGCCGCTATGGCCTGGCAAGTCGGCATTATCATGCACAGCCAGCTCATGGTGTATCTTGCACAAAAAGAAGTAAACAAAAACTATATTTTGCAATATGTCGAAAAAGTCCGAAAATACATCAGAGACTATCAAGCCCCTACGCTCAATACTTCAAGCAGCGGCTGCTATGTGGCCACAGCGATTTACGGTTCCTATGATTGCCCGCAGGTTTGGACGTTGCGCCGCTACCGTGACTACACCCTTGCGGAAACCTGGTATGGCCGAGCGTTTATACATCTTTACTATGCCGTGAGTCCCACCCTCGTGAAATGGTTTGGACATACAGCGTGGTTTAAGAAAATGTGGAAGCCAAAGCTGGATAAGATGGTAGAAACGCTGAACCAAAACGGCGTGGCGGATACTCCGTATGAGGACAAGAACTGGTGACAGGCATGGAAATCAAGTATTTTGTCACTCCGAGTACAGGAATGCTCCATAAGGTTGGCGGATGTCGGTGCTCTAAGATCGTGCCCAGGGAAAGCAGAAAGTATCAAACGGAAGATGAAGCCATTTCTAATGAGCAAAAGTACATGAAATACTGTAAACTCTGCTTTGGAGGACGATAGAAATTACAGCCCATACAGTGGAAAGCCCATATGAGCTTCGCGCGCAAAGACCGCCCTGACATTCAAATGTCCGGGCGGTTTTGGTTTCTGGCGGCGCTCACGGCGCCTCCGCTCGGAGGGCGCGCATCAGGGGCGGGGCCACCACCGCCGTGGCCGCCACCTTCACCGCCTCGCCGGGCAGGTAGATGACAAGCCCACTCTCCACCACTTGCCAAAGGCTGAGACCCTTGCCCAGATAGAGGTTCAGAATGAGGCCCATGTAGGGCACGCCGATGGCGTAGCCCGCCAGGATCCCCACCGCGGCGGCCCCGGCCAGCCGGACGGGGGAGAGGGAGCCCCTGGCCAGCAGACCGCTCACCGCCGCCGTCAGCGGAAAGCCCAGCAGAAAGCCGAAGCTGGGCTGGAATACGTACCCCAGCCCGCCGCCCATGGTGAAGATGGGCAGCCCCAGCAGGCCCAGGGCCAGATAGACGCCCTGGGACGCCGCGCCCCAGCGCGGCCCCAGCACCATCCCCGCCAGCGCCGCCAGCATGGTCTGGAGGGTGATGAACATGGGCCCGAAGGGGATCTTCAAAAAACCGCCCACGGCGGTGAGGGCGGCAAAGACCGCCGCCAGGACCAGCTCTCTGACCTTGGAGTGCATACTAGTAAACCTCGATTCTGTTTTTGGTTTACCAGTAGTATAGCACACCCGGCCGGGTTTGTAAACCCACATCGTAAAATCGGTTGACAAGGGACCGGCCGTGGGGTAAACTGAGAGCGAAAGGGGGCGCGAGCCATGGTAAAGGAGGCGCTATTGCGGGCGCTGGAGGGCCGGAGCGAGCCCCTGTCCGGCCAGGCGTTGAGCCGGGAACTGGGGGTGAGCCGGGCCGCGGTCTGGAAAGCCGTGACCGCGCTGCGCGGCGAGGGGTATACCATCCAGGCCCTGCCGACCCGCGGCTACCGGTTGCTGGACGCGCCGGACCTTCTGCGGGCAGACCGGCTGGCCGACCCTGGCCGCGTGGTGGGCTGTGAAGTGGTCTGCCTTGACAGCGTAGACTCCACCATCGACGAATGTAAGCGCCGGGCCATGTCCGGCGCGCCCAGCGGCCTGGCGGTGACCGCCGTGACCCAGACCAGCGGCAAGGGCCGCCGGGGCCGGTCCTTCCAATCCCTGGCGGGGAAGGGGCTCTACCTATCTGTGCTGTTGCGGCCCCAGGCGCCGCCGGAGGCGGTGAGCCAGCTCACCGCTTGGACGGCGGTGGCGGTCTGCCGGGCCATCGAGACCGCAAGCGGCATCCGCGCCGATGTCAAATGGCCCAACGACGTGCTGGTGGAGGGCCGCAAGCTCTGCGGCATCCTCACCGAGTTGGGGGTGGAGGCGGAGACCGGCGCGCTGAGTTATGTGGTGGTGGGCATGGGCGTGAACGTGAGCCAGACCGCCGGGGACTTTGGCCCGGAGCTGGCGGACAAGGCCGTGTCCCTGGCCATGCTGGGCGCCTCTGTCCGCCGCGGAGACCTGGCCCGGACGCTGTTGGGAGAGCTGGACGCCATGAACGCCGCCTTTCCGGAACAGCGGGAGAGCTACCTGGCGGAGTACCGCCGCCGGTGCGCCACTCTGGGCCGGGAGATCCTGCTGGTCCGGCCCCAGGGCCGGCAGACGGCCACCGCGCTGGACGTGGACGACAGCTTTGCCCTCCGGGTCCGTCTGCCTGAGGGCAGGGAAGAGCGGATCACCTCCGGCGAGGTCTCCGTGCGGGGCCTGCTGGGGTATCAATAGGCCCCGGACCCCGCCTGGCCGCGCGAAAAAAATCTGCCAAAGAGGGGGCTCCGGCCCTCCTTTGGCAGACTTAGCCCTCCGGCGGACCGCCGGAGGGCTGAGGGTGGGTACAGCGCTTACTTACGGTCGGTGGGGTCGCTCTGGCGCTTCTTGTTCTCCGGGTCCTGCTGGTTCTTGCGGTTGGTGGGGCAGGACTGGTTCTGCTTGTTGTTCTGGCTGCTGTTCTGGTTGTTGTTCTGATTCTGGTTGGACATCTCTCTCACCTCGATTCCATGTCCCTAGTGTGCGCCGCAAGGTCGGGTTTATGCCTTTGGGAAAAATTTTTTGAAAAAGGGCTACCCATTTGCCACAAGATATGGTATACTGTTGACATAATTCTTCCAGAGATGGGAGCGAGAAACCATGAAATGTCCCTATTGCGCCAATCCGGAAAGCAAAGTGGTGGACTCCCGGCCCGCCGACGAGGGCGCCAGCATCCGCCGCCGGAGGGAGTGCCTGGTGTGTCACAAGCGGTTCACCACCTACGAGACCATCGAGAGCGTGCCCCTGGTGGTCATCAAAAAGGACGGCTCCCGCCAGGCATTTGACCGCAGCAAGCTCCTGGGCAGTATGCTCAAATCCTGCGAAAAGCGCTCGGTGTCCCTGGGCACGCTGGAAAACATCGTCTCCGAGATCGAGCAGAAGCTCCAAAACGAAATGGAGCGGGAAGTCACCACCGTCCGCATCGGCAACATGGTCATGGAAAAGCTCAAGCAGGTGGACGAGGTGGCCTACGTCCGCTTCGCCTCGGTCTACCGCCAGTTCAAGGACATCAACACCTTTATGACCGAGCTTGGCAAACTGCTGGACGAGAAATGACCCCGTGGATAGGCGGCTGGGCGGACACTGTTCGCCCAGCCGTTTTGCATAACTGCATGGATATTCATTCAATGACGTATATTATTCACTTTGTTGTGGAATATAACCAGTCAAGAGGGAATTTTCGAGAATATTTATGCGAAATAAACCCTTGCATTTTTCTGCCGGGCATGGTAGACTATGGACAAACCCAAACATGGAGGTCAAAATTATGGCAGACAAACAGATCAAAAAGGTCGTTCTGGCCTATTCCGGCGGTTTGGATACATCCATCATCATCCCCTGGCTGAAAGAGAACTACGATGACCCGGAGATCATCGCCGTCTCCGGCGACGTGGGCCAGGGCACCGAGCTGGACGGCCTGGAGGAAAAGGCCATCAAGACCGGCGCCAGCAAGCTCTATGTGGAGGACCTCACCGACGTGATGGTGGACGAGGTCATCATCCCCTCCATGCAGATGGGGGCCAAGTATGAGGACTACCTGTTGGGCACCGCCTTTGCCCGGCCGGTGATCGCCCGGCGGCTGGTGGAGATCGCCAAGGCGGAGGGGGCGGACGCCATCTGCCACGGCTGCACCGGCAAGGGCAACGACCAGGTCCGCTTTGAACTTGCCATCAAGCGTTACGCGCCGGGGATGAAGATCATCGCCCCGTGGCGGGAGTGGGACATCAAGGGCCGGGACGAGGAGATCGACTACGCCGAGGCCCACGGCGTGCCTTTGAAGATCAGCCGGGAGACCAACTACTCCAAGGACAAGAACCTCTGGCACCTCTCCCACGAGGGGCTGGACCTGGAGGACCCGGCCAACGAGCCGCTGTACGACAAGCCCGGCTTTTTGGAGATGGGCGTCAGCCCCATCCAGGCCCCTGACAAGCCCACCTATGTGACCATCGACTTCGTCAAGGGCGTGCCCACCGCCGTGGACGGGGTGCAGATGAAAGCCAGCGACGTGATCCGCAAGCTCAACGATCTGGGCGGGGCCAACGGCATCGGCCTGCTGGACATCGTGGAGAACCGGCTGGTGGGCATGAAGGACCGCGGCGTCTACGAGACCCCTGGCGGCACCATCCTCTACCGGGCCCACGAGGTGCTGGAGATGATCACCTTGGACAAGGACACCAAGCACATGAAGCAGAAGCTGGCGGTGGACTTCGCCGACCTTGTCTACAACGGCAAGTGGTTCACGCCCCTGCGGGAAGCCCTCACCGCCTTCGCCACCGACACCCAGAAGCACGTCACCGGCCAGGTGAAGCTCAAGCTCTACAAGGGCAACATCATCACCGCCTCCGTCACCTCTCCTGAGACCCTCTACTCCGAGGACCTGGTGACCTTTGAGGAGAGCGACTACGACCAGAAGGACTCCCAGGGCTTCATCAACCTCTGGGGCCTGCCCGACACGGTCCAGGCTCTGCGGGAGCAGGGCAAGCTGAAGTAAAATCCAAAGGAGGCAGGACGGCAACCCCCGTTGCCGTCTTGCCCCGTCTCTAAGGAGCGATCTCTATGAAACTCTGGGCAGGCCGGTTCCAGAAGGAAACCGATACCCTGGTCAACGACTTCAACTCCTCCATCGCCTTCGACGCCCGGCTCTACCAGCAGGACATCCGCGGCTCCATCGCCCACGCCACCATGCTGGGCAAGCAGGGCATCATTGAAGAACACGAGGCGGAGAAGATCATCGACGGGCTCAACACCATCCTCCGGGACATCGAGGCGGGCGCCGCCGAGCTCACCGAGGACAGCGAGGACATCCACATGAACGTGGAGCGGCTGCTCACCGAGCGCATCGGCGACACCGGCAAGCGGCTCCACACCGCCCGCAGCCGCAACGACCAGGTGGCGGTGGACTTCCGGCTGTTCGTGAAGGACGAGATCCCCGGCGTGGTAAAAAACGTGCTGGATATGGAGGACGTTCTGCTGAAAAAGGCCAGGGAAAACCTGGACACCGTCATGCCCGGATACACCCATATGCAGCGGGCCCAGCCCACCACGCTGGGCCACGTCCTCATGGCCTACGCCAATATGTTCCGCCGGGACGTGACCCGGCTGGAGGACTGCCGGGCCCGGCTGGACGAGAGCCCGCTGGGCGCCGGGGCCCTGGCCACGTCCACCTACAACGTGGACCGCTTTGAGACCGCCCGGCTGCTGGGCTTTGCCCGGCCCATGGACAACTCCATGGACGCCGTCTCCGACCGGGACTTTGCCCTGGAACTCCTGAGCGCCCTGTCCATTCTGATGATGCACCTCTCCCGCTTCGCCGAGGAGATCATCCTCTGGTGTTCCTGGGAGTTCAAGTTCGCCGAGCTGGACGACGCCTACTCCACGGGCTCGTCCATCATGCCCCAGAAGAAGAACCCCGACGTGGCCGAGCTGGTCCGGGGCAAGACCGGCCGGGTCTACGGCGATCTCATCACCCTGCTGACGGTGATGAAAGGTCTGCCCCTGGCCTACAACAAGGATATGCAGGAGGACAAGGAGCCCGTCTTTGACGCCATCGACACGGTGAACCTCTGTCTGCCCGTCTTTGCCGCCATGGTGGACACCATGACCATCCTGCCCCGGAACATGGAGCGGGCGGCCCAGGTGGGCTTTATCAACGCCACCGACTGCGCCGACTACCTGGTGAAGAAAGGCCTGCCTTTCCGGGACGCCTATATGATCGTGGGCCGGCTGGTGAATATGTGTACCAAGAGCGGCGACACCCTGGACACCCTGACCCTCCGGGACTTCCGCTCCATCTCCAAGCTCTTTGACGCCGACGTGTACCAGGCCCTCCAGCTGCGGACCTGCGTCAACCAGCGCAAGGTCTACGGCGGCCCCAGCCGGGAGAGCGTGGAAAAGCAGATCGAAAATCTGGAGCAGTTTGTGAAGGAGCATCGGCCCCATGCCTAACATCTACATCGACGGACAGGCCGGCACCACCGGACTGCAGATCTACGACCGTCTGCGGAGCCGAAAGGACCTGACACTGCTGACCATCGACCCGGACAGGCGCAAGGACCCGGAGGCCCGGCGGGAGATGATGGCGCGGGCCGACGTCACCTTTTTCTGCCTGCCCGACGATGCGGCGCGGGAGGCGGCGGCCCTGGCCCAAGACCTGGACACCAGGATCATCGACGCCTCCACCGCCCACCGGGTGAGCCCCGGCTGGGTCTACGGCTTGCCGGAGCTCCACGGACGGCGCCAGGAGATCCAGCGGGCGCGGCGGGTGGCAAACCCCGGCTGTTACGCCACCGGGGCCATCGCCCTGCTGCGGCCCCTGACGGACGCGGGGCTGCTGCGAAAAGACGCCTCCGTCACCCTCCACGCCCTCTCCGGCTACACCGGCGGCGGCAGCAAGACCATCGCCCAGTACGAGGCCCCGGACCGGGACCCGGAGCTGGAGAGCCCCCGGCACTATGCCCTGGGCCTTGCCCACAAGCATCTCCCGGAGATGATGAAGGAGGGCGGACTGGAGAAGCCCCCCATTTTCTGCCCCATCATCTGCGACTTTCCCCAGGGCATGGCCGTCTGTCTGCCCCTGCATCTGGACCTGCTGGAAAATGCCGACCTGGAGCGGATCCGCCAGTGCTATGCCGACTATTACCGCGGCCAGCGGCTCATCTCCGTGAAAGACCTGCCCCCAAGCGGCTTTTTGGGCGCCAACAACAAAGCGGGGAAGGACGACCTGGAGATATTCGTGGCCGGAAACCAGCGCCAGGTCCTGGCCGTGGCCCGGCTGGACAATCTGGGCAAGGGCGCCGCGGGCGCGGCGGTGCAAAATATGAACTTGATGCTGGGGCTGGAGGAGTACACCGGCCTCAACCTGTAAGGAGGATACCTATGAAATTCATCGACGGCGGCGTGTGCGCCGCCCAGGGCTTCTCCGCCGGAGGGGTCCACTGCGGCGTGAAAGCGGGCAGCGACCCGGCCAAGCGGGACCTGGCCATGGTCCTGTCGGAAAAGGAGTGCGCGGCCGCGGCGGTCTACACCACCAACCGGGTCAAGGCCGCGCCCCTCTACATCACCATGGAGCATCTGGAGGAGGGGGTGTGCCGCGGCGTCATCGCCAACTCCGGCAACGCCAACGCCTGCGCGCCCAGAAGTCACGACAACGCCCTGGCCATGTGCGCCCTGGCCGCCGAGGCCACGGGCCTGAAGCCCCAGGACTTCATCGTGGCCTCCACCGGCGTCATCGGCGTGGACATCGACCTTTCTCCCATCCAGGCGGGACTGCCGGGGCTGGTGAAGAGCCTCAGCGCCGACGCCTCCGGCTCTGACGCCGCCGCCAACGCCATTATGACCACCGACACGGTGAAGAAAGAGGCGGCGGTGGAGTTCACCCTGGGCGGCAAGACCGTCCGCATGGGCGCCATCGCCAAGGGCAGCGGCATGATCCACCCCAACATGGGCACCATGCTGTGCTTTGTCACCACCGACTGCGCCATCACCTCCGATATGCTCCAGGAGGCCCTGCACGTTGTCACCAAAAAGACCTTCAACCGGGTCACGGTGGACGGGGACACCTCCACCAACGATATGTGCGCGGTGCTGGCCAACGGCATGGCGGAAAACGAGCAGATCGAGTGGGCCGACGACGACTTCGAGACCTTCCAGGCCGCCCTTTTGGAGCTGTGTACCCGTCTGGCCCGCGCCATCGCCGGGGATGGGGAAGGCGCCAGCCGCCTCGTCACCTGCACCGTCACCGACGCCCGCAACGAGGAGACCGCCGAGCGGCTGGCGAAGGCGGTGGTGGGCTCCTCTCTGGTCAAGGCCGCCATGTACGGCGCCGACGCCAACTGGGGCCGGGTCATCTGTGCCATGGGCTACTCCAAGGCCCCGTTCCGGCCGGAGTATGTGGACGTGTCCTTCGCCTCTGCCGCCGGGGAGATCGCCGTGTGCAAGGACGGCGCGGGCCTGACCTTTGACGAGGACAAGGCCAAGGAGATCCTCACCCAAGACGAGGTGATCATCCGGGTGGACCTCCACGAAGGGGACGCCGCCGCCACCTGCTGGGGCTGCGATCTGACCTACGACTATGTGAAGATCAACGGCGACTATCGGACTTGAGAGGTGAGCCATATGCCCTTTTCCCACTCTGACCGCGCCCAGGTACTCATCGAGGCCCTGCCCTACATCCAGACCTACACCGGCAAGACCGTGGTGGTGAAATACGGCGGCAACGCCATGATCTCCGACCAGCTCCGCGCCGCCGTCATCTCGGACATCATTCTTCTGAGTTTGGTGGGCATCCGCGTGGTGGTGGTCCACGGCGGCGGGCCGGAGATCTCCTCCATGCTGAAAAAGATCGGCAAGGAGTCCCACTTTGTGGACGGCCTGCGCTACACCGACGCTGAGACCATGGACGTGGTCCAGCAGGTGCTGTGCGGCAAGGTGAACAAGGACCTGGTCGCTACCCTGAACCGCACCGGGGGCCGGGCCATCGGCCTGTGCGGTATGGACGGCGGATTGTTCCAGGCCCGACAGCTGGACGAGAAGTACGGCCTGGTGGGGGAGATCACCCAGGTGGACCCCAGGCCGGTGGAGGACAGCGTGAAGGCCGGGTATATCCCGGTGGTCTCCACCGTGGCCCAGGGCACCGACGGGGCCACCGCCTACAACATCAACGCCGACACCGCCGCGGCCAAGCTGGCCATCGCCCTGGGCGCGGAAAAGCTCATTCTGCTCACCGACGTGCGTGGCCTGCTTCGGGATCCCCATGACGAGGATACGCTGATCCCGGTGGTCCACCCCTCGGACGTGCCGGGCCTTGTGAAAGACGGCGTCATCCAGGGCGGCATGATCCCCAAGGTGGACTGCTGTGTGGAGGCCGTCCGCTCCGGGGTCCGCCGGGCCCACATCCTGGATGGCCGCATCCCCCACTCCATCCTGATCGAAATGCTCTCCAACTCCGGCGTTGGGACCATGCTTTTGCAGTGAGGTGAACACCATGGATCTTGAGACCTTAAAGGCCAAGGACCACCAGTACGTCATGCAGACCTACGGCCGGTTCGACGTGGCCATCGACCGCGGCCAGGGCGCCACCCTCTACGGCCTGGACGGCAAGGAGTACATCGACTTCTCCTCCGGCATCGGCGTCAACTCCCTGGGCTATGGATACGAGCCCTGGGTCAACGCCATCGTGGAGCAGACGGTGAAGCTGGGCCACATCTCCAACCTCTTTTACACCGAGCCCTATGTAAAACTGGCCGAGACGCTTGTGACCCGCGCCGGTATGAGCAACGTGTTCTTCGCCAACTCCGGCGCGGAGGCCAACGAGGGCATGATCAAGCTGGCCCGGAAATACTCCTTTGACAAATACGGCAAGGGCCGGGGCACGGTCATCACCCTGAAAAACTCCTTCCACGGCCGGACCATCACCACCCTCTCCGCCACCGGCCAGGACGTGTTCCACAACTATTTTTTCCCCTTCAACGACGGCTTTCGCTACGCCGAGCCCACCATGGACGCGGTAGAGGCCGTGGCCGGGCACGATGTGTGCGCGGTCATGCTGGAGCTGGTCCAGGGCGAGGGCGGCGTGTTCCCCATGGACCGCGGCTTTGTCCACGACTTGGCGGTGCTGTGCGCCGAGCGGGACTGGCTGTTGCTTCTGGACGAAGTGCAGACCGGCGTGGGCCGGACCGGGACCCTGTTCGCCTACCAGCAGTACGGCGTCCTGCCCGACGCGGTCTCCTTCGCCAAGGGCATCGCCGGCGGTCTGCCCTTTGGCGGGTTCATGGCCAGCGACAAATGCCGCGGCGTGCTGACCCCAGGGACCCACGCCTCCACCTTTGGCGGCAACCCCATCTGCGCCAGCGCGGCGCTGGCGGTGCTGGACGCGCTGGACGAGGACACGCTGGCGGCGGTGAAGGAGAAAGGGGCGTACCTCCGGGACCGCGTGGAGACCATGGACCTGCCCTGCCTGGGCTGGACCCGCGGCCTGGGGCTGATGGTGGGCATCCAGGTACGGGACGGCTACGTCAACAAGGACCTGGCCGCGCGGCTCATGGACGCGGGACTGCTGGTCCTCACCGCCGGCAACAACGTCCTGCGCCTGTTGCCGCCGTTGCTCATCTCCCACGAGGAGCTGGCCAGGGGATTGAAGATCATGAAGGACACACTGGAAGGAGTAAGAGCATGAAAGACCTGTTGAAACTGATGGACCTGTCCAGAGAGGACATTCTCCACATTTTGGACACCGCCGACCAGATGAAATACTCCCTCAAGCACAACATCCCCCACCAGGTCCTGGCGGGCAAGACCCTGGCCATGGTGTTTGAGAAAAACTCCACCCGCACCCGCGTCTCCTTTGAGACCGGGATGTACCAGCTGGGCGGCCACGCCCTGTTTCTCTCCGGCAAGGAGAGTCAGATCGGCCGGGGCGAGCCCATTGAGGACACCGCGCGGGTGCTCAGCCGCTACTGCGACGGCATCATGATCCGCACCTACGGCCAGGACGAGGTGGAGACCCTGGCCCAGTACGCGGACATCCCCGTCATCAACGGCCTCACCGACTTCGCCCACCCCTGCCAGGTGCTGGCCGACCTGATGACCGTCCGGGAGAAGATGACCCGCCTGGAGGGGTTGAAGCTCACCTTCATCGGCGACGGCAACAACATGGCAAACTCCCTCATCGTGGGCGCGCTGAAATGCGGCATGAAGGCCGCCGTGGCCTGTCCGGAGGGCTACGAGCCCGACCGGAAAGTGCTGGACTTCGCCAAGGACTTTGGCGACGCGTTCCAGCTCTGCCGGGACCCCAAGGAGGCCGCTGTGGGGGCCGACGTGATGGTGACAGACGTGTGGGCCTCTATGGGCCAGGAGGAGGAGCGGGCCAAGCGGGTGGCCGCCTTTGGCGGGGTCTACCAGGTCAACGACGCACTGATGGAGCTGACCAACCCCGGCTGCATGGTCCAGCACTGCCTGCCCGCCCACCGGGAAGAGGAGATCACCACCGCCGTCTTTGAGCGCCACGCCGACGAGATCTTTGAGGAGGCGGAAAACCGCCTCCACGCCCAAAAGGCTGTCATGGCCCTGCTCATGGGCGGCGTGGAGTAAAGGAAAACCGCCATAAAAAAACAACGCCTCGGAATTTTCCGAGGCGTTGTTTTTTTGCCTGTTCTTATTCCTCGCCGGCGGCCTTGGTCTCGGCGATGACCTTTTCCTGCACCGCGGGCGGGGCCTCCTCATAGCGGACAAAGTGGAACGTGAAAGAGCCCCTGGACTGGGTGATGGAGCGCAGGTCGATGGCGTAGGAGGTCATCTCGGCCATGGGCACCTCGGCCTCCACCTCCTGCTCGCCGTTGCCAACGGGGTTCATGCCCATGACCCGGCCCCGGCGCTTGTTGATGTCGCCCATCACATCGCCCATGTAGCTGTCGGGGATGACCACTTTCAGCGTGCCCACCGGCTCCAGCAGCACGGGGTTGGCCTCGGGCATGGCGGCCTTGTAGCTCAGTTGGGCGGCGGTCTTGAAGGCGATCTCGGAGGAGTCCACCGGGTGATAGGAGCCGTCGTACAGCGTGGCTTTCAGGTTCACCACCGGATAGCCCGCCAGAGGCCCGTGGACCACCGCTTCCCGCAGACCTTTCTCCACAGCGGGGAAGAAGTTCTTGGGCACGCTGCCGCCAAAGACCTCCTCGGCAAAGACCAGCTCCTCCTGCTCCAGATTGGGCTCAAAGCGGATCCAAACGTCACCGAACTGGCCGCTGCCGCCGGTCTGCTTCTTGTGGCGGCCCTGCTTCTCCACCTTTTTGCGGATCTTCTCCCGGTAGGGCACCTTGGCGGGGGACAGCTCAGCCTCCACGTTGAAGCGGCTCTTGAGCTTGCTCACCAGCACATCCACCTGGATGTCGCCGGCGGCGTGAATGATCATCTGGTGGACCTCGGCGTTGTTCTCGGTGGAGAAAGAGGGGTCCTCCTCGTTCATGCGGCTGAGGCCCTGGGCCACCTTGTCGTCCTGGCCGCGGGTCTTGGGGGCGATGGCCACGGAGTAGCAGGGCTCCGGGAAGGGGATGGGGGCCACCTGGAAGACCTTCCGGGGCTCGCAGAGGGTGTCCCCGGTCTTGAGCTTATCCATCTTGCCGATGGCGCCGATGTCGCCGCAGCCCAGCTCCTTGACCTCCTCGGTGGCCTTGCCTTTCATAATGTAGAGCCGGCCCAGCTTCTCGGCCTCGCTGGTGCGGGCGTTGACCATGGGCATATCGGGCTTGATGGAGCCGGAGAGGACTTTTACCAGACTGAACTTGCCATACTGGTCGGAGACGGTCTTGAACACGAAAGCCGCGGGCAGGGCGCCGGCGGAGACCACGAAGGACTCGCTCTCCCCGTCGCCGTTGATGACGCTGTGGGGGTTGCCCTCCAGCGGGTTGGGCAGCAGGTCCACGATGGTGTCCAGCAGCATCCGGGTGCCCAGACCCTGCACGGCGCTGCCGCAGACCACGGGGAAGAGGGACAGGTCCTTCACGCCCTGGCGCAGACCCTGGACCATCTCGGCGTAGGTGAAGTCCTCGCCGCCGAAGTATTTCTCCATGAACTCCTCGCTGGTCTCGGCCACAGACTCCTTCAGCGCGTCGTAGAGCTCGTCCAGAACGGACTTCTTGTCGTCGGGCACGGCGATCTCCTTGCGCTCGCCCTTGGGGCCGAACTCATAGGCCCGCTTGTGGAGCACGTCGATGATGCCGATGACCTTCTTGTCCGCGTCCCAGATGGGGGCCACCACCGGGGCGATGTTCTTGCCAAAGCGCTCCCGCAGGGTCTCGAAAGCGGCGTTGTAGTCGGAGTTGTCCTCGTCGGTCTTGGAGATATAGAGCAGGCGGGGCAGCTTGCGCTGGTCACAGTATTTCCAGGCCTTTTCCGCGCCCACGCTCATGCCGCCCTTGGCCGAGCAGACGATGACGGCCGCGTCCACCACGTGGAGGGCCTCCATCACCTCTCCGGCGAAGTCAAAGCCGCCGGGGGTGTCCAGCACGTTGACCTTGTTGCCGTTGTACTCCACCGGGGCGATGGCCAGAGAGATGGAGGTCTGACGCTTGGCCTCCTCGGGGTCATAGTCGCAGATGGTGTTTCCGTCGGCCACCTTGCCCAGCCGGGCGGAGCCGCCGGTGAGGTAGAGCATACTCTCCACCAGTGTGGTCTTGCCATTGCCGCTGTGCCCCAGCAGACAGACGTTGCGGATGTTCTGTACCGAATAGCTCATGTGCCTCGCTCCTTCGTGTTCATTGGGATTTTGAACCAACCATTGGTCATTATACACTAAGATAAGGCGCATGGCAACTGTTATTTTTGGAAAGTTGCAAAAAAGAGACGGACAGAGAGGAAAACCCGGCCCCTTTGGAGCGCATAGCCCAGGGGAAAGAGGCCACACTAAACCGGGAAAACGACTTGGAAGGGAGAACAAGCCTTGTTCATCGGCCTTTTTCGCACGGTGGCCCTCTACGCCCTGATCATCCTGGGCATCCGGCTCATGGGCAAGCGGCAGGTGGGGGAGTTGGAGCCCAGCGAGCTGGTATTCACCCTGCTCATCGCGGACCTGGCCGCCGTGCCCATGCAGGATTTTGGCATCCCGCTGGTCACCGGCGTGGTGCCCATCGTCACCCTGCTGTGCGTCACCCTGCTCATCTCCATCCTCACCGTCCGCAGCATCCGCTTTCGCAGTGTCCTGTGCGGCAAGCCCAGCATCGTGGTGGACAACGGCAAGCTGTGCCAAAAGGAGATGGAGAAGAACCGCTTTACCCTGGACGAGCTCTCCGAAGAACTGCGGATCCAGGGCGTCTCCGACCTCACCACCGTGCGCTACGCCATCCTGGAGACCAACGGCCAGCTCACCGTGCTCCTCAAGGCCGCCGAAATGCCCCTCACCGCCGGCCAGGCCGGTCTGCGGCCCAAGGAGCCGGGCCTTGCCACATGGATCGTCAGCGACGGGCGGCTGGTGGAGGAGAACCTGCGGGCGCGGGGCCTGGACCACCAGTGGCTCCAAAAACAGCTGCGCGCCAACCACGTCAAGGGCGTGAAGGAGGTATTCGCCCTGTCGGTGGACCAGCAGGGCAAGGTGTACTTCGCCAAAAAGGAGGGGCGGCGATGAAGCGGGGATGGCTGGCGGTGGCGCTGTTGGTGCTGATGGCGGCGGTGGCGCTGTGGCACGTGTGGTATGTGGACGGCCTCGCCAGGGACCTCACCGCCGCGCTGGAGCGGGCCGAGACCATGGCCGAGGGCCAGGACTGGCAGCAGGCGGCGGCCCTGACCCGTCAGGCCCAGGCCCGCTGGGACGAGGCCGGCGTCCTATTGCACATTACCATGGACCACGCGGTGATGGACGAGGTCAGCGTGGGCTTTGCCGAGACGCTGGAATTTCTGGAGCTGGAGGAGGGGGGCGAATACTCCGCCGCCAACGCCCGGCTGATGGAGCGGCTGGCGCTGTTGAGCGAGATGGAGCGGCCCGGCGTGGAAAATCTGCTGTAAGTCCTTGAGGCCCCCGGCGGGGTCGCGGTATATTTCCCGGGGAACTGAGGCCCCGACAACGGAGGTGAGCGGGCCGTGAAACTGTCCACCAAGGGCCGCTACGCCCTGCGGCTGATGCTGGACCTGGCCGCCCAGGGGCAGGACCGTCCGGTGGTGCTGCGGGATGTGGCCCGGCGGCAGGAGATCTCGGAAAAATACCTGGAGCAGCTGGTCCTGCCGCTGATACGCGCCGGACTTTTGAAGAGCGTCCGGGGCGCCGCCGGCGGGTATCTGCTCACCAGACCGCCGGCGGAGTACACCGCCGGTGAGATCCTGCGGGCCCAGGAGGGGTCCTTGTCGGTGGTGGAGTGCGTGGACAGCGGCTGTCCCAGGGAGGACCGCTGTGCCACCCAGCGCCTGTGGCGCCGCGTGAGCCGGGCCGTGGACGACGTGGTGGACTCTACCACCCTCCAGGACCTGCTGGACCAGCAGACGGAAACATAGCGCCCCACCGGTGGGGCGGCGGGACCCCCGGCGGGCCCGCCGCCCTTTTTTCGCGGCCCATCGGCCCGTGACGGGCCCCGCCGTGGCCCGGCCCACTTTTTTGTTGCCAAATGGGGGAAAAACCTGTATAATATACTCTGGATTTTTCCAGAGAGGGAGGGGCGGCGGTGAAGCGAGGGATACGGACCCGCGTGGCGGCGTTTTTCCGGCGGGAGTGGCTGCCCTGCCTTTTGGTGCTGGCGCTGTTGGCGCTGAACCTGGCCGCCCTGCGGGACCTGGGCGTGGGCCACTCCCTGCTCAGTGACGACGCCAGCTACGTCAACTCCGGCGTGACCCTGGCCCAAACGGGTATGCTGACCATGCACGACCCCGCCGTGCCCAGCGCCCAGGTCATGCCCGGCATGAGCGCGTTGATCGCCCTGTTCTCCCTGGTGTTTGGGGACGGGAAATGGCTGTGGGCGGCGCTGAAGCTCCTGTGGTGCGCCATGGGCGCGCTGGTGGGCTGGTTCGTGTACCACAGCGTCCGGCTGTACGCCCCCGCCTGGTGCGCGGCGGCGGCCACCCTGCTCCTGGCCCGGACGGACTTCCTCTGGTGCGACAACCTCATCTTGACCGAGACCCCCACCATGCTGTGCTTCTCCATCCTGCTCTACGCCGCTTTGCGCCTGGGCCGCGGCGGTGGGCGGATGTACTTCCTTCTGGGCGGCGGGGCATACTTCGTCTCCATCCTCTTTCGCCCCAACATGGCGATCAACATCCTCTTCGTGGCGGGGTATCTCCTCTGGACCAAGGTCCCCCTCCGGCGGTTTTGGAAGCAGGGCCTTGCCCTGGCGCTGGTGATGCTGTGCTTCTTTGTGCCCTGGACCGTCCGAAACGCCGTGCAGTTCAAGGCGTTTTTGCCCGTGGGCTTTGGCGCGGGCAACCCGGTGCTGCTGGGCACCTACCAGGGCGTGGGGTATCCGCCGGACGAGGAGCTGGACTACCAGACCAACGTAGACGCGGTGATGGCCCGGCGCTCGGAAAAGTACCTGGACGAGACGGGCAGCGTGCCCTACCGCTACCAGAAATACCTGTCCCTGGAGGCCGACGGCGTCAAGGCCGCCTACCGCCAAAAGGAGTGGCTGCGCCGGGACCCGGCGGGCTTCTTCCTGTCCTACCTGGTCCTCAAGCCCTGGGAGATCATGAAGGGCGTGTTCTACTGGGGCCAGGTCTGGGAGCTGCCCCACGGCGCCCTCAAGAGCCTGCAAAAACTGCTGCTGGGCCTGTGCGCCCTGGCCCTTCTGACCACCCTCTTCCGGCGAAAAAACCGGCCCCAACTGCTGTTTTTGGCGGCGGCCTACCTGGGCAACATCCTGTTTTTCAGCCTGGGCTTCGCCCTGGACCGCTACAACATCGGCGTCATGCCCGCTCTGTGCGTGTTCTTTGGCGTGGGGCTGGACGCCCTGGCCGCCGCGTGCGGACGGTTGGGCCGCGCCCTCCGGCTGGAGCGGCCCTGAGGGGAGGCGGCGCGGCGATGACGATCTTAGGCATCGACCCCGGCTACGCCATCGTAGGCTTTGGCGTGGTGCAAAAGGACAGGGGCGGTCTGCGCCTCGTGTCCTGCGGGGCCATCAATACCCCCGCGGGCCTGCCCCTCTCCAAGCGGCTGTTGCAGATCTCCAACGACATGGCCACGCTGATCGCCCGCTTTTCTCCGGACGCCATGGCCATCGAAAAGCTCTACTTTGGCAACAACGTCACCACCGGCATCGGCGTGGCCCAGGCCAGAGGCGTGATCTTGACCGAGGCCGAGCGCCAGGGCATCCCCATCTACGAATACGACCCCAGCCAGGTGAAAAGCGCCGTCACCGGCTATGGAAAGGCGGAAAAGGCCCAGGTGATGGACATGACCCGGCGGCTTTTGAAGCTCTCCGCCGTCCCCAAGCCCGACGACGCCGCCGACGCCGTGGCCATCGCCCTGTGCCACGCCCGGTCCTCCACCTCGCTGTTGGCCGGCATATAGATCCCCATCCGGGCGCGCCCGCCCGCCCCGTGGAAGGAGTTGACCACCCTTGTTTTACTACGTCAAAGGCCCCGTGGCCCACATCGCGCCCTACCTGGCCGTCATCGACTGCGGCGGCGTGGGCTACGCCTGCCGCACCACCCAGAACACCATCTCCCACTTGGAGCGGGGCAAGGAGGCCAAGCTCTACACCTACCTGAACGTCCGCGAGGACGCCATGGAGCTCTACGGGTTTTACAGCGAAAACGAGCGCAACTGCTTTGAGATGCTGTTGGCCGTCTCCGGCGTGGGGCCCAAGGCGGCGCTGAGCATCCTCTCCTCCGCCACGCCGGAGGGCCTGGCCACGGCCATCATCACCGGGGACGAGCGGGCCCTCACCGCCGCCCAGGGCGTGGGCAAAAAGATCGCCCAGCGGGTGATCCTGGAGCTCAAAGACAAGCTGGCCAAGGGCCAGCTGCCCACCCCCGGCGGGGAGAGCTACGGCGGCAGCGGCGTGACCGTCATTCCCCAAAACAAGGCCAGCGAGGCCGCCGCCGCCCTCGCGGTGCTGGGCTACTCCTCTCAAGAGGTGGCCCTGGCGCTCAAGGGCATCGACCTGGAGAGCCTCACCCTGGAGGAGATCATCCGCCAGGCGTTGAAGAACACCATGAAGTGAACGGCTTTTGCCGGAGAGGAGAGCGTACAATGGCAAAACTGGAGCAGAGACTGCGCGGCGATTTCAGCGCGGTGCTGGCCGCCCTGGACGACGGCATTTTGGGCGGCAGTATGTCCGCCACCTATGAGGACGGCAGCGACTACACCGCCGCCGGCGTCCGCTGCGCTGTCCGGGTGTATGAGCGGTACAGCATGGCCGGCGGCAACCGGGTGAGTTTGAACCTGACCCTGGTGGGAGCGGGGGAGGACCTGTTCCTCTCCGCCATCACCTCCGGTGGCAGTCAGGCCACTTTGTTCAAGATCAACACCTTGGGCGAGGGGGCCTTTCTGGACAAGTTGCAGGAGGTCGTGGACAGTCTGCCCGCCCAGCGGATATAAGCGGTATCTACATCAACATGAGCAAGCGGTCCAAAAGGAAGTGATCCTTTGAGCATCGACTTTTCCGACAGCGGCGATTTCGTCACCGAACAGCCCCTGGTGACCACCTCTCTGACCCGTGAGGACGAGGGGGAGCTCTCCCTGCGGCCCAAGACCCTGGGGGAGTACATCGGCCAGGCCAAGGCCAAGGACAATCTGAGCGTATTCATCCAGGCCGCCAAACAGCGGGGCGAGAGCCTGGACCATGTCCTGCTCCACGGACCTCCGGGCCTGGGCAAGACCACCCTCTCCGGCATCATCGCCAACGAGATGGGGGTCAACATCCGCATCACCTCCGGCCCCGCCATCGAAAAGCCCGGAGACCTGGCGGCCCTGCTGACCAACCTCCAGGAAAACGACATCCTCTTTGTGGACGAGATCCACCGCCTCAACCGCCAGGTGGAGGAGATCCTCTATCCGGCCATGGAGGACTACGCCATCGACATCATCATCGGCAAGGGCCCCTCGGCCAACTCCATCCGGCTGGACCTGCCCCGCTTCACCCTGATCGGCGCCACCACCAGGGCCGGACAGCTCTCCGCGCCGCTGCGGGACCGCTTTGGCGTGACCCTGCGGCTGGAGCTCTACACCCCTGAGGAGCTGGGGCTCATCGTCCGCCGCTCGGCGGGCATCCTGGATGTGCCCATCGAGGACGCCGGCGCCATGGAGATCGCCCGCCGCAGCCGGGGCACGCCCCGCATCGCCAACCGTATGCTCCGCCGGGTGCGGGACTTCGCCCAGGTGAAGGCCGGCGGCGTCATCACCCGCCAGGTGGCTGACGCGGCGCTGACAGCCCTGGAGGTGGACTACCTGGGCCTGGACGCCATCGACCGGCGGATGCTGGGCTCCATCATCCAGCACTACGGCGGCGGTCCGGTGGGGCTGGAGACCCTGGCCGCCACCATCAACGAAGAGGCTGTGACCCTGGAGGACGTGTACGAGCCCTATCTGATGCAGATGGGCTTTCTGACCCGGACGCCCAGGGGCCGGTGCGTCACCCGCCGGGCCTATGAGCACCTCGGCTTGCAACCGCCCGCGGGCAGCGGGCTGGACCAGATGACTTTATAAAAAGGAGCTGTTTTGTATGGGTAAACTGTTCGGAACGGATGGGATACGCGGCATCGTCAACGCGGGGCTGGACGGCGAACTGGCCTACCAGGTGGGTCTGGCCGCGGCGGCGGTCCTGGCCAAAGAAAAGCAGGGTGCCCGGCCCCTTTTCACCATCGGCAAGGACACCCGCATCTCCTCGGATCTGCTGGAGGCCGCGCTGATCGCCGGGCTGTGTTCGGCGGGGGCGGACGTACTGCGCCTTGGGGTCATCCCCACGCCGGGCGTGGCCTTTGCCACCATCCACCGCAAGGCCGACGCGGGCATCGTGATCTCCGCCTCCCACAACCCCTTTGAGCACAACGGCATCAAGATCTTCAACGGACAGGGCTTCAAGCTCTCCGACGAGCTGGAAAACGCCATCGAGGACATCATCCTCAACGGCAAGCAGGTCCCGCGCAAGACCCACGGCGACCTTGGCCGCATCACAGACGCGGACAAAGTCGAGCGGGACGCCTACATCGACCATCTGGTCTCCACCGTCCAGACCGACTTCGTCGGCCTGCGGATCCTGGTGGACTGCGCCAACGGCGCCTCCTCCGCCACCGCGCCCCTGCTCTTTGCCCGGTTTGAAAAGCTCACCTGCGACGTGATCTACGCCCAGCCCGACGGCACCAACATCAACAACGGCTGTGGCTCCACCCACATGGAAAAGCTGGCCCAGCAGGTGGTCTCCGGCGGCTACGACATGGGCATCGCCTTCGACGGCGACGCCGACCGCTGTCTGGCGGTGGACGAGACCGGCACCCTCATCGATGGCGACCAGGTCCTGGCCATCTGCGGCACCGACCTGATGAGCCGGGGCGAGCTGCCCCACAACACCATCGTGGCCACGGTCATGAGCAACCTGGGCCTTCGCATCTTCTGCAAGGAGCACGGCCTCACCATGGGCTGTACCCCCGTGGGCGACCGCAACGTGCTGGAGGAGATGGAGCGCCACGGCTTCGCGCTGGGCGGCGAGCAGTCGGGCCACACCATCTTCCGCCAGTACGCCACCACCGGCGACGGCGAGCTCACGGCCCTGCAGCTGTTGAGCGTCATCTACAAATCGGGCAAGCGGGCCTCCGAGATGGCCGCCATCTGCCAGCGCTATCCCCAGACCCTGGTGAACGTGAAGGTGGGCTCCAAGGAGAAAAAGGACGCCATCATGGGCTCCCAGAGCCTGCAGGACGCGGTGGACAAGGCTCAGGCGGAGCTGGCCAACACCGGGCGCATCCTCATCCGTCCCTCCGGCACCGAGCCCCTGATCCGGGTGATGGTGGAGGCCAAGGAGCAGTCCCAGGCCGACGCCGTGGCCAACGCCCTGGCGGAGCTTGTCAAGGGCCTGTGAGAAATTTTTGTTCAAGCAGACGAAAATACGGGGAAATTTTCCGCTGAGATAAATTATTTTGCCCAAATCTCTTGACAGAGTGCAAGAACTATAATATAATACCCCAGGAATGGGCGAGGAGCGGAAAAATGAGCCAGATTTTCGAGGAAATGCCAGACGAGCTGCTCCAGCGCATGGCCGCCGCGGGAGACCGCCAGGCGGAAGAGACCCTGATCCTCCGATACAGCCATGTGGTCCGCTCCCGCGCCAGGGCGCTGTTTTTGGTCGGCGGGGACAGCGAGGACCTCATCCAAGAGGGCCTGCTGGGTCTGCTGGACGCGGTGCGGGAGTTCGATCCCCAGCGGGACGCCTCCTTCGTCACCTTTGCCCAGGTCTGCATCCGCAACCGTCTGCGCTCGGCCCTCCGCCGGGCCAACCGGGGCAAGCACCTCCCTTTGAACTCCTCTCTGTCCTGGGAGAGCGACGAGATCGAGCGGCGCCTGGCCGCGCCGCCCAGCCCGGAGGAGTTGGTCATCGCCCAGGAGGAGCGCGACGAGGGTCTGGAGCGCATCAAGCAAGACCTCTCCCCTCTGGAGCGCAAGGTCCTGGACCGCTACCTGGACGGCCTCTCCTATCAGGAGATCGCCCTGGCTGTGGGCAGGGATGTCAAAAGCGTGGACAATGCCGTCCAGCGCATCCGCCGCAAGTTGTCGCGGCCCTGAATCCGGCGATTTCAGCAATGAAGCTGAACGCACATATTATTTCGTCCCAGCACGATTTGGTTTTTCCGTTCGGGCCAGGGCAACAAAGAGAGGGTTATCACCATGTACGAAGACAAGACACTCATCTGCAAGGAATGTGGCCAGGAGTTTGTGTTCACCGCCGGTGAGCAGGAGTTCTACGCCGAGCGCGGTTTCCAGAACGAGCCCCAGCGCTGCAAAGCCTGCCGCGACGCGCGCAAGGCCGCTGCCCGCGGTCCCCGTGAGTACTTCACCGCTACCTGTGCCGCCTGCGGCGGCGAGGCTCGGGTCCCCTTCGAGCCCAAGACCGACCGCCCCGTGTACTGCTCGGAGTGCTTCGCCAAGATGCGCGAGCAGCAGGACGCCGCTCCCGTGGGGGAGTAAAACCGCGAAAAAAAGGCTCCGCGTCTCCGGACGCGGAGCTTTTTTTGTCGAGACGGTCGAAGAAGCGGCGGGGCCGCTTCTTTTTTTGCGGCCCGCAATGGGCGCTCACTGTCCAAGGCCGGTGAGGAATCGCTGTAAAATGATGGCGACCTGGGCTCTGGTGGCGGCCAGTTGGGGGTTGAGCAGGCGGTTTTCGTCGCCGATGAGGATGCCCTGGTCCACGGCCCAGTTGGCGCCCTCGGCGGCCCAGGAGGAGACGGCGTTGCCGTCGGGCATGGAGGCCAGATGGTAGCCGTGGGCGGCGGTGGCGCCGTAGCGGAACTGGGCGTAGCGGTAGAGCATGGTGGCCAGCTCCTCCAGGGAGATGGGCTGGGCGTAGTTGAGCCCGTCGCTGATGTGGTTGGTGACGGCCCAGCGGCGGCCCTTCAGGTCCCAGGTCTCGCCGTACAGATAGGGCGTGGTGTCCTCGCCGTCCAGCCTGGCCAGCACCGTCATAAACATGGCCCGCGTCATGGGCTCGCCGGGGGCGAAGCGCCCGCCGCCCACGCCCTGGAAGAGCTCCCGCTCCACGGCGTAACGCACCGCGTCTTCATACCAACTCCCCGGCTCCACGTCGGAAAAGGCCGTGCCCGGCCCGCCGGAGCCGGGGTCGGACTGGACGGGCGCCTGGTCGTCCAGGTCAAAAAAATCCACCTGATAAGAGAGCGGCGCGTCCCGCCCGTCCACATCCGTCAGCCCCTGGACGGTGACGGTGTAGGTCCCGGCGTAGGACCGGCCGCCCATGTCCGGCCGGAAGATGATGGCGTTGGCGACGCCGTAATTGTCCGTGTTCAGGCCGAAATAGGCCCCGGCGTCGGCAGGGACATAGACGCCGGTGTGGTCAAAGCTCCAGCTCTGCCCGCCGCCGGAGAGGGTGACGGTCAGGGCTTGATAGTCCGGCGCGGCGTATTTTTCCGGGTTTACCGTCACGCTCCAGGCCTGGTCTCCGGCGAAGAGGTCGGCGGGAAAATTGCCCGACGCGGGCCAGGCTAAGAAGTCGTAGCCCTGGGCGGGGGCGGAGCGGTCAAAGGCCCAGAGGGTGGCGAAGTGGTAGGGGGTGGCGCCGTAGGTGAAGCGGCTGGGGGAAAAGCCCAGCCCGGTCTTTGCCATGGCGGGGTTCAGCACCCACCGCCGGTGGCCCAGCATGGAGACGTTGCCGCCGTCGGAGTCGTCAAAGAAGGCGTCCACCGCCTGGGGCAGCGTGGCCCCGGAGCCCTGGTAGATGTTGCAGCAGGAGGCGGCGTTGAGGCCCCAGCCGTAGAAGTCGTCGTCCATGTCGGCGGGCTGTTCAGGGTGGTGGCTGAGCTTGCCCGTGGCCGCCAACAGCACCGCCCCATACTGGCACCGGCGGTTCAACTCCGCGTCCAGACTTACCCCCTCCAGTCCTGCCAGCCGCCGCAGGGCGTTGAGCCGCCCCACCGCGGCGTTCAGCGCGGCGTCGCTGACCTGCCCTAAGGCGTAGGGCGCCTGGGTGGAGGGGTCCTGGGCCATGTTGTAGCCCGAAAAGCCGAGGGGATGGTCCCGCAAAAGCTGGGCGATCTCACTCTGGGACAGCTTTGGCAGGCTGTAAAGGCCGCTGTCCGCGGCCAGGGCGGGGCAGACCAGCAGACACAGGGCCGCCGCCAGGGAGAGGAGCCATTTTTTCATAGGAGCGCCTCGCTTTTCAGAAGAATAAGAGTTTCGCCCAGGCGCGTGTCCTGGGCGAAACGGGGAGTGGCAGGGGAGGGGAGGCTCACTGGGAGATGGTGTAGTTGGGGGCCTCCTTGGTGATGTTCACATCGTGGGGGTGGCTCTCTCTCAGACCGGCGGCGGTGATCTGGATGAAGCGGCCATTCTGCCGCAGCGCCTCAATGGTGCCGCAGCCGCAGTAGCCCATACCGGCCCGCAGACCGCCCATCAGCTGGAAGATGGTGTCGCTGACCGTGCCCTTGTAGGGGACCCGGCCCTCCACGCCCTCAGGCACCAGCTTTTTGTTGCCCTGCTGGAAGTAGCGGTCCTTGGAGCCCTGGGCCATGGCGCCCAGGGAGCCCATGCCCCGGTAGACCTTGAACTGGCGGCCCTGGAACACCTCGGTGTCGCCGGGGGACTCCTCGCACCCGGCCAGCAACGACCCCAGCATGACCACGTTGCCTCCGGCGGCGATGGCCTTGGTCAAGTCGCCGGAGAACTTGATGCCGCCGTCGGCGATGATGGGCACATCGTACTCCGCGGCGACCTGGGCGGCGTCGTAGATGGCGGTGACCTGGGGCACGCCGATACCGGCCACCACGCGGGTGGTGCAGATGGAGCCGGGGCCGATGCCGATCTTCACGCAGTCCGCGCCCGCTTCAATGAGGGCGCGGGTGCCCTCGGCGGTGGCCACGTTCCCGGCGATGAGCTGCACGTCGGGGTAGAGGGCCTTGATGCGGCGGAGGCATTCCAGAATGTTGTGGCTGTGGCCATGGGCGGAGTCCAGACACAGAACGTCCGCCCCCGCGTCCACCAGGGCCTTGACCCGGTCCAGCACATCGGCGGTGACGCCGATGGCGGCGCCCACCAGCAACCGGCCCTTGCTGTCTCTGGCGGAGTTGGGATAGACCTGGGCCTTCTCGATGTCCTTGATGGTGATCAGCCCTTTGAGGCGCATATCGCTGTCCACGATGGGCAGCTTCTCGATCTTGTGGGCCCGCAGGATCTCCCGCGCCTCGGCCAGCGTGGTGCCCTCCGGGGCGGTGACCAGATCCTCTTTGGTCATCACGTTGTCGATGAGCTTGCTCATGTCGTCTTCAAACTTCATGTCCCGGTTGGTGATGATGCCGATGAGCTTGCCGTTGTCGCAGATGGGCACGCCGGAGATGCGGTACTTGGCCATGAGCTCGTCGGCTTCAGCCAGGGTGTGGCCCGGAGCCAGCCAGAAGGGGTTGGTGATCACGCCGTTCTCACTGCGCTTGACCATATCCACCTGCTCGGCCTGGGCGCCGATGGACATATTCTTATGGATGATGCCGATGCCCCCTTCCCGCGCCACGGCGATGGCCATGCGGGACTCCGTCACCGTGTCCATGGCGGCGCTCATCAGCGGGATGTTCAGGGTGATCTTCCTGGTCAACCGGGTCCGCAGGTCAACATCGGCGGGAAGGACGTCGCTCTCCGCGGGAATGAGAAGCACATCGTCAAAGGTCAGGCCCTGCTTACCGAATTTGTCTGCCATATGGGAACGCTCCTTTTTTGTAAAATTTTTTCCATTCTACTGTGACAAAAGGGAAAAGTCAAGGGAAACTTTCGCCTGTGACGGCGTAGCCGTGGAAGCGGTGTGTCCCGGCGGCGTCCTGGCCCAGCACATGGCGCCGCGGACCATCCTGGCCCACCAGCAGTTCCAGGGTCTCTCCGGCCCGGCACTCCTGAGAGTAGGAAATGTAAAACTCCCGGACGAAGGTGCCCTCGCCCGCCCTGTGGAGTTCCAGCGCGTCGCAGAGGAAGTCGGCGTAGCGGGTGTTGTTCACGTGGCCGTTGCCGTCGGTCTCGCTGTAATAGAGGTCCCGCCGCTGGACCGGGGCCATGCCCTGGGGCAGCCGGAGTTTGGGGAGTTTCGTGTCCCGGATCAGGTCCCCGCCGTCGGTGCCCGCGAACTCCGGGAAGTGGTCGGCCCTGGTCACGGTGTGGGTGTTCAGGTCCACCAGCACCCAGATGGACAGGGCCTGCCCCACGCTCTGGCCGTCCACACTCAGATCGAAGTCCCGGTACATCAGGGGCTTTTCCCCGCCGCGGTGCCAGGTCTTGACGGTGAGGACGTCGCCCCAGCGCAGGGGTCTGGACAAGGTGAAGGCGGTGCGGACCACCATCCAGCAGTGGCCGTACTTCTGGACCATCTCCATGTTGGTGGCGCCGTACTCCGCGGCGGCCAGACCCGCCGCGTCCTGCAAATAGCCCAGCAGACTGGAGGCCCGGCAGTGGTTGAAGCAGTCCAGCTCCATGGTGCCGATCTCGTAGCGCTTTTCAAAATACAAGGGGGATACCTTCTTATCCATAGTAAAGTAGCAGAAGTGGCAGATCCATTATAGCCTAAATTTCCCCAAAAGGGAAGAGGGGACGGAACAAAAAAAGAGGCGGTCGGCGCCGCCTCTTTTGGTAGGGTCTCAAATGGCCGGGGTCTCGATGGTATAGACGCCCCGCTCTGTGTCCAGCTCCACCCGCAGCCCCAGAACTTCCCCGAGGTCGCGGAGCTTGTAGTAGGCGTGGTTGACGCCGTTGTAGTCGGTGACGGTGATGGAGTCCAGGTCCTGAAGCTGGCCGTCGATGCGGGTGACGCGGCTGGCGGCGGCGGAGATGATGGGGGGCAGACCCTCCCAGGAGCCAAAGCCGTCGTAGGGGTAGGCGACCCGCGGGAAGATCAGGATGTCCGGGCCGATGCCCACGTCGAACTTGCCGGAGGTCTCCTTCAAAGCGGCCGCCAGGTCCACGATGTTGACGTAGCAGGTCTCGTTGGCCGCGTCGTCCACCACCACATAGGTCTGGAAGGTGACGGCGGCGCCGTTGATCTCAATGTCCTGGGTAGACATCCAGGCCACGGTCTCCTCCTGGCTCTCCGGCTCCTGGACGGGCATGGTGCCCGCGCCATTGGAGAGGCCGCCGGATATGTACCACAGCTGGGTGATGCGGCTCAGGACCCCGTCCTGGTCGCCGCCGTAGATGGAGCTCTGGGCCAGGGGCACCCGGCCCGCGGCGTAGTAGGGGGCGGGGTCACAGCAGTAAAAGGTCCCCGTCTGGGCGTCGTAGTCGGTCAGGAGCACGGCGTGGGGCTGGCCGGAGGCGTAGGCCACAACGCCCTCCGGGTGCGCCGCCAGCAGTTCGATGAGGGCGGCGCGCTTGCTCTCCAGGGAGCTGCCGGCCCAACCGCTGGACTTCCGCATCACAGATACGCTGAGCCCGTTGTAGGAGAAATTCCAGGCCAGGCCGCCGTTCCAGGCCACGCGGCGGACGGAGCTCTCGGTGATGTCGGCCCAGTTGGCGTCGCCGTCCAGAATGGCCCGGCGGCGGAGCATCATCGTGGTGGAGGTCAGGGTGCAGGTGGAGCGGGTCTGCTGTTTGAGAAAGACCGCGCTGTCGTCCACGGCCACAGCCGCCGCCGTCACAGGCAGCAGCCCGGCGAACAGCACCAGGACCAGCGCCAGGGCCAGTAACCGTTTTTTCATCCCCGCTTCTCCTTTGTAACAGATTTGTTTCCGATTTGTAACCGGAAAATTCGACATTGATTCTACCACGTCTTTCCGGAAAATGCAAGAGTGAATTTCCATTTCCCGCATATTTTTTTGTAGAAGCGGACAGCCTAGGCACAACGACAAAGGAGTGTTGCGCCCATGGCAAAACGTCTTGGCCGCCAGACGGTGGCCCTGGAGACCCCAGTCCACATCGTGTCCCACGCCGCCGTGGGCGGCAAAAAAGAGGGCGAGGGCCCCTTGAAGCGGTACTTCGACCACTTGAGCCAGGATGACAGCTTTGGGGAGAAGAGCTGGGAGAAGGCCGAGTGCCAGATGCAGAAGCTGGCCCTGCGGATCGCCCTGGAGAAGTGGGAGCGGGACGAGGGCTGTCTGGACTACCTACTGGCGGGCGACCTGCTGAACCAGTGCATCAGTTCCTCCTTCGCCGCACGGGAGACCCAGGTGCCCTTCTGGGGGCTCTACGGCGCCTGCTCCACCATGGGGGAGAGCCTGGCCCTGGGCGCGCTGCTCATGGACTCCGGCGCGGCCCGCGCGGTGGGGGCGGTGACCTCATCCCACTTCTGCACCGCCGAGCGGCAGTACCGCACGCCCCTGACCTACGGCGGCCAGCGCACCCCCACCGCCCAGTGGACCGCCACGGCCGCCGGCTGCGCGGTGCTGGCCAGAGAGGGCCGCGGCCCCAGAGTGACCCACATCACCACCGGCAAGATCGTGGACAAGGGGATCAAGGACGCCAACAACATGGGGGCGGCCATGGCGCCGGCGGCGGCGGACACCCTGCTGGCCCACTTCCGCGAGACGGGCCGGGAGCCCGGCGACTACGACCTGGTGGCCACCGGCGATTTGGGGGCCCTGGGGCGGGAGATCCTGCTGGACCTCACCGGGGACGAGGGCCTGGACCTCACCGGCTGCCACAACGACTGCGGCCTGCTCCTCTACGACGCCCAGAAGCAGGACGTCCACTGCGGCGGCTCCGGCTGCGGCTGCGCCGCCAGCGTGCTCAACGGCTACCTGCTGCGCCAGATGGCCGAGGGGACCCTGCGCCGGATCCTCTTCTGCCCCACCGGGGCCCTTTTGAGCCCCACCTCTACCCAACAGGGCGAGAGCATCCCCTCCATCGCCCACGCTGTCAGCATCGAGGTGTAACACCATGGAATATCTCAAGGCTTTTCTCTGCGGCGGCGCATTGTGTCTGATCGGCCAGATCGTCATCGACAAGACCAAGCTCACCCCGGCCCGGTTGCTGACGGCCTATGTGGTCTCCGGCGTGGCCCTCACCGCCGTGGGGCTCTACCCCAAGCTGGTGGAGTGGTGCGGCGCGGGGGCCACCGTGCCCCTGACGGGCTTTGGCTATACCCTGGCCAAAGGCGTGGCCCGCGCCGTGGCGGACAAAAACTGGCTGGGGGTGTTCACCGGCGGCCTCACCGCCACCGCCGGGGGCATCGCCGCCGCCATCTGCTTCGCCTTGTGCGTGGCCCTGCTCTGTAAGCCCAAGTCCAAATAGGGAAAAAGGCGGCGCTCCGGGGCGGCCATGCCGACAAAAGGCCTCGCAGAGTTTCGCGCCGCCAGGCGCGACAACG
>CANQFT010000018.1 GCA_947599925.1 uncultured Oscillospiraceae bacterium | reverse complement strand
GACCTCGCGCACCGTCTTGGGTCCCAGCACGCCGTTGTAGCCGAAGAACTTGCGAAGTTCCAGGTTGCACCAGTGGTACATGGGGTTGCCGATGGCCATCTGCAGCGCCTCGGCGAACTTCTCCAGCCGCTCGATGCCGGGCTTGTGGCCGGTGATGTACTCCTCGTCGATGCCGTGGGAGCGCATGACCCGCCACTTGTAGTGGTCGCCGAAGTAGGTGCCGTCGGGGTTCTCGCCGCCCAGCCAGACTTGGCACAGGTCCTCAAAGCGGCGGTTTTCGTAGATCTCCCGCGGCGGGATATGGCAGTGGTAGTCACAAAGGGGCATAGGCTCGGCGTAGTCGTGGAACAGGTGCCGGGCCGTTTCCGTCTCCAGCAGGAAGTCTTTGTCCATAAAGGGTGTCATGGGATTTAAGCTCCTTTCTGTGATGATGGGGTCGCTTGGTTTCATTATACATTTAAAATTCAAAAGCGCAAGCCCCCAAAGGCCCCTTTCCGGCTTTTTTACAGAAAATTCATTGTAATACAGCCAAAGCTGTGATAAAATACTTCCATCGCGCCTCCAAGGAGGGATCGTTTTGAGCCAGAACAACAACCAACCCCCGCGCAACAACCGCAACCGCAACACCTTCGGCGTGGTGAGCATCATCATCTGGGCGCTGGTCATCACCGTGCTGATGAATATGCTCTTCTCCTCTTTCCGCTCCAGCGACGTGCAGGAGATCCCCTACTCCCAGTTCCGCCAGATGGTCCAGGACGACGAGGTCTACGCCGTGGAGCTCTCCAGCAACAAGTACCTCATCACCACCGTGGCCGACAAGGAGGCCGCCGAGAAGGCCGCCGAGGAAGTCACCCAGAGCCAGCTTCAAAACGGCCTTGGGCCCCTCCTGTCCATGGTGACGCCCACGGCCAAGGCCCGGTACGTCACCGCTCCGGTGAACGACGACGGCATCGTGGAGCTGATGGCGGAACACCACGTGGAGTTCAGCACCGAGCTGGTGGAGGAGTCCAGTATGCTCATGGGCCTCCTGCTCAACTACCTGCTGCCCATGCTGTTGAGCATCGGGCTTTTGATGCTGCTGCTGCGCTTTATGACCAACCGCATGGGCGGCGGCATGGGCGGCATCGGCGGCGTGGGCAAGGCCAACGCCAAGGTCTACGTGGAGAAAAAGACCGGCGTCACCTTTGCCGACGTAGCCGGCCAGGACGAGGCCAAGGAATCCTTGGAGGAGATCATCGACTTCCTCCACAACCCCGGCAAGTACACCGAGATCGGCGCCAAGCTGCCCAAGGGCGCGCTGCTGGTGGGCTCTCCCGGCACGGGCAAGACCCTGCTGGCCAAGGCGGTGGCGGGGGAGGCCAACGTGCCCTTCTTCTCCATCTCCGGCTCCGACTTTGTGGAGATGTTCGTGGGCGTGGGCGCCAGCCGGGTCCGGGACCTCTTCAAAGAGGCCGCCAAGATGGCCCCGTGCATCATCTTCATCGACGAGATCGACACCATCGGCAAGAGCCGGGACGCCTCCCGCTTTGGCGGCAACGACGAGCGGGAGCAGACCCTCAACCAGCTCCTGGCCGAGCTGGATGGCTTTGACCCCACCAAGGGCGTCATCGTCCTGGCCGCCACCAACCGCCCTGAGGTGCTGGACAAGGCCCTGCTCCGGCCGGGCCGCTTCGACCGGCGCATCACCGTGGACCGGCCCAACCTGGCCGGGCGCCTGGCCACCCTCCAGGTCCACACCCGGAACATCCGTCTGGCCGAGGACGTGGACCTGGGCCAGATCGCCCAGGCCACCGCCGGCTGCGTGGGCGCGGACCTGGCCAACCTGGTGAACGAGGCGGCGCTCCGCGCCGTGCGCCACGGACGCCGGGCCGTGAACCAGCAGGACCTCCTGAGCTCCTTCGAGCTGGTCATCGCCGGCAGCGAGAAAAAGGGCACCGTCCTCACCGAGCGGGAAAAACAGCTGGTGGCCTATCACGAGGTGGGCCACGCTCTGGTGGCTGCCAAGCAGAAGGACGCCGAGCCCGTCACCAAGATCACCATCGTCCCCCACACCCAAGGGGCCCTGGGCTACACCATGCAGACCCCGGAGGAAGAGAAGTTCCTGATGACGAAGGAGGACCTGCTCACCGAGATCCGCACCCTTCTGGGCGGCCGCTGCGCCGAGGAGCTGGTGTTCAACACCCAGACCTCCGGCGCGGCCAACGACATCGAGCGGGCCACCGACCTGGCCCGGAAGCTTGTGACCATGTTCGGCATGAGCGACACCTTCGGCGCCATGGGCCTCGCCACCGTCCAGAGCCAATATCTGGAACAGGGCTACGGCCTCACCTGCGCCCAGGATACCGCCGCGCTGGTGGACAAGGAGATCCGGAGCATCATCGAGACCTGCCACAGCGAGGCCAAGGACATCCTCTCCCGCGACCGCGCCGATCTGGACGCGGTGGCCAACTATCTGCTGCAAAAGGAGACCATCACCGGCAAGGAGATGATGGCCATTCTGAACGGCGAGGACCCGGCCCTGACCGACGGCTTCGGCGCCGCCCCCATCACCCCGGCATAAAACCCTTGTCAAAGAAGCGGCGAGGCCGCTTCTTTGACAATTTTTTTGCGGCCCGCCGCAGCGCACGACCCGGCCACCGAGGTGGCCGGGCCGCACGTTTGCGGGCCGAGATGTCACGCCTCGCCTGTTCGCGACGCCCGGCTTCGCTGCGTTCGGGCTGGTCTGCGGGGCCTTTGGCCCCTCCGCTCGCCCTCGCTTCGCTCCATCCGGGCTGCTCACGACGGCTCGGACGCTTCGAGTTGTCACGCCTCGCCTGTTCGCGACGCCCGGCTTCGCTGCGACTTGGGCTGGTCTGCGGGGCCTATGGCCCCTCCGCTCGCCCTCCCTCCGCTCCATCCGGGCTGCTCACGACGGCTCGGCGCTTCGCTGTATTTTTTGCCAGGCGCGTGTCCTGGCAAAAAATTTTTTATGCGTCTTTCGCGCCTGGCGGCGCGAAACTCTGCGAGGCTTTTTGGTCCTGTCTCAACTCTTCCGCTCCAGTTTTTCCAGCCGGAGCGCGGCCTGGTCCAGCCCGTACTGCGTCTGCTGGCGGAGATACTCCACATAGTCCTCCAGCGCGTTCAACCGGCCCTGGACCTGGTCCCCGTCCTGGCGCGCCAGGCGTTGGCTCAACAGCTCCATCTCAAGCCTCACCTCCCAGGGTGTACTCCCAGTGGAGGCCCTTCACCACGCACCCGCCCTTTCCGCTCAGCCGCAGCTGACAGCCGCGGCACCGGTTGGGGCCGATGGGGATGACTGCCGTTCCCGGGCCCGGGCCCCAGCCGGTCCAGACGCTCTGGAAAGGCCCGCCGTCCAGGGACAGCTCCGCCTCCGCCCAGGCCCCCGGCTCCAGCTCCAGCTCCAAAAGCAGCCGGACCAGGCGCTTATCCTCCACGCGCCGGGCCGTAAAGGGCGCCCACTGCGCCTGCCAGCGCTCCACCCTCTCCCCGCTTCCCAGGGCGTAGACCACGCCGCCGGACAGGGCGTACACCGTGCCGTCCAACTGCGCCATGGCGTCGGCGGCCAGATCCCCGTCCCGCAGCCAGAGGCCCCGGTCGGTCTGGTAGCGGAGCAGCTCCCACTCCCCTGTGTCCGTCCGCCGCATGGAGAGGCAGTACTCCCGCCCCGTCCCCGCCGCCGCGGCGCTGTCGTAGGCCACGTCGCCCAAAGCCTGGGAGACCAGCTTGGGCGCGGCGCCGGCGTAGGCGTAAACTCCATAGCGGCCCTTGTAGTACAGCACGTCGCTGAGAACGGCCATGGAGCGGTGACTTCCGGCCTGGAGCCCGTCGATTTGGCTGGTGTAGAGGGCGTAGGCGCTGGGCCGGCTCCCCATGAGCTTGTGGAGGCACGTCTCCTTCCAAAAAAGCACGCTGCCGCCAAAGGCCACGCAGCCGGTGAAGTCCCCGGCGGAGCCCACCCGCTGCCGCCAGCTGTCGGTGGCCAGGCCGTCAAAGACCTCAAAGTTCCTTGGGTCGCCCAGGGCCGAGGCGTAGATGGTCCCCGTGGCGTTGCTCACGCCGAAGAGCCGGTTGTCCGCCTCGCAGATGAAGTCCAGGTCGGGCACAGGCCGCTCCACCGTCACCGCTCCCGTGTCCACGCCGGGCACAAAGGCCGCCGCTTCGTTCTCCGGCGGCAGAAAGGTCATGGTGTGGCCGCTGACCGTCTCCACCGTCAACGGCCGGCCCGCGGGGGTGTTGTTGGACGCCTGGGCGCAGCCGGAGACGTAGACCCTGTCGCCGGGGAAAAACCGCCCGTCGAAGCCCTGGTTGCCCGCGGCGGCGTTGTGGACCTCCAGGGTGAGGGTCACGTCGTTGACGTAGGCCTCGCCGTAGTAGAGGTAGTCGCGCGTCACCACCTCCACATCGGTGATGATCCCGTAGAAACAGCTCTGGTCGTCGTCCTTGTAGTCCTCCGTCACCACCACCTCGTCCCGGATGCTCTCGCCGCCGTCGGCGGTGCGGGTCTCCTGGACTTGCTTGAGGTTCAGACACACGCCGCCCTCATAGGGCCCTTGGGCCAGGATCACGCTCTTGCCCGTCAGGTAGCGCACCGCGTCGTCCATCATCCAGTATTCCCGCTCCCCCTCCTTGGTCCACATCCCCTCGTCCCAGTGGACGCTGTCGCAGACCTTGAGGTAGTAATACGTCCCCGTCTCCGTGCGGTGCTCGTTGCGGTTCAGCTTGGGGCGGATGTTGCGGGCGAAGAAGGACGCCTGTCCGGTGTTGCTGTCGGGCAGCAGGGACAGGCTGTTCTCCCCAAAAGTGACCTCCAGACCGTGGCCGTTGACCACCTTGGCGTCCAGCTGTCCAAACTCCCGGCTGTTCAGGTCCAGGTATTTCTTGTCCGGGAATACGCACAGCTTGGTATTCACCACGGCGAACTGCTTCTCGCCCGGCGTCACCGTGCCCACAGGCTGGTCGCCGCAGTAGAGGGTGGTGCCCTCCACGGCGCACAGCTCGTCCCAGGCGAACAGCCCGCTCACCTTTCCCGTGCCCCGGACAGCGGCGTGGCCCTTGCCGGAGGCCAGATAGGGCTGGGCGGAAAAGTCCAGCCCCTCGCTGTGGACCAGCGCGCCCGCGCCCGCGTCCCTGCGGCGGTCCAGGGCGCCGGGGACCAGGCTCTCCCGCGCCCGCCGCGTCTTAGCCGACAGGTTCACCGGGTACATCCCGCTCCCCCTCCCTTCTCCGGCGGTGGGTCCGGTGCCACGCCTTTTTGAACCCGCTGAGGGCCTGATTGGCCAGGGTGTTGTAGGCGTTATAGCTCTCCCACTCCTGCTGGGCCAGCTCCATCTGGGCCAGCAGACGGTAGAGGTACAGCCCCTCATAGGGCCCGCTGGCCACCAGCCGCGTGGCGGAGGTCACCGCGCCCAGGCCGACCTGAGGCCCCTCATACCGGGGCAGAAATTCCCGCCTCAGCCCCTGCTCCACCTCCATCACCCACCGCAGTTTCTCCTGCTCGCCGCAGGCGTTGGGCCGCATGGCGTCCGCCAGCCGGACGCACTCTCCCAAGGTCATGCCGCCCCCTCCTTCCGGGCCTGGGTGCCGAAGTAAAAGCCCACCACGACGGTGTAGACGCTCATAAACTCCTGGCTCACCTGCCCGCGCAGCGACAAGAAGGCAAAGACCCCCGTGAGGATCACCGTCACCATGGATTTCACGCTGAGCAGATTGCTCACCCTGCGCTTGAGCTCGTACATCCTACCCCTCCTCTCTCCAACGCGCCCAGACGCCGCGCCGCCGTCCGGGCCTCTTCCTCCAGGGCCGCGCACCGGGTCTCCAGCCGGTAGGTCCGCTGGATGACCTGGTTGTGGCGGTCCACCTTTTTCTCCAACTGCTCCAGCCGGTACTGGGTCAGGCGCGCGCTGGCCATCACACCGATCACCGAGCCCACGGCGGACCCGGCAAGGCCGATGAGGGCCACGGCGATCTCAGGCGCCATCCTCACCAGCCCCTTTCAGCAACCCCAGCCGGTCCAGCACCACCGCCAACTCCTGGCGGCTGGCCGGGTCCGTGGGCCGGCTGCCGTCCAGAACGCCCTGGGCCACCGCCTTGTCCCAGGACGCCTTGGCCCAGACCGCGACGGTCTGGGGCGCGGCGGCGGGGGCCGCATCCCTCTCCCGGAAAGCGGCATAGTCCGGCCTGGCCACCGCCAGCACCGCCTCTGTCCCGCGCGTCCGGCGCATGACCGCGCCGCCGTTTCCGTCGTTGCCCTCGGCGGTGTTGCCCTCGATGGCGGTAAAGCGCCGGCCCTCCACGCTCTCCACGATGCCCACGTGGTTGGCCACCGAACCTCTGGGCCCCTGGCTCCAGTTGTAAAACACCAGATCGCCCGACGCCATCTCGCCCGTCCCCACCTGGCGGCCCCGGCCTTTCAGCCAGTTCAAGAGGGCGGTGCAGCTGGCGGTTTTGGTGACGAGCCCATCCGCGCCCAGGGCGTGGAACACCCACCACACAAACACACAGCACCAGGGATAGGCGCTGCCGCGCACCGCCCGGCCGTAGTAGTCGGTGTTGTACTTCACCTGGTTGGAACCCGCCGGGCTCTCCTCCACGCCCAGCTCCGCCGCCGCCCGGTCCAGCACCTCCCGCGCCGTGACCATGCTCACGCCTCCTCCCAGGGGATGACCACGTTGTTGGCCACGGCGGAGTTGGTGGCGGTGCTGGAAATGGCCCGGACGGTGATGTTCCCCGCGACCACATGGCCGCTGCCGCGCACGTCGATCACGCCCTGCTCTCCCTGGCACAGATTGCCCAGCAACCGGCTGCCGCTGCCGGAGACGCTCACCGCCCCATCGGAGCCGTCCCCGCAAAAGATATGGCAGTTCAACACCGCGACGTTGTCACCCTCCGCCTGGATCCCCTCGGCGTGGTCAACTCTCACCTTGATGTCCCGCACGGTACAGCCCTTCCCTTTGACCCAGACGGCGGGTTCTCCAACGTAGTGGTGATACACCTCCGTGGCCGGGCCGTTGCCCCGCAGGGTCACGTTGTCCCTGTCCATCATCACCGAACCGGCCATGGTCAATTCATACGTCCCGTCCAACAGCACGATCTCCCCGCCGCCGCTGGGCAGGGCTTGGATGGCGGCGTTGATCGCCTCGTTGTCTCTCCCTTTGCTGGGACACAGGTAGTCGCAGTCGGCCTCCGTCCAACCCGCCGCGGCATTGCCCACCACCAGCCGGGCGACCCGTCGGCCCAGGCCCTGCTCTCCCTTGGGACCCTGGGGCCCGGCGGGCCCGGCGGGGCCCATCACGCTCCCAAGGTCCACAACTCTTGTTGCCATGTCAGTCTGCCTCCTCCCCGTCTCAGTCGCTGTATGTGGCGATCAAATGCCCGCTGGTGTTGATGGACAGCATAGGCGTCTTGCCGTCGGCTCCATCGGCCCCGGCGGGACCGGCGGGGCCGGCGTCGCCCTTGGGCCCCTGAAGCCCCTGGGGTCCGGCGTCGCCCTTGGGCCCCTGAAGGCCCTGGGGCCCCCGCTCGCCCTGGGGACCCACCACCAGTCCCAAATCAAGCTCTGTCATTGTCAAGTCTCTCCTCTCGTCGTTTTTTCTCCGTTTTCACGGCGCCCGGCGCCGCGTCTACCGGGCGATCTGGTAGAGCAGATGCCCCGTCCTCTGGTCGATGACCAGCGGCGGAACGCTCTGCCCCTCCTCCACGGCCACCAGCAGATGCCCCTCGTCGCTGAGGGCCATGGCGAACACCCCTGGGGCCATATCCAACAGCACGCCGTCCCTGCCGGGGTCGCCCTTTTCGCCCTTGTCGCCCTTGGGCCCGGTCTCTCCCCTGTCGCCTTTGGTACCGGCGGCGCGGATGGCGGTGTCCACATAGCCCCGCTCCTTCGCGTCCCACACCATCCACGTGCCCGTGTCGCTGAGCGTAGGGCCGTGGCTGGCGGCTTCCTGGGCCGCGGTCATCACATCCACCATGTCCTCGATCTCCCGCTGGAGCTGCTGGGCCTGGCTGGGGGTCACGTCGCTGCCCTTGGCCGCGTCGGGGGCGGACACCACCTGAAACTCCTGCCGCACCGTCCGGGCCAGAGCCCCGTCCCTCCAGCCGTCCACCACCAGCGAGCACCTGCCCGGCCAGCGCAGGGCCTCCGGCGGCGCCAACAGGATGTAGCTCTTCCCCTGGGCGGCGTCCACCATCAGATCGGCGGTGAGCAGCCTGGGCTCTCCGGCCCGGATCCCGTGGGCATCCCACCAGCAGACCGACTTGGCGTAGCCCGCCCAACTCTCGTCAAAGCAGACCACGACCTTGTCCACGTTGCCCGAGCCCTGCACACCGGCCACCGTGCTGTCCAGCGTCACCGCATCGCCCCGGACCGCCATATGGATCGTTCTCATCCTCTCACCTCTCCTTCCGGCGCCGGGGACGGCAGAAACCGTCCCCGGCGCCCCGCTTTGTCACATCTCCAGCAGAGGGGCCCGGACGCTCTGGCGGGCCTTGTCCATGGCGGCCCTGGCCGCGGCGGCCTGGGCGTTGGCGTTCTCCCACGCCTGGACAAACTTCCGCTTGATGCGGACCGTCTCTCCCCGCTTCACCCGGACCACCTGCCCGTTGACCCCCAGCAGCAGCTCTCCGCGGTTGCCCGCGGGGTCAAAGGGCGCGGTGAAATCCACCAGTTCCTCCATGATGTCCATCTCCGTGTCCACCTTCTTCTCGCTCATGCTATGTTCCTCCTTCCTGTTAAGGCGTGGCGGTGGTCTCGATCCGCACGATGTACTGGGGCACCAGGATCTCCGCCGTTTTCATGGCCTTCCAGCCCACAGTGCTGCGCTGGTTCAGCGGGTCGGCGCTTCCGGCAGAGCCCAGGGGCTTCACGATGTGCTCCAGCCCGCCGCCCTCGACCTCGGTGGTGCCGTAAGCGTCGTCGGCCAGAATGAGGGTGGCGTATACGTCCGCGCCGCTGGCCCCGGCCCCGGCAAAGACCTTGGCCCTGCTGCTCTCCACAAAGCGCACGCCGTAGAGCTCGCCGATCTCCCCGGCGTAGAGGTTGGCGGAGTCGCCGTACTCGTTGGGCCGCTTCCAGTCCGGGTCCCGCATCAGGTCGTACTTCACGCGGGGGTGGATGATGCCCACATAGGAGCCGTTGATCTTGGGGGCGTCCTGGCTCTCCAGGAACCGCACCGCCTTCTTCACCGCGTCCACGGTGAGGTTGCAGTTGTCCGCCTCGCTGGTGTAGGCCAGGGCGTCCCGGCTGGACACCTCTCCGGCGGCGTACTGCACCACCGTACCGGCGTTGAGCACCTCGCGGGTGATGGTATCCAGCGTCCGGCCGGCCTGGGAGGCGATGGCTTTGGTGGCCTGGAGGATGTTGTTGTCCACGGCGGTCATCACCAACACGTCGGACAGCGTCACATAGCCGCCGTACTGCTGTACCGTGGACTCCACGGTCTTGACCGAGATGTCCTGCCCCTCCGGGGTGACGCCCTCCTCCAGAGGCTGGGTCAGCTCCGGCAGGGTGTCGAACTGGCGGAAGCGGATGGTCTTGCCGCCGCCTTGGGGGATGTTCTGCTTCTGGCCAAACTGGTCGTGGACCAGCTCCGGCGCGGCCAGGTCGATGAGGTAGGCCCCATAGTAGGCCCGCAGCTCAGGGCTCAGCTCCGCCGTGACGTTGGGACTCAGAGTCTCCTGGTTGGTGTTCATGGTATCGCTCATACACTTTCTCCTTCCTCATTTAAAGGTAATGACTTCCCCTCTGGCGGCCCGCCTGGCGTACTCGGCCCGCTCGCTCCGGGTCAGCCGCCGCACATCCCGTAGGGCTGTCACCGCTGTCTGGGCGTTGGAGCCATTCTCCTGGGGCCTGGCGCCCATGGAGCGGATGTGGTCCGCCAGGCGCTTCTCCGCCTGCCGCTGGGCCTGGCGCCTGACCTGCTCCACATGGGCCTCCACCGCCGCCTCCAGCTCCGCCGCGTCCGCCGCGCCGTATCGCTCCAGCAGGGGCGCCAGCGCCGCGCGCTGAGCCTCCAGCGCCTCTTCCAGCACCTTGGTCTCCTTGAAGCGGCAGTCGATGATGCGCTGGGTGTCGGCGGTGTAAAGGTCCTTGAACTCGCCTGTCACCAGAGCCCGGTAGCGAGCCCGCCGTGCCTCGGCGGTCTCCCGAGGGGTCACGCTCCCGGCGTCGGAGCTCTCCGCGGCGGCCTGGGCCGCCCCGCCCGTCTTGTCCTTCTCTTCCATTGGAACCTCTCCTCTCCGCGCTTGTTTCAGCGTGTGTTGTCGCGCCGGCGCCGGGCGGACCTGTCAGGGCTCTTTCGGGACAGCGCGGCCTGCCCTTGGCCTCTCGCCCCGCCATCGTCCCCGGCCCGCCTGCGCCCGCGCTTTTATTCCCGCGGCGCGTCCGCCGTAGAAACCCTCTCCAGGCCGCGGCGGATGTACTCCTCCACCCGCTCCTTGCCCTCAAACTCCATGATCTCCAGCGCCGCCAGGGCCTCTCCGGCCCGGTTGGGGTCAAAGAACCCCGCGTCGTACAGCGCCCGGCCCAACTCGTTCTGGCTGGCCTGGGCGAAGGGGTTCCGCTTCTGGGCCCGGACCCGCACATCGAAGATGGGCCGCCGCACCAGGGGATTTCCCGCGCTGTCATACCCCGTCTGGCTGCCCTGGAGGGTGGCGTTGGAGTAGCTGACAAAGCGGCTCTTGCCCGGCCCCAGGATGCGGAAAGACCGCTCCTGGTCGTAAAACTGCCGCACCAGTTCGATGACCAGATAGTCCAGCCGCACATAGGCCCGGTAGCTTCCGGCGATCATGTCACGGCTTGTCTTGTTGCCCGCCTCTTGGAGCGCGGCGATGGCGGCGGCGGCCGTAGCGCCGTCGCTGGAGCCCTGGGACACGTCCCGGTTGGCGCTGGTCTCCTTCATCTCGTCGATCTTCATCTGCAAAATGTCCAAAAACACCTTGTCCAGCGGCGTGGTGACGATCTCGCGGATGTGGCTGTCGTCCAGATTGCCCATGCCCTCCACATGGACCAGCGGCTGGGCCCAGTCCAAAAACTCCGCCTCGTTGACCCCGGTGTTGGCCCCGATGAAAAACCGCTTCTTGCCGCTCATCAGGGCGTTTTCCAGCATGATCTGAGAGAGCTTGTCGATATACATCTGGGGGTCCTTGCAGAGCGCCACATACCCAAAGCCCGCCGGCGTGCCCTTCTCCGGGAAGAGGGTGTCGAACACAAAGGGATACTGCCCGTGTTCATACCAGCCCGTCTCGGCGTACCGGGGATCGTTCTCGCTGGCGAACAGGACCTGCCCCGCGCACAGCTTGGCGTAGTGGAGCACCGTCCGGCCCTGGGCCGTGCGGCGCTTATAGTACCAGTCGATCACCGCCGCCTTGCCCGACAGGTCGGCGGCCGGGTCGTAGACGTACTGCCCCAGCTCCGTCCTGTCCCGGTCCAGCTCGCCCGCCAGCTGGGGATACTCCGCCTCCAGCACGTCGGCGTCCCGCAGGTCCACCACAAAGAGATCCCGGCTCTTCTGGATGTCGGTGATCCCCGGCTCCCAGAAGATGTTCAGCAGGTCCACCGTCTGGATGTCCACATCGCCCAGGCCGTTTTCCAACCGGCCGTTCCACACCGCGGCATACACCGCCGTGCCGTGCTTGAGCTTCTCCCACCAGCCCTCGGAGTACTTCTCCTCGAAGTCGCACCGCTCCAATATCACCGGCAGAACGGCGGAGAGGGCCTGGGCGTCGGCCTCGTCGCTCTCCTCCCTGGGCAGGACCCTTACCTCCGGGTAGTTGTCCATGGCGTCGGCGTGCTTGTTCATGATGGAGTTGAACAGCCACGCCGAGCTGGGCTCCGGCCTGTCCGGAACGCTGGAGTTGCCCCGGATGGCTTCCCAGTGCCGCATCTGGTACCACCGCTCGTCCTCCATCACCCGCTTTTCCAGCTGTTCCTTCCCCTTTTTGTACGCCGCCAGCGTCTCCAGCGCCAGCGCCGCCTCCTCCGGGCCCACGGGCAGTTTCTTCTCTTCCTCTTCCATGGTAAAAAAACCTCCTTTTTGTGTCCGCCGTCTCACAGCCTCACCGTCCATGGCCCGGGCCGGGCCCTGGCCGCCACGGGATTGGCCATGCAGACGTACCGCAGTTCGTCGTAGATATGGTCCTCTCCCGCGGTGTCCACGTCCTCCACATCGCTGGAGGAGTAACACAGCGCGGGCACCGTGCGGATAAAATTCCGGCAGGTGTTGAACACATAGAGCATGGGCGCGCCGCTCTGGTCAAAGGCCAGGCGGTTGTGTACCTGCATCTTCCCCGGCAGGCGCTTGTTGTCGCCCCTGTCCCAATACACCTGGCACCGGGCCATCACGTCGGCCACGCTCTCGCCGGTTTCGCTGGCGAAGATGGCCGGATCGGCCACGCCGTAGATGTGCCGCCGGGCCAGGTTCTCGTCCTCTCCCTCGATGCGCCGGATCTCCCTGGCCACCTTCTCCGGCTCCCACCGCAGCCCCTCGTTGGGCTGACCGGCGCAGCCGTAAAGCTCCCGCACGCGGTAGAGCCGCCGCTGGGGGTCCACCGCGTACCACCCCACGGAAAAGGGCCGGGAGTAGCCCCAGTCAAAGCCCCTCCACACCGGCCAGTGTTCCGGCACCCGGAAGGGCGCGATCACATGGGTGTTCACCCGGCTCTCATATCCCGCCGGGTCGTCGCGCCACTCGGTGAACACCTGCCCGGAAAAGCTGTCCCAGTTCCCGTTCAACAGGGCCTCTCTCTGGGCGTAGGGCAGACTGGCCAGGGTCAGCAAATACCCCGGGTCGTTGTCCAGCAGTGCCTGGTTGTCCGTCACCCTGGCCGGCACAAAGACCCTGCCCCTTCGCCCAAAACAGCGCCGCCCGTCGGCGTCGGTCCAGGACAGTTCGCTCCAGATGGTGGTCATGGGCGGGGCGGCGGTGATGAACCGCTCCTTCACCCATCCGTGGCCAACGCCGCCGGGGTTGGCCGTGGAGCGGATGTAGCACCGGGTCCCCGGCCCGTTGGGCCGGCACCGGGAAAAGAGGTAGCTGTACTGCTCCCAGGTAAACTGGGTCAGCTCGTCAAAGGCGATGTAGTCAAAGGCCTGCCCCTGGTAGTTATACCGGTCCTCCTGGTGCTGCATGGCCCCAAAGCGCACCACCGCGCCGCTGGGGAAGTTCCACTGTCGGCGGCTCTCGTTGTATTGCGCGCCGGGAAAGGCCCTGGGGTAATACTTCCGGCACTTCTCCACCAGCTCCGAAAGCTGGGGATAGGTCCGGCGCAGGATCAGGGCCTTGTAGTGGGGGATGTGTACCTGCCGCAGAGCCTCCATCACCAGCGCGTCGCTCTTTCCGCCTCCGGCGGCCCCGCCGTACAGGGCCTCGAACTCGCTCCGGGCCAGAAAGTCCCGCTGCCGGGGCTGGGGCGTCCAGACCACCGCCGCGCTCACAGCTCCGCCTCCCACGGCCCGTCCCCGGCCACCGGCTCCGGCCCGCTCTCCTCCAGGGGCGGCAGCTCCACCACCCCTCCGGCGGCCCCGTCCTCCTCGCCCAGCAGACGGGCCGGCTTCCACCGCCGGGGCCAGCGGTGGGTCAGCCAGAACTCCGCGGCCCGGACGTCGCCGGGCACGTGCTTGGTGGCGGTGGTCCTCTTGGTCAGCTCCAGTTCCCCGTCGTCCGTGACCTTGTACTCGTTCCTCTCCTCCACCACCTCGTAGCCCTGGATGCGCCGGAGATAGGCCGCCTCCACCGCCGCGTCGTCCTTACGATTCGCCATAGAGCTCCTTCCTGGCCTGGGCCAGAGTACACCGCTCCCAGCCCGGCAGATTGCCGCAGTAGGCCGCCACATAGCGGTCCCAAGCCCTCCGGTCCGGAAAACTCACCCGGCACTCCCCCTCGCATCCAATGCGAAGGCCCCTGTCCCAGCAGTAAAAGGGACAGACAAAGTCCACGCTCCTCTCCCCTTTGCTCACGCGCATCCCGCCTTTCTCCTCATAAAATGTGAATCAGATTCACGTCCCCGGCAAAAAAAGAAGGGCTAACCGCCCACGGCTCCGGGTCTTCGCCCGCGCTCCGCTTCCGTGGATCTGATCCACAGGCGTTAGGATACCACTTGCGTGAATGTCTGTCAACAGACTTACAAACTTTTTTCAAAAAATGTTGACAAATATTCACGCCCGTGCTATACTACCCCCAACAAAGGAGGTGTCCGTCATGGAGTTGCATGAGCGGATCAGGACCCTGCGGGAAGGCAAGGGTCTGTCCCAGGAGGCTCTGGCCCACGCCGTGGGATACACCGACCGTTCCTCCGTCGCCAAGATCGAGGCGGGCCAGGTGAGCCTCAGCGCGGACAAGATCGCCCGCTTTGCCCAGGCCCTGGGGGTCAGCCCCGGCTACCTCACCGGCTGGAACCAGGGCGCGCCGGAGAACGTGATCCCTCTGCCCACCCACCGAAAGGTCCCCCTCATCGGCACCATCGCCTGCGGAAAGCCCATCCTGGCGGTGGAAAACCTTGGGGAGAGCGTGGACATCCCCGACTTTGTCCACGCCGACTTTGCCCTGCGCTGCCGGGGCGACTCCATGATCAACGCCCGCATCTTCGACGGCGACGTGGTCTACATCCGCGCCCAGCCGGAGGTGGAAAACGGCCAGATCGCCGCCGTCCGCATCGGCGAGGAGGCCACGCTGAAGCGTGTCTACTACTTCCCCGACCACCAGCGCATGACCCTGCGGGCCTGCAACCCCATCTACGAGGACCTGGACTTCCGGGACGGGGAGCTGGACCAGGTCGAGGTGCTGGGCCTGGCGGTTGGCTTCGTCTCTCTTGTCCGCCATCCCCAGGAGTGACTTTCGCAAAAGACCCTTTCCGCTCCTCGCCGGAAAGGGAGCCTCAGTTTGTCAAAAAGCCTCGCAGAGTTTCGCGCCGCCAGGCGCGAAAGACGCATAAAAAATTTTTTGCCAGGACATGAGCCTGGCAAAAAATACATCTCGGCCCGCAAACGTGCGGCCCGGCCACCTCGGTGGCCGGGCCGTGCGCTGCGGCGGGCCGAAAAAAATTCTCAAAGAAGGGGCAAAGCCCCTTCTTTGAGAAAACCAAAAGTCCCTGAAACCTTGCGGTTTCAGGGACTTTTGATCACGCAGTTTTTTTGGACCGCTCAAAGCCGTCCTGGACCTCCTGATCCGGCGGCGCGGTGACCAGGGACACCACGACCAGGGCCACGCAGCCCACGAGGAAGGCGGGCAGCAACTCGTAGATGGCCCACGCGCCGCCCATGGGCTTCACCAGGAACTTCCAGATGAACACCATGGCGCCACCGGCCACCATGCCCGCCAGAGCGCCCCACTTGTTGCAGCGCTTCCAGAACAGGCTGGCCAGCATCACCGGGCCAAAGGCGGCGCCAAAGCCCGCCCAGGCGAAGGACACCACCTGGAACACCGAGCTGTTGGGGTTCCAGGCCAGGATCACCGCGACCACCGCGATGGCCACCACCGTCAGCCGGGCCACCAGCATGGAGACCTTTTTGCTCACCTGGATGCCGAAGAAGTCCCGCACCAGGTCCTGGGACACGCTGGAGGAGGCCGCCAGCAGCTGGGAGTCGGCGGTGGACATGGTGGAGGCCAGAATGCCCGCCAGCACCACACCGGCCACCAGCGCCAGCACCGGGCCCACCTCGCCCATCAGGTTGGCCAGCTGGATGATGATGGTCTCCGACGCCTCGGAGCTGGAGACCACATACGCGGCCGCCTCAGCGGGCAGCTTGCCCGCGGCCAGCACGCCCAGACCCACCACGCCGATGATGATGGCCACCGCCATGGAGATCGCCACCCACACCGAGGCCACGCGGCGGGAGGTTTTCAGCTCCTTCTCGTCCCGGATGGCCATAAACCGCAGCAGGATGTGGGGCATCCCGAAGTACCCCAGGCCCCAGGCCAGGGTGGACACGATGGGCAAAAAGCCGAAGGACCCGGCCTGACCTGTGGCGCGGTCAAAGCCCTCCGTCAGCCCCAGGAAGCCGGGCAGCTGCCGGGCGCTGTCCAGCACGGCCCCCGGCCCTCCGGCCTGGATGACCCCAAAGGCCACGATCACCGCCAGGGCGATGGTCATGACGATGGACTGGATGAAGTCGGTGGTGGACACGGCCAAGAAGCCGCCCAGCACCGTGTAGCCCACGATGACGACGGCGCCCACCAGCATGGTCACATGGTAGTCCCAGCCGAACAGGGTCTCGAACAGGGTGCCCACCGCCTTGAAGCCCGACGCGGTGTAGGGCACGAAAAAGATCACGATGATCACCGCGGCGATGGCGGCCAGAATGCTTCTCTTGTCACCAAAGCGCCTGGAGAAAAACTCCGGGATGGTCACCGCGTCCAGCTGGGCCGAGTACCGGCGCAGCCGCCTGGCCACCACGAGCCAGTTGATGTATGTACCCAGCGCCAGACCGATCACCGTCCAGCTCGCCTCGGCAATGCCCGCGAAGAGGGCCAGGCCGGGGATGCCCATAAGCAGGTAGGCCGACATATCGCTGGCCTCGGCGCTCATGGCGGTGACGTAGGGGCCCAGCTTGCGCCCGCCCAGATAGAACTGGTCCGAGCCCTCGCCCTTCCCCTTCCGGCCAAAGTACACGCCCACCAGAATGGTCCCCACCAGGTAGACCACGATGGCGATCAGTTTGCAAATATCTGCTGTCGTCATGGAAAAATGCCTCCTTAAAACCGGGAATATCCACAATATTGCTCTATGATACCACACATTCCCCAAAAACGCAATAGGCAATTAGCGTGCTAAAGTAAATCGAAGCGCCGAGCCGTCGTGCCGCCAAGACTGGCAGAAAAGCCTCGCAGAGTTTCGCGCCGCCAGGCGCGAAAGACGCATAAAAATTTTTTTGCCAGGACACGCGCCTGGCAAAAAATACCTCTCGGCCCGCAAACGTGCGACCCGGCCGCTCTGCGGACGGGTCGTGCGCTGCGGCGGGCCGTGAAACATTGTCAAAGAAGCGGCGAAGCCGCTTCTTTGACAAACGAAAGCGTCCGAGCCGTCGTGAGCAGCCCGGATGGAGCGGAGTGAGGGCGAGCGGAGGGGCCAAGGGCCCCGCAGACCAGCCCGAGTCGCAGCGAAGCCGGGCGTCGCGAACAGGCGAGGCGTGACAACTCGGCCCGCCGCAAAAATTGTCCCCAAAGCGGCAAGGCCGCTTTGGGGACAAACTAAAGCGGGGACGCCCAAAGGCGTCCCCGCTTTCTGACCTTGCGAAAGGTCTTACTTCTCAAGGGTCACGAAGCGCTGCATCATCGCGGCGACCTCGGCGCGGGTGGCCAGACCCTGGGGCGCCAGCAGACCGGCGGGCGTGCCGTTGATGATGCGGTTCTGCACGGCCCAGCGCATGGCGGTGCCGGCCCAGTCGGAGATGTCGTCCACATCCTCAAACCCGGCCATACCCATTTCGGCGTCCACCGTGGGAGAACCGGCGTAGCGGTAGAGCATCGCGGCCAGCTGCTCGCGGGTGATCTCGTTCTGGGGCCCGAAGGTGCCGTCCTCATAGCCGGTCACAACTTCCTGCTCCGCGCACCAGCGCACAGCGTCCAGATACCATGTGCCGTTCACCAGGTCCAGATCGGGGAAGTCGGCGATGCGGGCCCTGGGCGCGGGGGAACCGGCGTGACGCCACAGGATGGTGGCGATCATGGCGCGGGTGGTGGTCTCGTTGGGGGCGAAGGTCTTCTCGGCAACGCCGTTCATCAGACCGTTCTCCGCCACGTAATTCACCGCCTCAAAGAACCAGTCGTCCGCGGTCACATCGTCAAAGGCAGAGGTGGTCTTGTCCTTGTCGTCCTCGTCGGTGGACGGGGTGGTGCTGCCGGAGGGGATCGTGGAGACCTTCTTGCGGACCTCCAGACGGCCGGCGTCGGAGAAGGTCAGGGTGTAGTTGTTCTCGTTGGGCAGCGCCAGACCGCTCACCACGATGGCGTACTCGGCGACCTCTTCCATCATGTCCTCGTCAAGCGCCACCGCGGTGGCGGAGACGGTGCCGTCATCGTTCAGGGCATAGAGGGTGTAGACGGCCTCGCCGGTCAGCTTGTCCTCGCCCACCAGCTCGGTGGCGGTGTAGCCCATCTCGGCCTTCACGTCGGCCACATCGGTGCGGACCCGCACGCTCACGTCCTTAGCGGTGACAACGATGGGCTTGGGATCCACCTTCACAGTGCCCGTGGTCACTTCGATGTCCTTATAAGTCCCGTCGGTGCTGTTGAACACGACCGTGTAGGGCACTTCCGCCGCGGCGTCGGGAATGACGTCGGCGTCCTTCACGCTGAAGGTGCCAGGGACCTTATCCCCAGCGACGGCGGAGAGCTTGGAGCTGTCGAGCTTGACCAGATCGCCCATGGTGGCGCCATACACGCCGTCCGTGGCCTTCACGCCCGTCTCCACGCCCTCAAAGGCGATGTTGGTCACGGTCACCTTCAACGTAGCGCTCACGCTCCCGCAGGTGGCGGTGATGGTGACCGTGCCGCCCTGCGCGGTGGCGGGAACGGTCAGCTTGGCGGCAGTGGCGTCAAAGGTGACGCCGGTGCTGCCCACATCACCGGTCCATGTGACGGTCTGGGCCGTCATCTCGTCGCCATACTGGTCCAGGACCTTGGCGGTATAGGTGTACTCGTTGGCCGGATCCTCCGCCTTGGCGGGGATCAGAGCCGTGGTGGACCCGCTGATCTCCACCGTGGTGACAGCGGCGGCGACGCGGGTAACGGTCAGCGTAGCGGTCTTGGCCGTGCCCAGGGTCTCGCCGTCCTTGGGCGTGGCGGTCACGGTATACGCCCCGGCAACGGCCTTGGCGTCCACGGTGATGGTGCCGTCGGCGGCCACGGTGACGCCCTGCTCCACGGGAGCCACGCTCCAGGTCACAAAGCCGGTGACGTCCTTGCTGGAGGTAGAGGTGGCGGTGGCCTTCGCGGTGCCGCCGGTGGTGCCGTTGACCTCAACAGAGTTGGGAGCCAGGGTCACAGTGTCCAGCGTGGGAGCCGCGCCCTTGATGGCGGCGCCCAGGTTATTGACGAACCCCACCTCGTAATCTTCAGTGCCATGAGAAGCGGTCGTGAACTCGTCGTCCATCTCAAAGGTCACTTCACAGCTCTCCACATTGGCCTTTACCTCAAAGCTGTATGTGACTGCGACAGTGTTGGCCGCCACGGTATGATCCGTTAGATCCTCAACTCTAAAAATCACAGCGGCCTTGCCCCTCGTGTTGGACGTATCTACATTGGCAGGCATAGCACTAAACCCGGTCATGCCCTCACCGGCCTCGGAGCCGGTAAAGGTGAGCACATCCGTGTTGAACTTCAAGGAGACGCCCAGGCTGTTCGCCTCAAAGTCGCCGTTTTTGCCGGCAACGGTCACAGTGACAGAGACCTTGTTGCCCTCCTGGACGCACTCGCCCACGGTAAAGGTCACATCGGCATCCACGGCGGCCGCGGGGACCACCAGAAGCCCGCAGACCATGACCAGGGTCATGGCCAACGCCAAAATGCGCTTCATGTTTTTCACAACAATTCCTCCCTATTTGTTTTTACTCAAGTGTAGCAATATTGCCCACAACGAAATGCAGGATCCTCATGCCGTCCTGGGCGTTGACGACATTGTTCTTCACCACATCGGCGGCCAGGAACTGGTTGCCGGTGAGCGTGACATTTCCCACGACGTGATGGAAGCACTGCATCGCGTCGTTGCCATTGATTCTTCCGTCCTCGTTCACATCGCCCGGCGTGTACGCGGCATAGTAGCCAAAGGACGCCACCTTCACAGCATTCTGGATCCCGGTGGTCGCGTCGCTGGAGAGGTAGATGTCATAGGTCTTGCCTGTCGTCAGCGTTCCGGGGTAGATGTCGAAGACGGCTTGGTCGTTGCTGGCGCCTATCTGGTCGATGTAGGCCACGTTGTCCTCCGTGGGCACGGTGCCGCCATCGAGCACAAACGCCACATACTGGGAGGCGTTCTGGGCGGTCGTGTACGTCAGCTCCAGCCGCACCGCGTCGGCATAGACCTGCTTTCCGCCCTCCGAGGTGGGCGAAGCCACCTCAGTCTTGTCGGCCTTCTGCGCTTTTACCGTCACGGTGCTGTTGTAGGCGTTCTCCACCGTCACGTTGCAGATGCCCGAGACCGGGCCCTCCGCGGTGGCCACAGCGGTGAGACAGCTCACCACCAAAGCCAGAACAAGAACGATTTTGATTGCTTTCTTCATTTCTTAATTCTCCTCCTTCCCGAATTTTTCTTGGTATAGGCTCATGATCTTCGCGATTTGGGCCCGGCTCGCAGAGCCGGTGGGACTCAGGTTCCCTCCGCCGGTGCCCTGGATCAACTCTCGGTAGACGCCCCAGTACATGGCGCTCTTGGCCCACGGGGCAATGTCCGCGCTGTCCTGGAACTGGCTGTCATAGACGGAGGTGAACATCAGCTCCATGCCGCTTTGCTCTCCCGCGTACCGGAAGAGGATGGTCATCGCCTCTTGCCGGGTCAAGGTGCCCTCCGGGGAGAAGGCGTCCTCCGCCGTGCCCCGCACATATCCCTGGTGGTATCCCCAGGCGATGGCCTGCCGGAACTCGATGTACTGGTCGGCGATGTCCGCGAAGGGCGTCTCCCGCTCCTCTGCGGGGGCCCCGGCCAGCCGCCACAGCACGGTGACGAACTGGGCCCGGCTCACCGCCTCGTCCGGGTGGAAGCTGCCGTCGGCATAACCCTTGAACAGTCCCTCCTGGGCCGCCTTCACAGCGTAGCTCTCTCCCCAGTGGCCCGCCAGATCGGTGAACGTCACCGTCTCCGGCTCCGGTTTCAGCTCCTCCGGGGGCTCCGGCGTGGAGCTTCCCGTGCCCTGGCTGGGCTTGGGACTGGTGGACGGCCTGGAGCTGGTCCCGGTCTTCTCCTGAACTCTGCGGAATTCCGTGGCGACCTCCATGGGCTCGCCCTGCATATCGCCGATGATGAACTCCTCCAGGGAGAAGTCGGGCTCGTTGGTCTCCTTGAGGACCTCAAAGGTCAACAGGGCGATCACGCCGTCCCCGTTGATCTGTTCGATGTCCCCCGCTCCCACTGCCGCCTTTCCCTTGTTGTCCGGGTTGTACGCCGCAAACCTCGGCATCTTCTCGCCCGGCTCGATCTTCGTGCAGCGAAGAGAGGCGTTGTCGTAGAGCAGGTAGAACTGCACCATGCCGTATCCCGGATTGTTCTCCATCCTGACGGTGACGGTGAACTCCTCCCCCACCGCCGGCAGGGTCTCCGGCGCCTCCACCACAAAGGTTGGCGTCCCGGCCGCTCCCGCGCCCGGCGGCAGAATGCCCGCCAGCAGCAGCGCGCACAGCACCAGGGCGATGGATCTCTTCCTCATTCCTCGTCCTCCCTTGCCTTGGTTTCATGGGGATCGCCGCCATAGGCGCATGATAGCACCATTGTCAGCGTTGTTATTTTACACCACTCTTGCGCCGATTGCAAGCCCCAATTTGGCCCTTTTTCTTGAAAACATCTTCCAGCCCGCCCTCCTCTCCGCCCGTTTTTCTCTTGCCTTTTCCCAATTTAAGTGGTATAATGCTTTCCCGTCAGAGAGGATTTTCCGCGTCTACACGAGAAAGGAGGGTCGGCCATGGGCGTTTCTCTGCAGCTCAGCGGCATTATCATACTGCTGATCCTCCTGTTTTTCCACTCCCGGTACAAGGCCACCCGCCTGATGACCCAGCGGATCTTCCGTCTGGTCATCTGGACCGCCCTGGTCTGCCTGAGCCTGGACGCCGGGTCCGTCCTCCTCATCCGCGCCGCCTTCGCCCCTGGCGCCGCCATTCCCCGTCTGCTGGTGGACTATGTGAGCAAGGCCTACCTGCTGACCCTCTCCGCCATGGGCGTGTCCACGCTTCTGTACATCTGCGCGGACATCTACTACGACCAGCCCCAAAAATTCCAGCGCCGGGCGTTCGCCTACATCACCATCGGTCTCCTGGGCATGGTGGTCCTGTTCTCCCTGCCCATCGACTACGTTCGGGACAGCGCGGGCACAGTCACCAACACCGGCGGCCCCAGCGTCCACGCCGCTTACGTCCTCATCGTCATCTACCTGACCCTCATCGTCTTCCATCTGATCTCTGACCGCCGCCACCTCAACCGGATGCGGCTGATCTCGGTGGTGCTTTGGATGGTCCTCTGGATCGGGGCCTTCGTCCTCCATCTGATGGACCACACCCTGCTGCTGGCGGGCTTCGCCTGCGCCGTGGGCATCCTGATCCTCTACCTCTCCCTGGAAAACCCGGAGGCCAACTTCGACAAGGACACCGGGCTGTTCAGCACCGCCGTGCTCAACTCCTACCTCCGCCAGCGGTACAGTCACCCCGGCGACTTCACCGCCATGCTCCTGCTCTTTGACGGGCCCTTGGACCGCGGCACGGGCAAGACCAACGCGGAAAACGTCCGCCGGGAGCTGGGCCGCTACGTGGCCGGCCACCGCCACTGGATGGCGTTCCGCCAGGGCGAGACCCGCATCTTCTTCGTTTTCGACCGGCCCCAGGACGCCAAGGACGCGTACAGCCGCCTCGTCCGCTACGTCGATCAGCACTGGCCCGATCTGGACTCCATCTCCGTCAAGCTCCACTGGGTGCTGGTGCCCAGCGCCCGCATGGTCAACTCCCACGCCTCTCTGCTCTACTTCCTCCGCCGCCTCAGCCACAAGCACTACTTCCAGGAGGATCTTCTGGAGGTGGACCAGCGCACCATCGACGAGGTCTGGGAGGACCTGAAGGTGGAAAACCTGCTGGACGCCGCCATCCAGAACGACGCCATCGAGGTCTTTTACCAGCCCATCTACTCCACCAGGGAGCGCCGCATCACCTCCGCCGAGGCCCTGGTCCGCATCCGGGACGGGGATGGAAAGCTGGTCCCGCCGGGCCTGTTCATCCCCATCGCCGAGTCCAACGGCATGATCCTGGCCCTGGGCAAGCTGATCTTCGAGCACGTCTGCCGCTTCATCAAGACCCACCCCTTGGAGGAACTGGGCCTGGACTATGTAGAGGTCAACCTCTCCGTGGTCCAGTGCGCCAGCAGCGACCTGGCCGCCGACTACATCGACATCATGCGTCGCTTTGGCATCCCGCCCCAGCACATCAACCTGGAGATCACCGAGTCCGCCTCCACCTCCACCAAGCAGATCCTCCTCAAGAACATGGACCAGCTCATCGACTACGGCGCCTCCTTCTCCCTGGATGACTTCGGCACCGGCCAGTCCAACCTGGACTACATCATCGACCTGCCCGTCAAGATCGCCAAGTTCGACCGGGCCATGACCCAGTCCTACTTCGCCAGCCACCGGGCCCAGCAGGTCATGAACGCCGCCATCCGCATGATCCACGACATCGGCCTGTCCATCGTCTCCGAGGGGGTGGAGACCCTGGAGGAACTCCACGCCATCGAGGCCCTGGGCATCGAGTACATCCAGGGCTTCTACTTCTCCAAGCCCCTGTCCGAAGCGGACTTCCTGATCTACCTCCAGAACTTCCAGCCCCCGGAAAAGGCCGAGGCCGCCTCCTAAATTTATCCAAGAAACGGCTTCGCCGCTTCTTGGATAATTTTTTTGCGGCCCGCCGCAGCGCACGCCCCGACCGCCACAAGGACGGTCGGGGCGCACGTTTGCGGGCCGAGATGTATTTTTTCCGACGTACACGCCGCCGGAAAAAATTTTTTATACCCCTTTCGCGCCCTACGGCGCGAAACTCTGCGAGGCTTCTTTGCCCGCCGTCCGGTGGGTCCTACATTAAGCCAAGGCCCGCCAGCATGAACCCGGCCAGGGTGTAATAGGCCACCACCGCCACCAGATCGTTCACCGTGGTGATCAGCGGCCCGGAGGCCACGGCGGGGTCCACCTTCAGCTTGTGGAAGAACATGGGGATCACGGTCCCCACCAGGCTGGAGATGATCATAGACAGAAACAGCGCCAGCCCCACGCACCCCGCGATGGCCAGACTGGTCCGGCCGGGATAGCCCTTGACCAGCCGCAGGTAGAGCCCCACGAAAACCAGGGACAGCGCGCCCAGCAGCAGACCGTTGGCCCCGCCGACCCGCATCTCCTTCCAGATGAACCGCAGCTTCTCAGCTCCGGAGATGTTCTCGTCCATCAGCACCCGGATGGTGACGGCCAGGGACTGGGTGCCCACGTTGCCCGCCATGTCCAGGATCAGGGATTGAAAGCTCACCACGATGGCGACCTGGGCCACCACCGCCTCAAAGACCCCCACCACGCTGGAGACCACCATGCCCAGCCCCAGCAGCAGCACCAGCCAGGGCAGCCGCTTCCTCATGCTCTGGCCCAGCCCTTCCCGCAGGTCCTCCGCCGCCGTCAGACCGGCCAGCTTGGCGTAGTCCTCGCCCAAGGCGTCGTCCACCGCCTCCACCAGATCCGTGGCGGTGATGACGCCGATGACCGCCCCCGCCTGGTCCAGCACGGGGATGGAGTCCTCGGCGTAGTCCATCAGCCGCTCCATGGTGTCGTCGATCCGCTCCGTGGCGTAGACGCTGGGGTAGCTCCGGGACGTGAGCTGGTCCAGGGGCACGTGTTCCCTGGCGATGATCAGGTCCTTCAGCTCCATGGCCCCGGCGTAGCGGCCCTGGGCGTCGGTGACGTAAATGGTGTTGATGTTGTCGTTTTCCTCGGCCTGGGCGATGACCGAGCGCATGGCCTCCTTCACCGTGGCGCTCTCCGGCACGGAGACGAAGTTCGTGGTCATCATGTGGCCGATCTGGTCCTCCTCGAAGGACACGATCAGCCGCACGTCCTGGGAGCTCTCCCCGTCCATCAGGGACAGCAGCTCCTCCCGCTTGCCCTCGCTGTCGATGTCCTCCAGCGCGTCCACCGCGTCGTCGGCGTCCATGTTGCCCAGCAGTTGGGCCGCCTTCCGGGCGGGCAGCTCCTCCAGGTAGTCGGACACATTGTCCGTGTAGCTGAGCACCTCCGCGGTGCGCTCCTGGCCCAGCACCCGGTAGAGCGCCCTGCGCTGGGCGCCGTCCAGGGTCTCCAGGGCCGAGGCGATGTCGTTGGCGTGGTAGTCGTCCAGGGCCTGTCGAATGGCGGCGTCATCCTGCCCGCTGGTAATAATGGCCACGATCTGGCCCGTCAGGTCCAGCTCCTTGCGCTCCTGATCTTCCACGGAGACCCCACCTCCTTTTCTCCCCATATTATATCCGCCGCCGGCGCGTTGTGCAAGGTGAACTTACTAAATTTTGACAACGGGCCCGTTTCGTTGTATGATAGGTCCGTGACCCCACAAAACCACAGAAGGAGGCTTCCCCATGGCCACCAAGACCCCTTTCGGCGCCATGCCCGACGGCACAGCCGTGGACCTGGTCCAGCTGAAAAAGGGCCCCATGTCCTGCCAGATCATCACCTACGGCGGCGCCCTGCGCGCCCTCTCCGTGCCCGACCGCTCCGGCCATGCCGTGGACGTGGTGCTGGGCTTTGACACGCTGGAGGACTATCTCCGGCAGGACAAGTACATCGGCGCCCTCATCGGCCGCTTCGCCAACCGCGTGGGCGGCGCCCGCTTCTCCCTGGACGGCGTGGAATACGCCCTGCCCGCCAACGACGGCCCCAACCACCTCCACGGCGGGCCGGAGGGCTTTGACAAGCAGGTGTGGACCATAGAGGCCCTGTCCGCCGCCTCTGTGACCCTCTCCCTGGTCAGCCCCGACGGTCAGGCCGGCTACCCCGGCGCCCTCGCCGTCCGGGTGACCTACCGTCTCACCGGCCATGCCCTGGAGATCGACTACGCCGCCAAAAGCGACGCCCCCACCCTCTGCAGCCTCACCAACCACAGCTACTTCAACCTGGACGGCCACAGTTCCGGCCCCGTGGGACGCCAGCACATCTCCCTGCCCGCCGCCCTCTACACCCCCACCGACGCCCAGAGCATCCCCACCGGGGAGATCGCGTCCGTGGCGGGCACCCCTATGGACTTGCGCCAGGGCATTCCCATGGGCCGCGGCTGGGACCGCGCCTTCCCCCAGCTCCGGCAGGCCGGCGGCTACGACCACAACTGGCTGGTCCCCGGCCCCATCGGTTCCCTCCGTCCCGCTGCCCTGGCCTGGTCGGACAAGACCGGCGTCGCCCTGGAGGTGCTCACCACCCAGAGCGGCGTCCAGTTCTACACCGGCAACTACCTGGACGGCTGTCCCGCCGGCAAGGGCGGCGCGCCCTACGCCAAGCGCTGGGGCTTCTGCCTGGAGACCCAGTCCTTCCCCGACGCCCCCAACCAGCCCCACTTCCCCTCCGCCCTTCTGCCCAAGGGAAAACCCTACCGCCAAAAGACCGTCTACCGCTTTTTTGTCCGCTGAGCGCAAAATTCCCTTGACATCGTAACTATAATCTGCTAATCTAATCTAGTAAATTAGATTGGAGGCCAGCGCTATGTATCGAATCGCCACGGACACCTCGGCAAACCTCCCCTGGTCCTACATCCAGGACCACGGCCTGATCATCATCCCCTTCTCCTACCACATCGACGGCCAGGAGTTGAGCGAGACCCCCGGCTCCTTTGACGGCCACGCCTACTACCAGGCCCTGCGGGACGGCCGGCACGCCTCCACCTCCCAGATCCCGCCCCAGCGGTTCGTGGACCTGTTCACCCCCGTTCTGGAGGAGGGGCAGGACGTGCTGTTTCTGTCCATGTCCTCCGGCATCAGCGGCTCGTGCCACTCCGCGCAGATGGCCGCCGAGGAACTGCGCGAGACCTTCCCCGGCCGCCGGGTCGCGGTGGTGGACACCCTTGCCGCCTCTCTGGGCGAGGGGTTGCTGGTCATGCGGGCCGTGGAGCTCCAGGCCCAGGGCCTTGAGCTGGACGACGCCGTCCGGGCCATTCGCCGGGAGGTCCCCACCCTCTGCCAACTGCTCATGGTGGACGACCTGATGCACCTCCGGCGCACAGGCCGGGTCTCCGGCGTCTCCGCCGTGGTGGGCTCCATGCTGGGCATCAAGCCCATCTTAAAGGGCAGCCCCGCCGGGCAGTTGGTGGTCTCGGCCAAGGTCCGGGGCCGCAAGCAGGCTGTCCGGGCCATGGCCGACCGCTACGCGGAGCTGGCGGTGGACCCCGCCGCCCAGACCGTGGCCATCGCCCACGCCGACTGCCCCGCCGACGCCCAGCGCCTTGCCGAGCTGATCCGGGCCGCCAACCAGCCCAAAGAGATCGTCACCGTCTGCTACGAGCCCGTCACCGGGTCCCACACCGGGCCCGACGCCCTGGCCCTCTTCTTTTTCGGCGGGGAGGACGTGCGGACCAAATACTGACCCCAGGACCGCCAGGGGACAGTCCCAGCCGGGGCTGTCCCCTTTGTCATGCCGGACGGCCCGCGAGCGCCCCGCGGGGTGGGGCGCCGCCGCCCCCTTTCGCGGACAAATGACATTTGCTATTTTTCCCATTTTGTTTTATAATAGACCCCGTCCCCGCCACCGGCGGGGTCGGCGCGCGGCCCGCCGCCGTGCGACCCCACGCGAAAAAAGGCAGGCGAAACCATGACGCAGCGACTACTGGACATTCTGGCCCAGGGCTTCACCCGCATCCTCATCCCCGGCCTGACCATGACCATCCCCATGACCGTTCTGGCCTTTTCCCTGGCCATGGTGGTGGCGCTGGCCATCGCCCTGGCCCAGTTCGCCAAGCTCCCCGTCCTCACCGGGTTCTCCCGGTTCTACATCTGGGTCTTTCGGGGCACGCCCCTCCTGGTCCAACTCTTCGTCATCTACTACGGCCTGGGGCAACTCGGCCTGAAGCTGCCCGCTTTTGTGGCCGGCGTGCTGGCCCTGGGTCTGAACGAGGGCGCCTACTGCGCCGAGACCGTCCGGGCCGCGCTGGAGTCCGTCCCCGTGGGCCAGCTGGAGGCCGGGGAGTGCGCCGGGCTCACCTGGTGGCAGTCCGTCCGCCGCGTCGTTCTGCCCCAGGCCATGCGGACGGCCTTTCCCCCTCTGGGCAACAGCCTGATCTCCATGCTGAAAGACACCTCCTTGGTGAGCAACATCACCGTGGCCGAGATGTTCGTGGCCGCCCAGCGGATGGTCAGCTACTACTACGAGCCCTTCGCCATCTACCTGGAAGTGGGCGTTTTCTACCTCTTCTTCTCCACGCTGATCACCAAGCTGGAGCGCTGGGGCGAGAAAAAACTCAACGCCTACGAATATAAATAAGGAGGCGGCGGCGTGCTGGAGTTGCAAGAACTGAAAAAATCCTTTGGCGGCCAGCCCATCCTCAAGGGCGTGGACCTGAGCGTGGAAAAGGGCGACGTGGTGGCCATCCTCGGTCCCAGCGGCGCGGGCAAGACCACCCTCCTGCGCTGTGTGAACTTCCTGGAGCCCGCCGACAGCGGCCATATGACCTTCGACGGCGTCACCTACGACCTGGGCCATATGTCCCGGCGGGACATCCTGGCCCTGCGGAAAAAGACCGGCTTTGTCTTTCAAAACTACGACCTCTTCCGCAACAAGACCGCCCTCCAAAACGTCACCGAGGGCCTGATCACCGGGCGAAAAATGCCCCGCGCCCAGGCGGAGGCCCTGGGCATGGAGATGCTGGAGCGGGTGGGCCTGGCGGACAAGGCCGGCTCCTACCCCAGCCAGCTCTCCGGCGGCCAACAGCAGCGGGTGGCCATCGCCCGCGCCATGGCGCCCCAGCCCCAGATCATCTACTTTGACGAGCCCACCTCCGCGCTGGACCCGGAGCTCACCGGCGAGGTCCTGGCCGTCATGCGGGACCTGGCCCAGAGCGGCATGACCATGCTGGTGGTGACCCACGAATTGAGTTTTGCCAAAAACGCCGCCAACAAAGTGGCGTTTATGGAGGAGGGCCAGGTGGTGGAGACCGCCGCCGCCCATTCCTTCTTCGCCCAGCCCCAGACGGACCGGGCCAAAGAATTCCTTCGGATCCTCAACCAAACTTGAAAGGAGACCTGTCCATGAAACGCCTCATCTCTGTGCTGTCCCTCGCCGCCCTTCTCCTCTGCCTGCTCGCCGCCTGCGGCGGCCAGTCCGATGGCGGCGACGGCGACCTGCTGTCCGCCGTCCGGGAAAAGGGCGAACTGACCATCGCCACCGAGGGCACCTGGGCCCCGTGGACCTACCACGACGAAAATGACACGCTGGTGGGCTTCGACATCGAGGTGGCCCAGGCCGTCTGCGACAAGCTGGGCGTCAAGGCCAACTTTGTGGAGGGGGAGTGGGACAGCCTCCTCATGGGCCTGGAGAGCGGGATGTACGACACCATGGCCAACGGCGTCAACGTCACCCCCGACCGCAGCGAGAAGTTTGACTTCTCCGCCCCCTACGCCTACTCCCGCACCGCCCTCATGGTCCGGGCCGACGACGACCGCATCCACTCCTTCGAGGACCTGGACGGCATGACCACCGCCAACACCATCTCCTCCACCTACGCCGCCGTGGCCGAGCGCTACGGCGCCACCGTCACCGGCGTGGACGACCTGAACCAGACCATCGAGCTGCTGCTCCAGGGCCGCATCGACGCCACGCTGAACGACGAGGTCACTTACATCGACTACACCTCTCAGCACCCCGACGCCAACATCAAAGTCGCGGCCTACACCGAGGAGGCCGACGTCATCGCCTTCCCCCTCCAAAAAGGCGAGGCCACCAGCTCCCTGCGAAGCGAGATCGACAAGGCCCTGGAGGAACTGCGTCAGGACGGCACCCTCAGTGAGCTGTCCATCAAGTACTTCGGCGCCGACCTCACCGCCGCGCCCTGACCTCGGAACCGGCCAACCAAACGAAAACGCCTCGCAGAGTTTCGCGCCTGGCGGCGCGAAAGCCGCATAATAACTCGGCCCGCAAACGTGCGGCCCGGCCACCGAGGTGGCCGGGCCGTGCGCTGCGGCGGGCCGCAAAAGAACATCAAAGAAGCGGCAAAGCCGCTTCTTTGACGCTCATAAAAACGTGAGGACCCCTTCCGGGGTCCTCACGTTTTTATCTGTTTGGCGCTTTTCAGTTCATCTGCTTCTGCCGGGAGATGTTCATGGTGCCGTCCTGCATATCGTTGACCCACTCCAGGCTCTTGCCGGTGCCGTAGGCCACGCAGGAGATGGCGTCGTCGGCCACGTGGGTGGCGATGCCGGTGTGACTTTCGATGAGTTTGTCAAAGCCCCAGACCAGGGAGCCGCCGCCGGTCATGATGATGCCGTTTGTGGAGATGTCCGCCACCAGCTCCGGCGGCGTGCGCTCCAGCACGCCGTGGATGGCTTCCAGAATGCGGGTGGAGACCTCCTCGAAGGCCTCGATCATCTCGGAGGAGGTGACGGTAAAGACCCTGGGCAGGCCGGTGACCAGACAGCGGCCCTTGACCTCCACGCTCTGCTCCTCCGGGCGGGGGAACACGCAGCCGATCTCCTTTTTCAGCTCCTCGGCGGTGCGCTCGCCGATGAGGACGTTGTGCTTGCGGCGAATGTATTTCACCACGGCCTCGTCAAACTGGTCTCCGGCGATCTTGATGGAGGCGGACTCCACAATGCCGGACAGGGAGATGACGGCGATGTCGGTGGTGCCGCCGCCGATGTCCACCACCATGTGGCCGTCGGGCTTGGTGATGTCAATGCCCGCGCCGATGGCGGCGGCCAGAGGCTCTTCGATGAGGTAGACCCGGCGGGCGCCGGCCTGGACGCCCGCGTCGATGACGGCGCGCTCCTCCACCTCGGTGATGCCGGAGGGGACGCAGATGACCACGCGGGGCTTGAAGATGCGGAAGGAGGAGACCTTGTGGATAAACTCCCGGAGCATCCGCTCGGTCATGTCGTAGTCGGAGATCACCCCTTCCCGCAGAGGACGGATGGCCACGATGTTGCCCGGCGTGCGGCCCAGCATCTGCTGGGCGTCCGCGCCGACTTTCAGCAACCGGCCGGAGTTGCGGTCGATGGCCACCACGCTGGGCTCACGGAGGACCACGCCCTTGCCCTGGACAAAGACCAGAACGGAGGCGGTGCCGAGGTCGATACCAATGTCTTTACTAAACATTCTTTGCACCTCTTATATGTTCAACGTGTTGTACTCTCAAGCAGAAATCGCTACCTGGCTATTATATCCGACAGCGGCGGGTTTTGCAAGCCTTTTATGAAGAACCTTTGGCCGAGGCCAAGGTGACGGCCCAGACCTCCTCTGCCCCGGCGGTGAGCAGGACGCGGGCGCACTCGGAGAGGGTGGAGCCTGTGGTCACCACGTCGTCCACCAGCAGGATGGTCTTGCCCCGGACCAGCTCCGGGTCCAAAAGGGTGAAGGCCGCCAGCACGTTGGCCCGGCGGGCCGCCGGGGCCCGGAGGCTGGACTGCTGGGCGGTTTCCCGCTTCTGGAAAAGGGGCGTCTCCTCCGTGCCCAGACTCTCCGCCACGGCGCGGGCCAGCAGCCGGGCCTGGTCAAATCCCCGCCGCTTCAGTCCCTTTGGGGAGAGGGGCGGCCAGGAGACGAGATCGAAGGACCGCTGGCCCATGTGGTCGTGGACGCACTGGGCGCACAGCGGCCCCAGGACCCTGGCGTAGCCCCGGCGGCGGCGGAATTTGTAGCGGTGGACGCAGGGGCGGACCAGCCCCTCGTACCGAAGGGGCGAGACACACAGCTCGATGTGTTCCGGCCGGCGCTGGGCCGAGCGGCCCACCAGCCAGGGAAGCCCCTCCTGGCAGTCGGGGCAGATGGCCTCCGCGTCCAGGACCCGTCCGCAGAAGGGGCAGCGGGGCGGGAAAAAGAGGTCCCGCAGGATCCGCCTCACGCCGTCACCTCCCTGGGCCTTTGGATGAGGCTGATGATGGCCGAGGAGAGGGTGACGCTGAGCAGGGACCAGGCCAGGCGGGACAGGGGGATGTAACTCAGGGACAGGGTCAGCACGGTCAGGTCGGTGATAAAGTAGCACCGGCCCACGTCCCATCCGGTGAGGCGTGAGATGGTAAGGGCCAGCGCGTCGTCGCCGCAGCAGGCGCCTCCGGCGTTCACCACCAGTCCCACCCCCACCCCCACCAGCAAAGCCCCCAAGACCGCCGCCAGCCAGGGGTAGTCGCTCAGGTCGTGGGCCAGGGGCGGGAACCGCTCCAACAGGGCGTAAAACCCGGCGTAGAGCAAGGTGGAGATGATGGCGTTTTTTGCGAAGCCCTTGCCCAGCACCCGAAAGGCGGCCAGGTAGCAGATCAGGTCCAGCACGATCTCGCTGACGCTGGGCGAGAGATGGAAAAAGTGGCGCAAAAGGAGGGTGGCGCCTAAGATGCCACCCTCGGTGACGCCGGATTGGACGTGGATATTGTAGAGCCCGAAGGCCAGGATAAAGGAGCCCAGGGCCATGATGGCATAGGTCCGCAGGGCAGTTTTCCACCGGGTCAAGCTATCCCTCCTCAAGAAAATCAAATGGCGGCGGACTTATCCGCCGCCCAACTCCCGATAGAGGGCCGCGGCCTCGTCCTTTTGCGCGTGCTCGTCCACAGCCAGCACCTCCACGCGGGTGGTCCGCTGGCCGAAACGCAGTTCGATGACGTCTCCGATCTTCACCTCGTAGGAGGCCCGCTGGGGCCGTCCGCCCACCCAGACGCGCTCGCTGTCGCAGGCCTCGTTCGCCACGGTGCGGCGCTTGATGAGGCGGGAGACCTTGAGCCACTTGTCCAGTCTCATTGGCCGATCCCCCCAAAGGGTATCAGGCTCCAAACCGCCTTGCCGATCACGCACCGGGCGTCCACCACGCCCACCTCCCCGTAGCGCGAGTCGGTGGAGTTGTTGCGGTTGTCCCCCATGACGAAGATGTGCCCGGCGGGGACGGTGAGGTGGTTGTTCACGGCGCCCGGCTTTTCCACCATGGGGTCGTCGGGGTCCAGATAGGGCTCGGAGAGGACCTTGCCGTCCACCGAGACGGTGTGGGCGGCGTAGTCGATGTCCACCCTCTGCCCGGCGGTGGCGATGACCCGCTTGACGATGGGGGCGCCGTCCCGGAAGGACTCCTGTGCCAGCACCACCACGTCCCCGGCGGTGGGGGTATAGCCCGCGCTGCGGAGCAGCAGCATATCGCCGTCGTGGAGGGTGGGGACCATGGAGCTGCCGTCCACGCCGATGAGACGGCCCAGGAAGGTGGACACCACAAAGAGCACCGCCAGGGCGAACAAAATGGGCTGAAGCCAGCTGTACAGTCCCGCGGAAAAGCTCTGGGCCGCGCCCTGGGGCCGGTACATGGGCTCCGGCAGTTCCTCCCCGCGGGTTTTTTCTACGTCCTCAAGGGCCATCTGTATCCCTCCAAAATCAAGATATGACGCCAACATTATAAGCGTTCCGCCCGGAAATTGCAAGCCGCTCCCGGCTCTGGCAGGTGAAGAGCAGGACCTGCCGCTCCTGGGCCAGTTCCGAGAGAACGTCCAGGGCCAGGGCCAGCCGCGCGTCGTCAAAGCGCACCAGCGCGTCGTCCAGCACCACAGGCGCCGCCCCCTCCTCCGGCAAGGCCAGACGGCACAGGGCGAGCCGCAGGGCCAGGTAGGTCTGGTCGGCGGTGCCCTGGCTCAACAGCTGGGCCGAGCGGGGCCCGGACGGGGTCTGGGCCAGGGCCTCGAAGGCGCGGGTAAAGGTGAGGGCGGTGTATTTTCCGCCGGTGAGACGGCTGAGAATGGCCCCGGCCTCGGCGTTCAGCGCCGGAGAGAAGCGGGAGCGCAGCTCGGCGTTGGCCGCGGCCAGGACCTCCAGGGCCAGGTTCAGCGCCGCCAGCTCACGCTCCACAAGTTCCAGCCGCGCCTCCAGTTCCCTGGCCTGGTCGTCCATGGCGGCCAGACCGCCCAGGGCCTCCTCCTGTCCCTGGGCGCGGGACAACTGGGCCCGGCACAGGGCCAGGGCCTCGGTGAGCCGCCTCTGCCGCAGTTGGTCATCGGACAGAGGGGCGCGGGGCTGGTCCTGGAGCGGGGGCGGGGCGGCCGGCTCGCCGGCGGCGGAGACGGCGTCCCACGCGGCGCGGGCGGCCACCCATTCGGTCTGGGCCCGCTGGGCCTCTGCCTGGGCCGACTTCCAGGCGGCGTGGCGCTGGGCGTAGAGCTGCCCCCGGACCTTCCGGCGGTGGGCCAGCGGGAAAGACGCCGCCGCCCCCACCAGGGCGGCCAGCACCCCAAGGGTCACCACCCAGGCAAGGCGGGCCGTCGCGCCCACAGGGGCCAGAACGCACAAGAGGAGAAGCCCCGCCAGCGCGGGAAGCCACACCCAGGGCCCCGGCCTGGGCGGGGGCGGGACCTGGCCCAGCGCGGTCTCCGCCTGGGACCGGGCGAGGGAGGCCGCCTCCTCCGCCTGGGCCAAGGCCTGGGCCGTCTGCTCGTATCGGGCCCGTTGCTGGGCCAGCCTGTCCGCCTCGGCCTTGCGGCTGTGGCGGGCCAGATCCCGCTCCACCTCCGCCAGCTCCGCCTCCAACTGCCCCAGCTGCCGCTGGGCCTGTTGCCCGGCGGTCCTGGCGTCCAACAGCCGCTGCCGCTGGAGCTGGAGCTGTTCCAGTTGTGCGCGGAGTTTGGGCAGGGTGCCGGTGGCGCGGTTGGACTGGCGCTGGTTGCGCCAGTCCCGCAGGCGCTTTTCCGCGTCGGAGTAGGACACATCCTCCTCTCCGGAGGTGGCCAGCGCGGTCACCCGGCGCTCCAGGTCGCCGGAGGCGTCCACGCCCAGGCCGCCCTGGGGGATGAAGCAGGTGCGCTGAAAGACCTCTTTTGTGATCCCCAACAGCACCTCCCCGGCGTTGTCGCCGGTGAGACCGGGCACCGGCTCCTCCGTGCCGGTGTAGACGGCCTGAAAGCCCCCAAAGGGGTTCGCGCCCTTGGGGAAGCGGCGCAGGGTGATGGCCCGGCCCTGCCACAGCAGATCGACCCTGCCTCCCATGGGGTTGCCCGACCAGGGCGTGTATCGGTTGCGCTCAGACAGGGCGCCGCCTTTGCGGCTCTCCAGGCCGTACAGCATGGCCCGCAAAAAAGCGCACCAGGTGGATTTTCCGCTCTCGTTGGGCAGTTCCAGCAGGTTGAGGCCCGGGCCGAGGGTGAGGGTGGCCCCGTCCAGGCAGCCAAAGGTGGCGGTCATGGAGAGGATGTTCACTGGGGACCCTCCCTTCCCTCCAACGCGGCCAGACCCCACCGCAGGGCGTCCAGCAGCAGAGGTTTTTCCGCGTCTCCGGCGGCGTCCAGCCGCCCCCGCAGTTCCCGGACGAAGTGGCCGGTAAGGGTGTCCTCCTCCGCGCGGGCCCAGAGGTCCAGCGGGGGCAGGGTCTCGTCCCGCAGTTGAAAGACGCGGCAGAGGCCCTCGCCCAGATCCTGCAGGGCGGGCAGATCCAGAGCCCCGCTCCGGCCCGTGAGGGTGAGGCGGACGTAGTCGCCCTCCTTGCCCGCCAGGGCTTGGCGGAGGTCGGCCTCCGCCGGCAGGGACAGGGCCCAGTACCGGGGACCGGGCAGGGCCAGCAGCCGGCTCTCCGCCCGGCCGCCCTCCACGCGCGCCAGCAGGGCGCCCTTGTCCCCCAACTCGTCAAAGCCCCTGCCCTGAGCACAGCCGGAGTAGGCCCAGGGCGTGGGGGCGTCGGCGTGGAACTCCATGGCGTGGACATGGCCCAGGGCGGCGTAGGCCAGGCCGCTGTGGGCCAGGCTCTCCGGCGCGATGGGGGCGTAACGGCTCCGGCCGCCCACATCGCCGTGGAAGCATCCGATGGCGAGGGTGCCGTCCCGCTCCGCGGCGAAGCCCGCCAAGGGGTCGTCGTCCCGGAACGGGGAAGTGAAGGCGCAGCCGTAGACCGTCACCCCCAGCTCCGGAAAGGGGAGGGCGGTCACGGCCTCAGAGGTGAAGATGTGGACGTTTTCCGGCCAGATGGGTCGGGCGTAGGGGGAGCGCTCGGAATAATAGTCGTGGTTGCCCGGCGCGATGACCACCGGGCACGGGAGACTGCCCAGGGTCTTGGCCAGGGTCTCCAGGGTCTCAGGGTAGACCTGCTGGCTGTCAAAGAGGTCGCCGGGCAGGAGCATCAGCTCCGCGCCGTGGTCCAGAGCCAGGTCCCGCAGACCCTCCAGCGCCTTGCGCTGTCCGGCCCGCCGGGCCTGGGCCTCCGCCGCGGGCAGAGAGCGAAAGGGCGAGTCCAGATGGAGGTCCGCCGCGTGGAGCAAGGTGAGCATATGGGTCCCTCCCCTCATTCAAACACATCCAGCCGCTCCAGGCCCAGACATTTGCCGGACCCGGCGTCCAGGGTGAAGAGGACGCTCTCCAGCTTGCAAGGCCCCTCCGCCGGCTCGTAGCGGGTGGGCAGACCGCCCAGAAATCGGTTCAGGGCGCTCTCCGGGCGAATGCCCAGCACAGACTGGCTGGGGCCTGTCATGCCCAGGTCGGTGACAAAGCCCAACCCGCCGGGCAAGATCTGCAGATCGGCGGTGGGCACATGGGTGTGGGTGCCCCAGAGGGCCGCCGCCTTGCCGTCCAGATACCAGGCCATGGCGCCCTTCTCGCTGGTGGCCTCGGCGTGGAGATCCACCACCGCCACGTCGCAGTCCCCGTCCCGCAGCAACCGCTGGGCGATGGGGAAGGGGTTGTCCACGTTGGGGTCCATACCGGTGCGGCCGATGAGGTTCAGCACGCCCACGCGGATGCCCTGGGGCCCGGCAAAGACCCCAAAGCCCCGTCCTGGGACGCGGCTTGTGAAGTTGGCGGGGCGGAGGATGGCGTCGTGGCTGTCCAGGTATTTGGCGATCTGCAGCCGGTTCCAGGTGTGGTTGCCCAGGGTGATCACGTCGGCCCCGGCCTCAAAAATCGCGTCGGCCTGGCGGGGGTGGATGCCCACGCCGTCGGCGTTTTCCCCGTTGACCACCACAAATCCCACGCCGTGGGCCTTGCGGAGCCGGGGCAGGCGCTCTCGCAGCATGGCCACGCCGCTTTCCCCCACCACGTCGCCCACGGCCAGCAGTTTGAAGATCATACCAGCCCCTCCCCCGTGAGCCAGGCGTGGAGCGCGGGGAGATCGGGGGCGATCTGGACATGGGGGTAGGGGCCAAACTGTTCAGCGGGGGTGGTGCCGTTCAAAACGGCGCAAAAGTCCACCCCCGCGTTCTGGCCCGCGCCGGCGTCGATGACGGTGTCCCCGCAGTAGAGCACCTCGTCCCTGCCCAGCCCCGTGGCCTCCAGCGCCGCCAGGATGCCCGCCGGGTCCGGCTTGGGCCGGGGCAGTTGGTCGGGGCCCACCACGAAGTCCAGAAGGTCCAGAATGCCCTGCCGCTCCAGGATCTTGGAGAGGATGTGCTTGGGCTTGGAGCTGACCACCGCCAGCTTCACGCCCCGGCCGTGGAGGTCCTCCAGCAGTTCGCGGGCGCCGTCGCAGAGGACGGCGGTGGCGATCTGCGCGGGGGTGCCGATGCTGCGGTAGAGACGGCAAAATTCGTCCCGCTTGGCCTCGTCGGTCACGCCGGTGAGACGGGTGAAGCCGTCTTGGAGCACAAACCCCACCGTGAGGCGGATCTCCTCGCGCGTGGGGATGGGATAGCCCATGGTGTGCAATCCGTAGAGAAATCCCGCTATGATGGCCTCGGTGGCGTCCCCCAAGGTGTAGTCAAAGTCGAAAAAAATGCCGCGGTATTTCATAGTCGCCCTCATTTCTGTTTGGAATCATTTCTATCTGGAAATTTCTGAGGGATATTATAGCATACGGCGGGGCAAACCACAAGGCGGCAGACAAAAATAGGTGTTGACAAACGGCTCTTTTTTTGTTAGAATTACCTCCGCTGTTGGACCGAGCGCCATATGCTGGTGTAGCTCAGTTGGTAGAGCAGCTGATTTGTAATCAGCAGGTCGGGGGTTCGAGTCCGTCCACCAGCTCCACACCTTTTGGCCGGGTGGGGGAAAGAAAACTGAATATGGGAGCGTTCCCGAGCGGCCAAAGGGGGCAGACTGTAAATCTGTTGCGTAAGCTACGGTGGTTCGAATCCACCCGCTCCCACCACCCCAGGGCGGTCTTGTCACCAAGACCGCCCTGGCTTTTTGCCCTCTGACGACAGACTCTATAGTGGGTCTGTCCGCAGTATTCATTTTTCCAGACACGCCGTTTTTCTGCCAAAATTGCAAAGAAATTCGTGTATGTTGCCACAAGAGGGGTGAGCCTTTATGCCATATAAAAGAAAATTGACAAAATGCAGGAAAAGGTGTACAATAAGCGCGAAAAAGGGTGGTAGCAAAAGTACGGCCAGGCTAATCCGTATACAGAAAGAGGAGTCGCCTATGTGTGAAGCGATAAATGGCATTATGGGGAAAACCCCGGAAGATCTCTTAAAAGGAAGTCACCAGATAAATGCTGTGCCCGTGGACCTTAGCGCTATATTAGAAAAGGCCAAGATATCGGTTATTCCATCGCAAGATTTTTCCGAATACGAGCAAAACACAGGCAGAAGGGTACTTGGGGCGCTTGCAACAAAGGGAGATTCCGCCGCCATTTTTTACAACGAAAAAGAACCGTCCATGACATGGCACCGTATAAGATTTACTGTTGCTCACGAATTAGCCCATGCGTGCCTGTCTGGAGACAAGTTTCATATTGCCTTTCGATATGACGATGACAAGGAAGGACAAAGCGAGGAAGAAATAAACGCCAATATTTTTGCAGGGGCTTTATTGATCCCCAAAAAGTCTTTATTAAAGCAGATTGAAATTTTGCTTATTCCTACAATTAGCCTATTGGCGGACGCTTTTGATGTTTCCAGGTCAGTTATGGAGGCTAGGCTTAAATTTTTGGGCTTAACTGACATGGTATTAACATAAGGAGAAGCACGATGAAGGAATCCGCGCCAAATGAATGCGAGCAACTTGAGAGAGAAAAGCTACTTGAGACGTTATCCGGAGATATTCCAAAAGAGTCAAGCGCAACGGCAATAAAGTCTCCTCAACCAAGGTCCTCCTGGATAGAAGTGATTCTTAAAATTCTATCTAATAATGAAAACCAGCGGTTAAAGCAACAACGCCCACTTCTATTTTCTATTATTGCGCTCCTTGCGATACAGCTCCTGCTGTTCAACGGAGTTGTAATAGCCATCGTATTTTCTTTGTGGGGCACGGAAGATCCGAACTTGCTGATGGGATTATTTGATTTTTTGAAATACTATCTGGGTGTCGTGGTGGCCGAACTGGTTGGAATGCTGTTTTTTGTTACGAAGAACTCGTTTTCCTTTAACTCCCAGTCCGTTATTAACGGATTTCTTGATAGCAAGAATCGTCCGGATGAAATCAAGAAAAACCGCAAGGACAAGGTTAATGACGATAGCATAAATGAGACAAGTAAAGACCTATAGCCCAACGTACCCCTGTCCGGAATTCCGGACAGGGGTACGTTTTACCTCACTATGTATCTCGTTCTGTCTTGGCTCGGATTTCGCTGACCAGAAGGTGCAACGTGGTGGCTGGGTACATCTTTGATGGCTCCATGGCTCCGCCCTGGTAATGGGAATGTAGCCGATTCTCCGCAACTCGGATAGCCTTAGCCTCATTGCCAAAGCAAGTCAGAATGCTATGAAGTTGCCGGTCAGACTTTTCGTATTCCCGCTCCGCTTTCTGTTTGTAGGTTTCCCCAAACCTTTTACAACAGGTTACGGAGTCACAGTAGGTGTGCATTGCCCCTAAGTAGGCGTCAACCATGTTTCAACACAGGGGTTCGGCCATCCCACATGAGCCCGTTGGTTCTTGCGTAAAATAGCCAGTAAAGATTGATCGTATTCACGCCCTTGCCACATTGCCAGGGTTTTCGCCTCTCTCGATTGCGGGCGCCTCGGTACTGCCCGCCGGAGCTTAATTAATATGTGTGCTCAGTACCGGATTTTGGCGCCTTGGAAAAATATCCTCGCCGATTGGAAATCCTTGGAGCTACTCACGCTCATAGTTTCATCTCCAAGCGGCGTGCCTTGAAAGTATAATTCATTCTGCCGGTTGCTCCAGTAGGTCCTCCATGGAGCAGCCGATCACGCGGGACAGCTTATATACTGTCTGGGCCTGGGCCTTGTCGATGTCGTTGACGCGCTGCTCATACATCTGGATGGATCGGAGGTTGACGCCGGAGGCTCTGGCCAGTTCCGTTTGGGAAAGCCCCCGGCTCTCCCGTAGCTTCTTCAGTCTGCACTCCGGCAGCACTATTGCGCATCGCTGGTCCATCGCCTCGATAAATTTTGAACTGTCCATCTCGTGATATACGGGGTACATCGAGACGATCTCCGAAAACTTGACGCGCTCGAAAATATCCTTGAATCGCTTTCCGCTGTGCCACTGGTACTCCGCCAGCGCCCAGCCCGCCCAGTACTCGCGGGACAGATCCTCCCGAGGCCCTGATTCCGGCAGGGCCTTCTTCCTGTACGTTTTTTGAACGACAGCTCTGGCAAGCTCCACGCCGGACATCCCCGCGAGAACAGCTGGGTTGCCCCGCTCAAACTGTTCCGCGTACCCGGAGGAGAGGAAAATAGACGCCGCCCAGTCGGCCTTCATACCGCAGTCGTTGACCAGATAGTCAAAGAACCGCGACAGCCGATCCTTTGCGTCATTCAAATAGGATCCGCTGTATGCGTGGGTCATCGTTTCGCATCTCCTCTCTTAAAATATCCAGCACAAAAATGTCATCCCGGTAGGATCTGCCCTTGGCGATTTCAGCGGAATAAGTTCGCCTGGCCGTGTCATCCCGCTGCGCGAACCTGGGGTAGTAGATCGTCCCATCCACCGGCTCCGCGCCCATGAATTGAAGTCGCTGAAATGCCCTTTCAGAGACGAGCACCGTCTGCAAGCCTAGTTTGCCGAGGGTCAGCGCCTTGTTCAATCCGCGCAGAGGCAGCGTGTTTTCCACAAAGGATTGGGCATATTGAAAATAGGAATCATCCGCCCGGTATCCTACGACCACATCATATTCCGTTGTGTCGATGGCGAAATGCTCGATCAGATATTCCCGAGCGTCAACGGCAATAGGTTGGCTCAAACGGAACGTCCGATTTTTCAGGAGAATGGCGATCCAGTTGAGAACGGTATGCGCCCCGTCCGACAGGTCCAGGACTCGGAGCCCAGCGGGGTCAAACGCGTACCGATTGACAAAACCGTCCTCTCGGTTTTTGCACGCCCACTCCCGGGCCATTTCCTCGGATTGCGTGCAATAAAACCCCTGGCCGTAGTCGTTGTGAATACTCCCGGCGGAAAGCTCCGGCGCTTCCACCACCTGGCTGCTTCCGTGTAATAAAATCATGCTACTCACATTGCCCTCCGTCTGTCATTGTAATGATATACGCTGGATTATATCATCTCAATGATAGTCTGTCAATGCCTCTCCCATTTTTATGATTGACCGCCTTGGGCTGGTCCCGGTGGACACGAACAGAGGGGCTGTGGTAAAATAAATTAAGAAGTAAACGCGAGCGCGGCGGCCTGATTTTTTAGGCCGCTGAATGGCTCGAGTGCTAAGAAGATCAGCTTTAACCGATACGAGCAGATAAGGGGGCAACGGTATGTCTGACCACCGGGATCGTCACAGACGGCCGATGAGCGGGAGGCGGCCCACATAATTGTTTTGGGAGAATATAGTGTCCGACATAGCCTAAAAACTTGGGCTTGCATAAAATGTTGCGTACGGGAAGAGAAAGTGATATAATAAACACCAAAAGGGGGCAAGAGAATGAATGCCAGTTGTCAATTTCACGGCGTAGGACAGGGACTGTACTATGATTGCACGATCAGGAAAAACCCCGACAAAGATATTTTTCGTTTTGTCTACGACTGCGGAAGTTCTAGTGATCCAGACACAGCCGACTTGTGTCAGCAGATCGAAAAAGATAAAAGCACCCCAAAGAAAAGGTTGGACGCGCTGTTTGTGTCCCACTTTGATACAGATCACGTTTCGGCCATTCCGACCCTTTTGGATGTGTTTGACGTGAAGAATGTTTTTATTCCGTACTTTTCCCCTGAGGAGCTTAAACTCTTCGCCGTATTGGCGAAAGGGGCCGACGAGCGGCTATACGAGTTCTACGAGGACCCTGCCGCCTATTTCAAGAAGAAGGGCTGCGAGACCCTCTATATCCTTCACCCCCAGAGGAGCTCACCCGGCGGATCACAGACACGACACAAAAGCAGCCATCAGACCGGTGATTTTACTTTGCAGGGCAATATTTGGGAGGATACAAACGCACAGCCTGAGATGGATGTGGTGCATTGTGACGGGTCGGCAAATGCGACCTGTTCCCGGGCGGAGTGGCAGTTTCGCATTTATCAGGATCAGAAAAACGAGGTCCAGGAGGCGACCCGCAAGAAAATTCGCGGGCTGATACCGCAGGATCAGAGCTTAGAAGAGCTTTTGAAAGACGAGACGTTGCGGAAAAACGCGAGGGAGATGTATAAAACTGCAAGATACAAGATCAACCAAAGTTCCCTTGTGCTCTATCACGCACCGCTGGAAGAGCGCGGGAAGGCGTGGATCGAGCCCGTGTGCAGGGACGGATGCTGGTGTCGTTGCCGCTGTTTGAGACGATATGGAGGCGGGACCCTGCTGACAGGAGATATAGGCCTCACCCGTCTCCGGAACAGGGGGGCCGATCTGGAAAAGTTTGTGGGGGAGTGCGAGCAAGCCATAGGCGTTTTTCTGCTGCCGCATCATGGCGCCAGGGAAGCGACCAGCATCAACCAGCTGGAGAAAATGCTGGGACCGGAATACCCCCTGTTTGTATGCAGTTATGGGCGCGAGAATCATTTTGGGCACCCTGACGCTTATATGCTGGACCAGATCATGATGCAGCTACATAGGCGGGTGATCCATGTGACCAAGGGCGAAGGCTTCCAATACGAGGTTTTCGTGCGCCCAAAAGAAGAGCATACGCGATAATAGCGACAATTGAAAAAGCGGCCAACAGACGATGCCAACCGGCGGCGTCTGCTGGCCGCTTTTCTCTGCCCTGAAAATCGAAGCGTGATGAGATTTGGCGTTCACTTGGCCAGGCCCGCTCACTCCCGCAGGTGTTTCAACTGCTCGGTCAGGGCTTCAATGGACCGGCCCAGCCGGGTGAGCTCCGCCTGGCCCTGGTCGATGGACCGCAGAAGGCGCAGCAGTTCCTCCCCGTTGGCCTCCGCCGCCTTGCGCCCAAAGAGGATGTGGTCCGCCGTCACGGAGAGCTCCTGGCACAGCTTTTCCAGCAGCTCCAGCGAGATCCCCGAAACACCCCGCTCAATGGCGCTCAAGTGGTTGGGGGTGACGCCGATCTTCTCCGACAACCCCTCTTGGGTCAGGTGGCGCTCCTCCCGCAGCCACTGAATGTTCGCGCCAACTCTGACGTTGATCGGTTTCTTCCCCTGCACGATAACACCACCTTTCCTATAAGTTTAGCGGGTGTGGACAAGAGATGTTACAGTGTATCACAATGGAAAACCAACGATACTATATTGACTTTTTCATTCCTTTACCCTATACTAAAGAAAACGCGGCGCAGATGTGCCGCGAGATAGAAGGGGAGGATCGGAGATGAAAGAATACCCAGGCCGCAGGGCAAAAAACATCAGGCACCAGACGCATATAGACAGGCGAAAGTCAGCGAGATAGTGTATACACATGACGAGAAAAAATCCAGATAAAACGGAGGAGAGGATCGTATGTCGGATCTTGTTGCTGCCATCATTGTTGCGCTGATAATCATTTTTCTTATATGGATCGCTCACAAAAACGAAGAGAAAACGATTCAGAAGTATGAGAAGATCCGGGGGTATATGACCTATGATCCAACAAAAAAGGAAATCTGTGTCATAAAGCGGGGAAACGTGTTTTCGGAAATACTGGAGATCAAAAAAGTGGTAGACCAAGTGACGTGCTATGAGCCGGAGAAGCTGCACTTTGGGGCCGCAACCGTAGGGGGAATCACAACCGGTGGCACCTATAAGACCGGCGGATACAATTATGTTGTAGGAACAAGGGAAACGGGAAAGTACAGCTTGGTATATGAAAAAGATGCTGTGCAAACGATCAAGCTTCCACCGGAACTGATAGAAGCGGCCAAGCAATCGGCGATAAAAGAATATGTTAACAGCTCCGGCGTCATTACGGTGATCCCTCCCACGTCCGGGTCGATACCAGATTACCTGGTTGGAAAAACGGATCTTGCCATGCTATATTTGAAAGAGCAGATACTGTCACATTATCCAACCCGCGAAAAATGCCAAGCGATCCTTAATTGGCTGTGCCAAGAGTGAAGAAAGAAGGGCGGTATCTCCTGCCCCGCAAGGGGATGGACGCCGCGCAGATCGCCAACTTCCAACGGGAGTTTGCAAGGCAGAAAGAGGCCCGACAAAAGGCGCAAAAAGGCGCGCCATGAACGCGGCAAGTGGAGGCCGACACGAAAGAGACCCGTACAATTTGGCGATTTGAAAAACGGCAGGGGAGAGCGTACACACGCTCTCCCCTTAAAACTTAGTCCCATTCTTGCCAGCCGCTGATGTTCAGCCAATCCGAT
>CANQFT010000017.1 GCA_947599925.1 uncultured Oscillospiraceae bacterium | reverse complement strand
TACGCCGTGGCCGTCATCGCCGACTCCACCTCCCGCTGGGCCGAGGCCCTGCGCGAGATGTCCGGCCGTCTGGAGGAGATGCCCGGCGAGGAGGGCTACCCCGCCTACCTGGCCTCCCGTCTGGCCCAGTTCTATGAGCGGGCCGGTATGGTGGAGTGCCTGGGCAGCGACGGGCGCATCGGCTCCCTCACCGCCGTGGGCGCGGTCTCGCCGCCGGGCGGCGACCTCTCCGAGCCCGTCAGCCAGTCCACCATGCGGATCGTCAAGGTGTTCTGGGCGCTGGACGCCTCTCTGGCCTACCGGCGCCACTTCCCCGCCATCAACTGGCTCAACTCCTACTCGCTGTACCTGGACTCTCTGAAACCCTGGTTTGACGAGCATCTGGGGGCGGACTTCATGAAGGACCGGGACAAGGCCATGTCCATCCTCCAGGAAGAGGCCAGCCTGAACGAGATCGTCCAGCTGGTGGGCAAGGACTCCCTGGGCGCCCAGGACCAGCTGACCCTGGAGACCGCCAAGATGATCCGCGAGGACTTTTTGCAGCAAAACGGCTTTGTGGAGGTGGACTGGTTCTCCACCTACGAGCGCCAGGGCCAGATGATGAGTATGATCCTGGAATACGACCGCCTCTGCCGCAGTGCCATTGCCCAGGGCGCGGACGTCTCCAAGCTCTTCGCCATCGACTTCCGCGAGGGCATGGGCCGGGCCAAGACCGTGCCCGACGACCAGTTCCCCGCCGTCTACGCCAAGCTGCGCGCGGATATGGCGGCCCAGGTCCAGGCCGTGATCGACATGGGAGGTGAGGAAGCATGACGCGGGAATACAAGACCATCCAGGAGATCTCCGGCCCGCTGATGGTGGTGGAGCAGGTGGAGGGCGTTACCTACGCCGAGCTTGCCCAGATCGAGCTGCCCTCTGGCGAGAAGCGCTACTGCAAGGTGCTGGAGGTCAACGGCGACAACGCCGTGGTCCAGCTCTTCGACTCCTCCGCGGGCATCAACCTCAAGGACTCCAAGATCCGCTTCCTGGGCCATCCCCAGGAGTTGGCCGTCTCCGGCGATATGCTGGGCCGGGTGTTCAACGGCATGGGCCACCCCATCGACGGCGGCCCGGAAATTCTCCCTGAGGCCCGGCGGGACATCAACGGCCTGCCCATGAACCCCGCTGCCCGCGACTACCCCAACGAGTTCATCCAGACCGGCATCTCCACCATCGACGGGCTGAACACCCTGGTCCGGGGCCAGAAACTGCCCATCTTCTCCGGCTCCGGCCTGCCCCACGCGGCGCTGGCGGCCCAGATCGCCCGCCAGGCCAAGGTGCTGGGGGACAACGGCTCCAACTTCGCCGTGGTCTTTGCCGCCATCGGCATCACCTTTGAAGAGTCCAACTTCTTCATCCAGGAGTTCCGCCGCACCGGGGCCATCGACCGCACCGTGCTCTTCACCAACCTGGCCAACGACCCCGCCGTGGAGCGCATCGCCACGCCCCGCATGGCCCTGACCGCGGCGGAATACCTGGCCTTCGACAAGGGGATGCACGTCCTGGTCATCCTGACGGACATCACCAACTACGCCGAGGCCCTGCGGGAAGTCTCCGCGGCCAAGAAGGAGGTCCCCGGACGCCGCGGCTACCCCGGCTATCTGTACACCGACCTGGCCCAGATGTACGAGCGGGCCGGCCGGCGCCTGGGCTGTCCGGGCTCCATCACCATGATCCCCATCCTCACCATGCCTGAGGACGACAAGACCCACCCCATCCCCGACCTCACCGGCTATATCACCGAGGGCCAGATCATCCTCTCCAGAGAGTTATACCACAAGGGCATTATACCTCCGGTTGACGTACTTCCCTCTTTGAGCCGTTTGAAGGACAAGGGCACCGGCGAGGGAAAGACCAGAGAGGACCACGCGGGCACCATGAACCAGCTCTTTGCCGCCTACTCCACGGGCAAGGAGACCAAGGAGCTGATGTCCATTCTGGGCGAGGCCGCTCTGTCCCCCACCGACCTGCTCTACGCCAAGTTCGCCGACGAGTTTGAAAAGCGCTATGTGGCCCAGGGCAACGATGAAAACCGCTCCATCTTCCAGACCCTGGACCTGGGTTGGGAGCTGCTGTCCATCCTGCCCAAGAGCGAACTCAAGCGCATCAAGCCGGAGCTCATTGAGAAGTATTGGCCCAAGAAGGACGAGGAGGGGTAAGTCGTGGCGAACACTGTCGTCAACCCCACCCGCATGGAGCTGACCCGCATCAAGGCCAAGCTCCGCACCGCCCGCCGGGGCCACAAACTGCTCAAGGACAAGCGGGACGAACTGATGCGGCAGTTTTTGGACGTGGTACGGGAAAACCGCGCCCTGCGAAAGAAGGTAGAGGCGGGGCTGGAGGCCGCCAACCAGTCCTTCACCGTGGCCGCGGCCATCATGAGCCAGCCCGCCATGGAGGAGGCCCTTTTGTACCCCAAGCAGTCTGTGGAGCTGGAGATGGGCTTTCACAACATCATGAGCGTGGACGTGCCGGAGTACACCTTCCAGACCCACTCCCGCGCCCCTGGGGACATCTACCCCTACGGCTACGCCGCCACCTCCGGGGAGCTGGACGCCGCGCTGGAGAACCTCAGCCGGGTCTTTGAGGATATGCTCCAGCTGGCCCAGATGGAAAAAACCGCCCAACTGCTGGCCCAGGAGATTGAAAAGACCCGTCGGCGGGTCAACGGTCTGGAGTATAAGATCATCCCCGACTGCGAGGACAGCATCAAGTATATCTCCATGAAGCTGGACGAGAACGAGCGGGCCTCCACCGTCCGGCTGATGAAGGTCAAGGACATGATTTTGAAAGAGGCCCTGGAAGAACAAAAGGCCAAGGACGCTCAGGCCGTGGAGCGCTTCGCCTGAATCCGGGGAGGGCGCGGACCGGCCAGTTTGGAGTGGACGCGCCGACTCTGCCGCGACACAGAAAAAGGACAGCACGAAAGACACTTCCGCCTTTCGTGCTGTCCTTTGACATTTTTTGCGGGCCGCTGTGTTTACTCCTCTTTGCCGCCGCCGAACTCCAGCAGGATCAGGTCCTTGTTGCGCTCCTGGACCCAGCCGATGGACCAGAAGGAGGTGAAGAGCACGATCTGGTGGCCCTTGTAGTCCTCCACCAGCTTGGCGTCGCCCAAATTCAGTTCGTCCTCCTTCACCGGCTCCTCGTTGCCCACCATGCGGAGGTAGCAGTAGGGCAGGCCCTCGGTGTGGAGCTCTACGTTGTATTCACTCCGCAGGCGGTAGGCCAGCACGTCGAACTGCAACGTGCCCACCACCCCCACGATGACCTCCTCCATGCCGGTGTAGGGCGGCTTGAAGATCTGGATGGCGCCCTCCTGGGCGATCTGCTCCACGCCCTTGAGGAACTGCTTGCGCTTCATGGTGTCCATGGAGCGGATGCGCTGGAAGTGCTCTGGGGCAAAGGTGGGGATGGGGTCGAAGCGGAACTTCTTCCCTTTGGCGCAGAGGGTGTCCCCGATGGAGAAGATGCCGGGGTCAAAGACGCCGATGATGTCCCCGGCGTAGGCCTCGGAGATGATTTCCCGCTCGGCGGCCATGAGCTGTTGGGGCCGGGAGAGTTTGAGGGCCTTGCCGCCCTGGACGTGGTAGACCTCCTGGTCCGCCTCGAACTTCCCGGAGACCACCCGCATAAAGGCGATGCGGTCCCGGTGGGCCTTGTTCATGTTGGCCTGGATCTTAAAGACGAAGGCGGAGAAGGCCGGGTCGGTGGCCTCCACCGTCTCCTCCCCTGCCCGCCGGGGCAGAGGGGCGGTGGTCATGCGGAGAAAGTCCTCCAAAAAGGGCTCCACGCCGAAGTTGGTCAGGGCCGAGCCGAAGAACACTGGGGAGAGCTTGCCGTGGCGGACCCTGTCCAGGTCAAAGGCGCAGGAGGCGCCGTCCAGCAGTTCCACGTCCTCTTGCAGCTGGCCGTGGAGCCGCGGGCCGATGAGACCGTCCAGGCCGGGGTCGCCCAGGTCCACTTCCGTGGCGGTGGCGGCCTTGGCCCCGCCGTTGGAGGAGAAGTGAATGATCTTCCCCTTGGCCCGGTCGTAGACGCCCTGGAACTCCTTGCCGCAGCCGATGGGCCAGTTGACGGCGTAGGTGTCGATGCCCAGCTCCTTTTCGATCTCCTGGCACAGCTCAAAGGGGTCGCGGGCTTCCCGGTCCATCTTGTTGATAAAGGTGAAGATGGGGATGTCCCGCATGACGCAGACCTTGAAGAGCTTCCGGGTCTGGGCCTCCACGCCCTTGGCCGCGTCAATGACCATCACGGCGCTGTCGGCGGCCATGAGGGTGCGGTAGGTGTCCTCGGAGAAGTCCTGGTGGCCGGGGGTGTCCAGGATGTTGATGCAGTAGCCCTCGTACTGGAACTGCATCACGGAGCTGGTGACGGAAATGCCCCGCTGTTTTTCGATCTCCATCCAGTCCGAGGTGGCGGCCCGGGCGTTCTTCTTGCCCTTGACCACCCCCGCCTGGGCGATGGCCCCGCCGTAGAGCAAAAACTTCTCCGTCAGGGTGGTCTTGCCCGCGTCAGGGTGGGAGATGATGGCGAAGGTCCGCCGCCGGGCGATCTCTTGGGTCATATCCATAAAAGCTCCGTCCTCCGTGTGAAAACATTCCCTATGAGTATACTATACCCGCCCCAAAAACGCAAGGCCGCGGCCTTGACCTTTTTCCGCCGCCATGCTACATTTATCGTAAGGGCGCTGATGGTCTGAAATGATTTACAAGCGAGGTGCAACAAAATGGATTGGCGCGTGGTCACAGACAGCATCCTCTTTGTGGCCGCATACCTGGCCTTTAGTTGCGGGACTGCGTATCGCATTGCCTCATATGAAAGCGCCTGGGCGGTCAGCGTTCCCGATAAAGTGCGGAAAGGATTGCTGATATTTCATTCCAGATGGCCTAAAATCAGCGTGCTGGTGGTAGTCAGCCAAATTTTTACCTACATAATGCTGAGTTGTTTCCTGGTTTCTCGCTTTGGCTGGGCGCAGGACTGGCTGAAAACCTATCTTCCGAATGCCAATCAAATCGCTACCGGCGCGATTTGGTTTCAAATTGCTCTTATCGTGATCGCGCTGGCAGAGGAGGGGATCTATTGGCTTCGGAAGCGACGGGCTTGGCGGGTCTGGCTGAGGGAAAACGCGGGGAAGGTCACATTGGAGATCTACTACGCCAGTCCCTATACCGCGGCAGACTATCCGTGGTCAGAAGCCGACCTTATGGGAAGCGGTGAGACGCGGCATATCACAGTTGACGGCGAGACGGTCAAAGCGCATGCGGACTTGCTCTGGCAAATGCTCGACACGCCCGCGGCCCCGGTGGATGACCCCGACGCGGCGCGCCTGGACGCGAGGGTGTACTACGCCCTCTGCGGCGAGGACGGAGAGCCCCTGTTCGAAGTGGCCATGTGGGCCACGGGAGAGGCCAACGCCATTTTTGTCAACGGCGTCCCATGCACAGCCGACCTGGTCTTTTATGCCGTGGCGATAGAGTTCCTGCCCTCCGACGCCGGCGCGGAACTTGCGGGATTTGCGGGAATACGAGTGGAGAGTTCGCGCAGACCCAAGGCGGGGGCGTAAGGACGCGGGACGGGCCCTGGCTATCCTGCCTCGGAGCGCGTTCGGACATTCATCATAATAAAAAGGAGTGTATGACCATGCGGAAATGTATCAGATGTGGGGCCGACATGGAGGAGGACTTCTCCTTCACCGGCGGCTTCGGCAACGTCCTGCAACCACCCTGCCCTTTTGGGCTGGCCGCAAAAGTGGATAAGGAGTATGCTGATATGAAAAAAGCGATCGCTTTGATTTCCTTGATGGTTTTATTTCTGGGCCTGGTCGGTTGCAGCGGAAAAACGGCTAATATCGATTTTCCATTTGAGGTCGGAGATGTTGAAAAGATTGAAATGTATCACTATGCGGGAGCGCCGGTATCAGCGGAAAAGAAAGTAGTCACCGCAGAAAGCGATATAAGCGCCCTATATGAAATGTTCGAGGGGCTATCGTTAAAAGACAAAAAAGTTGAAGAAACCGCAGGAGCAGATGTGACCAGCTTTAGATTTAACCTTTTAGATGGAACAAGCTACGAATTGATTTACGTCTGCAATGGCGTCAAGAGCGGTAAGTTGAAATCGGAAACAGGCAATTTTGAGTATTTCACAAGCGCGGATATTGGCGCGTATTGGGATGATCTGGATACGGAACTCGAAGCAACGCCTGTGAATGAAAGCGAACTGCCATAGTTATATATCTTCCCGTTTGTTGACATTCCCTTGCGGCACAAGGCTGAAAAAAGACCGTTGACGCGGCGGGTCGCCGGTGGTCAACGGTCTTTTTCGCGCTGTTTTACAGCCCTGCCACGTTCCCGGTCAGGCGGGCGGTCACTTCACCAGCAGGCTCTGGCCGGTCATCTCCTTGGGCTGGGGCAGGCCCATGGCGTCCAGCATGGTGGGCACGATGTCGCACAGGCGGCCGTCCCGGAGCTTCACACCGGGCAGGCCCACGGCGCAGAAGGGCACCAGGTTGGTGGTGTGGGCGGTCTGCGGGGAGACGCCGTCGGCCTGGAGCATCTGCTCGGCGTTGCCGTGGTCGGCGGTGATGAAGCACACCCCGTCCAACTTCCTCACGGCCTCCACCACGCGGCCCACGCCGGTGTCCACCGTCTCCACCGCCTTCACCGCCGCGTCAAAGACGCCGGTGTGGCCCACCATGTCGCAGTTGGCGAAGTTGAGGATGACCACGTCGTAGGCGCCGCTCTCGATGCGCTCCACCACCGCGTCGGTGACGGCGGGGGCGGACATCTCCGGCTGGAGGTCGTAGGTGGCCACCTTGGGAGAGGGGATGAGCACCCGGTCCTCGCCGGGGAATACGGTCTCCACGCCGCCGTTGAAGAAGAAGGTCACATGGGCGTACTTCTCGGTCTCGGCGATCCGCAGCTGGGTCTTGCCCAGCTGACTGAGATACTCGCCGAAAATGTTGTCCAGGCTCTCCTTGGGGAAGGCCACGGTGACGTTGGGCATGGAGGCGTCGTAAGAGGTGGTGCAGACGTAGTGGAGGGGGAAGAAGCCCTTTTTCCGCACAAAGCCCTGGAAGTCCGGGTCCACCAGCGTGCGGGTGATCTCCCTGGCCCGGTCTGGGCGGAAGTTCATAAAGATAACGGCGTCGCCCTCGCCAATTTCCGCGCCCTCGGCGGTGATGACGGGGACCACGAACTCATCGGTGACGCCGGCGTCGTAGCTGGCCTGCATGGCCCCCACCGGATCGCCGATGAAGCGCTGGGCGCTCTCGCCGTAGACCATGGCGGCGTAGGCCTTTTCCACGCGGTCCCAGTTGGTGTCCCGGTCCATGGCGTAGTACCGGCCGGAGATGGTGGCGATCTGGGCGCCATACTGGTCGCAGGTCTCCTTCATCTGGGCCACGAAGCTCTTGCCGGAGGTGGGGGGAACGTCCCGGCCATCCATGAAGCAGTGGACAAAGATCTTGGGACAGCCCAGGTCGTGGGCCATTTTCACAGCGGCCTGGATGTGGGTGATGTGGCTGTGGACGCCGCCGTTGGACATGAGGCCGTAGATGTGTACCGCCCGGCCCGCGTCCTTGGCCGCCAGCATAGCCTCTTTGTAGGCGGGGTTTTCAAAGAAGTCCCCGTCCTGGATGGCCTTGGTGATCTTGGGCAGGTCCTGGAACACCACCCGGCCCGCGCCGATGTTGGTGTGGCCCACCTCGGAGTTGCCCATCTGACCGTCGGGCAGACCCACGTCCAGGCCGGAGGCGGACAACTTGCTCACGGGGTTTTGGGCGAAGAGGGCGTCCAGGTTGGGGGTCCTGGCCGCGGCCACGGCGTTGCCCTTGTCCGGCGCGGTGAGGCCAAAGCCGTCCATAATGACCAATACAGTGGGTTTTTTGCTCATATTGATTTACCTCCCATTGTTGCGGAAACTGGGCACACAACGGCCCGGCTTCGCGGCGACACAGTCGCCCCTCCGTCCGGGCCCTTGCGGTCTGTTTTCTTTTAGTCCTGGTTGGAAGCGTTGATGATGGTGAGGAAGGCTTCCGGGTCCAGGCTGGCCCCGCCGATGAGGCCGCCGTCAATGTCCTCGTTGGCCAGCAGCTCGGCGGCGTTCTTGGCGTTCATGGAGCCGCCATAGAGGATGGACATACTCCGGGCCACGCGGGCGCCGTAGCTCTTGCGGATGAGGGTGCGGATGGCGCCGCAGACCTCCGCGGCCTGAGAGGGGGTGGCGGTCTTGCCCGTGCCGATGGCCCAGATGGGCTCGTAGGCGATGACCACGCGGCGGATCTGCTCGGCGGTGATGCCGGAGAGGGCGCACTTGATCTGGTAGGTGATCTTCTCCGTGGTCACGCCCAGCTCCCGCTCCTCCAGGCTCTCGCCCACGCAGAGGATGGGGCGCAGGCCGGAGCGCAGAGCGGCGTGCATTTTCTTGTTCACGTCCATGTCGGTCTCGTTGTAGTAGGCCCGGCGCTCGGAGTGGCCCAGGACCACGTATTTGGCCCCCGCCTCCTTGACCATGTCGGCGGAACATTCGCCGGTGAAGGCGCCGTTGAGCTCATAGTGGCAGTTCTCCGTGCCCACGGAGATCTTGACGTCCTTAAAGGCCCGGACCGCGGCCTGGAGGTTCACCGGCGGCACCAGGATCACGGCCTCGCACCACTTGGGCTTGCCCAGCATATTCTTCATGACATCGGCATAGGCCTTGGTCTCGCTGATGGTCTTGTTCATCTTCCAGTTGCCGGCGATGATGGTCTTGCGATAACGACGGTTCATAGTTCAAAACATCCTTTCCTTATCCAACTCGCGCTCAGGCGTCCAGCAGGCAGGCCACGCCGGGCAGCTCCTTGCCCTCCATGAACTCCAGGCTGGCCCCGCCGCCGGTGGAGATGTGGGTCATCTTGTCGGCGTAGCCCAGCTGCTGGACCGCGGCCGCGCTGTCGCCGCCGCCGATGATGGTGATGGCGCTGGTCTTGCTCAGGGCCTCGGCCACCGCCTTGGTGCCCACGGCGAAGCGGGGGAACTCAAAGACGCCCATGGGGCCGTTCCAGATGACGGTGCCCGCGTCGGCCACCGCGTCGCAGTAGAGCTTGATGGTCTCCGGGCCGATGTCCATGCCTTCCCAGCCGTCGGGGATCTCCCCGGCCTTGACGGTCTGCTGGGCGGCCTCGGCGTCAAACTTGTCGCCGCAGACGGTGTCCACCGGCAGCAGCAGTTTCACGCCCTTTTCCTTGGCCTTCTGGACCATCTGGTTGGCGTAGTCCTCCCAGTCCTCTTCCAGCAGGGAGTTGCCCACCTTGCCGCCCTCGGCGGCGGAGAAGGTGTAGCTCATGCCGCCGCCGATGATGACGGTGTCGGCGATCTCCAGCAGGTTGTTGATGACCCCGATCTTGGAGCTGACCTTGGCCCCGCCCAGAATGGCCACCAGGGGACGCTTGGGGGCGGCCAGGGCCCCGCCGATGATCTCCAGCTCCTTCTGGATGAGGAAGCCGGACACGGCGGGCAGGTAGTTGGCCACGCCGGCGGTGGAGGCGTGGGCGCGGTGGACGGCGCCAAAGGCGTCGGAGACGTACACGCCGTCGCTCCCGGCCAGAGCGGCCAGGGCCTTGGCGAAGTCGGGGTCGTTCTTGGTCTCGCCCTTGTTGAAGCGGGTGTTCTCCAGCAACAGCACCTGGCCGGGCTGGAGGGCGGCGGCCTTGGCCTGGGCGTCGGGGCCCACGGTGTCGGCGGCCAGGGTCACATCCTTACCCAGCAGCTCGGAGAGCCGCTTGGCCACGGGGGCCAGGGTGAGGGCGGCCATGGTCTTTTCCCACTTCTCCTGGGTCAAGGTGGCCGGGTCCTTGCCCTTCTCGGTCTGCTTTTTCACCCACTTGTCAAAGTTGGGCTCCGGCTTGCCCAGATGGGAGCAGGCGATGACGGCGGCGCCGTTGTCCAGCAGGTACTGGATGGTGGGCAGGGCGGCGCGGATGCGCTTGTCGTCGGTGATGTTGCCCTCCTTGTCCTGGGGCACGTTGAAGTCGCAGCGCAGAAGGACCTTCTTGCCCTGCACGTCCACGTCCTTGACAGTCTTTTTGTTGTAGTTCATGGTAACTGGCACTCCTTTCCTTGGTCAACCGATCATTTCGCCCAGGTCTTGGAAACCTGGGAAGTCCAACTGCCGCAAGGCTTCGTATACCATCACGGCAACAGAGTTGGAGAGGTTCAGGCTGCGCTCGCCGGGCAGCATGGGGATGCGGACGCACCGGTCCCGGTACCGCTGGCGAAGCGCCTGGGGCAGCCCCGCCGATTCCTTGCCAAAGAGGAGAAAGCAGCCGTCGCGGTAGGATACCTTGTCATACCGCCGCGGGGCCTTGGTGGTGGCCAGCCAGATGTCGGCGGGTTGATTTTTGCGGAAAAATTCCTCAAGGTTTTCGTAAACCACCACATCCAGCCGGGGCCAGTAGTCCAGACCGCACCGCTTCATGTTCCGGGCCACGGCGCTGTCGCTGACGTCGAACCCCAGAGGCCCCACCAGATGGAGACGGCTCCCGGTGAGCACGCAGGTCCTGGCGATGTTGCCGCAGTTTTGGGGGATCTCCGGCTCCACCAGCACGATGTTTACCACGCGCCCTCGCCCTCCTTCTTGACCGCACGCCATTATAATATATTCCCCCTGCTAAATCAAGGCATTTGTGGAGAAAATTATAAATAATTTAACAAATTTCCCAGGATAGACAAATGCGGACAAAAGTGGTAAAATAATTTGGCTATTATTATGGGAGTGATGGGGACATGAAACCGCTACACATTGTCGTCAAGGTGGGGACTTCCACCCTGACCAGGGACAATGGCACGCTGAATCTGGCCAACATGGACCACCTGGCCCGGGTGCTCAGCGACCTGGCCAACATGGGCCACCAGGTGGTGCTGGTCTCCTCCGGGGCCATCGGCATCGGCACGGGCAAGCTCAAGCTGGCCCAGCGGCCCGCGGAACTGCGGGTGAAGCAGGCGGTGGCCGCCGTGGGCCAGTGCGAGATGATGCACCTCTACGACAAGCTCTTTGGGGAGTATGGCCGCACGGTGGCGCAGATCTTGCTCACCGCCGAGGACGTGGCCGATCCGGGCCGGGCCCACCACCTGTCCGAGACCTTCTCCGCGCTGGTGGAGCTGGGCTGTATCCCGGTGGTGAACGAAAACGACTCCACCTCCTCCGCCGAGATCGAGACCGGCTCGGCCAAGGTGCTGGGGGACAACGACACCCTCTCCGCCATCGTGGCCGGCCTTTGCGGAGCGGACCTGCTGGTGCTTTTGAGCGACATTGACGGGCTCTTTGACTCCGACCCACACCAGGACCCGGCGGCCCGGCTGTTGACCACCGTCACGGAGATCGACGAGAGGATATGGGCCCTGGCCGGCGGCACGGGCAGCAAGTGGGGCACCGGGGGCATGACCACCAAACTCGCCGCCGCGCAGGTGGCCACCGCCAAGGGCTGTGACATGGTCATTACCCACGGCGCCCACCCGGAGCGGCTCTACGACATCGTGGCGGGCCGGGCTGTGGGCACCCGCTTTGTGGCGAAAAGGGGGACGGAGGCATGAAAACCGTGTTGGAACAGGCGGCCCTCTGCAAAGCCGCGGCCCCCGCGCTGGCGGCGCTGTCCACCGCTGAGAAAAACACCGCGCTGGCGGCGCTGGCCGCCGCGCTGGAGACCAGCGCCCAAGAGATCCTGGCCGCCAACGCCCAGGACTTGGAGGCGGGCCGGGCGGCGGGGCTGCGCCCCGCCCTGCTGGACCGGCTGGCGCTGACAGAGGACCGGGTCCGGGCCATGGCCGAGGGCATCCGGGCCGTGGCCGCCCTGCCCGACCCTGTTGGCCAGACGGTCCGGGGCAGCGTTTTGGAAAACGGTCTGGAGGTGAGCCAGATCCGGGTGCCTCTGGGCGTGGTGGGCATCATCTACGAGGCCCGGCCCAACGTCACCGCCGACGCCGCCGCCCTGTGCCTCAAGTCGGGCAACGCCGCCCTCCTCCGGGGCGGCAAGGAGGCCCGGAACAGCAACCTGTGCCTGGGGCGGATCATGGGCGAGGCCCTGACAGCGCGGGGTCTGCCCGCCGGAGCCCTTCAGGTGGTGGAGGACCCGGACCGCTCCAGCGCCACGGCCATGATGGAGCTCACCGAGCACCTGGACGTGCTCATTCCCCGCGGCGGCGCGGGGCTCATCCGATCGGTGAGCGCCAACTCCCGCGTCCCGGTGATCCGCACCGGCGAGGGCGTTTGCCACATTTATGTGGACGCCGCCGCGGACCCGGTCATGGCCGCCGACATCCTCTATAACGCCAAGTGTTCCCGCCCCAGCGTGTGCAACGCCGCCGAGTGCGTGCTGGTCCACCAGGACGTGGCGGAGAGGTTCTGGGCCGCCGCCCTGCCCCGGCTGGCGGAGAAAAATGTGGAACTCCGGGCCGACGCCGCTACCCTGGCGCGGCTTCCCGGCGCCCAGCCCGCCGCGGAGGAGGACTGGGACAGGGAGTACGGCGACTATATCCTGGCCTGCAGGGAGGTCGCCGGGCTGGACGAGGCCCTGGCCTTTATCGCCGCCCACGGCACCGGCCACTCCGAGGCCATCGTCACCCAGGACTACGCCGCCGCCCAGCGGTTTTTGAACGAGGTGGACGCCGCGGCGGTGTACGTCAACGCCTCCACCCGCTTCACCGACGGCGGGTGCTTCGGCCTGGGCTGTGAGATCGGCATCTCCACCCAGAAGCTCCACGCCCGCGGGCCCATGGGCCTGGAGGCCCTTACCTCCACCAAGTTCCTGGTGCGGGGCAGCGGCCAGGTCCGGGTCTGACCCACATCCAGGAGGAGGTCTTACCATGAGAGACGGTTTTGTGAAGGTAGCGGCCGCCACGCCCAAGATCCGCGTGGCGGACTGCGACTACAACGCCACCCAGATCGCCGCCCTGATCAAAGAGGCCGCCGCCCTGGGGGTCAGGGTCATGGCCTTTCCGGAGCTGTGCCTCACCGGGTACACCTGCGGCGACCTCTTTTTCCAGCCCGCGCTGCTGGATGGGGCGGAGCGCGCCCTGGGGCGCGTCCTGGAGGAGACCAAGGGCGCGGACGTGGTGGCGGCGGTCGGGATGCCGGTCCGCCACGAGGGAAAGCTGTGCAACTGCGCTGTGGTCATACACAAGGGGACGGTCTTGTCTGTTGTGACCAAGACCCATATCCCCAACTACGGCGAGTTCTACGAGGGGCGGTGGTTCACCCCCGTGGAGGACCACAGCCGTTGGGGGACCCTTTGCGGACAGGGTGGTTTCGTCACCGGTCCGGGCCAGATCATCATGCTCCACGAGGACATTCCCGACCTCCGCATCGGCGTGGAGATCTGCGAGGACCTGTGGGCGTGCGACCCGCCCTCCAGCGGCCTGTGCGCCGGAGGAGCTACTTTGATCTTGAACCTCTCCGCCTCCGACGAGGTCATCGGCAAGGCGGCCTACCGCCGCCAGCTGGTGCGGAGCCAGTCGGCCCGGTGCGGCTGCGCCTACGTCTACGCCGACGCCGGAGAGGGGGAGTCCACCTCCGACCTGGTCTTTGCCGGACACAACATGATCGCCGAAAACGGGACCATCCTGGCGGAGAGCCGCTACCGCACGGGGTTGACCGTCACCGAGATCGACGTGGAGAAGCTGGCCTATGAGCGCCGGCGGATCAATACCTTCCCCTGCGGCCGGAGGGACGTTGACGCGTGGGGCTGTTACGATGACGAGCGCGGCCCCTTCGCGCTGACGGAAACCGTTCTGACCCGGCCCATCGCCAAAGACCCCTTTGTCCCCACCGATGAGGCCGAGCGCTCGGAGCGGTGCCAGGACATTCTGCACATCGCCGCCCTGGGCCTTGCCAAGCGGCTGGAACACACGGGCTTTCCCCGGCCTGTTCTGGGGCTCTCCGGCGGGCTGGACAGCACCCTGGCCGCGCTCATCACCGTGCGGGCGCTGGACCTTCTGGGCAGGCCCCGGAGCGAACTGCTCTGCGTCACCATGCCCTGTTTCGGCACCACCAAGCGAACCCGCTCCAACGCCGAGGTGCTGGCCCGGAGGCTGGGGGCAGAGCTGAAAACGGTGGACATCACCAAGGCAGTGAACCAGCACTTTGCCGACATCGGCCAGGACCCGGAAAACCACGACGTGACCTTTGAGAACGTCCAGGCCAGGGAGCGGACCCAGGTGCTCATGGACCTGGCCAACCAGCTGGGCGGTCTGGTGGTGGGCACCGGCGACCTCTCCGAGCTGGCCCTGGGCTGGTGTACCTACAACGGCGACCAGATGAGTATGTACGGCGTCAACGCCTCCATCCCCAAGACCCTGGTGCGGTACGTGGTGGACCACGCCGCCCGGACCTGCGGCGACGCCGCGCTGGCCCAGACCCTGGCCGACATTCTGGCCACCCCCGTGTCGCCGGAACTGCTGCCGGCGGAAAACGGGGAGATCAGCCAGCGGACCGAGGACCTGGTGGGGCCCTACGAGCTCCATGACTTCTTCCTCTACTACGCCGTGCGCTGGGGCTTCCCGCCCCGGAAGGTCCTGCGGCTGGCGGAGTACGCCTTTGCCGGCGACTATGACCGCCAGACCGTCCTGAAATGGCTCAAGACCTTCTACCGCCGCTTTTTCTCCCAGCAGTTCAAGCGCCAGGCCATGCCCGACGGCCCCAAGGTGGGCACGGTGGACCTCTCGCCCCGGGGCAGCTGGCGGATGCCCGCCGACGGGGTGGCGACTCTCTGGATGAAGGAGTTGGAGACCCTGTGAAGGACTATCTGCAACTGTTCCTGGTCTTTGCCCAAGTGGGGGCGTGTACCTTTGGCGGGGGCTACGCCATGCTGCCCATCCTCCAACGGGAAGTGGTGGAGAAGCGGGGCTGGTGTACCGCGGAGGAGCTGGCCGACTACTTCGCCATCGGCCAGTGTACCCCCGGCGTCATCGCCGTGAACACCGCCACCTTTGTGGGGGCCAAGCGCAAGGGGAACCTGGGCGGCGTGGTGGCTACCCTGGGCGTGGTCTTTCCCAGCGTGGTCATCATCACCCTCATCGCCGCCTTTTTGAAGAGCTTTGCCCACATTGAGGCCGTGGGCCACGCCTTTGCCGGGGTCCGGGCCGCCGTGGTGGCCCTGATCGCCTCCAGCGTCCTCAAGCTGGGCAAGACCACGGTGCGGAGCCTCCCCGCCGCCGTCATCTTCGCGGCGGTGCTGTTGTTCAGCGTCTTTGACAGTCAGCTGGAGGCGGCCTTCCCCGCCGCCGCCTTCCTCTTCAGCCCCGTGACCTACGTGGTGCTGGCGGGAGCGGCGGGGCTGGCCCTCTCCCTCCGCCGGAAAGGAGGGAAAAACGGGTGATCTACCTGCGCCTCTTTTTCGAGTTCTTCAAGGTGGGGCTCTTCTCCGTGGGCGGGGGCCTCGCCACCATCCCCTTTTTGCAGGACCTGGGCCAGCGCACCGGCTGGTTCAGCCCGGCGGACCTGGCGGATATGATCGCCGTCAGCGAGTCCACCCCCGGCCCTATGGGGGTCAATATGTCCACCTATGTGGGCTTTGCCTGCGGCGGACCGCTGGGCGCGGTGGTGGGCGTTTTGGGGCTGATCACGCCCTCTATCCTGGTCATTTTGCTGGTGGCGCTGTTTCTGAAAAAATTTCGGGACAGCAAGGTGGTGGACGGCGTGTTCCAGGGCCTGCGCCCCGCCTCCACCGCCCTCATCACCGCCGCCGGCGTCTCCGTGGCGCTGATCGCCCTTTTGAACGACGGGCGGCTGGCCTGGGACGACCCGCGGGTCATCACCCTCGCCCCAGGGTCCGGGGAGGCCGGGCTCTCCATCGTCTGGCCCGCCGTGGCCATCGCCGTGGCCGTCTTTGTGTGTATGCGTCTGCCCCGGCTGAAAAAGCTGCACCCCATCGTGTATATCGCCGCCGCCGCCGCTCTTGGGGTGGCGCTCCAACTCTGAGGGAACAAAAACCAGGATTTGGCGTCTCAACATAGTACCCCGCTTCGCAAAATGTAGTTGCATTTTGTGGGGCGAGGTACTATAATTTGTATATATTGGCATAGTCCACCGATTTGCATGGAGGTGCGGTAACAATGAACGGAAGAAAAATGACGGCGTTGCTGTTGGCTGTGGTCCTCTGTCTGGGACTGCTGACCCCGGTGGTGGCGGCGGAGGAGACCACCCACGAGGATTTCCAGGACCTGATGGAGATCAACTCCTACACCAATGACTACCAGTGGAAGTGGGCCTGGCCCACGGTGGACGACACACTGCGCCGCGGCCTCTTCATCGGCTACACCCCCTATCAGGACGAACAGGGCAACACCATCACCAACTTCGGCCCTGGGGACATGGTGACTGAGGCGGTGGGGCTGACCCTGTGCGCCCGGATGATCGTGGACGTACAGCAGAGGGAGACCATCCTGAAGGACCGTCTGGAACAGATGCGGGAGCTCATCCCCGGTACGGCGGAGGACCCGGACAGCGCCACCGCGCCCTTCATGTGGTTCCGCCGCGAGGCCGCTGCCTGCCTGGAGCTGGGCATCCTCTCCGCGGAGGACCTGGAGCTTCTGCGGGACGCGGACCGTTTGGCCTCGCCCATGACCAAGGCGGACTTCGCGGTGTACCTGATCCGGGCCATGGGGCTGGAGGACTTTGCCAAGAGCCTCAGTTCCAGCGACCTGTCCTTCTTCGCCGATGAGGCCAAGATCGGCCGGGAGTACCGGCCCTATGTCAAGCTCCTCTATAACTACGGCGTCCTCACCGGGGACGAGAACCGGAACTTCAACCCCGACCAGGGCATGAGCCGGGCCGTCTGCGCCACCATGCTGTCCAGGGCCATTGAGAACATCCTGGAAGAGCGGGAGGTGGCCGTGGAACTGCCCCGGTACGAGACGTACGCCTTCGCCACCGGTATCATCCGGGCGGTGGATGTGGACGCGGACGGCGTGCGCCAGGTGACGCTGGAGGACCTGGATGGCCAGCACACCTACAAGCTGCCCTCCGCGGCGAAGATCTACCAGAACAATATGCCCGCCAAGGCCACCGACCTGAAAAACGGCTCCTTCGCCAAACTGCGCTTTGACGGCGAGGGGAACGTGGTCATGGTCCGACTCATCGCCGCCGGATCTCTGAGCCAGGTAGAGGGCGCCTGTGACGGCGTCACCGCCGAGGCGGTGGTGGTGGACGGGATCAGCTATCCCATCGACCGCTTCACCCAGGTCTCCGCCGGCGGCAAGGTGGGCGACAGGTCCGTCATTGACCCGGATGCGGGCTACACCGCCGCCAAGCTCACCGCCAACAGCCGTAAGACGGTGCTGTCCCTCACCCTCTCCGGCGGCACCCGCCAGATCGAGGGCATCCTCACCGACGTGACCACCACCACCCAGGGCACCATCACCAAGACCACCGCCACCGTCAACTCCTTCAGCGGTCTGCCCACCACCTACGCCGTGACCGCGGATGTGGCCGTGTCCTCCGCGGGCCAGAGCCTGACCGGGCTGAAAGAGAGCTTTGAGGGCAAGCACGTGACCCTCCGGGTGTCCGACAGCGACTTCTCCGATTTGAAGAGCATCGACGTGGACCTGGACGGGCAGTACATCCAGGGCGTGCTCCAGAGCGTTTCCGCCAGACAGACCCCCAACAAGGTGGAGATCACCCGCACCACCGACACCCGCCGCACGCCCTGGGAGGTGGCCGAGGACTGCGTGGTGCTCTACGAGGGCAAGGAGACCGAGCTGAGCAAGGTGCCCACCTCCACTTTCGTCACCGCCAAGCTGGAAGGGGCCATGGTCACGGAGCTCTCCGCCTGGAGCGGCCTGGAGAGCGTGGAGGGCACCCTCACCGCCGTCACCTACCCCACCACCGACCAGCTGCAGCTCTCCGTGAAAGGGGAGGACGGCGCGGTGTATGAGTACACCATCGCCCTGGAGGACCTGAAAAACGTGGTCATTCTGGTGGACGGCAAGGACAGCGACGTCACCCACCTCACCACCGGGGACAGCGTGGTGGTCACCCTGCGCTACCACAACGTCAGCCAGATCGACGTGACGCCCCGTGCCGCCAACGTCACCGGCACCCTGGACGCCATCACCTTCAAGGCCGACGGCTCCGCCGTTCTCAGCGTCCTCCTGCCCAGCGGCATCGTCCAGCAGTACACCGCCGACGCCGGGGTCACCGTCACCCGCGACGAAAACGCCGCCGCCCTCACCGACGTGAAAGCGGGCGGCCCGGTGGCCCTGGTCACAGATGGCAGCCGCATCCTCTCCATCCAGTTCTCCGGCTCCGCCATCTCCCAGACCACCGTGGAGGGCAAGATCATCAGCAAGGACGACCAGGAGCGCATGGTCACCGTTCTGCCCGCCGGGGCGGACGCGGTGCCGGTGAAGGTCCATCTGGGGACCAACGTGGGCTTCCTGGATGTCACCGGGGCCTCCCTCACCCGCATCACCCAGCTGGCGGTGGGCAACACCGTCGAAGTCTACGGCTCCTACGGCACCGATGGCACCTTTGAGGCCAGGAGCCTCATCCGCAAGTAAAACCCCCGCGCCGCAGCGTGAAAAAGGCGCCCTTCCCGCTTGGGAAGGGCGCCTTTTTGTGGGCTGGGGCCGATCAGGTGTGCTCTCTGGCGTACTGGAGGAGCTTTTCAAAGGTCTCGTCGGACAGGTCGTGCTCCACCTTGCAGGCGTCCCGCTCCGCCACCGCCGGGCCCACCCCCAGGCGGACGAAAAAGTCCCTGAGGGTGCGGTGCCGCTCCCAGGTGCGCATGGCAACTTCCCGGCCGGCGTCGGTGAGGAGGATGACGCCGCCGTCCCCGGTCTGGATGTAGCCGCTCTCCCGGAGCTTTTTCATGGCAACGCTGACGCTGGGCTTGGAGTAGCCGAGGTCGGCCACGATGTCGATGCCCCGCACAGACTTGCCCTGCTCCTGGAGCTTGAGGATGGATTCCAGATAGTCCTCGCCGGATTCGTGAATTGCCATAAAACGGGCGCCTCCTCTCTGGTGGATGGTTACACCTTATCACAAAAACCGCCCCAGGGCAAGAAAAAATTGGGAGAGGGGGGTTGACAACGGGACTGAGTTTGTGTATACTAACTTTGCTTGGGTTAGCTGTTGCTAACCCATTTCGCCGCCGTCTGGTTAGTCATATCTAACGAAGGGAGGGAGCGCCATGCCCTTATCCATGTTGTCCCCTGGGGAGTCGGGGACAGTCCGCAAGATCTCCGGCCGGGACGAGGTGCGCGCTCACCTGGCGGAGCTGGGCTTCGTGGTGGACGCGGTGGTCACGGTGGTCAGCGCCATGGGGGGAAACCTGATCCTCCAGGTGAAGGACAGCCGGGTGGCCCTGGACCAGCAGATGGCAAACCGTATTCTGATAACAGTATGAAGGAGGAGAGAGGATGAAAACGCTGAAAGACGTGAAGGTGGGGCAGACCACCACCGTGGTCAAGCTCCACGGGGAGGGCGCGGTGAAGCGGCGGATCATGGACATGGGCATCACCCGCGGCACCCAGCTCTTTGTCCGCAAGGTGGCCCCTCTGGGCGACCCCATGGAGCTGAACGTCCGGGGCTACGAGCTCTCCGTCCGCAAGGCGGACGCGGAGATGATCGAGGTGGAGTAAAATTTTTTTGCAGATAGGTTAGTTATAGCTAATTAAAGGAGGATACAGCATTGGCAGACTTGAAGATCGCCCTGGCGGGCAACCCCAACTGCGGGAAGACCACGCTGTTCAACGCCCTCACCGGCTCCAACCAGTATGTGGGCAACTGGCCGGGGGTGACGGTGGAGAAAAAGGAGGGCACCCTGAAAGGCCACAAGGACGTGACCATCCAGGACCTGCCCGGCATCTACTCCCTGTCGCCCTACACCTTGGAGGAGGTGGTGGCCCGGAACTACCTGGTCCGGGAGAGGCCGGACGCCATCCTCAACATCGTAGACGGCACCAACATCGAGCGCAACCTCTACCTGACCACCCAGCTCATCGAGCTGGGCCTGCCGGTGGTGGTGGCGGTGAACATGATCGACCTGGTGCGGAAGAACGGGGACAAGATCGACCTGGACCGTCTGGGCGCCGCCCTGGGCTGCCCGGTGGTGGAGATCTCCGCGCTGAAAGGAGAGGGGGGCATGGCCGCCGCGGAGAAGGCGGTGGAGCTGGCCCGGAGCCACCGGGCCGGAGAGCTGCCCCACGTGTTCACCGGCAGTGTGGAGCACGCCCTGGCCCACATCGAGGAGTCCATCCAGACCGCCGTCCCCCGGGGGTATCTGCGCTGGTACGCCATCAAGGTCTTTGAGCGGGACGAGAAGGTGCTGGCCGACCTGGCCCTGGACGCCGACCTGTTGGCCCATCTGGAAACCCACATCGCCGACTGCGAGGCGGAGCTGGACGACGACGCGGAGAGCATCATCACAAACCAGCGCTACGCCTACATCGCCTCCCTCATGTCCAAAGCGGTGAAGAAGGGGAAGACCAAGGGCTCTTTGAGCCTCTCGGACAAGATCGACCGGGTGGTGACAAACCGGGTGCTGGCCCTGCCCATCTTCGTGGTGGTCATGTTCCTGGTGTACGCCCTGGCCATGGGCAGCTGGACGGTGTCCATCGGCACGCACCTCACCGACTGGGCCAACGACGGCCTCTTTGGAGACGGCTGGTTCGTCCCCTTCACCGCCGACGCCGACGCCTGGGAGGAGGCCTCCGGCGCCTTCGAGGAGGCCCAGGCGGTCATGGAGGCATACGAGGCCGGGGAGAGCGAGGTCTACTTCTACGACGACGAGACCGGCGACACCGAGACCGTGGCCGTCACCCAGGAACTCTACCAGGCGTCCCTGGCGGTTCCCGAGCCCGACCCCGGCGACTACGGCGTGTGGGTCCCCGGTATCCCGGTGCTGGTGGAAAATGCCTTGAACGCCATCCACTGCAACGAGGTGGTCGCCTCCCTGGTGCTGGACGGCGTCATCGGCGGCGTGGGCGCGGTGCTGGGCTTCGTGCCCCAGATGCTGGTGCTGTTTTTGCTCCTGGCGATTTTGGAGGACGTGGGCTATATGTCCCGCATCGCCTTTATCATGGACCGGATCTTCCGGCGCTTCGGACTGTCCGGCAAATCCTTCATCCCCATGCTGGTGGCCACCGGCTGCGGCGTACCAGGGCTCATGGCTTCCCGGACCATCGAGCAGGACCGGGACCGGAAGATGACCCTGATGACCACCACCTTCATGCCCTGCGGGGCCAAGGCCCCCATCATCGCCCTGTTTGCCGGGGCACTGTTCGGCCACTCTCCCTGGGTGGCGGCCTCGGCCTACTTCATCGGCATCGCCGCCATCATCCTCTCCGGCATCATGCTGAAAAAGTTCAAAGCCTTCGCCGGGGAGCCCGCCCCCTTCGTCATGGAGTTGCCCGCCTACCACCTGCCCAGCGCCGGGAACGTCCTGCGGGCCACCTGGGAGCGGGGCTGGTCCTTCATCAAGCGGGCCGGGACGGTCATTTTGGTCTCCGCCATCCTCCTGTGGTTCCTCCAGAGCTTTGGCTTCACCCAGGGCGGCTTTGGCATGGTGGAGGATAGCGACGCCTCTTTGCTCGCTGCCATCGGCGGGGCGGTCTGCTGGATCTTCGCCCCTCTGGGCTTTGGCAACTGGCAGGCCACCGTGGCCACCATCACCGGCCTCATCGCCAAGGAGGAGGTGGTGGGCACCATGGGCGTGCTCTATCCGGGCAACCTGAGCGCCCAGATGGCCCTGGCCTTCACCGGCCTGACCGCCTATTCCTTTATGATCTTCAACCTCCTGTGCGCCCCCTGCTTCGCCGCCATCGGCGCCATCAAGCGTGAGATGAACAACGTCAAGTGGACCCTGGGCGCGGTGGGGTATATGTGCGCCTTCGCCTACGTGATCTCCCTCATCGTCTACCAGCTGGGCGGGCTGTTCACCGGAGCGGTGTCCTTCAACTTCTTCACCGTGGCGGCCCTTGCCGCCCTGGCGGGGCTTTTGTACCTGCTCTTCCGCAAGGGCGCCGACCCTGACCACGCCGGCGCCGGCCTCTCCAGCGTGGCCGCCGCCGCCGGAAAGTGAGGCGGGGAACATGGGCACCGCTGTCGTATTGCTGATCCTGGCCGCCCTGGCCGCCGTCGCGGTCCGCTCGGTCTGGAAGAGCCACAAGTCCGGCAAGTCCTGCTCCTGCGGCGGGGACTGTCCCCGGTGCGGCCACTGCCGGTAAAACCAACCCCTGACCTTTGGGTCATCATACACACACATGGAAAGCCGCCTCTCCGGTCAGATGGAGGGGCGGCTTTCCGGCTGGGAAAACACCTTGACACAGGTGTGGTTTTCCGATACAATTTTTTTGTAAAACGACCCAAAGGAGGGCTAAGTTTATGCGCGTCTACAAAACCGCCGATTACGCCGCCATGTCCCGCCAGGCGGCCAACATCATCACCTCGCTGGTGGTGCTCAAACCCGCGTGCGTGCTGGGTCTGGCCACGGGCTCGACCCCGGTGGGCACCTACGAACAGCTCATCGCCTGGAACCAGGAAGGGTATCTGAGCTTCTCCCAGGTCACCACCGTCAACCTGGACGAGTACCTGGGTCTGCCGGGGACCCACGACCAGTCCTACCGCTACTTCATGGACCACAACCTCTTTGACCACGTAGACATTGACAAGGCCCGCACCAACGTGCCCAACGGCATGGCCGGGGACGTGGCCCAGGAGTGCCGGCGGTATGACAAGCTGGTGGAGAGTCTGGGCGGCGCGGACCTGCAGCTTTTGGGCATGGGCCACGATGGGCACATCGCCTTCAACGAGCCCTGCGACCACTTCCCCGTGGGCACCCATCTGGTGGAGCTGGATCCCATGACCATCCAGGCCAACGCCCGGTTCTTTGACAACGACCCCGCCAAGGTGCCCACCAAGGCTCTGACCATGGGCATCGGCACCATCCTGTCCGCCAAGAGGCTCCTGATGGTCGTCAGCGGCGGAGACAAGGCGGAGATCCTGGCCAGGGCCCTGCTGGGCCCGGTGACGCCCGCCGTCCCCGCCTCAGCCCTGCAGCTGCACCGGGATGTCACCGTGGTGGCGGACGAGGCGGCCCTGGGGGTCTATCTTCAGCAGGGCGGCCAGGTCTGCTGACCGCCCAGGATCCGCGCGGAAAAAAGACCGGCGTCCCGTGTGGGACGCCGGTCTTTTTAGTTGGTCTCTGTGGGGGTGAACAGGGTGTAGGGCCGCCGGGACCAGGCGGATATGTTCCGGCGCAGGGCCTGGGCGGTGACGAGGGAGTCGTTGAGCGTGACCCGCGCGACCCGCCGGGCGTCCACGTCCTGGGCCAGATTTTCCGCCTGGGCGGTGACGTTCCGACCGCGGGGGCTCACGTTGCCCGACCACACCCACCAGTTGCCCTCCGCCTGGCCGCCGTCGAGAAAGGCCACTTGGGTGGCCTCGGTCCGGAGGATGTGCCCAAGGCGCTGGTTGCCCAGCTGGAAGTCGCCGGACGGGTCCTCGCTGCCAAGCAGCAGGCCGATCTGGTGCCCGGCGGCGGCGGCGGCCCGGACGTCCGCGTCCCGGTCCAGCAAGTCCTGGGGCGAGAAGAGGAACAGAGCCGAGAGCCGGGCGTTGGAGAAGGTGGTGAGCAGGTGGTCAAAGCCGCCGCCATCGGTGCAGGCCACGGCGAAGCAGAGGCTCACCGGGTCCGGCTGGGCGCTGGGCGAGGGAGAGGGACTGCTGGAGGGCCTGGCGGATGAGGGGGCGGCGGTGGTCTGGCTGGCCAGGTATTGGCTCAGCGGCGCCGCCACCAGCTGGGCCGCGGAGGCGCCGAACTGGGTGTCGTTCATGGTGGCCTGGTCGGTGCGGACCCGGGCGATGGGCACGGTGCCGTCGGGCAGGACCAGGTTGTAAAAGGAGTAGGTCAGCCCAAAATAGGAGGCCACGAATCGAAGGGGGATAAAGACCACGCTGTTGCGGGTGATGATGCGCCCGTCCAGCTCGTTGCCGTCCTTGTCCGCCGCGCCGGAGCCGCTGAGCTGGAAGATGACAGTCTGGCGGCGGTTGAAGATGGTAAAGGTGCCGCCGGTGCGGTTCAGGGCATAGGACAGGCCCAGCTCCTTGTTGTCCAGCACGGAGTAGGGCACGTAGACGGTGCCGGAGCGGAGAACGGGCATCTGGTCGGCGGTGATCAGGCGCAGGAGGACGGAGTCGTTGACGCCCACAAGGTAGATGCCCTCGTAGGGGCTCGCCGCCGCCGACCAGGGGATGAGGAGGGTGGCCGCGGCGCACAGCAGACACAGCAGGGCGACAAGGCACTTTTTCACTTGTGGCCGCCTCCTTTCCCGTAGGCGTCTCAGGGGTGGTCGGCGCGCCCGCGCCGCGCTTTTGTTAAAACTCCGCGTTTCCCACGGTGCGGGGGTGCAGCTCCACATCGCGGATGTTGGTGATGCCGGTGAGGTACATCACCATGCGCTCAAAGCCCAGGCCGAATCCGGCGTGGCGGCAGGAGCCGTAGCGCCGCAGGTCCAGATACCACCAGTAGTCCTCCGGGTCCAGACCCAGCTGGGCCATGCGCGCCTCCAGCACCTCCAACCGCTCCTCGCGCTGGGAGCCGCCGATGATCTCCCCAATGCCGGGCACCAGGCAGTCGGCGGCGGCCACGGTCTTGCCGTCGTCGTTGAGGCGCATATAAAACGCCTTGATCTCCTTGGGGTAGTCGGTGACAAAAACGGGCTTTTGATACACCTGCTCGGTGAGGTAGCGCTCGTGCTCGGTCTGGAGGTCACAGCCCCACTCCACCTTGTAGTCAAACTGGTCGTTGTGCACCTTGAGGAGCTCCACCGCCTGGGTGTAAGTCACCCGGCCAAAGTCGCTGGAGGCCACGTGGCGCAGCCGGTCCAGCAGGCCCTTGTCCACAAAGGCGTTGAAAAACTCCATCTCCGCGGGGCACTTCTCCAGCACGAAGTTGATGATATATTTGATCATGTCCTCCGCCAAGTCCATGTCGTCTTCCAGATCGGCGAAGGCGATCTCCGGCTCGATCATCCAGAACTCGGCGGCGTGGCGCTGGGTGTTGGAGTTTTCCGCCCGAAAAGTGGGGCCGAAGGTGTAGACACTGCCAAAGGCCATGGCGAAGTTTTCGCAGTTGAGTTGGCCGGAGACGGTGAGGTTGGCGCGCTTGCCGAAGAAGTCCTGGCTGTAATCCACACTGCCGTCGGGCAGACGGGGCGGGTCGTTCATATCCAGCGTAGTGACCTGGAACATCTCCCCCGCCCCCTCGCAGTCGGAGGCGGTGATGATGGGGGTATGGACATAGACAAAGCCCCGGTCCTGGAAGAAACAGTGGATGGCGTGGGCGCAGACCGAGCGGACCCGGAAAGCGGCGGAGAAGAGATTGGTCCGGGGCCGCAGGTGCTGGATGGTGCGGAGATACTCCACGCTGTGGCGCTTTTTCTGCAAGGGGTAGTCGGGGGTGGAGGCGCCCTCGACCTGGATGGCGCGGGCCCGCAGTTCCAGGGGCTGCTTGGCCTCCGGGGTCAGGACCACCGTGCCGGTGACCACAAAGGCCGCCCCCACGTTTTGCCGGGCGATGTCCTTGAAGTTGTCCACTTCCCCGTTGGCAAAGACCACCTGGAGATTCTGAAAGGCGGAGCCGTCGTTCAGTTCCAGGAACCCAAAGGTCTTCATGTCCCGGATGGTGCGGCCCCAGCCGCAGACGGTGACCTCCTGGCCGCCGTAGTCCGCCATGTGTTCCCACAGGGCGCGGATGGTGACTCGTTTCATATCTCTTTCCCTCCGTTGGGCAAAATTCAATAAATACATTATAGTATAACCCGCCGGGTTTTACAATCCCCACTTTTGCGCTTCATATTTCCCGTCCGGAACTCATATGGTGGAGGGAATCGGAAGTCGGGGAGTGAGTTGCGCGTGAAGGAAAAGATCGAGGAGCGGTGTGAGATGCTGGCCCAGTACATCATAGAGAGCGGCGCCACCGTCCGCGCCGCCGCTGCCAAGTTCGGCCTGAGCAAGTCCACGGTACACAAGGACCTGTCGGAGCGGCTGCCGCTGTTCCAGCCGGGGCTCTACCGCCAGGCCAAGGCCGTGCTGGACCGGAACAAGGCCCAGCGGCACCTCCGCGGCGGCGCGGCCACAAGGCGGAAGTATAAGGGAGACTGACAGTCTCAAAAGTCCCTGAAACCTCGCGGTTTCAGGGACTTTTGATTTTCTCAAGGAAGCGGCGGGGCCGCTTCCTTGAGAATTTTTTGCGGCCCGCTGCAGCGCACGGCCCGGCCACATGGCGGCGCGAAACTCTGCGAGGCTTTTTTGGGCCTGTTGGGGCCTGGTTTCACAAATTTTTTCCGCCGGAAAACCCCGCCAGTCGTGCGGGATTTTTCCAGAAACGGAAAAAAGCCCCAAGATATTGTTACAAAAGGGGAACAAGCGGTAAAACCCGCGGAACAAAATGGGGTTGACGGGGGCCGGAAAAAGGTATATGATACAGATTGTAACTAATTTGTAATCTTTATCCTGCCCCGCTGGGGCGGGTATACCAACGGATAGATAAGAAGGTGGATCCTCCCGTGGACGAACTTTTATACCCCGGCCTCCAGGACGTGGAGGCGACCGCGTCGGCCGGACCGGTCGTCAGCCGCCGGGAGCGCTGGGAGCGCAAGATAGATGAACTGCTGATCCGCTACGATGCCTTTGTGGAGCGCCACCGGCTCAAGCCCGGCAGATTTTTGGCCGCAGCCCTGCTGCTGGGCGCGGTGACCACCGCCGCCACGGTATACACCGCCGGCTACGCGGTGGTGGTGGACGGCCAGACCCTGGGCGTGGTGGCGGACAAGGCCCAGTATGAGGCCATCGAGCGAAAGGTGGAGGACAGGGTCGAGGTCATTTTGGGACGGGACTACTCCCTGGACGGCCATGTGAGCTTTGCCCGGCAGTTGGTGGCCAAGCGGGACCTCTCCGACCTGAGCGGGTTTGAGACCTATCTGTTCAACCAGGTGGATGAGGTCACCAGGGGCTATGTGCTGTCGGTGAACGGCGAAAATCTCTGCGTCCAGGCTGACAGCACCCAGCTGGCGGCCCTTTTGGACCGGCTGAAGGCGCCCTATATGAATGAGAATACCGTCGTGGCCGAGTTCACCGTGCCGGTGGGCCTGACCTGTGAGTATGTGGCCCGGGACCAGCTGACAGACGATCTGGCGGAGGTGGAGGCCCTGCTGACCTCCAACACCCGCGAGGCCGTGGTCTACACCGTGGTGAAAGGGGACACATACAGCGGCATCGCCTCGCGCTACGACATGACCGTGGACGAGCTGCTGGCCATCAATCCCCAGGCCAGCCTGAACCGCCTGATGGTCGGCGACGAGCTGACCGTCTCCGCCAGCGTGCCCTATCTGGGCGTGCGGACGGTGGATAAGGTCCGCTACGAGGAGGCCATTCCCGCGCCGGTGGAGTATGTGGACGACGACACCATGTACCAGGGCGACTCCAAGACCCTGGAGGCCGGGGCCGACGGCTCCCAGATGGTGGACGCCCGCGTCACCTACCTCAACGGCATGGAACAGCAGCGGGACATCACCGCCGTCCAGCAGCTCACCGCCCCTGTGACCAAGGTGGTGGCCCAGGGCACCAAGGAGCGGCCCAAGACCATGGCCAAGGGCTACTTCATCTGGCCCGTCCGGGGCACCATCACCTCCCGCTACGGCGGCCGCTCCCTCTTCGGCACGTACAACTTCCACGGCGGTCTGGACATCGCCGTGCCCTACGGCACCTCCATCAAGGCCGCCGACGGCGGCAAGGTCATCACCGCCGGATGGCACAACAGCTACGGCAACTATATCGTCATCGACCACGAAAACGGCAAGCAGACCTACTACGCCCACAACTCCAAGCTCCTGGTCAGCGTGGGCGACCGGGTCTACCAGGGCCAGGTCATCGCCAAGGCCGGCTCCACCGGCAACTCCACGGGCAGCCATTGCCACTTCGAGGTCCGGGTCAACGGTCAGCGGCAGAACCCCAGGAACTACCTGCCCTGAGCGATCTGCCCTGAACGCGGACACCCCCGCCGCTCCACGCCATGTGGGGCGGCGGTTTTTTATACAACAATGAATATTTATTCACGCACAATGGCCGAGGACAAATCAGCGGTGGATTTTGTGGAAAATACCCTTGCATTTTTCCTGTATTGCGTGTATAATTCAGACAATTCCCGTTCCAGACGGAACGCAATAAGGAGATTGAATGAAAATGAAGAAGTATCTTGCGCTTTTGCTGGCCCTCTGCATGGTCTTCGCCCTGGCCGCCTGCGGCGGTGGCGACAGCACCGCCAGCGACACCCCCAGCGAGACCCCCAGCGAGACCCCCGCCACCGTGACTCCCAGCGAGGAGCCCGCCGATGCTCCCGCGGCCATCACCACCGTGGAGCCCGGCAAGCTCCATATGTCCACCAACGCCGCCTTCCCTCCCTATGAGATGGTAGACGACACCGGCGCCTACATCGGCATCGACGTGGAGGTGGCCACCGCCATCGCCCAGAAGCTGGGCCTGGAGCTGGTGGTGGACGACATGGACTTTGACGCCGCTCTCATGGCCGTTCAGCAGGGCCAGAGCGACATCGCCATGGCCGGTATCACCGTGAAGCCCGAGCGGGCCGAGGTCATGGACTTCTCCAACACCTACGCCAAGGGCGTGCAGGTGGTCATCGTCAAGGAGGGCTCCGACATCGCCACCGTGGACGACCTGGCCAACGCCGAGCTCATCGGCACCCAGCGGGGCACCACCGGCTATGAGTACTGCCTGGGCGATTACGGCGAGGAGCACGTTGTCGCCTACGACAACGGCGCCACCGCTGTCCAGGCTCTGATGAACGACCAGGTGGACTGCGTGGTCATCGACAACGAGCCCGCCAAGGCCTTTGTGGCCGCCAACACGGGCCTGACCATTCTGGACACCACCTACGCCGACGAGGACTACGCCATCGCCGTCCAGAAGGGCAACACCCAGCTGTTGGACGCGGTGAACCAGGCCATCGCCGAGCTCCAGGATGACGGCACCTTCCAGGCCATCGTGGACACCTACATCAAGGCCGAGTGATTCTATCTGGCTCAAAGGAAGGGCGGGTCCCCGGACCCGCCCTTTTTTCAAATCGGAACGCCAAGAGAGAGGAGCGGATATGATGGAAGCGATCTACCTGGAGCTGACGGCCATGGCGCCCCAGAGCCTGGCCTGGTATCAGTCCTTCTTCGTGAAGTTCTACCGGGCCTTCCTGGTGGCCGACCGCTGGAAGCTCTATCTCCAGGGGTTGGAGCAGACCTTGATCCTCACGGTGCTGGCCCTGGTGCTGGGCATCGCCCTGGGACTGCTTGTGGGCGTGATCCGCACCGCCCACGACCAGCAGCGTCCCGGCCGGCACAATTTTGTCCTGGGGTTGCTCAACGCCCTTTGTAAGATATATACCACTGTGATCCGGGGCACCCCTATGGTGGTGCAATTCCTGATCATGGGTATGGTGGTCTTTGCATCCAGCCGCAACAAGACCATGGTGGGCGCCCTGGCCCTGGGCATCAACTCCGGCGCCTATGTGGCGGAGATCATCCGGGGCGGACTGATGGGCGTGGACGTGGGCCAGCCTGAGGCGGGCCGGTCCCTGGGCCTCAACTACATGGACGTGATGCGCTTTGTCGTCATCCCTCAGGCGTTCAAGAACATCCTGCCCGCTCTGGGAAACGAGTTCATCATCCTCTTCAAAGACACCTCTTTGATCTCGGTGATCGGGGGCAAGGAGCTTTTGTACTTTGCCCAGGCCATCATCACCAACACCTACGACCCCATGATGCCCTACCTGGGCGCGGCCTTCCTCTACCTGGTCATCTGTATCCTGCTGACCTGGCTCCAGGGGAGGCTGGAAAGGAGGCTGCGTCAAAGTGATCGACGTTAAAGGCCTGTCCAAGTCCTTCGGCGACCATCTGGTGCTGGACAACATCGACCAGCACATCGCCCCCGGCGAAAAGGTGGTGGTCATCGGTCCCTCCGGCTCCGGCAAGTCCACCTTCCTGCGCTGTCTCAACCTGTTGGAGACCCCTACGGCGGGGACCATCACCTTTGAGGGCCAGGTCATCACCGACCCCAAGGTGGACATCAACGCCGTGCGGCGGCAGATGGGCATGGTGTTTCAGCACTTCAACCTCTTTCCCAACATGACCATCCGCAAAAACATCACCCTGGCCCCTGTGCGGACCAAGCTCATGGGCCAGGCCGAGGCCGACGAGGAGGCCGTGCGGCTGCTGCGGCGCGTGGGGTTGGAGGAGAAGGCGGACGCCTACCCCGCGCAGCTCTCCGGCGGACAGAAACAGCGGATCGCCATCGTCCGGGCCCTGGCCATGAAGCCCAAGCTGATGCTCTTCGACGAGCCCACCTCCGCTCTGGACCCGGAGATGGTGGGCGAGGTGTTGGAGGTCATGCGGGAACTGGCCCAGGAGGGCATGACCATGGTGGTGGTCACCCACGAGATGGGCTTTGCCCGCGAGGTGGGCACCCGCGTGCTCTTTATGGACCAGGGGCACATTTTGGAGGAGAACGAGCCCAAGAGCTTCTTCTCCAACCCCAAGGAGCCCCGGACCATCGAGTTCTTGTCCAAGGTCCTGTAAAAAAACAAATGAAAAGGGCCCGCTGTCTGCGCGACAGCGGGCCCTTTGTCTGTGATCTTCCCTGGGCGGCTCAGCTCTGGGAGTTGGCGAAGCCCTGGTCGGTGAGTGTGACCCAGCCGGGGCCGGTGGCCGTCTCCGGAGGCGGCACGGCGCCGGGGGAGGCCACGCCGGGGAGCTGGTTGCTCTGCCGGGCCAGACGGCGGGCCGCTTGGAGGGCCTGCTCCTGGGCCTGGACCAGCTGGTCCGCGGTGGTCTGGCCGCCCGCTGGGTGGCGGGAGGGCTCCATATGCTCCACCGGCCAGAGGTTGCCCTGGGCGTCCACGGCCATGATGCCCATGGGGTTATTGGGCAGCACGCCTGGGGCGGGACGGGTGGCGAAAAAGGCCACGAACTTGGCGGAAAAGACGTCGCACATGACAAAGTTCCGGTTGGTCTCGTCATAGAGGACCACAAAACTGCGGCCCACGGCGTAGATGATACCGCTGCGGCGCACCAGAGTCTGGACGCCCACCAGGAAGTCGATCTGGACGTAGTGGCCCAGATTGTCGGCCAACAGCTGCTGGAAGGAGCCCTCCAGACCGGGGGAGTCCATGATGCCGCTGTCCACGGCGGGCGGGGTGTTGATCTGGTTGCCGGTGTCCGCCATATCCTGCTGTACGCGCAGCAGTCCTTCTTGTAGGATGGCCATATGTGAAAGAACTCCTTTCTCAATGGGGTCTGCTGGAATCTACGTATCGGCGTAATAGCTTGTGGGGTTATAGAAGCAGTGGTCTCCAATGCGAAGGGCAAAGGAGCCCACCCGCGTGGGGAAGTTGGGACGGCAGGAACTGGAATAGGGGTTGAAGAACCACAGCGCCTCGCCCAGACCGCTCAGCCGCCCTCCGGCGATGGCCCACTCTGCGATGGCGTAGTGCTGGGCCTCGGGCCGCATATTGTAGATGTTCTGGGCGTTATACTTGCCGCCCACGGTCTCCATGGCGCAGACGAACTGCCCCTTTTGGAAGATCACCTGGGAGAGCGTGCCCAGCCGCCCATATTCGCCCACGGTGGTCCGCACCCGGTTCATCACCACGCTGGCCACCGCCTCCATGCCGGTCTGTCCCTCGCCGCCGGCCTCGCACTGAATGAGCCGGGCCAGCAGCTCCGCGTCGGAATAGGCCATAACAAGCCTCCTTTCAAACGGGCTCACCCCAGCCTATGCCGCGCCGGGCCCCAGGGCGACAACGAAGCGTCCGAGCCGTCGTGAGCAGCCCGGATGGAGCGGAGCGAGGGCGAGCGGCGGGGCCAAAGGCCCCGCAGACCAGCCCAAGTCGGAGCGAAGCCGGGCGTCGCGAACAGGCGAGGCGTGACAACTCGAAGCGTCCGAGCCGTCGTGAGCAGCCCGGATGGAGCGGAGCGAGGGCGAGCGGAGGGGCCCCAGGGCCCCGCAGACCAGCCCGAGTCGGAGCGAAGCCGGGCGTCGCGAACAGGCGAGGCGTGACATCTCGGCCCGCAAACGCACGACCCGGCCACCTCGGTGGCCGGGTCGTGCGCTGCGGCGGGCCGCAAAAAAATCATCCAAGAAGCGGCCCCGCCGCTTCTTGGATGATCTGAGCTTGGGTGGCCTGGGGCATCTCCAGGCCGTGGATGAAGCCGTCCAGGGCGGGGGAGAGGACGTCGGCCCCCACCACGGTGTTCTTATACATCAGCAGCGACGCCTGGACCCCGGTCTCACCGGTGGGGTAGTTGAGTATTTCATAGGTGTACCGTTTCACCGTCTTGCCCGCGTAACGGGCCAGGTCAAACCCCTGCTGGCTCTGGAGAGAGAGGTAGTCGGCGTACTCCGCGCCAAACTCCTTGGGAATGACCAGCTCCTCCACCGCCAGAGGCTCCTCCCGCACCAGCCATCCGTAGGCCCCCAGGTAGGCCAGCCGGTCCTCCGCGGTCTTGACGCCCTTGGGGCTCACCGTCTGGCCCGCGGCGGCGCTCCTGCCGGAAAAGGCCAGAAAGAGCCCCAGCGCGCACACCAGCGCCAGAGCCCCCACGCCGCCCGCTATCAGCCGCCTTCGGTCCAGCTTCGCCGTGTAAATGAACATCGGCCATCGCTCCTTCCAAAAATGCTCTGGTCAATTTCTATGCGAACGTGGTATAATCCATGTCAAGAGACTTGGGAGAGGGGGCGGCGGCGTTGGAGCGGCTGGACAGGGTGCTGAGCGCGGCGGGCTACGGGCGCAGGGAGGCCAAGGGCCTGATCGCCCAGGGCCGCGTGCAGGTGGACGGCGCGGTGGTCACGCGGGCCGAGGCCAAGTGTCCCCAGGACGCCGTGGTGCGCGTGGACGGCGCGGCGCTGGAGCGGGGATCCATCTACCTGATGCTCCACAAGCCCGCGGGCGTGGTCTCCGCCACCCAGGACGACAGGGAGAGGACGGTGCTGGACCTGCTGCCTCAAGACCTGCGCCGACGGGGGCTGTTCCCGGTGGGGCGGCTGGACAAGGACGCCACCGGGCTGCTGCTGCTCACCGACGACGGGGCCCTGGCCCACCGTCTGCTCTCGCCCAGAAAGCACGTGGACAAGACCTATCTGGTGACGGTGGCGGGCGCGCTGGAGGAGGCCGACCGCGCGGCGCTGGCGGCGGGCCTCGTCCTGGGCGACGGTCTGCGCTGTCTTCCGGCAAGGCTGGAGATCGCCGGGCCCTCCGCCGGCCTTCTCACCATCCAGGAGGGGAAATTTCACCAGGTGAAGCGGATGATGGCCTGTCTGGGCAAGCCGGTGACAAGCCTCAAGCGGGTGTCCATGGGCCCTCTGACGCTGGACGAGGGGCTGGAGCCCGGCCAGTGGCGGCCCCTGACCCCGGCGGAGCTGTCGATTCTGCGGGAAAGCTGATTTATGCAATTTTCACAAAATATTTTTGAAAGTCTATTGAAATCCCTTGTGCTTTCCGGTATAATGAGTATACTCGCTGAATTTCGCCCATTGATTTTGTGGTTTTGGATGAAACATTGAGAAAAGGAGGGGTTCCATGTCCAGCCGGATATTCCAAAGTGTGGTGCTCCAGATGAAGGACTGCACCAAGCTGCCGATCGGCGTGGTGGACAACGAGGGGACGGTGGTGGCCTGTACCGATCTGGCTCTGGTCGGGGAGCGCTGGCCCCAGGTGGCGGAGGTCATCAACCGCCACGAGAGCGCCTACGTCACCGCCGAGGGCAAGCTCTTCCGCGCCCTGTCGGGCTGGTCCGTCTTCTATGACTACGCCGCCTTCGTGGTGGGGGAGGGGGAGGAGGCCCAGAGCATCTGCGGCCTGGCTGTCGTGGCCCTCAACGGCGCCAAAGCCTCTTATGAGGAAAAGCACGACCGGGCCACCTTTGTGAAAAACATCGTCTCGGACAACATCCTCTCCGGGGACATCTACATCCGTTCCCGCGAACTCCACTTCCCCAACGAACAGCCCCGCTGTGCCTTTTTGATCCGCATGGCCCCGGAGGGGAACCCCGCCGCCATCGACCTGCTCCAAGGGCTGTTCCCTGACAAGCAAAACGACTTCATCCTCTCCATGAGCGACACCGACGTGGCCGTCATCAAGTCCCTGGAGGAGAACACGGACAGCAAGGAGCTCTACCGTCTGGCCGCCCAGATGCAGGAACTTTTGGACGGCGAGCTCCACACCAAGTGCGTCATCGGCATCGGCACGGTGGCCCCGCACCTGCGGGACCTGGCCCGCGCCTACAAGGAGGCGAGCGTGGCCATCGAGGTGGGCAAGGTGTTCAACACCGAAATGGCCGTCATCAACTACGAAAACCTGGGCATCGGCCGCCTCATCTACCAGCTGCCCACCACCCTTTGCGATATGTTCCTGCAGGAAGTCTTTAAGAAAAACCCCATCGACGCGCTGGACCAGGAGACCCTGTTCACCATCAACAAGTTCTTTGAAAACAACCTCAACGTCTCCGAGACCGCCCGCAAGCTCTTTGTCCACCGCAACACCCTGGTATACCGGCTGGAGAAGATCAAGAAACTCACAGGTCTGGACCTGCGGGAGTTCGACGACGCCATCACCTTCAAAGTGGCCCTGATGGTCAAGAAATACCTGGTCTCCAGAGGGATCGACAACTGACGCGGGAGGAACCCCATGGTACGGTTCATCGACGTAACAAAGACATACGATACGGGAAACGAGGCCCTGCGCGGGGTCTCGTTCCGTATTGAGGACGGGGAATTTGTCTTTCTGGTGGGGCCCTCCGGCTCCGGCAAGTCCACCGTCACCAAGCTGTTGACCGGCGAGATCCAGGCCACCGGCGGCAAGATCATGGTCAACGGCTACAATCTCAACAACATCCGCCGCCGGCAGATCCCTCTGCTGCGGCGGACTTTGGGCGTTGTGTTCCAGGACTTCCGGCTGATGACCAACAAGACGGTCTGGGAGAACCTGGCTTTTGTCATGCGTGTGGTGGGCTCCTCCGGCCACGCCATGCGAAAGCGCATCCCCTATGTGCTGGAGCTGGTGGGGCTGCAGGGCAAGGAGCGGGAGCTGCCCAACCAGCTCTCCGGCGGGGAACAGCAGCGCCTGGCCATCGCCCGCGCCCTGGTGAACAACCCGGAGATGATCATCGCCGACGAGCCCACCGCCAACGTGGACCCCGGCCTCAGCGTGGAGATCATGGAACTGCTGGCCCAGATCAACGACCTGGGCACCACCATGCTGGTGGTCACCCACGAAAAGGGCCTGGTGGACCGCCTGGGCAAGCGGGTCATCGCCATCCGCGACGGCCGCATCCTCCGGGACGAGACCGGCGGGTACTACCCCAACGCCGCCGTGGAGCGGTCCCAGCCGGAGCCCGCTGAAGCGGCGTCCGCGGAGGAGGAGCCTGTCCACGAGCCGGAGCCGGGTGAAGCGGCGTCCGAGGAGGAGTCCGCCCACGAGCCGGAGCCCGCAGAAGAAGCGGTTGAAGAAGCGGTTGAAGAAGCGGTCCCCGCGCCGTCCGCGGGCGCCATTCCCATGGAGATCCTGGCCTCGGCCGCGGCGATGGACACCGCCGTGGCCCCGGAGAGCGCCGCGCCCCAGCAGGAGGTGAACGACCATGCCGGAGATTGACCGCAGCCGCATGGCAGGTCCGGACCGGGCCAGGAAAAAGGCCCCGTCCCACCGCCGCTGGAACCTGGGTTACTTCATCAAAGAGGGCTTCACCAGCATCTTCCGCCACGGGCTCATGTCCTTCGCCGCGGTGTGTACCACCGTGGCCTGTCTGCTGATCATGGGCACCTTCGCGCTGGTGGCGGTGGATCTGGACGCAAATCTGGCGGAGCTGGAGCGGGACAACGAGTTTTTGGCCTACATAGACGACAGCCTCTCCGACGACCAGGCCCACGCCCTCATCCACGACATCACCGCCGTGGCCAACGTGCGGGAGGTCCAGTTTGTGGACCGGGAGACCGTGCTGGCCGACTTCCGCGCCCAGCGGGAAGGGGAGAACGAGCTCTACGACCTCTTGCCCACCGACACCTTCCAGCACCGCTACCGCGTCCACGTCGCCGACATCTCCCAGCTGGAGCAGACGGTGGAGCAGGTCCGGGCCATTCCGGGCATTGAGAGCACCTCGGCGGACATCGGCGTGGCCGAGGGGATGATCGCCGTCCGCAACGTGGCGGCGGGCCTTGCCCTGGTGCTGATCGTCACCCTGGCGGTGGTCAGCCTCTTCATCATCTCCAACACCCTGCGCCTGGCCACCTTCTACCGCCGCGAGGAGATCGCCATCATGCGGATGTGCGGCGCCACCAACGGCTTCATCTGCTGGCCCTTCGTGATGGAGGGGGCGATCCTGGGCCTGTTCAGCGCCATTTTGTCCTTCTTCCTCCAGTGGTGGGTCTACGGCCTGGTGGAGCGGGCCATGGGCGCGGCGGGACAGCTGGGCTTCCTGGTGGCCGTGCCCTTTGGCCAGCTCTGGGGCATGGTGCTGGCGGTGTTCTGCGGCGCGGGACTGACCATCGGCGTGCTGGGCTCGCTGTTGGCCATCCGCAAATTCCTGAGAGTTTAAGGGGGCGCGCACCCATGAGCAAGCGTACCACAGCCGGACCCAGACGTTCCCGCCGGGAGCGGACGATGGCGCTGGTGGCCTGCGTCCTGGCGCTGCTGCTGATCTTGCCCATGGTGGTGATGGTGGTGAGCAACTTCACCGCCGGCGCCGCCTCTGTCAGCGAGATCCAGAGCCAGATCAACAGCCTGAAACAGAAAAACCAGGGCCTCTCCCAGCAAAAGACCGACCTGAAAAACCAGCTCAGCGGCATCCAGGCGGAGAAGGGCAAGGCCATGGACCGAAAGAACAACCTGGAGCGGCAGATCGACCTGCTCCAAGAGGAGATCGACAACCTCAACGCCCAGCTGGAGCAGTACGCCGCGCTGATCGCGGAAAAGGAGGCCCAGGTGGCGGAAAACGAGGCCGCCGAGCGGGCCCAGTTCGACCTCTTCTGCCGCCAGTGCCGGGCCATGGAGAAGGAGGGCCGGGTGTCCTACTGGTCCGTGCTCTTCTCCGCCAAGAGCTTCCCCGACCTGCTGGACAAGGTACACACGGTGAACTCCATCGCCGACTACAACGACAAGATCTGCGACCAGCTCCAGGCCGCGCGCCAGGCGCTTCAACAGGCCAAGGCGGAGCTGGAGCAGGCCCGCGCGGAGACCGAGGCGGCCAAGGCCGAGCAAAAGGCGGCCCAGGACGAGCTGGCCGCGCAGAAGGCGGAGGTCCAGAGGCTCATCAACGAGATCGCCGCCGACGAGAAGGAGACCCAGGCCGCCCTCGACGAGCTGAACGCCGCCGCGAAGGCCATGGACGCGGAGATCGCCAAGCAGGAAAAGGAGCTCCAGCGGGCCATCGAGGCGGCCAGACAGTCTGGCAACTCCAACGCCTACCAGTTTGACCCCGGCAGCGGCTGGTACTGGCCCCTGCCCTCCAACTGCGTGAAAGTCAACTCCTTCTACGGGCCCCGCAAGGACCCCATCTCCGGCAAGCAGGCCAACCACTCCGGCACCGACATCGGCGGCGCCCCCACCGGCACGGAGATCTACGCGGCCCGCGGCGGCGTGGTGCTCACCAGCGCCCACCACAGCTCTTACGGCAACTACGTGGTCATCTCCCACGGCGACGGCGTCTCCACCCTCTACGCCCATATGTCCCGCCGGGCGGTGCAGGTGGGGGACGTGGTGAGCCAGGGCCAGGTCATCGGCTATGTGGGCACCACCGGCCGCTCCACCGGCCCCCACCTCCACTTTGAGGTCCGGGTCAACGGCGTGCGGCAGGACGCGCTGAAATACTATCCCAACGTGAACTGGATCAACAACACCGGTTTCCCCTATAACTGATATGAAACAAAAACGCTTTTCCGCCATCGCCCTGATCGTCACCGCCGCCGTCACCCTGGTCTGCACGGTGGCGGCGGTGGCCCTGACTGCCTGGCTCCGACTGGGGCCAGGCGGTTTTGCCCTGCTGGAGAGCGCGGACCTGTTCCGCCACCGCTTCGTGGGGACCTACGACGACGAGGCGGTGGTGGACGCCGCGCTGGACGCCGCCGTCACCGCGCTGGACGACCGCTGGTCGTTCTACCTCAGCGCCAGGGAATACGACGATATGCTCCAGCGGCGCAGAAACCGCTATGTGGGCATCGGCCTGACCTACACCGTCGCCCCGGACAGCACATACATGGACATCGTCGCCCTCATCCCCGGCGGCCCCGCGGAGCAGGCGGGGTTGGAGGCGGGCTGGCGCATCACCGCCATCGACGGCCAGAACTTGACGGCGGAGAACTTCACCCAGCTTGTGGACCAGATCGGCCAGGAGAGCGGCAGAGAGATCGCCCTCACCGTGCTGGACGCCGACGGCCAGAGCCGTGTGGTCCGCCTCCGCGCCGCCCAGGTGCAGAGCCAGCCGGTGCAGTATGAACTGCTGGAGGACGGCCTGGGCTATGTGCGCCTGGAGAACTTCTACGCCGGCAGCGCCCAGCTGGCCGAGGACGCGGTGGACCAGCTGGTGGCCCAGGGCGCCAAGGGGCTCTTGTTCGATGTGCGCGCCAACCCCGGCGGCTATGTGAGCGAGCTCACCGACCTTCTGGACCATCTGCTGGGCCCAGGGCCCATCTTTACCGAGCGCAGCAAAAACGGCCCGGTGCGGACGGTGTTCTCCGACGAGGACCGCGTGGACCTGCCTATGGCGGTGCTGATCGACGCCAACAGCTACTCCGCCGCCGAACTCTTCGCCGCCCAACTGCGGGAGAGCGCCTCCGCGCCCCTGATCGGCGAGAGGACCTGCGGCAAGGGCTACTACCAGCAGGCGTTTCCCCTGCCCAACGGCGGCGGGCTGAACCTCTCCACCGGGATGTACGCCACCGGCGCGGGCGTCTCGCTGATCGGCACGGGCCTTGTCCCGGACGTGGAGGAGGCCGAGCCCCAGGCCCAGATGGACAAGGCCGTGGCCGCGCTGGAAGAGAGGTTGGGCTGAGAGATGGTACATCTGCTGATCGGTCGCGGCGGCACGGGGAAGTCCAGCCGCCTTTTGGAGACCATGGCCCAAAACGCCGCCCAGCGCCGCCAGGTCCTCATCGTCCCGGAGCAGTACTCCCACCGGGCCGAGGCCCGGCTGTGCGCCCAAGGCGACGGCTCTCTGCCTCTGCGCGGGGAGGTCCTGACCTTTTCCCGCATGGCCAACCGGGTGTTCGCCCAGGCCGGCGGCCTGGCCCGGCCAGCGCTGGACCAGGGCGGACGATTGCTGGTGATGTACCTGGCCGTCCGGGAGACCCAGAGCGCCCTGACCGTCTACCACGCGCCCTCCCGCAAGCCCGCCTTCCTCGCGGGCCTTCTGGACACGCTGGACGAGTGCAAGAGCTACTGTGTCCGGCCCGAGGCCCTGATGCGGGCCGGTGGGGACCTGGGTGGTTCCGCCGGGGACAAACTGCGGGACCTGGGCCTGATCTTTGGCGCATACGAGACCCTGTGCGATACCCTGGGCGCCGACCCCAGGGACCTGTTGACCCGTCTGGCCCACGCCCTGGACCGCTGTGACTGGGGCGGCGGCATGGACTTCTACCTGGACGGTTTCACCGACTTCACGCCCCAGCAGTCCCTGGTGCTCTCGGCGCTCATCAAAAAAGCCCACAGCGTCACCCTGGCCCTCACCTGCGACCATCTGGCCGAGGACGAGGAGGGGCTGGGGGTGTTTTCCCCTGCCCGCAAGACGGCGGCCCAGTTCCAACAGCTGGCCCAGTCGATGGGACAGGCTGTAAAGGTAGAGACCCTTACAGAGCCTCTGGCCGGAAAAGACCCGGCCCTTCGGCACCTGGAGGGGCAGCTGTTTGACCCCAGGCCGCAGACCTGGCCCGCCAAGGCCCCGGTGCGCTGTATCCAGGCCGCGGGGCCCCGGCAGGAGGTGGAGTGGACCGCCGGGGAGATCCTGCGCCTCTGCCGGGAAGAGGGCTGGCGCTTCCGGGACGTGGCGGTCACGGCCCGTACCCTGGAGGGCTACGAGGAACTGCTGGACTCTGTCTTTCCCCAATACGGCATCCCCCTCTTTCTGGCCCGGACCCAGGACATCCTGGAAAAGCCCGTCCTGGCCCTGATCACCGGCGCGCTGGAGGCCATCGAGGGCGGCTACCGCAAGGAGGACGTACTGCGCTACCTGAAGACCGGGCTCACCGGCGTCAGCGCCGACGGGGTGGACCGGCTGGAGAACTATGTGATCACCTGGGACATCCGCGGCGGGATGTGGACAACGGCCAAGCCCTGGCGGATGCACCCGGAGGGCTACGGCCGGCCCTACACCCAGGAGACCGAGGCGGAGCTGGAGCGGCTCAACGCCCTGCGGCGGCAGGTGATGGAGCCGCTGGAGGCCCTGCGCCGGGCCAAGGGGACCACGGGCCGGGAGCGGGCCGTGGCTCTCTACGACTTTTTGGAGACGATCCAGCTGCCCCAGACCCTGGAGCGCCGGGTGGAGGCCCTGCGGAGCCGCGGGGAGCTGGGTCTGGCCGACGAATACGCCCAGCTGTGGGCCATCCTGGTGGGGGCCCTGGAGAGCTGCGCCCGGCTGTTGGCCCGGCGGGAGATGGACGCGGAGGAATTTGCCCGGCTGTTTGCCCTGGTGCTGAGCCAGTACCAGGTGGGCTCCATCCCTGTGGCCCTGGACCGGGTGACGGCGGGGCCCTGCCCCCGTCTGGGCTACGAGAGCTACAAGGCCGTCTTTTTCCTGGGCTGTGACGACAAGCGCCTGCCCGACTGCCAGCGCTCGCCGGGACTGCTGACAGACGATGACCGTCTGGCCCTGTCCCAGCTGGGCCTCTCCCTGGCGCCCAGGCTGGAGGAGCGGCTGGGCCGGGAGATGACCATTGCCTACAACGCCGCCACGCTGCCCACCCAGCGGCTCTACGTCCTCTGGCCCGGCCAGGTGGCGGGGGAGGAGCGCGCGCCGGCCTTTCTGGTGCCCCGGCTGGAGCGGCTTTTCCCGTTGCTTTTTGTGGAAAACGCCGCCGCCGGGCCCGATCCCCGTCTGGCCGCCGTCGGGCCCGCTCTGGAGCTGGCGGTGCGGGACGATGGGGTCCGGGCCGCCCTGGAGCGCGTTCCGGGGATGGAGGGCCGGGCCAGGGCGCTGGCCCAGTCCGCGTCGGCCCAACGGGGCAGCCTGTCCCCGGCGGGGGTGGCCGCGCTCTACGGCAAGGGGGCGTCCATGTCCGCTTCCAGGCTGGACCTCTACCGCTCCTGCCACTTCTCCGACTTCATGCGCTACGGCCTGGACGCCCGGCCCAGGGAGCCCCTGGGCTTCACCGCGCCGGAGTACGGCACCTTTGTCCACGCGGTGCTGGAAGAGGTGCTGGGCCGGTGGGACAAGTCCATGGACGCCGCCGCCGTCCGGGACCTGACAGACCGGGCCATCCAGCGGTATCTGGCGGAGGAACTGGGCGGGCTGGAGGACAAGAGCCCCCGCTTCGCCTACCTCTTTGGCCGGTTGAAAAAGACGGTGGAGCGCGTGGTGGTCAACGCCACGGAGGAGCTGCGCTGCAGCGACTTCAAGCCTCTGGCCTTCGAGTTGGGCTTTGGCCGGGGCAAGGACCTGCCGCCGGTGACGCTGGAGCTGGACGGCTTCACCGTCAGCGTCAGCGGCTTTGTGGACCGGGTAGACGGCTGGGAGCGGGGCGGCAAGCTCTATCTGCGGGTGATGGACTACAAGACGGGCCGCAAGGCCTTTGACCTCACCGACGTGTTCCACGGCATTGGAATGCAGATGCTCCTGTACCTCTTCACCCTCCAAAAATACGGCAAGGACTACTTCGGCAAAGAGGTGGTCCCCGCGGGGGTGCTCTATGTTCCGGCCCGCGACCTGCTGGCCAGCGGCGACCGGGACATGGACGAGGAGGAGCGCCAGGCCCAGCTGGACAAGGCCCTGACCCGTCAGGGCCTGTTGCTGGACGACGTGGCGGTGCTGGAGGCCATGGAGAACACCCCTGGGAAAAAGCGCTTTCTGCCCCTGCGGGTGCGGAAGGACGGCACCTTTTCCTCCGACGACCTGGCCAGCCTGGCCCAGCTGGGCCGTCTCTCCCGGCACCTGGACCAGATCTTGGGCCAGGTGGCCCAGGAGCTCAAGGCGGGCAAGGTGTGCGCCGACCCCTACTGGCGCGGGGAGAGCCACAACGCCTGCCAGTGGTGCCGCTACCGCGCGGCCTGCCAGTTTGAGCAGGGATTGGGCGGCGAGGGCCGCCGCTGGGGGCGGAAGTTGAAGCCGGAGCAATTTTGGGACGCGCTGGAAGGGGGCGGAGAGGAATGAGCTTTACGCTGACCGACGCCCAGCGGCAGGCGGTGTCCAACCAGGGCGGGCCGCTTCTGGTGTCCGCCGCCGCCGGCGCGGGCAAGACCCGCGTGCTGGTGGAGCGGCTGCTGGAGCGCGTGCGCGCGGGGGCGGACATAGACCGCTTCCTGGTCATCACCTTTACAAACGCCGCCGCCGCCGAGTTGAAGGGCCGTATCCTGGACCGTCTGGGCCAGGCGTTGGCCGACCGGCCCGGCGACCGCCATCTCCGGCGGCAGTTGACCCTGGTCTACCAGGCCCACATCTCCACCGTCCACGCCTTCTGCGGCGAGTTGCTGCGTCAGTGGGGCTACCTGATGGACCTGGACCGGGACTACCGCCTCTGCGACCAGGCCGAGGCCGCCGCCCTGCGGGTGGAGGCGCTGGAGGCGGTGCTGGAGCGCCGCTACGCCGCGCCGGACGACGCCCTTGGCCTCCTTTTAGACACCTTTGAGCCCGGCCGTGAGGACAGTGCGCTGGGCAAGATGGTGCTGACCGTCTACGAAAAGCTCCAGAGTTACAGCGACCCCGCTGCGTGGCTGGAGGGGCAGAGGCGGGCCTTTTCCCTGGCGGGTCTGACCGACGTGGGCCAGAGCGTGTGGGGGGCCTATCTCCTGGAGCGGTACCGGGCCCTGGCCCGGTACTGGCGGGACTGCCTGGCGCCGGTGGCGGAGGCGTGCCGCCAGGGCGTGGCGGCCTACGCGGGCTCGCTGGATGCCACCGTCGCCAGCCTGAACGACCTGGCCAATGCCCAGAGCTGGGACCAGGCCCGTATGCCCTCCTTTCCCCGGCTGGGCTCCTCGGCCAAGTGCCTGGACCCGGCGCTGGCCCAGCGGGCCAAGGAACTGCGGGAGACCTGCAAGCGGCAGTTCGCCCGGGACGCCGCGCCGCTGGAGCGCCGCAGTGCCCAGCATTTGGCCGACCTGTCCGCCGTGGCCCCGGCGGTGGAGGCGCTGGTGGAGCTCATCGGGCAGTTCGACCGGAGCTACCGGGACCTCAAGACCCGCCGGGGCGTGCTGGACTTCTCCGATCTGGAGCACCTGGCCCTGGAACTGCTGACCCGGCGCCCGGAGGTGGCCCAGGAGTGGCAGGGCAGGCTGGACGAGGTGATGGTGGACGAATACCAGGACACGAACCAGGTCCAAAACGCCCTGTTCGACGCCTTGACCGGCCCCGGCGGGAATCTGTTCATGGTGGGCGATGTGAAGCAGTCCATCTACCGCTTCCGCCTGGCCGACCCCTCCATTTTTCTGGAGAAATACCGGGCCTTTCCACCGGCGGAGCAGGCCGCGCCCGGCCAGGGCAGGCGGGTGATCCTGGGGGAGAACTTCCGCTCCAGGCCCCAGGTTGTGGACTGCGTGAACTTCCTCTTTTCCAATCTGATGAGCCGGGAAGTGGGGGAGCTGGACTATGGGCCGGAGGAGGCCCTGTACTGCGGCGGCAGCTTTTCCCCAAGGCCCGACTGTGCCGTGGAACTGCGGCTTCTGCACGACCCCAAGCAGGAGGAGGGCTTTGACGCCATGGCTGAGCCCCGCTTCATCGCCGAGCGCATCCGCCAACTGCTGGACAGCGGCTTCATGGTGGGGGAGGGGGAGAGCGCCCGCAGGGCCGAGCCCGGTGACGTGGCCATTCTCCTGCGCTCGCCCAATCAGGTCCTGGGCCGCTATACCCGCGCCCTGGACGAGCGGGGGATCCCCTGGGCCAGCGAGGGCGGCGAGGACTTCTTCGACGTTCCGGAGACCGCCATGGCCCTCTCCTATCTGGAGATCATCGACAACCCGCGCCAGGACGTGCCTTTGATCGCGGTCCTGCGCTCCCCCCTTTACGGCTTCAGCCCGGACCGCCTGGCCCAGCTGCGGGCAGACAAGGGAGACGGCTGTTACTACGACGCTCTGCTGGCCGACGGCCAGGCTGACAGCCTGGCCTTCCTGGACCAGCTCCAGACCTTGCGGGACATGGCCCGTGACAAGCGGAGCTACGAGCTCTTGTGGGAGGTCTACTGCCGCACGGGGCTGATGGCCCTGGTCTGCGCCATGCCCGGCGGGGAGGCCCGGCGGGCGCATCTGCTGGCCCTCTACCAGTGCGCCAGGGACTTTGACGCGGGCGGTCACAAGGGGCTCTTCGGCTTTTTGTGCCATCTGCGCCGTCTGCGGGACCTGGGCCAGCCCCTCGCCGCGCCCGGCGCGGGGACAGGCGGGGTGCGGATCCTCAGCATCCACCGCGCCAAGGGCCTGGAGTTCCCCATCGTGGTGGTGGGCGGTCTGGGCAAGGGCTTCAACAAAAGCGACAACCGCGAGCCCATGCTCTTCCACCGGGAGATGGGCCTGGGGCCCCAGGGCATCGATGCCCAGCGCCAGATCCGCTACACCACGCTGGCCCGCCAGGCCGTCATCGCCAAGCAGGAGCAGGAGCTATACAGCGAGGAACTGCGGCTTTTGTATGTGGCCCTGACCCGCGCCAGGGAAAAGCTGGTCTTGGTGTGTACCCTGCGGGACGTGGAAAAGGAGATCGCCCGCCTGTTGCCCGACGCCCAGCTGCCCGTGCCGCCCCAACTGCTGACCCGACTGCCCTCGGTGGGCCACTGGGTCCTGGCGGCGGCCCTGTGCCGACCGGAGGCGCGGGACACTCTGCGCGGCGGCGCGCCGCTGGAGCATCTGCCTCCGGCGGGGGCCTTTTACGGCACGGCCTGGGAGATGTCCGTCCACGACGGCGGCCGCTACCTGGAAGCGCCCCGCCGGAGCGGGAGCCCGGACCAGCCGGCGCCCACGGCCCAGAACTTGCCCGACTACACCTGGCGCTACCCCTACGCCCTGGCCTGCGACCTGCCCTCCAAGCTCACCGCGACCCAGCTCAAGGGCCGGTATGTGGACAGCGAGACGGCGGAGGAGGCCCCGCCGCCCCAGCCGCGGGCCATCCTCTTCGACAGGCCGGACTTCGCCGCCCAGAAGGGTCTGACGCCCAGCGAGCGGGGCACGGCCCACCATGTGGTCATGCAATACCTGAACTACGACAGCGCCGCCAGCCTGGAAGGACTGCGCCAGGAGATCCAGCGGCTTGTGGACCAGCAGATCGTCACGCCCCAGCAGGGCGCGGCGGTGGACCCGGAGGTGCTGCTGCGGTTTTTCCGCTCGCCCACGGGCCAAGAGGCGCTGGCGGCGGGCCAGGGGCTCCACCGGGAGTTCAAATTCTCCGTGTTGGAGTCCGCCCGGCGCTATTTCCCCGACCTGGCCTGGGAGGAGCAGGTGTTGCTCCAGGGCGTGGTGGACTGCTGGTACGACACGCCCCAGGGCCTTGTGATCCTGGACTTCAAAAGCGACCGCGTCACCGACGGCACGGTAAAAAGCAGGGCGGAGGAGTACCGTCCCCAGCTGGAGGCATACGCCCAGGCCCTCAGCAAACTGCTGGACAGGCCCGTGGCCAAAAAAGTCCTGTGGTTCTTCGCCCTCAGCCGGGCAGTGGAGTTATAGTCAAAGAAGCGGCGAGGCCGAGTTGTCACGCCTCGCCTGTTCGCGACGCCCGGCTTCGCTCCGACTCGGGCTGGTCTGCGGGGCCTTTGGCCCCTCCGC
>CANQFT010000016.1 GCA_947599925.1 uncultured Oscillospiraceae bacterium | reverse complement strand
CGGACCCGGCGCACAGCGCCAGCGCCGCCGCGCACACCCGGCCCACGCTGAGCCCGCCCAGCAGCCGCAGCCGGGCCAGGGACAGCAGCAGCGCCAGGGCGAGGCCCATGAGCCCCAGGCGCTGGTGGGCGGTGGGGCGGCTGGGTCCCCCCTCCTGTCCCCGCCAAAGGGAAAAGGCCCGCTCAAAGGCATAGGTCCCCGCGGCGGTGAGGGCCACCTCCGCGGCGAAGGCCGCCGTCAGCGCGGCGGTCCAGGGCCTTGGGGACAGGGTCACAAGGCCGGTGACGGCGTTGAAGAGCGCGGCAGTCAGGGGCATGAACCACGTCCGCCGATAGAGGGCCAGGTCGTAAAAGGCGAAGGCGGTGGCAAAGACCAGGATACAGCCCGCGGCGTAGCGCAGGCCGTCCTCCAACCCCCGGCTGAGCAAATACCCCAGCATGGCCCCCACCATGGCGGCAAAGCCCTCGTTGCCCGCTCCGGAGGCCCCCACAAAGGCCAGACCAAAGGGAGCCGCGCCGTCAAAGACCTCGCCCGTGGCCAACGTGGCCCCCAGCAGAAAGCGGATCCCCCACTGGCAGAGCCCTACGATGACCCGGCTCCGCCGCAGGTCCCGGCCCGTCTCCCGCAGTTCATTTCTCGCCCGCTCCGCCGTCTCCCGCAGTCCCTTCGACGCCATAGCCTCGCCCTCCTCGCTGATTTCAGGACAAGCATAGCCGATTTGGAGAAAAAAGGCAGTCGAAAGAGGGTGGGCCCTTGAGACGGTCAAAGGTCCTGGCGCCCGCGGGCGCCAGGACCTTTGACCGTCTTTTGCGGCCCGCCGCGGCGCACGACCCGGCCGCCAGGCATCCGGGTCGGCCCAGTGGGGCCGTCCCGCTCGTGTTGTCCTCAGCTGCAAAACCTGTGTTTGCCGATGGTTTTGATGAGGGGCCTGGACCAGATCCAGGCGGAGGTGGCGGTGGCGGGGTTGAAGTAATAGATCGCGCCGCCGGAGGGGTCGGAGCCGTTCAGGGCCTCTTGTGCGGCGCGCCGGGCAGATTCCGCCACGGGCTGGTCGATCTGGCCGTCCACCATGCAGGTGAAAGCGCCCGGCTGGTAGACAACCCCGGCCAGGGTAGAGGGGAAGGAGGGGTGCTCTATGCGGTTCAGGATCACCGCCCCCACCGCCACCTGTCCCGCGTAGGGCTCGCCGCGGGCCTCGGCGGAGATGACCCGGGCCAGCAGGGCCACGTCGTGTTCGCCGGTCCCCGTGCCGCCGCCGGAACTGCCGCCGGAGACGGACATACCCAGAGCCCGGAGGGTGTTTTGCCCCACCACGCCGTCGGCGGTCAGGCCGTTTTTCTGCTGAAATTTCACCACCGCGGCCCTGGTCCCGCTGCCAAATACGCCGTCCACCTCGCCGTCATAGTAGCCCCAGCGTTTCAGCTTGTCCTGGATGGTGCGGACCTGCTGGCCCGTGCTGCCCTGGCGATAGGTGGCCGCCTGGACAGCGTTCAAACACACCGTCAGCGCCAGCATCCCCGCCAGCAGTCCCAGCAGCCGCCCCTTTCCTCTGGCCATCGCCCTCGCCCCCTTTTGGACCTAGGTTGCCCGCCGTGGGGAGAAATATTCCCGGCCCAAAAGCCGGGAAAGAGGTTGACACGCTGGAACAGATGTGCTACAATATACCGTCAGATTGGACACTACAACGGGAGCGGGAGACAGGCTATGTTAGACCACATTTTCGTCAAGGGCGCACGGGAGAACAACCTGAAAAACATCGACGTCACCATCCCACGGGACAAGCTGGTGGTCATCACCGGGCTGTCCGGCTCAGGCAAATCCTCCCTGGCCTTTTCCACCATCTACGCCGAGGGCCAGCGGCGGTATATGGAGTCCCTGAGTTCCTACGCCCGGATGTTCATGGGCCAGATGGAAAAGCCCGATGTGGACTATATCGAGGGGCTTTCGCCCGCCATCGCCATCGACCAGAAAACCACCTCCAAGAACCCCCGCTCCACCGTGGGCACGGTGACGGAGATCTACGACTACCTGCGTCTCCTCTGGGCCAGGGTGGGCACGCCCCACTGCCCCAAGTGCGGCAAGGAGATCCACCAGCAGACGGTGGACCAGATCGTGGACCAGATCATGGCCTTGCCGGAGGCCAGCCGCATCCAGATCTTGGCCCCCGTCATCCGTGGGAAGAAAGGGGAGCACGCCAAGGTCTTTGAGGACGCCCGGAAGTCGGGCTACGTCCGGGTGCGGGTGGACGGTTCCCTCTACGAGCTCACCGAGGACATCCGGCTGGACAAGAACAAGAAGCACAACATCGAGGTGGTGGTGGACCGCCTGGTGGTGCGGGAGGACATTCACCGCCGGCTCACCGACTCCATCGAGACCGCGTCCGCCCTGGCGGGCGGGCTCGTGCTGGTGAACATCGTGGGGGAGGACCGGGACGTCTCCTTCTCCCAAAACTACGCCTGCGAGGACTGCGGCGTCTCCATCGAGGAGCTGACGCCCCGTATGTTCTCCTTCAACAACCCCTTTGGGGCCTGCCCCACCTGTACCGGGCTGGGCTTTCAGCTCAAGTGCGACCCGGCGTTGATCATCCCCAACAAAAAGCTCTCCATTCTGGACGGGGCCATCGCGGTCGCGGGCTGGAACAACATCCGGGGAGACGGCATCTCCCGGATGTACTTTGACGCGCTGGCCAAGAAGTACAACTTCTCTCTGAACACCCCTGTGGAGGAGCTGAGCGACCAGGTGTTGGACGTGATCCTCTACGGCACCAAGGGGGAGAAGCTGAGGCTGGTCTATGACCGGGCCAGCGGCAGGGGCGTGCTGAACCAGCCCTTTGAGGGCATCATCCCCAACATCGAGCGCCGCTACCGGGACACCCAGTCGGAGGCGTCCCGGCGGGACATGGAGGAGTTGATGGCCGAAACCCCCTGCCCCCACTGCCACGGCCGGAGGCTCAAGCCCGAATCCCTGGCGGTGACGGTGGGCGGGCTGTCCATCTACGACTTCACCACCAAGTCCGTGACCCAGGCCCTGGAGTTCATGGAGGACCTGCGCCTCACCCCCACCCAGGAGATGATCGCCCACCAGATTTTAAAGGAGATCAAGTCCCGGCTGGGCTTTTTGCAGTCGGTGGGGCTTCAGTACCTCACCCTCTCCCGCCAGGCGGGGACCCTCTCCGGCGGGGAGAGCCAGCGCATCCGCCTGGCCACCCAGATCGGCTCGTCCCTGATGGGGGTGCTCTACATTTTGGACGAGCCCTCCATCGGTCTGCACCAGCGGGACAACGATATGCTGCTGTCCACCATGAAGCACCTGCGGGACCTGGGCAACACCCTCTTGGTGGTGGAGCACGACGAGGACACCATGCGCCAGGCGGACTATATCATCGACATCGGCCCTGGGGCCGGCGTCCACGGCGGCCGCGTGGTGGCCTGCGGCACGGCGGAAGAGGTGATGAACACCTCCGGCTCTGTCACCGGAGACTTTCTGGCCGGGCGCCGGGCCATCCCCGTGCCCCAGGAGCGGCGGGCGGGGAACGGCAAGACCCTCACCGTCCGCGCCGCGGCGGAGAACAACCTCCAAAACATCGACGTGTCCATTCCCCTGGGCACCTTCACCTGCGTCACCGGCGTGTCCGGCTCCGGCAAGTCCTCTCTGGTCAACGAGATCCTGTATAAATCCCTGGCGGCCAGGCTCAACCGGGCCAAGACCCGTCCGGGCAAGCACGGGGGCATAGAGGGCGTGGAGTATCTGGACAAGGTCATCAACATCGACCAGTCCCCCATCGGCCGCAGTCCCCGCTCCAATCCGGCCACTTACACGGGGCTGTTCAACGACATCCGGGACCTGTTCGCCTCCACGCCGGACGCCAAGAGCCGGGGCTACGGCGCGGGCCGGTTCAGCTTCAATGTCCGGGGCGGCCGGTGCGAGGCATGCCAGGGCGACGGCCTCATCAAGATCGAGATGCACTTCCTGCCCGACATCTACGTCCCCTGCGAGGTCTGCAAGGGCAAGCGCTACAACCGGGAGACCCTGGAGGTCCGCTATAAGGGCAAGAACATCTACGACGTGCTGGACATGACCGTGGACGAGGCCCTGCCTTTCTTTGAAAATCTGCCCAGGATCTACAACAAGCTCAAGACCCTGGCCGACGTGGGCCTCTCCTATATCAAGCTGGGCCAGCCCTCCACCGAGCTCTCCGGCGGCGAGGCCCAGCGGGTGAAGTTGGCCACCGAGCTTGCCAAGCGCTCCACGGGCTCCACCATCTACATCCTGGACGAGCCCACCACCGGCCTCCACGCCGCCGACGTTCAGCAGTTGGTGGGCGTGCTCCAGGAGTTTGTGAACGCCGGCAACACGGTGGTGGTCATCGAGCACAATCTGGACGTGATCAAGACCGCCGACCACCTCATCGACCTGGGCCCGGAGGGTGGCGACGGCGGCGGGGAGATCGTCTGCGCGGGCACGCCGGAAGAGGTGGCCGCCTGCCCGAAGAGCTATACGGGCAAATACCTCAAGCCCATGTTGGAGCGGCGCTGAGAGGACAGGGATGCCGGAGAGGAGGTGGGACCCCCGTGGAGGTCATGCAGTGGCTCAACGAGACGGCGGTGGGGGAGTTTGTATTCACCGTGCTGGTGTCCATGCTCCCCGTGGCCGAGCTGCGGGTGGGCCTGCCCTTTGGGGCGGGGCTGGGGCTTTCCTACCCGGTGGCCTTTGTGGCCGCGGTGCTGGGCAACGTGCTGCCCGCGCCCTTTATCCTGGTCTATATCCGCCGGGTGCTGGCCTGGCTGCGCCTTCGTTTTCCCCGGCTGGGCGGACTGGTGGAGCGGTTGGAGGCCAAGGCCCACTTGAAGGGCCAGAAGGTGAGCAAGTATAAATACCTGGGCCTCTATCTTCTGGTGGCCGTGCCCTTGCCGGGCACCGGGGCCTGGACCGGCTCGCTGGCGGCGGCCTTTTTGGATATGCCCGTGCGCCGGGCCATGCCCAGCATCGTGCTGGGGGTGTTGACGGCGGGGCTGATCATGCTGGCCCTGACCCATCTGGGCGTCAACCTCTTCTCCACCGCCATCGCCTGAGCACCGCGCCCGCTCCGGCGGCATAGGCTGGGACGAGGTGATGGGCTGTGATGGCGGCGTTGGAGGTTTTGGGGGCGCTGTGCGTGTCCTATGTGTTGTGCTATTTTCCCTGGCGGTGGCTGTATACCGCCGGAAAGACCCGCGGGGAGGTGCGGCCGTGGAAGCGGAGGCCAAGGCGTTGGAGGGACGGGTAGAGAGCGTCGTTTTCCGCAACGAGGAAAACGGCTATACCGTGCTGCGCCTGGCCGTGCCCGACGAGGAGGAGCCCGCCACGGTGGTGGGCTGTATGCCTGGGGTCTCCCCTGGGGAGACCCTGTCCGTCACCGGGACCTGGAGCCACCACGCCGCCTACGGCGCCCAATTCAAGGCCCGCGCTGTGGAGAGGAAACTGCCCTCCGGCGCCGCGGCCATTTTGGAGTACCTCTCCTCCGGCGCGGTGAAGGGCGTGGGCGCGGTCACTGCCCGCAGACTGGTGGAGGAGTTTGGGGAAGAGGCTCTTGAGGTGCTGGAGAACCAGCCGGAGAGGTTGGCCGCTTTGAAGGGCATGACCCCCAAGCGGGCCAGGGAACTGTCGGAGAACTTCCGCGCCCAGATGGGGATGCGGCGGCTTTTGAACTTCCTGCGGGCCAACGACCTGTCGCCCGACCTGGCCCTGCCCCTCTACCGCCTCTACGGGGACGCCGCCTTGGAGGAGATCCGGGCCAACCCCTACCGGCTGACAGCGGAGGGCTTGGACGTGCCCTTCCAGACCGCCGACGCCCTGGCGGTGTCCCTGGGCGTGGACGCCCAGGACCCTCAGCGGTTGGAGGCGGCGCTGCTGTTTGAACTGCGCCACAACGCCGGCAACGGCCACAGTTTTCTGCCGGTGGACAAGCTGTTGGCGGCCACGGCGCGGCTGCTGTCCCTGGAGGGGCCGGAGCCGCTGGACCGGGCGCTGGACGCGCTGTGCCGCCGGGGCGCCACCGTCCGGGAGACCTTGTTGGGTCTGGACTGCCTGTACCTGGCCGAGCTCCACGAGGCGGAGTGCTATGTGGCTCAGCGGCTTGAGGAGATGGCCCGGCTGGAAATGTCCGCGCCGCGGGACCTTGGCCGGGTGCTGGCCAACATCCAGACCCAGCAGGGCATCACCTACGCGCCCCAGCAGGTGGAGGCGGTGGAGCTGGCGGCCAGGAGCCAGGTCATGCTGCTCACCGGCGGGCCGGGCACGGGCAAGACCACCTCTCTGCGGGGCGTGCTGGCCCTCTTTGACGCCCTGGGCCTGGACACGGCCCTGGCCGCCCCCACAGGCCGGGCCGCCAAGCGCCTGGGGGAGACCTGCGGCCAGGAGGCCTACACCATCCACCGCCTTTTGGAGACCCACTTTGACGACAAGACGGGGAAGGTCTACTTCACCCACACCCAGAAAGACCCCTTGAAGCAGGACGCCGTCATCGTGGACGAGACCTCTATGGTAGACATCACCCTCATGTCCGCGCTTTTGGCGGGGTTGAAGAGCGACTGCCGTCTGGTGCTGGTGGGCGACCCCAACCAGCTGCCCTCTGTGGGACCGGGGGCCCTGCTGGGCGACCTGCTCAAAAGCGGCGCGATCCCGGCGGTGAGTTTGGTCCAGGTGTTTCGCCAGGCCGCCCGCAGCGCCATCGTCCGCAGCGCCCACGAGATCCACCACGGCGTCCATCCCCAGCTGAAAAACACCGGGGAGGGGGACTTCTTCTTTATGAGCCGCGTCAAGAGCCAGGAGGCGGCGCAGACGGTGGTGGAGCTGGTGTCCAGCCGTCTGCCCCAGCGCATGGGCTTCCCGCCGGACCAGATCCAGGTGCTGACCCCCACGCGGAAAGGCCCTCTGGGGACCTTTGAGCTGAACCGGCGGCTCCAGGAGACCCTGAACCCGCCGTCGGAGGACAGGCCCCAGCGGACCTTTGGAGCCGTGACCTTTCGCCTGGGCGACCGGGTCATGCAGGTGAAGAACAACTACGACGCCATGTGGCTGGACCCGGACCGTGGCGAGAGCGGCCTTGGGGTGTTCAACGGCGACATCGGCAAGATCGTGGACGTGGAGCAGGACGGCTCCGCCCTCACCGTGGACTTTGACGGCCGCAGGGTGTTCTACCCGGCGGACGCGCTGGGGGAGCTGGAATTGGCCTACGCCGTCACCGTCCACAAATCCCAGGGCAGCGAGTACCCCGCGGTGGTATTCGCCTGCCTGGACGTGCCGCCCATGCTGCTTACCCGCAGCGTGCTCTACACCGCCGTCACCCGCGCCAGGAGCCTGCTGGTCAGCGTGGGGGACAAGCGGGTGTTTCTGCGGATGGTGGACAACAACCGGCCCCAGCGGCGCTACTCCGCCCTCCGGGCCCGGCTGACCGGCGGCTGAGGGCCTTTACATTTTCAAAAAACGTGCTATAATATCCGCGTACACCGTGGCAAGCGCTGTGACCTTGCATATTTTAGACTACATAGGGGGAATTTGTCCGTGGACGACCGATCGTGGCTGATGCTGACTGTCTTTTTGGGTGTCGTCGCCATCGCCGGGTACATCTGGGCCCTGGCGCAGACCTACCGCATCGCCTCCAACGAAAGCCGCTTCAAGCGCATGGTGGCCAAACTCACCGGACGGGAGCCGGAGCAGGTCTCCGAAGAGGAGATCATGCAGATGGTGGACGCCGGTGAGGAGACCGGCGTCATCCAGCAGGAGGAGCGGGAGATGATCGAAAACATCTTCCAGTTCGACAGCACCACCGCCGCCGACGTGATGGTCCACCGCACGGACATGGTCCTGCTGAACGTGGAGGACACCGCCCAGGAGATCCTTCAGACCATCGAGAGCTCCGGGCTGTCCCGGTTTCCCGTCTATGAAAACGAGCCCGACGACATCATCGGCATCCTGAACGTCCGGGAGTATCTTCTCAACACCCAGTGTCCCCAGCCCAAGGCCCTGCGGGAGCTGCTGCGCCAGCCCTACTTTGTCCCGGAGACCGTCCGCACCGACCGCCTCTTCCGGGATATGCAGGACAAGAAGGTCCACATGGCCATCGTGGTGGACGAGTATGGCGGCACCGCCGGACTGGTCACCATGGAGGACCTGCTGGAAGAGATCGTGGGCAACATCTATGACGAGTTCGACCCCGCCGAGGAGAGCGGGATCATCCAGCTGGCGGAGGACCGCTGGCGCGTGGCGGGCGGCGTGGAGCTGGAGGAGTTGGACGAGGCCCTGGGCCTTGCCCTGTCCGGAGACGAGGACGGGGATTACGACACGCTGGGCGGCCTGGTGTTCGCCCATCTGGACGTGATCCCGGAGGACGGCAGCCAGGTGGACCTGGAACTGCCCGGCGTGAAGGTCCATGTGGAGACCATCGCCGACCACCGGGTGGAGTGGTGTACCCTCACCAAGCTGACGCCCCAGCCCATGGACATTCTGACGTCCCAGGAGCAGTAAGGAGAGACTTTTTTGATCAGTGAGCGTTTTCGCAAGTCGATGGAGACCCTGGAATTGCCCAGGGTGCTGGAACTGCTGGCCCAGGAGGCGTGTACCCAGGAGGGCAAGGAACGGGCCATGGAGCTCCTGCCTGAGACCGATCTGGAGAGCGTCGCCCGTCTCCAACAGGAGACGGCGGCGGCGTTTTCCATGCTCACCCTGCACGGCACCCCAGCCCTGTCCGGCGTCCGTCCGGTCAGGGCTTCTTTGCGGCGGGCCGACAGGGGCGGCAGCCTGAACCCGCGGGAACTGCTGGACGTGGCCTCTGTACTGCGCTGTGCCCGCGACGCCAGGGAGTACGGGGACGGGGCCCAGGAGAGCGTCATCGCCCATCTCTTCAAGTCCCTGACGGCCAATAAATACCTGGAGGAGAAGATCACCGGCTCCATCCCCGCCGAGGACGAGATCGCCGACGCCGCCAGCCCGGAGCTGGCCGACATCCGCCGCCACAAGCGGGCGGCCGCGGGCAAGGTCCGGGAAGTGCTCAACAAGCTCATCTCCTCCAACCAGTCCAAGTATCTCCAGGAGAGCATCATCACCCAGCGCGGCGGGCGGTACGTGGTGCCGGTGAAGAGCGAGCACAAAAACGACATCCCCGGCCTGGTCCACGACGTCTCCGGCTCCGGCGGCACCTTCTTCATCGAGCCCATGGGCGTGGTCAAGGCCAACAACGAACTCCGGGAGCTGGAGGCCAAGGAGGAGAAGGAGATCGAGCGCATTCTGGCCGCCCTCTCCGCCGAGTGCGCCTCTTTCCAAGATGACATCTCCATGGACTATGACCTGCTGGTCATTCTGGACGGCATCTTCGCCCGGGCAAAGCTGGCGGCCCGGATGAACGCCATGGAGCCCAAACTCACCCAGGACGTCACCGCGCTGAAACGGGCCCGGCACCCGTTGCTGGATCCCAAAAAGGCGGTGTGCAACGACCTGTTTTTGGGCGGGGACTTTGACACCCTTGTCATCACCGGCCCCAACACCGGCGGCAAGACCGTGACGTTAAAGACCATCGGCCTTTTGACCCTCATGGCCCAGTGCGGACTGCACATCCCCTGCGCCGATGACTCCTCCATCGCCGTCCGCGCCCAGGTGCTGGCCGACATCGGCGACGAGCAGTCCATCGACCAAAACCTCTCCACCTTCTCCAGCCACATGACCAACATCGTGGGCATTTTGAACGAGGCCGACAGCCGCACCCTGATCCTCTTCGACGAGTTGGGCGCGGGCACCGATCCGGTGGAGGGGGCGGCCCTGGCCGCCGCCATCATCGAGGAGAGCCGGTCCCTGGGCGCCCTGGTCTGCGCCACCACCCACTACGCCGAGCTCAAGCTCTACGCCATGACCACGCCGGGGGTGGAAAACGCCTCCTGCGAGTTTGACGTGGAGTCCCTGGCCCCGACCTACCGCGTGCTCATCGGCGTGCCCGGCCGGTCCAACGCCTTCGCCATCTCCCAGCGCCTGGGCCTTTCCCAGCACGTCATCGACCGGGCCCGCCAGCGTGTGGACAGCGAGAGCGTGCGCTTTGAGGAGGTGCTGGGCCGTCTGGAGACCCAGCGCCGGGCCATGGAGGCCGAGCGGGCCCAGGCCGCCGCGCTGCGCCAGGAGATGGAGGAGTCTGCCCGGACAGCGCGGGAGTACCGCCAGACCTTGGAGCGGGAGCGGGAAAAGGCCGCTCAGCAGGCCAGGGAAGAGGCCCAGGACATCGTGGACCAGGCTCGCCGCGCCGCCGACGAGGTGTTCAAAGAGCTGAACCAAATGCGGAAAAACGCCAGGGAAAACGACACCAACGAGGCCAGGGTGTCCGTGCGCTCCAAACTGAACCAGGCCGACCAGGCCGTGCGTCAGACCGCGCCCGACCTGCCCGCGCCGCCGCCGACCCGACCCGCCCAGGCCGGGGACACGGTGGAGGTGCTGTCCATGGGCGTGAAGGCGCGGGTGCTCAGCGTCCGGGCCGACGGCTCTCTGGAACTGCAAGCGGGCATCCTGAAGCTGTCCGCCCGGCAGGAAGAGGTGCGGCTGACCGACCCGGAGAAGAAGTCCGGGGCCAAGCCCGCCGCCGTGTCCCGGCCCATGCGTCTGGCCGCCGCGCCCAGGGAACTGGACTTGCGGGGCATGACGGTGGACGAGGCCCTGTTGGGGCTGGACGCGTTTTTGGATAACGCCGTCATGGGCAAACTGGAGAGCGTCACCGTCATCCACGGCAAGGGCACCGGGGCTGTGCGCCGCGCCGTGCGGGAACATCTGAAAAAAAGCCGCTATGTCCGCGCCTTCCGACCGGGCCGGTTTGGCGAGGGCGAGGACGGCGTCACTGTGGTGGAACTGAAATAGCAATAGAAACCTCTCCTTGTGGGGACGTATCTTTGGTGAAAATGCCGTTGACATTGGTGGCGAAAATTTGATATGCTAACGGCGTAGCAATGAAAAATGGACCCCGCAAACTTGCATAGGAGGACGAACATCTATGTATGTGAAGGACGTTACCATCAACAACCAAGTGGGGCTCCACGCTCGGCCCGCCACCTTTTTTATCCAGAAGGCCAACGAATTCAAAAGCTCCATCTGGGTGGAGAAGGACGAGCGCCGGGTCAACGCCAAAAGTCTGCTGGGCGTGTTGAGCCTGGGCATCATCAAGGGCACCTCCGTCTCCCTCATCGCCGACGGCGCCGATGAGAAAGAGGCTGTGGACACCCTGGTGGAGCTGGTCAGTTCCGACTTCGCCGAGTAACACCGAACCGCCATTGGAACGGACCTTGGGCGCGCCCAGGGTCCGTTTTTTTGTCCTCTCCCACCGCCGACAAAAAAGCGGCGACCCTCTCGCCCGGAGCCCCGCGGAGATCCTGGGACCGCTGTAAAGATCCCCCGTGTGCCCCGCCCTTGCCAAAGGGCGGGGTTTTCTGTATAATGGAGACAGTCGCCGCGCTGGGAGGTGGGCAGAAATGACATTCGACGAGCTGAAGGACAAGGCCCACGCCCTGCCTCTGAAGCCGGGCGTCTACATCATGCAGAACGCCGCCAACGAGGTCATCTACGTGGGCAAGGCCAAGGCGCTGAAAAACCGGGTCAGCCAGTATTTCGCCCACCTGTCCTCCCACACGGAAAAGACCCGCGCCATGGTCGCCTCCATCGACCACTTCGACGTGATCGTGGTGGGCAGCGAATTTGAGGCCCTGGTGCTGGAGTGCGCCCTCATCAAGCGCCACCAGCCCAAGTACAACATCCTGCTGAAAGACAGCAAGGGCTACCCCTACATCCGTCTGACGGTCCAGGCGGAGTATCCCAGATTCGACCTGGCCAACAAGGTCCACGATGACGGCGCGCGCTACTTTGGGCCCTACGGCTCCCGCGGCGCGTCCTACGCCATCATCGACAGCCTGTTGGAGACCTTCCGCCTGCCCTCGTGCAACCGAAAGTTCCCCCGCGACATCGGCCGGGGTCGGCCCTGCCTCAACTACCACATGGGCAAGTGCGACGGATACTGCCGCGCCGACATGGACCAGAGCCGCTACGCCCAGAGCATGGAGCAGATCGTCCGGCTGCTGGAGGGGCGGCACAGCGAGGTGCTCTCCGACCTCACCGCCCAGATGGAGCAGGCGGCGGAGGAACTCCGCTTTGAACAGGCCGCCGCCCTGCGGGACCGCATCCGCGCCGTGGAGCTGCTGGGCCAACGGCAGAGGGCGGTGGGACGGCTGGCGGACACGGACGTGGTGGGCTTTTTCCGGGGCGAGGCCAAGAGCTGTTTCGTGGTGCTCCACTTCGCCGACGGCCAGCTGGCGGCCAAGGACATGGACCTCATCGAGACCCCCATGGAGGGGGAGGAGGGGGAGGTCATCTCGGCCCTGGTGAGCCAGTATTACGGACAGCGGGGCGACCTGCCCCGGACCATCCTCCTGCCCTGCGAGCTGGAGGACGAGGTCATTCTGGCCCGGATGCTCTCGGAAAACGCGGGCCGGCGTGTGGAACTGCTCACACCCCAGCGGGGCGCCAAGCTGGACCTGATCCGTCTGGCCCGGACCAACGCCGTGGAGGAGGTGGAGCGGCACACCAGCCGGGAGGAGCGGCAGAGCAAGCTCATGGAGGCCCTGGGTAAGCTGTGCGGTCTGGCGACCGTCCCCAGACGGCTGGAGAGCTACGACATCTCCAACCAGGGCGCCGACGACATCGTGGCCTCCATGGTGGTCTTTGAACAGGCCCGGCCCAAGCGGAGCGACTACCGCCGCTTCAAACTGCGGGACATGGACGCGCCCAACGACTACGCCTCCATGGACCAGGTCCTCCGCCGCCGGTTCCAGCGGTATCTGGACGGGGACGAGAAGTTTGGCGCCCTGCCCGACATCCTGCTCATCGACGGCGGCGCCGAGCACGCCCGGGTAGCCGCCCAGGTGGAGCGGGACCTGGGGTTGGACATCCCCGTATTCGGCATGGTCAAGGACGAGCGCCACCGCACCCGCGGCCTTGTGACCCCTGCGGGGCAGGAGTTGGGCCTTCAGCGGATCCCCGCCCTCTTTGCCCTGGTGGGGCAGATCCAGGAGGAGACCCACCGCTTTGCCATCACCTTCCACCGCCAGCAACAGACCAAGCGGGTCAAGTCCTCGGAGCTGGACGCCATTCCCGGCGTGGGCCCCAAGCGCCGGACCGAGCTGTTAAGACGCTTCAAAAGCGTGAAGAATATCAAGGCCGCTTCTCTGGCGGAGCTGGAGGACACGGTGGACAAAAAAACCGCCAGAGCGGTGTTTGAGCACTTTAAGGAGGAGTGACTATGCGTATCGTCGCGGGCTCTGCCCGGGGGCGGAAACTCCGGGAACTGCCGGGTCTGGACACCCGCCCCACCACCGACAAGGTCAAGGAGTCCATGTTCAACATCGTGCAGTTTGACGTGGAGGGCCGGCGGGTGCTGGACCTGTTCGCCGGCACCGGACAGTTGGGCTGCGAGGCCCTCTCCCGCGGCGCGGCCTACGTCACCTTTGTGGACCAGTCCAGAGAGGCCGTCCGGGTGGTCAAGGAAAACGCCGCGCTGGTGGCGGACCCGGACCGCTTCGAGGTCCTGCAGCGGGACGCCCTGGCCTTTGTGGGCGCCAGACCGGGGAAATACGGCCTGGTGTTTTTGGACCCGCCCTACCATACCGGGCTGATGGAAAAAGCCCTGGAGACCATCTCAGGAATTGACATTGTGGCGGAACATGGTATAATTGTATGTGAATCCGCCGCGGACGAGGCGTTGCCCGCCCTGTCCGCGCCCTATGAACAGGGCCGGGAGTACCGCTACGGAAAGATCAAGATCACCCTCTACCACAGGAGATGAGCGCGGCATGAAGACGGCCATCTACCCCGGCAGTTTTGACCCTGTGACCCTGGGCCATTTGAACGTCATCAAGCGGGCCGCGCGGTGCTTTGACAAGCTCATCGTCTGCGTCATGGTCAACTCCGACAAGCCCAGCGGCACCTTCACCCCCTCTGAGCGGGTGGATATGCTCCGCAGGGTGTGCGAAAAACTCCCCAACGTGGAGATCGACCAGTTCTCCGGCCTGGTGGCGGACTACGCCCAGACCCGGCACGCCTGTACGCTGGTCAAGGGTCTGCGGGCTGTTTCCGACTACGAAAAGGAAGTCCAGATGGCCCTCATCAACCGCAAGCTCAACCCCAGATTGGACACCGTGTTTTTGCCGTCCCAGGTCAAATACAGCCACCTCAGCTCCAGCGTGGTCAAGGAGATGGCCCGGTACGGCGCGGACCTGAGCGACTTTGTTCCCAGAGAGATCATAGACGAGGTAAACGCCCGCATCAGACTGAATCTTGGGAGGTAAATGGACAATGGCTATGAGCGTGGAAGAACTGCTGGACTCTCTTTACGAAATGATCGAGGACGCCAAGGGCGTGCCCCTCACCGGCGACAAGTGTATGCTGGAGCGGGACAAGGCGCTGGACCTGCTGGATGACATTCGCGCCCAGTTCCCCGTGGAGTTTGCCGAGGCGCGGAAGATGCTCAACACCCGCAACGAATACCTGGCCGCTGCCAAGCGGGAGGCGGAGCTCATCCGCAAGCAGGCCCAGGACCAGGCCAGCCAGATGGTGGGGGAGACCCCCATCATGCGCCAGGCCAGCCAGGCCAGCACGGAACTCACCCGCCAGACCGAGCAAAAGACCGCCGAACAGCTCCGGGCAGCCGAGGCCCAGGCCAGGGATCTGAAGCGGGCCGCCCAGGAGTACTGCGACGACTTGCTCCGCCGCGCCGAGGAGGCCGTGGCCGAGGCCGGCCGGGAGCTGTCCCAGTCCCGGGCCGCCTTCCGCAGCGCCGTGGGCGCCCCCGCCGCCCCCACCAAGGCCGCCTACGACGTGGACGTGGACGGCTGAGCCGACCAGACAAACAAAGGCCCCGCCTGTCGAGAGACAGGCGGGGCCTTGCCTTGTCTGGCGAAAGACGGCAGAGTTCAGCGAGGCGGCCTCTCCGTTCCCGCCGCCGTGCCGTTATTCGACGCCGACCAGGTTGGCTATGCCATACGCACCATCCCAACGGCCCTCTCGAACAAACTTCACTTGCAGGCCGTAGTTGACCGGGACGGAGACGTGCTTGGTCTGCATATCCCCGGTCAGTTCTATGTCCTGGACCGGCTTGCCGTCTACAAGGATGTGGAGGGTGCTTTCGCCGGAACTTTTATTGTCAACATGGCCAACATCAAATTCGATGCTGGCGTAGCGCCCATCCAGGTTGAACAAGGCATAGCCGCTGTCGTATTGAACAGTAAATCCCTGGGTGTAGGATTTGCCCATCATGGTAAAGTGCTTGGCGGCGTCATTGGAATAGACGCCGGAGTCATAACTGGTTTCATACGGCGTCAGATAGTTCTCGCCGGCCCGTCCGGGGATCGTGCCGATATACACCGTCTTGGTGTTCCCCTCCCAGTCCACCTCTTTTCCCAGGGCCGCGCCCACGGCCCGGACGGGGAGGTAGGTGGTGCCGTTGTAGATAAAGGGCTCCACCACTGTGCCGTTGGCGTCCTTGGGGGTGACCTGGACGCCGTCCACCACCAGCTTGATGTCCATATACTGCACCTCAATGGTCCTGGCGGCGTTGGACGCCAGCACCCCGCCGCACAGCAGGGCGGCGCAGAGGGCCAGCGCGCCCAGGCGTTTCCAAACCTTGTTTTTCATGTCCATCTCTCCCTTTGATTTGATTTGCGGCGAACCGCTCAGACCTATTTTAAGGGAATATCGCTTAAAAGTCAATAAGCGATATTCCCTTATGCCATACTGTCACCCAGAGGTGAGTGATATGTATGAGCGGATCCGGGAACTGCGGGAGGATGCCGATCTGAAGCAGAAGGACATGGCGGCGGTCCTGCGGCTCCACCAGACGACCTACTCCAGCTATGAGCTGGGGAAGCTGAACGTACCCGCTCCCGTCCTCATTCAGTTGGCCCGGTTTTTTCACACCAGCGTGGACTATCTGCTGGGTCTGACAGACGTGAGCGAGCCATACCCCAGGGCCAGGTGGGCCAGAGACTCCGGGCGGGCAGAGGGCTGAAACAAAGTCCGCCCGCCCCAAAAGGCGGTTTTGTGGGCGAGGAGCCCAGGCAACTATTGTCAAACCCCGGAAAACGTGATATACTAAACTGATATTTTGTATGCCGCCTTGCGAGAATGGAGTTGACGCATATGGAAAACGAGAAGAAGGTTCTGCTCTCCGGCATCCAGCCCAGCGGGGAGCTGCACCTGGGCAACTACCTGGGCGCCATCAAGAACTGGGCCGATCTGTCCCAGGATTTCGACTGCTACTGGTTCATGGCCGACCTCCACACCATCACCGTGCGGCAGGTGCCCGCGGAACTGCGGCGGCGGACCTTGACCCAGATCGCCACCTACATCGCCTGTGGCCTGGACCCGGAGCGGAACACCATCTTTGTCCAGAGCCACATCCCCGCCCATGCCCAGCTGGGCTGGGTCCTCCAGTGCTACACCATGTTTGGCGAGCTCTCCCGGATGACCCAGTTCAAGGACAAGTCCGCCAAGCACGCCGACAACATCAACGCCGGGCTCTTCACCTACCCCAGCCTCATGGCCGCCGACATCCTGCTCTACCAGCCCGACTATGTGCCCGTTGGGGCGGACCAGAAACAGCACGTGGAGATCTGCCGGGACATCGCCAACCGCTTCAACGGCATTTACGGCGAGGTGTTCAAGGTCCCGGAGCCCTACATTCCCAAGGCCGGAGCGCGGGTGAGGAGCCTCAACCAGCCGGACACCAAGATGAGCAAGTCTCTGCCGGAGGGCTGTGTGTTCCTCCTGGAAAAGCCGGAGGACATCATGCGGAAGTTCAAGCGGGCCGTCACCGACTCCGACCGGGAAAACCCCGTGCGCTACGACCTGGAGAACAAGCCGGGGGTGGCCAACCTCATGCAGATCTACTCCGCCGTCACCGGCAAGACCTTCGAGACCATCGAGCGGGAGTTTGCCGGCCAGGGCTACGGCGCCTTCAAGCCCGCCGTGGGAGAGGCGGTCATCGAGACCCTGCGCCCCATCCGGGAGGAGACGGAGCGCCTGCTGGCCGACAAGGGGTATCTGGAGAGCGTCTACCGCGCCGGCGCGGAGCGGGCGGGCAAGATCGCCTGGCGGACCCTCTCCAAAGTGTATAAAAAGGTGGGCTTTTTGGCCCCGTAATGCCAAGAAACAGAGGTCGAGTCAGCCTATGAATATCAATCTGAATGTGCTGGGGCTGGTGTGCGCCACGCTGGGGGTCTCCTTCATCGTGGCCATCATCACAACGCCCATCGTCAAGCAGTTGGCCCAGCGGGTGGGCGCGGTGGACGACCCCAGAAAGGACAAAGACCCGGAGCGGCGCATCCACACCCGGCCCGTGCCCCGGATGGGCGGTCTGGCCATCTTCCTGGGTTTTTTGCTCAGCGTGCTGATCTTCGTGCCCCTGAACGGCCAGGTGCGGGGGATGCTGCTGGGAGCGGTCATCATCGTGGTGCTGGGCATCTTTGACGACATTTACGACCTGCGGGCCCTGTTCAAATTCGGCGTGCAGATCGTGGCCGCGCTGGTGGCGGTCCTGTCGGGCAACGAGATCGTGACCCTCTCCAACCCCAACATCTTCTCCTCCAACCCTTACTGGGACCTGGGGTGGCTGGCGATCCCGGTCTCGGTGTTCTGGATCGTGGCCATCACCAACGCCGTCAACCTCATTGACGGCCTGGACGGTCTGGCCTGCGGCGTCAGTTCCATCAGCTCCTTGACTCTGCTGGTCATCACCCTGGTGGCGCCGGACATCGTCAGCCCCTCGGTGCCCATCATGGTGGCGGCGCTGGCGGGCGGCTGCCTGGGCTTTCTGCCCTACAATCTCAACCCGGCCAAGATCTTCATGGGGGACACCGGCTCCACCTTCCTGGGCTACGCCCTGGGCGTCATCTCCATCCAGGGCGTGTTCAAGCTCCACATCGCCATCTCCTTCGTGGTGCCGTTTTTGATGCTGGGTCTGCCCATCTTTGACACCGCCTTCGCCTTCATCCGCCGCATCGCCCACGGCCAGAGCCCCATGCACCCAGACCGCAGCCACGTCCACCACCGGCTCATGGACATGGGCTTTTCCCAGAAGCAGACGGTGGCCATCCTGTACGTCATCAGTGCGGTGCTGGGCCTCTCCGCCGTGGTGCTCACCACCTCCGGGCCCCTGCGGGCCATGCTGGTGCTCATGGCCCTGTGCGTGGCCGGCGGAGTGGCCATGCGGATCTTTATCCACCCCCACGCCCATCCGGAGGCCGACGAGCCGGAGAACGACGAGGAGGACGGACAATGAAAAAGGTCATGACCGTCTTTGGCACCCGGCCTGAGGCCATCAAAATGGCGCCGCTGGTGCGGGAACTGGAGAGCAGGGAGGGGCTGGAGAGCCTGTGCTGTGTCACGGCCCAGCACCGGCAGATGCTGGACAGCGTGCTGGACGCCTTTGACCTGACGCCGGACTTCGATCTGGACATCATGGAGCCCCGCCAGAGCCTCTACACCATCACCGCCAAGGCCCTGCTGGGCATGGAGCGGGTGCTGGCCCAGGCCAAGCCCGACCTGGTGCTGGTCCACGGCGACACCTCCACCACCTTCGCCGGGGCCCTGGCCGCCTTCTACGCCCAGATCCCCGTGGGCCATGTGGAGGCGGGCCTTCGCACCTACGACCGCTACTCCCCCTTCCCTGAGGAGATGAACCGCACCCTCACAGGGGACCTGTGCGCCCTGCATTTTTGCCCCACCGCCGCCAACCGGGACAACCTGGCGCGCGAGGGCATCACCCAGGGCGTCTACCTCACGGGGAACACCGTCATCGACGCCCTCAAGACCTCTGTGCGAAAGGACTTCGCCTTTCAAACGCCCCTGCTGAACCAGCTGGACTACGCCGGGCGCAAGGTGGTTTTGATCACCTGCCACCGCCGGGAGAACTACGGCGCGCCCATGGAGCATATCATGACGGCCCTGCGGCGGCTGGCGCGGGACTGCCCGGAGGCGGAGTTCGTCTACCCGGTTCACCTGTCGCCAGTCGTGCGGGAGACGGCCCACAAGCATCTGGACGGCCTCGCCAATGTCCACCTCATCGAGCCTCTGGACGTGCTGGAGATGCACAACCTCATGGCCCGCGCCTATCTGGTGATGACCGACTCCGGCGGCTTGCAGGAGGAGGCCCCCGCCCTGGGCAAGCCGGTGCTGGTCCTGCGGCGGGAGACCGAGCGGCCGGAGGCTGTGGCGGCGGGGACGGTACGGCTGGCGGGCACGGAGGAGGAGCAGGTCTACGCCATGGGGCGGGAACTGCTGGAAAACCGGAGCGAATACGACAAAATGGCCCGCGCCGTCAACCCCTACGGGGACGGCCGGGCCTGCGGGCGCATCGCGGACGCCGTGGAGTATTATTTTGCCCTGCGCGCCGCGCCGCCGGAGGAGTGGCGGTATGGATAAGGGCCACCGGAACTTCCTCGCCGTCCTCATCGCCGCGGTGATGGTCGTGGCGCTGTTTTCCGCCTTTTCCGTGAACCTCTTCCACCAGACGCCGGAGGTGGTCCTGCCGTCGCTGACCCCTCTGCCCAGCGACGCCCCTGACGACCCCGATGGCGCGGGGACATACCAGCGCGTGGAGGTGACGCCGGAGACGGTGCAGCAGGTGGTGGCTACCCTGGAGCGGCCGGAGAGCTACGCCCGCACCATCACCGCCGAGATCCTGGGCAGCGGCGGCGAGTTTGGCGTCACCCAGGCCGCCGTCACCGTAGACGGGGGCTGGACCCAGACCGCGCTGACGCTCCCTGACCGCCGCGTCCAGCACAGTCTCATCGGCGGCGGCAGACGGTATGTGTGGTACGGCTCGGAGCGGACCTGGCGGGAGTATGACGCCACCGACCGCTCCGCCGATCTGAGCCAGCGCCTGCCCACCTACGAGGACGTGCTGGCCGCGGACAAGGCGGACATCGTCCGGGCCGAATACGCCCTCAGCGAACAGCTGCCCTGCATCTATGTCGCGGTCTTGGAGCCCGCCACAGGCTATGTGGAGAGCTACTGGGTGTCGGTGGATACCGGGCTGCTGGTCCACGCCGAATCCAGCAAGGACGGCCAGGTGTTCTACCGCATGAGCGGCTATACCGTGGAGACCCCGGCCACCCCCGGCCAGAGTTTCTCCCTGCCGGACGGCACGGTGATGCACACTACGGCTCTGCCAGACTGAGCAGGATGGTGAGCCCCAGGGTGATCAGCAGGTCCAGATCGTCCCCGTCCTCCAGTACCAGAAAGAGCACGATGAGGCCCAGCAGAATATCCCCGGTGTCCAGATGCTCCAGGTGCAGGCTCTTCAACAGGCCGGAGAGGGCCTGACCGATCTGCTTTCCCTCCCCGGACCCGGCCCCCAGACGGCCCAGCAGTCCGCCCAGCGGCCCGCCGCCTCTGCGGGCCGGACCTGGCGGCGGCGGGTCTACGGGGATGTGGCCCTGGCCGGAGATGTAGCGGTTATACATCCTCTTGCCCTCCTTTCAGCCCATCCAGCGCGGCCCGGACCACCTTGGAGAGCTTGATGACCCGAAGGGCTTTGTCCAGCTTGCCGTGGCGCTCGGCTTTCAAAAAGGGCCGCAGAGACTGCAAGAGGGCGGCGCGGCTGTCCTCCGGACCCTGCCAGGCCGCCAGGGCCTGCAGTCCCGCCGCCATGAGCCTGGGGTCCAGGTCCAGACCGGGCGCCGCGGACTCCGGCTGGGCGGCCTCCGCCGGAGCCTCCTCTGCCGAGGACTGCGCGGGCCGGCTCTCCTCCGCCGGGGCCTCCTCCGCCGGGGACTGGGCCTTGGACCCGTCCAGAGATTGGGCGATGGCCAGGATCCGGCCCATGGTCTGTGGGTCATTGAGGATCGCGTTCAGCTTCTCCTCAAACTGCGCCATGGCCCACCCCTCCTTTCCTCAGTGGCCCAGCTTTTTGTCCATGGACGCCATGGCCTTGGCTCCCCGCGGGTCAGACTGGAGCTTTTTCACCAGCTGGCTCAGCGCGGCGCCGTCTCCCGCCGCCGCGGACTGGGCCGCGGCCTTGAGACCGTCGCCGCCCACGCTTTGAAGCAGCTGGGCCAGGGTCTTGGCCTCGTCGCTCTGCAACAGCGCCGCCAGCGCCTGCTTGTCGCCCAGCAGCGCCGCGCCCTGGGGGTCTTGCTTCAGGGCCTTCAGCGGGTCTTGCTTGGACATATCCCATCTCCCCTTTCGCCCCAGTATATGAAATTTTCGCGGGAAGGTGAACCCAAATGCGCGCTTTGGTCTTTTCCGACTCCCACGGCCGGGTGAGCCCCATGGTGGACGCCGTGGCGCTCTACCGGCCCGACGTGGCCTTTCACCTGGGCGACATGGTCCGGGACGCGGAAAACCTCCGCCTGGCCTGCCCGGAGCTGACGCTCTACCAGGTGTCCGGCAACTGCGACTGGTATCAAAACGACCGCCCCGCCGAGGGCGTGGTCCGGCTGGCGGGCAAGACGGTGCTCTACCTCCACGGCCACACCGTGGGGGTCAAGACCGGCACGGCCCGCGCGGTGGAGCGGGCCCGGAGCCTGGGCGCGGACCTCCTGCTCTTTGGCCACACCCACCGCCCCTTCCGCGCCTGGTTTGACGGCCTCTTGGCGGTCAATCCCGGCGCCGTGGCCGATGGCCGCTTTGCCCTTTTGACCTGGGAAGCGGGCACGGAGGTGGAGGTTTTGCCCCTGGAGGGGTGAAAATAAAATTTTTCCGGAAAATCCATTTTACCTCTTGCAAGATGGAGTTGACTATGGTAGAATACCATAGTCCCTTGAGGGCGAAGTGAATATCCGGGTGTGGCGAAGTTTGGTATCGCGCTTGACTGGGGGTCAAGAGGCCGTGGGTTCAAGTCCCGCCACTCGGACCAAAAATCCCTGAGACCATACGGTCCCAGGGATTTTTCTTTGCCCATTTTCGCCCAGCGACATCCCCTTGCCCTAAACCCGACCCATACGGGGAAATGGTCCGAAACAAGAGAACAAGGACCGCAGCCAAGCTGTGGTCCCCGTGTGCCCGAAGTGTTACACCGCCCGGGCGATAAAGCACCCAACTTTGTCCGCCGCGGCTTGTTGCATGGCGGGGGTGGCGTGGGTGTAGGTGCGGAGGGTGAACCCGGCATCGTAGTGGCCCAGGATGCTGGAGACGGTCTTGGCATCCACGCCGTTCTGGATGGCGAGGGTGGCGTAGATGTGCCGCAGGTCGTGGAAGCGGATATGGTCAAGCCCCGCGTCCCGTAGGATTTTTTTGTGTAGGTTCACCACCGAGTCCGGGTGGTACATTTCGCCGGTCAGGGGTGGCGGGAACATATATTTGCTGTCCGGGTGTTTGGTGTACTCCTCTTTGAGCAGATCTACCGCTGTCTGCGGGATGGAGACCTGACGGATGGAGGTCTCGGTTTTGGGCTCGGACAGGGCGAGGGAGCCGTCCGGGTTGCGGACGTACTGCTTGCTGACGGAGATGGTTTTGGCCTCCACATCCAGGTCAGACCAGCGGAGGGCGACAAGCTCGCCCTTTCGCAGACCGCTGACCAGCTCCAGTTAGAACATGGCCAGTACGCCGTGCTCCTCGGCGGCGGCGAGGTAGGCGCCGATCTTCTCCGGCGGCAGGATGTGCGGCTCATGCCGCTCCTTTGGCGGCAGTCGGCAAGAGTTGGCGGGGTTGTAGGGGATGAGCCGTTCCCGCACCGCTTGCTCCAGACATTGACGGAGCATGGCGTGAAGCCACCGGACGGTTCGGACACTGAGCGACCTGTCCTCCATGCCTTTATACTTCTCCGCCCGGCCCGATTGCCTGGTTTGGTTGTAGAACTTCTGGAGGTCGAGGGTGGTGAGCTTGTTCAGCTTGATCGAGCCGATGTTGGGGACCATATGGTGTTCGATGTAACTGCGGTAATATTCTGCGGTGGTGTCCTTCACGGCGGGCTTGCAGTAGTTCTCGTGCCAGAGCCAGCACCACTGGGCCACGGTGTACTGTCCGGTCTTAGTCACGTCCACCTTCTTGTTGTCCTCCATGGCCCGCTTCAGCTTTTCCCTGACCTCGCCCTGGGTCTTGCCCAGGACATTTTTGTAAATGGGCTTGCCTGTTTGCGGGTCTCGGCCCGCCGTGTACCGCCCCTCCCAGCGGCCATCTTTGCGCTTGCGGATGCTGCCCTCGCCGTTGGCGCGTTTCTTGGACATGGGATCGCCCTCCTTCCAGCCACACAACATACCACGCCCCGCCCGGAAAGCTACCAGGCCGGGGCGGAGTTATCAGAAAGTCATCATTTGCTTTTCTTTGTTTACAGCGGGGGAATTTGGCCCCTACAATGGTGCCGATGTTCTGTGGTGCCCCGAGAAACCGCTGATGACTCTAAGGGCGAGACCCCACGTGATGCCAAACGGCCTTTTCCCTCTCTGAAATAAGGTCACCCCAGTCCTCCCGTAAACTGCCCGCACCGCGGGCGGTCGTGGCCGGCTGGGGGCGCCCGTGACCCCCAGCCTTTCTCCTGCTTTTTCTTCGACCGGCTCAAAAATCGGAGAACGGCGGCGGACATGAAATGGCCGGGGACGGGTCAAACCGCTTCCGGCCTTTCTTTGTCAATGGCGTATTAAAATGCGGGGGCATACACCGATCCATCTGCCTCGCGGCCATGCGTTTGATTACTTACTCAAAAAGCCCGCCTGAAAGGCGCCGGGGAACTGGAACCGCTTCTCCAGCTCCTTCATGCTGTCAAAGGAGACAAAGAGGGAGCCGCCGTCTATGGCGGTGACGATGCCCCGGCCAAAGGCCTTGTGGAAGACGACGGCGGCGGCTTAAACTGTCACAAAATCATGACAGTTCGCGGTTGCTACGCTTGTGGATATTTGCTATAATTGTTCACAGAACAGGCGGAAAACGGCCTTTGCTTGGACGAGGGGGCGGTACCGTGACCAAATCGAACCTGCAAAAGATGAAGATGCTGTTTCTGCTGGAGGTGCTCCGGGCGGATTCCGACGAGGAGCACCCGCTGAAGACCGGGGACATCCTGGCCTACCTGCGGGGCAAGGGGATCTCCTGCGACCGCCGGACGCTGGCTAAGGACATCGCCCTGCTCAACGAACAGGGCTACGAGGTGATGTCCGTCACCTGCCAGCGGCAGAAGGGGTATTACATCGAGGACCGCTCCTTCAGCGTGCCGGAGCTGCGTATCCTCATGGACGCAGTCCAGGCCGCCAGGTTCATCACGGAGAAGAAGACGGAGGAGCTGGCGGAGAAGGTGGCCGCCCTCGGCGGCAGCAACCGGGCCCAGCTGCTCAAGCAGAGCGTGGTGCAATTCAACGTCCGCAAATACAGCAACGAGGCGGTGTACTATACGGTCAGCACCCTCAACGAGGCCCTTGTCCAGGGGCAGAAGGCTTCGTTTTTCTACTACGACCTGAACGAGAGGCGGGAGCGGGTCTACCACCGGGACAAGCGCCGGTATGTGGTGGAGCCGGTGGCGCTGGTGTTTGTGGAGGACCGATACTACCTCATGGCCATCTCTCCGGACCGGGAGGGGCCCAGCGTGTACCGCATCGATCGGATGGAGCGGACCGAGATCGAGCCGGAGCAGGTATCGGTGGCCGCGATTCGGGCCCGGACCAAGGTCCCCGCCTATGCCGGTCGGGCCTTCAAGATGTACGCCGGCCCGGAGCGGAGGGTGACCCTGACCTTTGACGACAGCCTGGTGGGTTCGGTGCTGGACCGCTTTGGGGAGGACACGCCCATCGTCCGGCTGGACGACAAGACCTGCCGGTGCACCGTGCCGGTGCAGGTCAGCCCGCCCTTCTGGGGCTGGCTGTTCCAGTACGACTGCCGGATGCGCCTGACGGCGCCCAAGGACCTGAGGGAGGAATACGCCCGCCGCCTGGCCGCGGTGGCGAAGTTCAACGACGAGGAAGGGGACTAGACCGGCGGGCGGAGACCGCCCGACGGATCACAGGACAGTGAAGGAGGAGAAAACAGTGGGAGATTTTGTTATCAAAAACGGAATTCTGCAAAAATATCAGGGCCCCGGCGGAGACGTGAGCATCCCGGATGGGGTGAAAGAAATCGGCGCATGGGTCTTTTCCGACTGCACCAGTCTGACCAGCGTGACCATTCCGGAGGGCGTAACAGAAATCGGCGAAAAGGCCTTTTCCGACTGCACCAGTCTGACCAGCGTGACCATCCCGGATGGGGTGGCTGTAATTGACTATAGAGCCTTTTCCGGCTGCAAAAAGCTGACCAGCGTGACCATCCCGAAAGGGATAACAGAGATCGGCAACTATGCCTTTTCCGGCTGCACCAGGCTGACCAGCGTGACCATTCCGGAGGGTGTGAAAGTAATCGGCAGCGAGGCCTTTTCTGACTGCAAAAAACTGACCGGTGTGACCATTCCGGAGGGCGTAACAGAAATCGACAGTTGGGCCTTTTCCGGTTGCAGCAGTCTGACCAGCGTGACCATCCCGGATGGGGTGAAAGAAATTGACTGGCAGGCTTTTTCTGATTGTACCAGTCTGACCAGCGTGACCATTCCGGAGGGTGTGAAAGTAATCGGCCGCGAGGCCTTTTCCGGCTGTAAAAAACTGACCAGCGTGACCATTCCGGAGGGCGTAACAGAAATCGGCAGTTGGGCCTTTTCCAACTGCACCAGTCTGACCAGTGTGACCATCCCGGAGAGCGCAACAGAAATCGACAGTTGGGCCTTTTCCGGTTGCACCAGTCTGACCAGTGTGACCATCCCGGAGAGCGTAACAAAAATCGGCAGTTGGGCCTTTTCCGGTTGCAGCAGTCTGACCAGCGTGACCATCCCGGAAAGTGTGAAACAAATCAGTAGGGGGGCTTTTGATGGATGCGCGGGATTGCAGGATCCGGATGGCTTTGTGATCGTAAAGGGTGTCCTGTTTGATTTTATGAAAAAGGATGCTGTGCGCGTGACCATCCCGGAGGGGGTGAAAGAAATCGGCGCAAGCGCCTTTTCTGGCTGCAAAAAGCTGACCAGCGTGACCATCCCGGAGGGTGTGAAAGTAATCGACGACTCTGCCTTTTTCGACTGTAAAAAACTGGCCAGCGTGACCATCCCGGAGAGCGTGACAGGAATTGGCGACGGGGCTTTTTCCGGTTGCAGGGCCCTGACCAGTGTGCATTTTACGGGAGGCTATCCAAAACTGAGAGCGGACGTGTTTGAAGGCTGTAACAAGCTGCGTATGCCGCTGGACGCGCTGCGGACCGACCATCAGATCCCGGCCCAATTGGCGCAGTTTTTTCCACAGTTGACGGTGGAGGAGACGGTCTATATCCTGCTGTTCCAGACGCACAGGGTGTGGCGGGAAAAAGCGGAGGCGGGGGTGACGGAGGAAAACGCGGATCAGATCCTGGAGAGTATGACAAGGTTGATCCGGGAGCGGACCAAGCTGTCTGACAAGGCTATGGTCCGGGCGGCGGAGTTTGTTGAGAAGGCCGCGGACATACGCACGGAGACGCTGCGGGCGTTGGAAGCGGCACTGGAGGAGAAAAAAGGAGATGCGGCGCTGGAGATCGTGCGGCGCACCCTGACCGAGCGGGACAAGCTGGGAGGGAAGTCCTCCGCGCCAAAGAACCCGACCGAGGCGCTGGTGCAGGAAAAGTGGATCGTCAGTGAGACCGTGAAAAGGCTGAAAGGCGAGATAAAAAGCGGCATTCCATACGTTGGCTCGGAGGAACTGTCCTCCCCGGAGGCGGTGATCTTTGTCATTTCCGCTTACGTCAAGCAGATCCCTGAGAGAAGAAAAGGGATCCGCATCGGCGAATATAAGAGCGGCTATTTTCCCCTCCAGGTGAACACCGCGGCGGACCAGGTGGCGGCGGCGCTGGACAGGGAGGCCCTGCTGAAGCAGCTGGAGCTTCTGGTGTATGACAAAGAGAAAATGGACTGCGTCGCGGCGTTGGGCCGCTACGCGGACGAGGCCCGGGCGGCGACGCTGGTGACCTGGATCCGCAAGTGGGCGGACTGGAACCAGTACAACATAGCCGGGCGTCAGAATATTATGATCGCCCGTGGCGCGCTGATGCTCAACGACACCCACGCGGCCATGCTGCACATGGAAAAGGTGGGACAGCTGGAGGCGTACGCCAAGCTGCGGGGCACGGACGCGGAGACCCTGCGGGCCACGAAGCTGACGGACTTCGGCTTTGACCAGGCCGGAAAGAAGACCTACGACCTGGGCGGCGCCACGGTGACCGCCTCCCTGGGGCCGGACCTGAAGATCACGCTCTTTGACGAGACGGCGGGCAAGGCGGTCAAATCCCTGCCCAAGAAGGGGGCGGACCCGGAGAAATACGCCGCCGCCGGCGCCGACCTCTCCGCACTGAAAAAGAATGTGAAAAGCACGGCCAAGGCCCGCAGTGACCGCCTGTTTCAGGACTTCCTCAGCGGACACACCGAGCCGGCGAACAGATGGAAGCGGGCCTATCTGGAAAATCCCCTGCTCCGCCGCGTGGCGCAGCTGCTGGTGTGGAGCCAGGGCAAGCAGACCTTTACCCTGGGGCCAGACGGGCCCATCCAGAGCAACGGCGCGGCCTATGCCATCCAAAAAGGCCCCATCGGTGTGGCCCACCCCATGGAGATGGACCCGGCGGAGGTGGCCGCGTGGCAGCGGCACTTTATGGCCAACGGCCTCAAGCAGCCCTTTGAGCAGGTCTGGGAGCCGGTGGTTGACCCCAAAACCATCCAGCCGGACCGGTACGAGGGGGAGAAGGTGTTCGTGTTCCGGTTCATGCACATGGAAAAGCACGGGATCCATTTTTATGACGAGGATTTTCACTCCCTGATCAAATTCAACCTGGACGACTGCGGTCTGAGCTGTGAGCGGACCACCTTTCACCGCCATGAGATCGCCCCCGATGAGACCTTCACCCTGGGCAGGTTCAGCTTCAAGACTTACACCCGCAGGGTCAACCACATCGTGGCGCTGTTGGACCGGTGGACGGTGGCGGGGCGGATCCTGAAAGACGACGTGACCGTGCGGGGGGTCCTGGGCGCTTTCACGGCGGCGCAGATCATGGAGTACATCCGCCTGGCTACAGAGAACGGCTGTGTGAATTGCGGGGCGATGCTGTTGGAGTACAAGAAGGAGCACTACCCCGATTTCGACCCTCTGGCGGAGTTCACGCTGGAGTAAATCCAAAGGAGTAAAGGAGCGAGTTACATGAAGATCCTACACACGTCCGACTGGCATTTTGGGATGCGGTGGCTGACGGGCAATTACCAGGACTGCCAGGAGCGTTTCCTCGAAGGGCTGTACGAGCTGATCCGCCGGGAGCAGGTGGGGGCGGTGCTCTGCGCCGGGGATGTGTACGACAGCGGGACGGTGGGCGCGGACGCCATCGCCCTGTTCGACAAGGCGGCCCAGACCATCTGCGGCGAGCTGGGGGTGCCCTTTGTCGTCATCGCCGGGAACCACGACCAGCCGGAGCGCCTGGCGGCCCACCGGGGACTGCTGTCCGGGGCGGGGCTGCACATCTCCGGCCGCCTGGAACGGGACATCCAGCCGGTACTGCTGGACGGCGGCGCCGTGGCGGTGTATCCGGTGCCCTTCTTCAACCGATACGAGGTGCAGGCCCTCTTCCCGGAGCGGCGGGACGACATCCACAACCTCCAGGACGCCCACATGGTCGTGTTCGACCACATCCGGCAGACCATGGACCGGACCCGGCGGAACATCGTGGTCAGCCACGCCTACATGGTGGGCGCGGCGCTGAGCGAGTCGGACCGGTCAACGATGAAGGGGAACGCCCCCGCCGTGAGCCGGGACGTGCTTCGGGACTTTGACTATGTGGCCCTGGGGCACATCCACAAGCCGCAGGAGGTGGGGGCCAACGCCTGTTACAGCGGCAGTCCGGTGCAGTACTCCTTCAGCGAGGAGGGCCAGGCGAAGGGCGTGGTGGAGATCGACACGGCGGATATGTCCCACGTCTTTGTGCCCCTGCCCATGCGAAGAGAGAAGAAGACGGCGGAGGGGACCTTTGCCGAGCTGTTGGCCCGAGGCGACCTGAAGGATCACTACCTGCGCCTGCGGGTCACGGACCGGTACGCGGGGCTGGAGACCCAGGCGGAGCTGCGGGAGCAGTTCCCGTATCTGGAGGTGACGCAGGGCATGGGAACCAAGGAGAGCGACGGGCTGTCCACCCTGACCGTCGAGGAGCTGGAGACCCTGAGCGACGAGGATATTTTGCAAAAATTCATCGCCGAGCGATTTGAAAGCGAACCCACGGAGGAACAGCTGGCCCTGTTCCGGGAAGCTATGGCGCGGGAAGAGGAGGCGCAGTGAAATGAAACCGATCACCCTTGAATTTGTGTGCTTTGGCCCCTATATGGAGGGGCAGTCTGTGAACTTTGAGGATCTGGAGCGGGACGGGCTGTTCCTGATCTGCGGCGAGACCGGCGCGGGCAAGACCACCATCCTGGACGCCATGTGTATGGCCCTGTACGGCCGCGCCAGCGGCGGGGCCCGCGGGGAGCTGGCCGATATGCGCTGTAAACTGGCGGACAAGGACGACGTGACGCGGGTGGAGTTCGTCTTCGACAACGGAGGCCGCCAGTATAAGTTCCTGCGCGTTCTGCGGCGGGTGAAGACGAGAAATCAGGAAGAGGTCAAGTACGACGAAGAGCAGCAGTGCATGGAACGTCTGGGCGGGGAGTGGAAGCCCCTGCTGGCCAACGCCAAGAAGACCGCGGTCAACGAGATGGCGGAGCAGATCATCGGCCTGACCTACGACCAGTTCCGCCAGGTCATCATTCTGCCCCAGGGCCAGTTTGAGCGTCTGCTGACCTCCAAGTCCGACGAAAAGGAGGAGATCCTCACCAAGCTGTTCCACGCCGAGCGTTGGGAGCGGGCGGTGCAGCGGATCTATGACCAGGTGTCCGCCCAGGACGACGAACTGAAGAGGGAGCTGGAGGGCATCAAGCAGGAGTTGCGCAAGTATGGCGACGACTGCGACAGCCTGGGCGAGCTTCAGCGGAAAAAGGAGGACGCCGAGAAGGAGCTGGACGAGCTGAACAAGCAGGCGCAGACCGCCGCCACGACTGTCGAGACCCTGGAAAAGCGGCAGAAGCGGGCGCTGCTGGACGATCAAGCCTTCAAAGAACTCAAAAAGGCGGAGGAGGCTTTGAACAACTTGCAGAAGCAGGTCCCGGACATGGAAAAGGAAGGAAAGCTCCTGGACATGGCGGACAAGGCGGAGAAGCTGCGGACGATCTATGAAAAGTATGATCAGGAAAAGGAGAGGCTGAAGAGGACGACGGACAAGGTGGCCTCCGCGCAGAAAAAGCTGGAGGAAGCGGAAAACGCGGCGAAGGAGAAGGAAAACGCCCGCGAGGCGCACGAGGCGGGAAGAGAGGAATACGAGGCGAAAAAAGAGCGTCTGCCCCTGCTGAAAAACGCCGTGGAGCTCTACAAGACGCTGTCCCACAAGCTGGAGCGGTGCGATGCGGCGGACAAACAGTTGCAGACGGCGAAGACTCAGGACGACCAGTGCGGCCAAAAATTGAAGGCGGCGGACGAGCGGCTGGGAAAAGCCGTGGAAAAGCAGAGAGCCACCATGGAGGCTTACCAGCGGGGACAGCACGCGTACCTGCAGGGGATCGGCGGCGTTCTGGCCCAAAAGCTGGTCCAGGGGAAGCCCTGCCCGGTGTGCGGCAGCCGGGAGCACCCCGCTCCGGCGGAGATGTCGGAGGGACATATCACCGACAGCGAGCTGAATGCGTTGTCCGAGGCCATGGACCAAGCCAACCGGGAAGAGAAGGACGCCCGCGAGGCGAGAAATTCGGCGGCGGATAGAAAGAAGGAGACGGAGGAGGCGCTGGGGAAGGCCAAGGACGAGTGGACGCAGTGCCAGGAGGCGTACAAGAGCGCCAAGGCGGGGATGCTGGAGGGGATCGACACCTCGGAGGAGCTGGAGCGGGCGATCCAAGCGACAGCCGCCGCCATCCAGAAATTTGAGCAGGAGGAGAAGTCTATCGCCGCCGCGCTGCAAGAGGCGCGGACGGCGGCGGCAGAGGCGAATGGGGAGACCTGTCGTCTGCAAGAGGAACTGAAAGAGGTCCAAAAGGAGGCGAAGGCCCAGACCGCGGCGTGGCAGGAGGCCCTGAAGGTATCCCCGCTGGAGGACGAGGCGCAGTTTATGGCGTCCTGCATGGAGCCGGAGGAGTACGAGCAGAGGCGGAAGACCTACGACGACTTCCGGGTACAGCTGGGGGCCGCCGAGAAAAGCGTGGAGGAAAAGCAGCGCGTTGCAGTGGATGGCAAGGCCACGCCGATCCTGGAGGCGGTGGAGGCCGCGCTCCAGGAGGCAAAGAAGGATGCAGACCAGCGCCGGGACAAGGTGGTCCGAGCGGAAGCGGCCTTGGAGAACATGGGCAAGACGCTGGAAAATCTGACCGCCCGCAAGGAGGCCCACGACAAGAAGCGCGTCGATGTGGACCGGAACATGGAGTTTGCCAAGCGTCTGCGGGGCAGCGCGGGGGTGAGCCTCCAGCGGTATGTGCTGGGCGTGCGCTTCGCCGCTGTCACGGCGGAGGCCAACCGTCTGCTGGAGACCATCTACGGCGGGCGCTACCGTCTCTACCGCACAGACGAGGCCTCGGGCAGGACCCACAAGAAGGGACTGGAGCTGGAGGTCTACGACACCACCCAGGGCCAGCGGCGGAGCGTCAACACCCTCTCCGGCGGGGAGAAGTTCCTGGTGGCCCTGAGCCTGGCCATCGGCCTGTCCTCCGTGGTGCGCTCCGGCGGCGGCGGAGTACACATGGAGGCCATGTTCGTGGACGAGGGCTTCGGCTCCCTGGACGACAACGCGGTGGACGACGCGGTGTCCATCCTCCAGGGCATCCGTCAGCAGTCCGGCGCGGTGGTGGGGGTCATCTCCCACGTGGGCCGCCTGGAGGAGACCATCCCCACCAAGCTGGAGGTCAAGAAGGGGAGAAAGGGCAGCCGCATCGTGCTGCAAAACTGAACAGGAGGTGAGCACAATGGCATTTGAACCCTGGATGTTGGGTGCCATCGACGAGGCCGGCTACAACGGCATCCGCGACGAGCACCTGGCCCGCGTGGCGGAGGAGCTGCTGGCCGACGACAAGGAGCTCATCGACCAGGACGACTTTGAACACGCCTGCCGCATGGCGGGCGTGGACCCGGAGAACTTCACCCAGGACGACCTGGACCGCCTGGAGCAGGACTTTCTGAACTGAGCGGATGGACAACATGGACGAACAGCGGGAGCGAATGGACAAGCTGGCGCGGGAGATCCTGACGCTGAGCCGGAACACGTTGTTGGTCAACCTTCGGTTTCTGGACGCGGCGCTCAGCCAGTTTACGTATGTCCGCTGTGAGCAGGGCACCCTGATGACCGACGGGCGGCATCTGTTCTACCACCCGCCCCATGTGCTGCAGTGCTACAAGAGCGAGAAGGAGATCCCCGTCCGGGACTATCTGCACATCGTGCTGCACGGCATCTACCGGCATATGTTTGTGAGCCCCAACATCCACCGGCCCCTGTGGGATCTGGCCTGTGACATAGCGGTGGAGCACACCATCGCGGGCCTCGGCCTGCCTGCCGCGGCGGCGGGGCGGGAGCGGCGGCAGAAGGACGAGCTGGACAAGCTGGAACGGGAGCTGAAGATCGTCACCGCGGAGCGGATATACCGCCACTGCCTGGACGGGGGGATCACCCCCCTCCAGGCGGCGGATCTGCGGGGCCTGTTCTACGCTGACGACCACGAGCCGTGGTACATGACCGCCATCGAGATCAAATCCGCGTATGGCGCGGGCGACCCCGACGACGGCCGGGAGAAGGGCGACCCCGACGGCGACCGGCTGGAGCGGGGCGACCTGGCCCAGGAGTGGAAGGAGCTCTCCGAGCGCATCCAGCAGGACCTGGAGACCTTCTCCCGGAACCAGGGGGACCGGGCCGGGCGGCTGATGCAAAATCTGCGGGCGCTGAACCGGGAGCGGTACGACTATGAGGCGTTCTTGCGGAAGTTCGCCGTGCGGGGCGAGGTGATGAAGATCGACCCGGACGAGTTTGACTACATCTTCTACACCTACGGCCTGCGGCTTTACGGAAAGATGCCGCTCATCGAGCCGCTGGAATACCGGGAGGTCAAGCGCATCCGGGAGTTCGTCATCGCCATCGACACCTCCGGCTCCGTGGCGGGGGAGCTGGTGCAGACCTTTGTGCAGAAGACCTACAACGTGCTCAAGAGCACCGAGAGCTTTTTCTCCAAGATCAACCTGCACATCATCCAGTGCGACGCGGAGATCCAGGAGGACGTGAAGATCACCAGCCAGGAGGAGTTTGACCAGTACCTGCGGACCATGAAGCTGCGGGGCATGGGCGGCACAGACTTCCGGCCCGTGTTCCGGCGGGTGGACGAGCTGGTGAAAAACCGCGCGTTCACCAACCTGAAGGGGCTGATCTACTTCACCGACGGCTACGGGACCTTTCCCGCGCGCGCGCCGGACTACGATGCGGCCTTTGTGTTCATCGACGACGCGGACAACTCCTTCGACGTGCCCCCCTGGGCCATCCGGCTGGTCCTGCGGCGGGAGGAGATCAAGGGAAACGGGCGGTACGGCTGAACGGGGCGGGAGACGCACCCATGAAGACAAATCTCTGTCGGCCCCGCGGCGGCACGCGGGACCGGCATGACACAAAATACAGGAGGGAAAGACCGTGAGCCAGAGAAAGGATTTTGTGATCAGAAAAGGTGTTTTGGAAAAATACCAGGGTCCCGGCGGAGACGTGACCATCCCCGAGAGTGTGACAGAGATCGGTGAAGATGCCTTTCATGGCTGTACCAGTCTGACCAGCGTGACCATCCCCGAGAGTGTGACAGAGATCGGTGAAGATGCCTTTTTGGGCTGCACCGGTCTGACCGGCGTGACCATCCCGAAGAGTGTGAAAAAAATCGGTGGAAGGGCTTTTTTCGAATGCGCGGGGATGCAGGACTCCGATGGCTTTGTGATCGTGAAGGGCATCCTGTTTGATTTTATGAAAAAGGATGCTGTGAACGTGACCATCCCGGCAAGTGTGACAATAATCGGCTGGAACGCTTTTTCCGACTGCACCAATTTGACCAGCGTGACCATCCCAGAGGGAGTGAAGGGAATCGGCGCATGGGCTTTTAAAGGCTGCACCAGCCTGACCAGCGTGACCATCCCGGAGAGTGTGGCGTGGATCGATCATGCTGCCTTTTCCGGCTGTTCTAGCCTCTGCGTGACGCTTCCGCCCAAACTGCGATTTATAGAAAACGACGCGTTTGAAGGGTGCGCGGGGATCAAAGGGGGTAGAAGTGACATCTACAATACCTACTACAAAGTGCTGGGCTATGAAAGGGGCGCTCTGGCGTTTTTAAGTGGAAAGCTGACCCTGGAGGGGGAGATCCGCAATCAAATCATCGCCGAAATCAAACGGAGGAAAAACAAGATTGCTCCGTTGTGTGTCGATAGCGATCAGGCGGAAATCATGGCAAACTTTCTGGCGCTGTGGAAAAAGGTGCGGCTGGAGGATCTGGACCGCTATATCGAGTTGGCCGCGGCTGGAAAGAATGCGGAAGTCATGGTTGTACTCATGGAGTACAAGAACAGGATGTGGCCGCCGGAGGCGATGGCGCAGGTCAGACAGGACGAAGCGGACAAGGCCTTTGGACTCAAGGAGCGCACTCTGACGGATTGGCGGAAGCTGTACAAGATCGCGCTGAAAGGAGAGAAAGCGTTCATTACCGGGTACAAGGGGAAGGAAGCGGTCGTCGAAGTGCCGCAGAAGGTCGGGAGTCATGTTGTCACAACGATAGGGGTGTCCGCGTTTGAAAATTGCAAAAGCATCGTGGAAGTCATCATCCCGGAGGGCGTGACAACCATTGAAGGAAAGGCCTTTCGCGGCTGCACCAGCCTGACCAGCGTGACCATCCCGGAGAGCGTGGCAGAGATCAGTTGGGGAGCCTTTTGCGGCTGTAAAAGTTTGACCAGCGTGACCATCCCAGCGAGAGTGAAGGAGATCGCCGACAGGGTCTTTTCCGACTGCACCAGTCTGACCAGCATAACCATCCCGGATGGGGTGGAAATCATTGCTCAGGAAGCCTTTCACGGCTGCGCCAGTCTGACCAGCGTGACCATCCCGGAGGGGGTGAAAATTATCGGCGGGGGAGCTTTTTTCGACTGCACCAGTCTGACCAGCGTGACCATCCCGAAAAGTGTGAAAAAAATCAGTGAAGGGGCTTTTTATGGATGCGCGGGCTTGCAGGATCCGGACGGCTTTGTGATCGTGAACGGCATCCTGTTTGATTTTATGAAAAAGGACGCTGAGAGCGTGACCATCCCGGAGGGTGTAACGAGAATTGGCTGGAAAGCCTTTCACAACTGCAAGAAGTTGACCGGCGTGACCATCTCAGAGGGAGTGACAGAGATCGGCAACGAGGCCTTTCATGGCTGCACCAGTCTGACCAGCGTGACCATCCCGGAGAGCGTGACAGAGATTAGCTGGAGAGCCTTTTACAACTGCAAGAAGTTGACCAGCGTGACCATCCCGGAAAGTGTGACAAGAATCGGCCAGGAAGCCTTTTCTGGCTGCACCAGTCTGACCGGCGTGACCATCCCAGAGGGAACGAAGCGGATCGCCGTAAGGGCCTTTTCCGGCTGCACCAATCTGACCAGCATAACCATTTCGGAAAGTGTGAAAGAAATTGAGGAATGGGCCTTTCATGACTGCACGAAGTTGACCAGTATCGCCATCCCGGAGGGGGTGAAAATGATCGGCTGGGGAGCTTTTTTCGACTGCACCAGTCTGACCAGCGTGACCATCCCCGAGAGTGTGACAAAGATTAGAAACGAGGCCTTTTCCAACTGCAAACGCCTGACGATACACGCGCCCGCCGGCAGCGCGGCGGAGAAATACGCGAAGAGAAATCACATCCCCTTTCAGGCGATTTAAGGAGCGTGGGCGATGAACATCAAGGAAGCGAAAGAGCAGATCAAAAACGCCATGACGGCGTACTTCACCAAAGACCGCTTTGGCGGCTACGCCATTCCCGTTGAGAGGCAGCGCCCCATCTTCCTCATGGGCCCTCCGGGCATCGGCAAGACCGCCATCATGGAGCAGGTGGCCGAGGAGCTGGGGGTCGGGCTGGTGAGCTATTCCATGACGCACCACACCCGGCAGTCCGCCCTTGGCCTGCCCTTCATCGAGCGCAAGGTGTACGGCGGGCAGGAGTACAGCGTGTCCGAATACACCATGAGCGAGATCATCGCCTCGGTGTACGACATGATGGAGCAGACGGGGCTCCGGGAGGGGATCCTCTTTCTGGACGAGATCAACTGCGTGTCCGAGACGCTGGCGCCTGTGATGCTCCAGTTTCTGCAGTACAAAATCTTTGGCCGCCACCGGGTCCCGGCGGGGTGGATCGTGGTGACGGCGGGCAACCCGCCGGAGTACAACAACTCCGTCCGGGAGTTCGACATCGTCACCTGGGATCGTCTGAAGCGCATCGACGTGGAGCCGGACTACGACGTGTGGAAGGAGTACGCCTACCAAGTGGGGACGCACCCGGCTATCCTCACCTACCTGGACATCAAGAAGGGCGACTTCTACAAGATCGAGACCACGGTGGACGGCAAGAGCTTCGTGACGGCCCGGGGTTGGTCGGATCTGTCGGACATGATCCGGCTCTACGAGCAGCACGGCCTGCCGGTGAATGAAAAGCTGACGGCGCAGTACCTGCAAAACCGCAAGATCGCCAAGGACTTCGCGGTATACTACGACCTGTTCAACAAGTACCGCTCGGACTACCAGGTGGACAAGATCCTGGAGGGCAAGGCCACGGCGGAGATCAAAAAGCGGGCCGGGGCGGCCAAGTTTGACGAGCGGATGAGCCTCCTGGGCCTGTTGCTGGACGGGGTGACGGAGCGCCTGCGGGTCGTGACCGCGGAGGAGCAGACGCTCACCGAGCTGATGGGGATCCTGCGGAGCGCACGGACCTCCCTGGCCCGGCCCGGCGCGGACGCCGCCGCCGTTCTGGAGGGGCAGGCGGAGGCCCTTCGGAAGCGGATCAAAACCGGCAAGGTGGCCTCCAGCCTCTCCGCCGACGGGGAGCTGGCCCTGCACGGGGCCATCGCCGCCCTGGAGGAGCAGCAGGATATCCTCCGGGAGGAGGCCCCGGCAGACGGGAACGAGGCGTTCCAGCTTGTCAAAGGCGACTTTGACCGGCGCGCCAAGGCGCTGAAGCAGCAGGCGGAAAAGGCGGGGAAGTGCCTGTCCAACGTGTTCGCCTTCTGCGAGGAGGTCTTCGCCGACGGGCAGGAGATCCTGATCCTGGTGACGGAGTTGACCATCAACGTATACAGCGCCCGCTTCATCGGCCGGTATGGGAGCAAGGAGTACTTTGCCCACAACCGGGAGCTGTTGTTCTACGAGCGCCAGAAGGAGATCATCCAGGAGCTGGAGCGTCTGGAACTCTCCTGACTCCCGTAAACCGCCCGGCAAGTGCCCCTGCTTTGCGCGATGGGTCAGGAAGAACCTGCGGGAGAAGGATCTGGGCGGTGCGGCGCACCGCCCAGGCTTTTTTGCCAGCGGTTCCAATGGTGTGTACCGGCGCGAAATTCCAACCGGGAAACGGACGCGGCCGGGAAAATCACGGCAGAGAGGCCTTTGCGACAGATCAAAGACGCGGAAATAAAGGTGGAAACTTCACCAGATGTATGGTATAGTTTATTCCATAGAGCGGCAGAGGATCCGCCGGTGATTTAATACAGAGAATGGGATCCTTCGCGGCGGGAATTGGGGGACGAGTTGATGAGCATCGCAAAACTGGATCGTTGGGCTGAACTACTTTTGGATACAGGAAAGCGCAACTATCTGATCAACTTCAGGGATACGAAAACGGCTACGGTAGAAATCGTTGCTCCGTCTCCTGGTCATGAGCTAAGCGCGGGCTGAAACTTCTACCGGACATCAACAGTTTTTCGGCCCATTACCACAAAGAAAGACAGGAGTGGATAGATATGGGAGACACAGCGCAAAGTCGACCCGCCCGCGTGGTGAGGCTGCTGAGAAACACCAGCTATCCCACCTACCAGCTCTATGCCCAGATGGCCAGCAAAAAGACCGCTCCTCGGGACGGCCTTCGTCTGGCCGCACTCATCACCCTACACTGGCTGGCGCAACGGCTGGGAGCCGATGTGCCGGAGGAGCTGGCCCATCTGCCCTCCGATGAGGACTACCGCACCGCCGGCGATGCATGTCTCCGATCTTTCCACATCAGCTGCGGTTTCCTTATCGATGTGGTCTCTCTGCCGGGCCAGGGCATCTGGACCCTGCACATCAACGAGCCCGACCTGGGCTCCGACCCCGGCAACCCCGCCCAGGCCCGCGCGGCGGTGTCCGGGCGGGTCATTGAGACCAATGTGGCCTTCCGGATCAACGGTCAGAGCCTGGACTGCGGGTTCCAGACGATCGTCTCCGATCCGGCGGAGACGGCCCAGAAAGCGGAGGTGTACCGGCTGGCCATCGTGAAAAAGCTGGTCCACCACCCGGACTTCGGCCTCAAGCAGATCGTGGCCCTGACTCCCCAAGCCACGGAGATCACCAACCAGACCCAGCTTAAGAGTTTTGCTGAGCTGTGTCGGCACCCGGACAACCAGCTGCCCAACGTGGTCTTTGTGGAGTGCGACCGGCCCCAGGCGGACATAGCCGCTCAACTGCCCAAACTTAGTGACCTGACCGGGAGCGGCGTACCGCTCTACGCCCCATTACTGGCGGCAAGACCTCCGGCGCCAAAGTCTGCCCCGGCGGAGCCTTTCTACGACATTGCCTCCTTCGCCCAGCACACGATGGGCTACGCCCGCACCTATATTCTGGCCGCTAACCTGGCGCAACAGGCGGCCAAGCAGCTGCGTATTGCCTGTTCCCCTGGGGACATTGTGGTCATCGAGCCGCCGTTCCTGGGAGGTAAACGCACCGCCTATCCCCCCAAGGGCTCCCGACAGCGGCGAGAGGAATTCCAGACCCATCTCCAAAAGGAGATGATGGTCTATCCACGGGACAAGGCGATTGCCTTCGGCAACATCTCTTTCCTTTCTGCCGCCCGGGAGGCACTGATGCGCAGCACCCAGGAGACGGTGTACCGGTCCCGACAGCTCTCGGCGGAGTGGCAACAGGAGATCGCCCGTCTGGAGAAGCAGTGGAAGGATACTCTGGCGAAAAAGGACCAGGAGTGTGAGGCCCTCCGGGGCAAGCTGGACCGACAGAAGGAGTACATCGCCCAACTGGAGCGGGAGAAGGACGCCCTGGTCCTGGAACACGAGGAGCAGGAGGGCCGCTGGCAGGACGCACTGGCCGAGGAACAGAAGGTGGTGGCCCACCTTAAACGTAAGCTAAGCCAACCCAGGGCTTTAAAGGACATCCCCTCCTGGGTCGAGAAAAATTTCGCGGGTCGGCTGGTCCTGCTTTCCCCGGCTATGGAGATGCTGGCGGATAAGTCGCTCTACGCCGATGCGGGGCTCATCTGCGATGCCCTGGATTTTCTGGCCACCGACTATTGGGCCAACCGCTACGAGCGCATCACCGCTGAGGAGATGAAGACCCTCTGCTCTCAGAAATACGGCCGGCCCTTTGAGATCAAACCCATCGGGGAGGCGACGATCGGCCGCTACCCCAAGGAGTACAGGGTGAAATACGTCTTTTCAGGAGATGCGCGCCGCCGGGAGGTGAACCTGGATACGCACCTGTGCGTAGGTAACGACACCGAAGTCCTGATTCGGATCTATTTTTTCCACGACGATGCCCGGCGGCTGATCGTGGTGGGATCTCTCCCCCGCCACCTGAGCACCATCAATTGTTGATTTGGGCAAGGCGGAGCATAGTAAAAGATGAAAGCAAAGAGGTAGGTACCTCATGCTCCTATCAAAGCGACCCGTCATCAACATTACACATAAGACTGTCTTTACCTGGTGGGAGGAGAAAGTGGTACCCACCTCAAGGGCGGAACAGAGGCAGTGAAAGGCTGAGATCCTCAGGCACGACCCCAAGGCGGTCATTCTCGACAGCGAGGCAAAAGGGGAAACCTGGACTGAATCGACCGCATGGAAGAACTTAAGGCGTTTATGGAATAGGATGCCTAGAACGGGCCGCTCTTCGTTGCCCCTTTTCATTGTTTACAGCGGTGGAAATCCGCGCAGCAAACCATTTGTGACCGCCCTTGACTCAAACAATGATTCAGACGCCAATTCCGAAGGTGGTTAAGTCCCTCTCTTTATGCCCTTGTACTTTGGCGCTGGATGTGGTAAACTGACAGAAGAAACGAACCGGGAGGTGATGAGATGGCCCCCTATACGGTAGAAGCGATCCGCAGTATCGTCGCACCTATCGCCAAGGCCCACGGTGTGGAGAGCGTGTCGCTGTTCGGCTCCTACTCCAAAGGCGCCGCCACGGCGGACAGCGATGTGGACTTGAAAATCGAAAAGGGCAGACTGTCCTCCCTCTTCCAGCTTTGCGGATTTCGCCTGGCGGTGGAGGACGCCCTTTCCTTGCCGGTGGACCTGGTCACCAGCGAGGCGTCGGATGCCGAGTTCCTGGACGCCATCGCGAAAGAGGAGGTGTTGCTCTATCGAGACGCGGGATAAGACCATTTTGCGGAAGATCGTGATGTACTGCCAGCGGATCGCAGACAATCTGGAGTGATACCACCGCGACTTTTCCGCCTTTGAGAGCGACTGCCTGTTTCAGGATGCCTGCTGTATGTGCGTGGTGCAGATCGGAGAGCTGGTCGGGGCGCTTTCAGACGAGGTCAAAGCCAAGGCCCCCGACATTCCCTGGCGTGTGATCAAGGACACCCGCAACTTCTATGTCCACGCCTATGGCGCCATTGACGTCCTTTCGGTGTGGAAAACGCTGAACGAGGATATCCCGGCGCTGAAAACCGTCCGTGAGCATATCTTGCAAGTCCTTTGACCCAAACCCTGACCCAGACGCGGAGAGGAGAGGGCGGAAGCGTATCCACGTTCGGAGCAAAGACCACCAAAAAAGCACGAAACCGCCGGAGCAAGATCCCCAAATCAGCTGGGGGTTAAGAGGCCGTGGGTTCAAGTCCCGCCACTCGGACCAAAGGGAAAGTCTTGAAACTGTAAGGGTTTCAAGACTTTTTCTTTTTGCGAAGAGGGGAAGCAAGAGGCGGTGAAACCGCAAAAAGCGCACAAAAAAGCGCACAGAGGGGGACGATGTGACCGGGAAAGCCTTGATACGCCGGAAAAGAGGGGTATCAAATGGCAAACATACGGGAAAACAAGAGAGAAGGAAAAGTGGTCTCCTATCGCTTCACCGCCTGTTTGGGGCGGGACGTGCGGGGCAAGCAGATCCGCAAATACACCACATGGACGCCGCCCGCTGGACTAACCCCAAGCAGGGAGCGCAAGGCCACCCAACGGGCGGCAGACAGTTGGGAAGAGGAAGCAAGAGCAGAATACCAGCGGGAGAAAGCGGCGGCGGCTTGCGGCGCGCCCTACGCCATTCCCGCAGATAAGCGGCACGACGATTTTGCGGCGTTTGTGGAAGAGACGTGGTTGCCGTTGCAGGTCAGGGGCGGGGAGAAAAAGCCCTCCACCATAGCGTTTTATCAAAACATGGTCAAAATCATCAAAAACTATTTCCAGGGCGCTGTTTTGCAGGAGATCGGCCCGGTGGATATCCAGAAATATTTGAACTATCTCCGCACCAGCTACAAGAGCAAGTATGGCAAGCCCTTGGGGCCTAGAAGCGTCCGCCACCAATACAATACGCTCCGGCAGATTTTCAAGTATGCGGACAGGCTGGAAATGCTGGTGAAAAACCCCATGGATAAAGTGGAAGCGCCAAGGAAAGGCAAAAAGCCCGTAGAGGCTATGACAGAGGAACAGGCCAGAGAGTTCTTTGTTCTCATTCAAGATTGCCCGCTGGATTTTCGGTGTATGCTTCAGCTTTTGATCACAACAGGCATACGCCGTGGCGAGTGTATGGGCCTGCGTTGGGGAGACATTGACGAACAGCAGGGGACGCTCACCGTGGAGCGAAACGTATCCTATACCCCGGAAAGTGGCGTGACCGTAGGCACGCCAAAGACAGAGAACAGCGTGCGAACGATCCCCCTTATGCCCAGCACCCTGAAATTGCTTCTCGACTATAAGAAGGACGTTTTGCGGCAATACCCCAACGCCATTTTGAGAGAGGCGTATCTGTTTCCCCAAGACGGCAACGTGTTTGCGCCCCGTGACCCTAACGCAGTCACCCGGCGGGTCAAGCGGTTCATGCGGCTTCATAACCTCCCGGATCTATCGCCCCATGATCTCCGCCACTCCTGCGCCACGCTCTTGCTTGCCAATGGAGCGGACATCAAGAGCGTTCAGGAGATACTCGGTCACGCTGACGCAAGCACCACCTTAAATTTCTACGTCAAGACCGACCTGCGGCAAATGCAAGCCGCAACGGAAAAATACGCCGCCGCTTTCAATTTGTGAGGAACAAGAGACAAGGAAAAAGAGGGTGGGCGGGAGTACGGCTCCCGTCCACCTTTGCTATTGTTAGAAATAATATGGCCCTGTGCTGTGAGAGGGTGGCGACCAATCCAGCGGCGGCCCATCCTTTTCTTCCTCCGTCCTGTGTTCCTCTGCGATCCATGCCTCATGCTCTTTCAAGAATTGCAGATACTCCCGTTCCTCTTCTGGGGTCATTTTCGCTCCTATTGCTGGAAGACCTGCGCTATTTATGCCAGTAGTATTTAGTAGAGGTCTATTATTATTTATTTCTATATCCTCCGGCAATACAATATTTCCGCGCTGCGGGATATCCCCTCCGGCAACCGTATTATTTTTGCACCCATCTCCGGCGCAAGCCGGACACTCGCGTTTAGAAAAAGGCACTTCATAAAAATCATAAGAAGAGTCGCCGCTACACACCAAATATCCCTTGGCCAACAATACTTTGAACTGATCGTGGTATGTAGAGCGTGGAATACCTACCGCTTGACGAATGGCCTCCGGGGAGAGGGCAAACCGATACCCGTCCGCATTGGCGGCAAGGTAGAGGTACAACCGTAGAGCGTGAGGCCCCAGATCACGGGCGGCGTATTGCCAGTTTTCGTTTTTGATCCCAAGGAAACTGCTATTTAACGCCTGGCGGTGTACGGTGATCGTGCGCTGGTTTGGCACGGTATTAAATGTAAACATGGCATTTAATCCTCCTTTACTTTTCATGTAAGATTTTTTCTACCGTTTCATCTACGATCTTTTCCATATTCTTATGAAAGGATCCAGAGACGGAAAGACGGTCAATCACTCGACTTGTTACTTCTTCCACAAGCCGCTCCCGCTCGATGTGATAGAGCAAGAGCGGGTTTTTGTCAAAGCTGTTGCTTGACCAATTATAGGGGCTCAAGCAAACACCTCCCTTTCAAAATTGTTTCAGAAAGTTTTGTTTTTCTCAACTTTCTGTATAAATTATACAATATTTTTTCGAAAAAATCAAAAATAGTCTCCGAGACGGGCAGGGAGGGGGGATATACGGGAAAAAGCGAAAACAACGAGCGGGTGGGCGGTATAGGTGGCCTGGTTTCTTTTGAAATCGCCTTTTGTTTTGCCGTTCCCGTTGAAATCAAGCAAAAATTCATAAATTTTAGCTGTATCGCCGTGGAATTGCGGTGTAACTTGCAAATTTCAGTAAATCCGATGTGCCTTCAATGAAATCCGCTGAAATTTGCAACAGTCCATGCAAAACCGGCGCATTCCAGCAGAATGTACTGAATTTTGAAAAAACTTGACAATATATATATAATGGTTTGTGCGGAAACGGGAACTTTTCCCGGCTCCAGCACATTTTAGGAGGCGTTTTTATGCGTATTATTTTGGACACGGAATTGGAACGGATCATTTTGCCCAAGAGCTTTTTTGTCCAGTTGGATAAGATGAACAAGATTTTGGCTGAGGGCGGCGCAAAGAAGAAGTGGACAGCCGAAGATTTTGTGAAAGATCGCTTCAACAAGGCCATCAAGAACACCATGCTCCGGCCCGGCGATGAGGCAATTAAATGAGGCAAAAACAACACTACGTTACCGAGAGCGAAAAGAGAAAGATGTGGGAACTTTATCAAGAGCTAGGTACTTATGTCGCAGTGGCCAAGAAAATGAAGCGAGACTCTGGCACTGTGTCCCGACACGTCCGGGAGTATGAGGTTGCAGTCAGACAGGCGGAAATCAGCGAGATAGTGTATACACATGACGAGAAAAAATCCAGATAAAACGGAGGAGTGGATCGTATGTTTTTGGGGATCGTTTGTGTGGCGTTGGGATTGCTTTTCACGTTTATATACCATGTAATACGAGAGACACGAATGGCGTTGATCGGACTTATTGGAGGCGTTATAACGATTCTGGGAGGAGGGCTTGTATGCCTTTTCAGTAACGAGGAAAGCTCACTATGGTACTTTGTGGTCTTACTGCTTGCCCTATGCGGGCTCATATTGGTACTATTTCCGCTTTTTTGGGGTTTCTTTGTAGACTTTGTAGACTCGGGGAAAAAGGAACAGGAAAAGCAGGAGAAGATTCTGAGATATATGACCTATGATTCAAAGAAAGGCGAAGTACAAATTAAAAAGCGAGGTGTACCGCTGTGCTTGGCTATCAGCGTTCAAGAGGTGGTTGACCGAGTTACAAGATATGCCCCGGAAAAGCTACACTTTGGGGCTGTAACCGTTGGCGGTGTTACTACGGGTGGTACATATAAGACAGGCGGTTTCTATCAGGGCGAAAAGATACATACGGGGAAGTATGCGTTGGTATATAATAACAGCTTTATCAAAACGATCAAACTGCCACCGGAATTGGTAGAGGAGGCCAAAAAGGCCAGTATCAAGAAATACTTAGATCAAGATGGAAAAATCGTAGTGGTCGACGATACAAAGGCAACAGATGGGCTGCCTGCGGACATAGCCGTCAATTTAGCAAAGAATAGTATGGACGCGTACTTGGCATATACTCAGCCTTACAAATGGAGTCACTATCCATCGCAGGAAAAGTGTAAAGAGATCCTTGATTGGCTGTGCCAGGAGTGAATAAAGAGGGGGCGGGGAAATCCCCGCCCTTTCTTTTGCTCTTGTTTCCGGCCAAGAAACTTGACGCACAAAAAGCGCACAAATTGAAAAATCCGGGTTGCGGATTCCGCAAATAATGCTTGCCAAATCCGAGCGGGTGTGGTATAATAAGAGGGTAAAAAATCCAGGCATATCAAGACTTTCAGAGCCTTTTGTTTCCTATCTGTCCTCAGGTGCCGCTGTTCGCGGCACCATCGCTGGCGACGACTGGGGGTCAAGAGGCCGTGGGTTCAAGTCCCGCCACTCGGACCAAAAAGGAGTACCTGTTGCGAGACAGGCACTCCTTTTCGTATGTTGCACAACAGGACCCACGGCCTCTTGCAGCATGATCCGCCGCAGGCGGTCAAAGCCGCGCAGCGGCTTTGGCCGTGGGCCCAACTTCCGCCGCTCCAACCAAATCGAAAACATCGGCAGGCGGGCCTCAACTCGGCCTTCACGGAGAGCGAGCCTTTCCTTTGCCCTATGCGTATTGCTCATCCGAAACCGTTGGAGGAGATCTCCAATATGTGGATGGTGCAGACGCCCGGCGCAAAGTGCCACAGGAGGTCGGCGTCCGTCACGCCGCCGGAAGTACAAAAAGCCTGGCCGGATCAGAGCGGGAGCATCCCCGTGGGAGAAATTTGAACTCGCGAAAATAGACGCGGGACCGAACGGGTTCGCCGGCCCCGCGTTTTGGTTGGATCCTGCTGAATCGTGTCGCGTCAGGTCGGCTTTTGCCGGGCCACCACCACGAATCTGCCGTCCGCGGTGTGGTAGCTGCAGGTGGAGAGGGTGAGGAGCTGGTCGCCGTACTCCGCCGTCACGCCGGTGTCGTAGAGGGCGGCGGCGCGGACATGGCGCAGGTAGTCGTCAAAGACCGCCTCGTCGGTCAGGTCGGTGTAGTTGTAGTAGCGAAAGACGTCCGTCTCGTCCACCGTGTGCGCCTTGGCGTAAAACGCCGCCAGCACCTGGTACTCGCCCGGCTGGGCCACCGTGTCGAAATGGACGGTGGGATGCGCCCGCCAGAATGCCTCGTCGGCGTAGTCCGAGAGCGTGGCGAACATGGAGCCGTTTTTCATGTGGTGGCCATAGACGATGTAGTTGCCGCAGCCCTCATAACACTCCCCGTCCAGGAAGGGGACGCCGCTGGCGGAGTACGTGCCGTCAAAGGCGCGGCGGAGGTAGTGCTCCGGGTCGTCCGGCGTGTGCATGACCGGGTAGTTGAGCGCGGTCTCGTCGATGCGGACCCAGCCGAACAGGTCGTGGTTCTGCTCGTAGAGAACGTCGTATCTGTGGAAGCCCTCCGGTTCCGGCGCGGCGCTTGCGGCAGGAAGGGCGGGACCGGGGGTGACCGCCGCCGGCTCATCCTGCCCGAGCTGGTCGATCAGCGCCTGGAACGCCTCCGCGTCCCGCTTTTCCCGGACCAACTGTGAGACGATCTGATACGCGGATACGCAGACCAGGAGCAGACAGCACGCGCCGAGAAGGGCCCGCAGACGCAACCCTCCGCTCCTCGTTTCCCGTTTCATGCCACCGCCTCCTCCAGAGCTTCTCTGCGTGGGACGGCGGACAGGCGTATGCCTGTCCGCCGCCTTTTCCTGTCTTATTTCCTGCCGCGTTGGCCCTTGCCGCCCCGTTCTCTCTGCCACGGCGCCGGCCAGAGCGCCACGGCGGCGCCCACGGCGCCGAGGATCAGCAGGGCGATCCACAGATCCAGATGGCTGTCGTCGCCGGTCTTGGGGGTCTCGTCGGGCGTGGTGGTGGAGGTGCTGGGCGTTTCACCGCCAGGGGTAGTCCCGCTGTCAGGCGTCTCGCCGCCGGGGACGGGCGTTCCATCGAGGGCGGGCGTCTCGTCAGGGG
>CANQFT010000015.1 GCA_947599925.1 uncultured Oscillospiraceae bacterium | reverse complement strand
ATCGGATTGGCTGAACATCAGCGGCTGGCAAGAATGGGACTAAGTTTTAAGGGGAGAGCGTGTGTACGCTCTCCCCTCTGCTTTTTTGAATTATGTAAACTTTCCTGCGTTGTCCGAATCAGGCGTGGGCCTATGGAGCGGCAAGATCTTCCGACATCGGAGGCACGGTCTTTCTTTGGGATAAACTGGGGCAGGATCCCAAAAACTGTTAAGATAGGAAGGGCGGCTTTGTCGGAAGCCGCCGCTCATCTTCATAACAGAAACGGGTGATTGATTTCGTGGGGAAGGTTTACGGATATATCAGGGTCTCCAGTGCCGACCAAAACGAGGACAGACAGCGGATCGCGTTACGAGACCGAGCCATTCCAGAGGAGCAAATCTATGTGGATAAGCAGTCGGGCAAGGACTTTGAGCGACCACAGTACAAGAAACTGGTGGGGCGGCTGCGGCCCGGCGATCTGCTCTATGTTATGAGCATCGACCGGCTTGGGCGCAACTACGAGGAGATCCAAAACCAATGGCGCACGTTGACCAAGGAACTGAATATCGACATCTGTGTGCTGGATATGCCCTTGCTGGACACCCGCAACGGCAAGGACCTGATGGGGACCTTTATCGCCGACCTGGTCTTGCAGATCCTCTCCTTTGTGGCCCAAAATGAGCGGGAGAACATCCGAAAGCGCCAGGCCCAAGGAATCGCGGCGGCCAAGGCGAGGGGCGTCGCCTTTGGACGGCCCGCCATTCAGCTTCCAGAGGACTTCGGCCAGGTCGTCCAAGCCTGGGAACGACAGGAGATCGATATCCAGCAAGCGGTTTGCCGGTGCCATATGAGTCAGGCGACCTTCTACCGCCGCTTGCGGGAATTCCGATCCCAGGAAAAAAAGTAGAACTATCATAAGGTGTACCTTGTGACAGTTCCCACAACCGCTTACATACTACCATACGCCCCGGCATTTTGCAAGAGAATAACAGAATTTTTGTCGAAATCTTCCTTGACAAGCGTTCCAGGACGAAAAAAGGAAAATGCTGTCACAAGGTACACTCTTTGACAAAACGAGAGGCTATCGCGAGACTGAAACGGTAGCGGAGAGAGGATGTAGAAGGCCATGGCGCGGGAAAAATGGCGCTGTCGGGGATTGAGCATCCAGAACCAACGTCCTTCCAATATGGACAGCATCCTGGTCTGTCAGCGGGCCGCCGCCCAGGGCGCGGCTCTGCTGGCCGTTGTCTGCGATGGAGTCGGCAGCGCCCGGGACGGCGCCTTTTCCGCCACATATTGCACCGCCAGTCTCGCGCGGTGGTTCCAGCAGACGCAGTCTCCCCGGCTGGGGTTGGAACTGCGGGATCGGGTGTTGGCCTTAAACGGCGAGCTCCTGCATCTGGCAGAGGAAAAGGGACTGCATACCGCTACCACTCTGTCCGCCCTGCTGCTGACTGAGAGGCAATATGTAACGGTACATATCGGCGACAGTCGGATCTATCACTATAACGGCACGGAATTGAAGCAACTGACCCAGGACGACAACTCCAGCCGGGGGAAACTCACCGGCTGTATCGGCCAATGGCAGGACATCCTTCCCCACTATGACGAGGGAGCGGCAGAGAGCGGGGTGTTCCTGCTTTGCAGCGATGGGCTCTATAAGTGCTTGAGCCGGGAATTGCTGGGCGCTGAAGTGGCCCGGTCTTTTGGAAAAAGCCAGCGAAGGGCGCTCAAACGGTTGACCAAAGCCGCCATCGCGGCCGGGGCGACAGACAACATCTCCGCGATTTTGGCACAACAAAGGAAATGAGGGGATCAAGATGAAAATTCAATTACTGATCGCCAGTGAAGACAAAGACTACTGCCAACACCTGTCCCATGTCTTGGCGGATCGCTATGCCGACACCTTTGAGGTGAGCATCTGCTCTGCCCAGGATAAATTGGCGTCTACCCTGACCGGGCACCGCTACGATGTGGCGCTGCTCAGCGCGCGGATGGCCCAAAACGCCCAGTTGGAAAAGGTGACCCTGCCCCTTTTGCTGTGGGATGACGCATCGGCGGAGAAAGTGGACGGGGAACTGGCCAGTGTTCGCAAATACCAGCGCATCTCCCATCTGACCGGGGATGTGCTGGGGCGCTATGCCAAGGTAGCCGGACGCAAGCGGCTGCCCGACAGCGAGCGGGTCCAGATCTGCACCGTCTGGTCCCCCGCCGGAGGGACCGGGAAAACCACCACAGCCCTGGCTTACGCGGCCCAGCAGGTGGCTGCGGGCCGCAAAACAGTCTACTTTGATCTGGAGTATTTTTCCAGCGTCTCGGTCTATTTCCCCGCCGACGGCAAGAGCATTAGCGAGGCCTTTGAAAACCTGGGCGGCAACCTGGAACTTCTGTTGCAGAGCATCCGCTGCCAGGACGCCGGCTCGGGCATCTACTATTTTTGCGCGCCCAGCAACTACGACGACATGAACATCCTGACCTGGGAGAATATCGAGGAGTTGGTGTTGGCGGCGGGGCAGGGCGTCGATGAAGTGGTGCTGGATCTGTCCAGCGTATGCGACGAGCGGTGCCAACGTGTCATGGCCCTGGCGGACCGCATCCTGCTGGTCACTGACAGCACCCCGCGCTGTCTCGCCAAGCTCCAGCAGTTCCAAACTCAGAGCAACCTCTTTGAGCAGTTCCGGGAGAAGATCACCCTGGTGTGCAACATGGGGGCCCAAGTCACCCTCCCGGTGGCCCACACCGTCACCCTGCCCAGCCTGCGGGCAGACAACCCCTCGTCGATCTACAAAAGCCTGTCCGCCCACAAGTTCCAAGCGCAATAAGGCAAGAGGAGAGGACGACCATGACTGAGGAGCATCGCAATGAACTGATCCGCCAACTGAAAACGGAGGTACATAAGGACCCCGACCTCACCGTGATGAGCGATGAGGAGCTCCGGGGTCTGATCGTCCGCACCCTGGAACGGACGACCCAGTGGGCCAGGGAGAACAGCCCGGAGGCTTATCAGGAGTTGTCCGGCATGAATTTCCGCGAGCGCGGCCTGGTGCTTGGCGCGGTCTTTGAGTCCATCCGCGGCCTGGGCGTACTGGGCCAGATCATCGCCGACAGCGACATTACGGAGGTCATGATCAACGGCTTTGACCACATTTTTGTGGAAAAAGCGGGCCGACTGAGTATGCTGGAAAACCACTTTGAGAGCAAGCAGGAGCTGGAGACGGTCATTACCAAGTTCGTCTCTCAGTCCGGGCGGGCGGTCAACGAGAGCGAACCCATTGTTGACACCCATCTGGAAGATGGCTCACGGGTCAACGTGGTAATGCCGCCGGTGGCGCTGAACGGTCCCATCGTCACGATCCGCCGCTTTCCCAAAGAGGCTATGACGGTGCAAAAGCTGATCCAGTACGGCTCCATCACCCCGGAGGTGGCGGAGGTACTGCAGCTGCTGGTGTCCGCCAGGTACAACATCTTCGTCAGCGGCGGTACCGGCAGCGGCAAGACCACCTTCCTCAACGCTCTTTCCAACTTCATCCCCAGAGATGAGCGCGTCATCACCATCGAGGACTCCGCCGAACTGCAGATCCGCCATGTGGACAACCTGGTGCGCCTGGAGACCCGGAACGCCGGCCCCGACGGCAAGGGCGCCATCACCATCCGGGATCTGATCAAATCCGCTCTGCGTATGCGTCCCGACCGCATCGTGGTGGGCGAGGTCCGCGGTGCGGAGGCCCTGGATATGCTCCAGGCCATGAACACCGGACACGACGGCTCTCTGTCTACCGGCCACGCCAACTCCACCGTGGATATGCTCCGCCGCCTGGAGACCATGGTACTGCAAGGAGCCGAGGGTCTGCCTCTGGAGGCCATCCGCCAGCAGATCGCCTCGGCGGTGGATATCATCATCCACCTCTCCCGCCTGCGGGACAAAAGCCGCAAAACGCTGGAGATCGTGGAGATCCTGGGCTATGACCCCACAGCCCGCGAGTTTATCATCAACCCCCTCTACACCTTCCGGGAGACCGCGGAGAGCACAAAAAGCAAGGTGGTCGGCCGTCTTATCCGAACGGAAAACCCCATGAAAAACACCCAGAAGCTGGAAACCGCCGGGATCGACCGGGTCATTTAAGGAGGCGCGCATATGGCGAAAAATCTGTTTGCCCCCACGAAGCAGGCGGAAACTCCCCCGCCCCAGCAGTCCAAACACCGGGGCGCTACCGTGCTGGATTACTCCGTCAGTCCGGCCAAGTTGGGCGACCACATCATCGCCTTCCTCGTCGGCTTTCTCGCCGGCTTCGCGGTGCTGTATATCTTCTATCAGATCTGGGTCCTGGGCCTGATCGGCGGCTTGGTCGTGGGCGTTGTCAACATCTTTGTCTCCGCCCAAAAGGCCATTCAGAAGCGGATGATCAAGCTGCGTATGGAATTCTTTGATATGCTGGAGGCCATGTCGGTGGCCATGCGGGCGGGCAACCCCATGCTGAAGGCCCTGATGAGCGCGCGGGAGGACCTGGCCATGATCTATCCTGAGGACAGCGATATTATCATCGAACTGGATCTGATCGTCAGCCGGTTCAACAACGCCGTGCCCCTTTCTGAAGCCTTTTCTGACTTCGCCCAGCGCAGCGGTCTGGAGGATGTGGAGAGCTTTGCCTCCATCTACGCTACCATCGAAGGGAAGTCCAGCCGCGCCGATGAGATCATTCGGGAGACGCAGCAGATCATTGCCGACAAAATGGCTATCGAAATGGAGATCGAGACCATGATGACCTCGGCCAAGTCAGAGGCCAATATCATGCAGTTCATGCCCCTTGTCATCCTGCTGGTCATCAGCTACGCGGGGGCGGGCTTCATGGACGCGCTCTACACCACGCCGGCGGGTCGCCTTGTCGCCACCTTCGGGCTGGTGGTGTTTTGCGTCAGCTATGTCATGTCGCAGAAGTTCAGCAGCATCAAGCTGTAAGGAGGCGTCAAAATGGCTGTGATCATCTTATCCGCCCTGGCTACCGTCCTCTTGGCGCTGTGGCTTTTTCTGCTGTTCCAGGCGACGGACGAGGACTGGGTCCGGGCCGCATCCAACAAGGTGCTGAGCAACCTGGACGCCATTGCTGCCCTGGAGAAGAAAGACGCGGAGAAACAGGAGAAGCTGTCCCAATACCATGGCGTGATGGCCAAAGTGATGGGGCTGATATACGGCGGAAATTCTCAAAAGCAGATCAAAAAGCTCCAGGAGACGAATGTGCGCCTGCAGCAAGGGGACTTGCGGAGCGTCAACCTGCTGGTGATGCCGGGCTATGTGGTACAGCGGCGGGTGGATGCTCTGGGCAAGGGTCAGATCAACAAGGTCATCTACGCCCGATATGTGGAGCTCAGCGGTAAAAAATACGCCGACAGCCGCACCAGGCAACTCCTGGCCCAGATATGCTCCTACCCCATCATAGGCATTGCCCTGGCCTTGGCGCTGGCCACCATCATGCTGGGGACGGGCAACACCCGGATGGGGCTGCTGGTAGGCACCGTAGGCGTCCTGCTGGTGCTGTTTTTGGTGTATGCCCTCTATGACGAGGTGGCCGACAAGGTCAAAAAGCGCCGCGCGGCCATTTCCCGGCAGTTTCCCAATGTGGTATCCAAGTTGGCGCTGCTGGTGACCTCGGGCATGATCATGGACCGGGCCTGGAAGGAGACGGCGTACAGCGAGGATGGAGAACTGTACCTGGAGATGCGTAAGACCTCCGAGGAACGGGACAACCTGGTGGATCCGTCCGTAGCCTATGCCAACTTTATTGACCGCTGTTCTACCAAGGAGGCCACCAAGCTGGCCTCCGCCATCATTCAGAATCAATCCAAGGGCAACGCGGAGATCGGCATCCTGCTCAAGGATATGGCCCATGAGGCGTGGCAGGAGCGGCGCCACACCGCCAAGCGGGACTCCGAGGCCGCCAACTCCAAGCTGATGATCCCCACGATGATGCTCTTTATCACCATTCTGGTGATGATCATGGTACCTGTCGCCATGAGCTTTTCGGGCTTTTGACGAATGTACAATATACCCCACGCAAATCAGGCGAAGGGAGGTGAACAAGCATGATGAAGGCGATCAACCGTTGGCTCACCGGGCTCTATCTTGGGGTCACCGGGTTTGCCCAGGACCTGAAGAATGATGAGCGGGGCCTGTCCGGCGTGGTGGTGGCCGTTCTGCTGATCTTGGTGGCGGTGCTGGCTATCGCGATGCTGTGGGGCCTGCTGAGCGATCAGATCACAGCATGGTGGGAAACCATCACCGGAAAAGCGAACGGGATCTCTTAAGCAAAACTGCCGGAGAACAAAAAGGAGGTGGTCGCCTTGCGCCACAGAAAAAACTTTATACACAACGAACGAGGCGACGCCGTGGTGGAGGCGGCCATCCTCCTGCCTATTATGATGATGATCTATCTCGCTCTGGTGTTGCTGGCCATGTACCTGCCCACCCGGGCACTGCTCCAACGGGCCACACAATACGCGGCCACCGCGCTGGCCACCGAGCAGAGCGACACCTGGCTGAGATTTGACGATAAAAGGATGAAATACAACTGGGTCGCCAATAAGAGCGGCCTGGACAACGTATATGTTTCCCTGTTCAACTCCATCAGTCCGAAAAAGGACGGCGGCGAGGCGGAGCGCATCATCTCCTACATCGCCGATGAAAGCATTCAGGCTACGCCCGGAAAGCTGGAGGTGGAGTACACGGTAAACAACTATGTGGTCTACAAGGAGATCTCCCTGACCGCCACCAAGACCATCCCCATCCCCATCGACTTGAGCTTCGTCCGATTCCCAACAGAGATCCCCGTCACCGTCACCTCCACGGCTGTGGTGCAAAACGGGGACGAGTTCGTGCGGAATATGGATATTGCGGTGGATGTGGCGAAATGGCTGGACGGAAAATACAATATTTCCCAAACGTTCAGTAAGGTAGGGGAGATCTTTTCCAAGGCCAGAGGATTTTTGGGGATCTGAGGTGGTGCGCGTCCATGAAAAAACTGTGGCAAAATCGCAAAGGGATGGTGACCGTGATGGTCACGCTGCTGTTGATCCCTTCCCTGTTGGTCACCGGCTCGGCAGTGGATATTGCGCGCGTCTATGCCGCCAAGAGCGTCCTGCAAGACGCCAACCAGCTGGCCGCCAACTCCACTCTGGCCAGCTATGACGCGCTGCTCCAGGATCTGTACGGTCTTTACGGCATTACGGAGGGCGACGACAAGTTGGCGGATATGATCAACGAGTATATCGAGGTCGCGATCCTGGGCCAGCAGGGGCAGAACACGGATATGGGCACCCTCCAGCTCCTCTATGGCAGCCAATTGAAACCGGGGACTATAACGGCGGCCCCCCATCAGAACCTGGGCAACACCGAGGTCCTGCGGCGGCAGATCGAGGAATATGCAAAATTCCGCGTCCCGGTGGTACTGGTGGACGAGCTGCTGGACCGATTGGACTCCTTCAAGAAGGTCCAGAAGGACGCCGAGATCATTGAAGACAAGATGGATCTGGACGACAAGCTGGAGGACCTCACCGACGCCTACGAAAAGATGTATGACGAGATCGTCGAGGTCCATGCCGACTACCAGGAACTACTTGATGACTACGAAAAAATCAACGCGGCCCTCGACCTGGTCTACGCCCAGCTCTCCACGATGGAGGACGTGCGCCGGCAGTACACGGAATACGTAGAGAACCACAAAGACGTCGAAGACGCCACCGAGGAGGAGATCGCCCACTGGGCGGAGGTGGAAGCGGACTACAAGACCCGCTACAAGGATCTGCAGGACAACGTGTATGCCCTGATACGGGGCGGCACGGTGAAAAGCAACTGGGTGCAGGGCCAATGGGAAGACGAGGAGGCGGGGATCTGGACGGCCGGGTACCACTCCGCCAGCACCAAGGTATATCACGGGCTGATCAAACTGTTTGACAACGCTGCCGATTCCTGCGATGACACGCTGGACGGCCTGGACGATTTGGTCAAGGCCGCCGAGAAGGCGGACAAGCAACGAGACAAGCTGGCCGAAAAGCTCGATGAGTTGGAATCGAAGCTCAACCGGCCGGACGCCTGCTCCCAAGAACTGAAAGACAGCCTGACCAAGCCGTCGGCAGAAAACAACGGGGAATGCGCCCTGGACATCTACCGCCGTCTGCTGAAGTACGAGGTGACGCCCATGGCCCAGAAGATGCGCGGCCAGGACGCCCCCGGACTGCAAAAGGCCCTGGAGCAGTTGGAAGACCCGCTGTACGGCGACTGGAAAAGCCCATCGGATGGCGCGACGGTCCAGTTTTCCGTGCTGGAAAACCTGAGCAATGCCAACGGCTTTGAGATCGACCTGAAGCTCTATAACAAGGAACACCCCTCTGAACCAAAGGCCGACCGGCTGGATGCCATACGGTATATTGGCCCCTCTCTCTATCACTACCCCGGCCCCCAGGGCTTCCAGAGATTCCAGGAGATCGACAGCCAAAACGAGCAGTTCTACCAATTGCTGTGCCAAATGTTTGGCAACGAGACCAAGGCGAAAAAGAAGACGGCGAAAAAAGCCGCCACCAAGATCTTCGCCGAAGCCCAGTCCATTTTTAAGGGCCTTCTGGTCTATGAGCCGGAGGGCGCGTGGGTCTACACCCCTTATTCCGGCGGCGGCGCGGCGGCCCCGGAGGAAAAGTTTGGCCAGGAGGGGGATTGGAGCGAAACCGGCGTAGGTAAGGACAAGGCCAAGGACGCCCTGGGCGGAAGTCTGGTACAGCGGCTGGGCGACCTGGCGGACGCAAGCGCGAACCACCTGCTCCTCTTGGGCTATGACAGCGAGATGTTCTCCTGTTACACCACCAATAAAGGCGCGGAGGCGGGCCGGAAAACCATGTCCGGCATTCCTATGGGTATCGACGTGAACTATTTCTACCAGTCAGAACTGGAATTTCTCTACGCCGGCAGCTACAACGCCCAGGACAACCTGAAATCGGTGGCCGGCATGATCTTCCTGGTGCGCTTTGTCTTCAACTACATCGCCTCCTTCAGCATCGACGAGGTCAACAATTTGGTCAGAGAGGTGAAATCCGCCCTGTCCGGTATCGTGGGCCCCTTCGCCTTCATCATCGGCGAGCTGGTGCGCGTCGGCATGGCGCTGGGCGAGTCAGCCCTGGATGTGGGGCGCATCCGGGACGGGCACAATGTGAAGCTCTTCAAGGATAACAGCTCCTGGCGTTTCTCCGTGTCTGGGCTGGTCTCCAGCGGCGGGGAAGGGCTCTCAGAAAATGTCTCCTTCAGCCAAAAGAGCGACGGCTCAAATCTGGACGACGAGGATGCGGACGCCTTTGGTTACCGGGACTATCTGCGCGTCTTCCTCTTGCTCAAAAGCGACGCCGACCTGGCCCGGGGAACGAAAAAGTTGATTGAACTCAACCTGACCAACAAGAAAAACGGCATCGGGGGCAAGGGCGACCACACGGCCCGGGAGGCCGCCATGAGCGGCGTACCCCTGGAGGATCTGTCCAAGGCGATCACCGGCTTTTCCCTCACCACCGAGGTGGATCTGCGGATGCTGTTTTTGTCCATGCCGGTGGCCCAGCGGGGCGTCAACGGCGTGATCCCGCCGGGGACCGTCCCCATCTCCGTGACTGATTACAGGGGGTACTGACCCATGAGAAAGGACAAAAACGGCTATATCGTCGTAGAAACTGTGGGGGCCTTTTTGCTGCTGGTATTGCTGATGCTGTCCATCCTGAGCCTTGTCAATATCGTGGCAGTCCAGGCCCGGATCCACTACGCCCTGACCCAAGCGGCGGAGTCCATGTCCATGTACAGCTATGTGCTGGACGTGACCGGTCTTTCTGAGCCAATGCGGAACAACGCCTGGAAGGCCGAGTCGGTCCAGGGAGAGATCGACACCTTTGCCCGGAATATCGACCAGGTGATGGACGGGATCCAGTCTCTTTCGTTCAACGACCAGGTAAAAGACAGCGGAAAGGCTGTGGTCACGCAGGTCCAGGGCTGGGTCAACAGCACCCAGGAAAACCCAAAGCAGACTGTGCAGTACCTTATCAACTACGCCTTGCACGAGGGGACCAACATCGGCTTCGCCGAACTGATGAGGCCGCTGGTGGGGCACTATTTGAGCAACGGAACACAGTCAGGCGACGAGTATCTGAAGTCGATGCGGGTGATAGGCGGTCTGGACGGCCTGGAGTTTTACAATGGCTTCAACCTCGCCAACCCGGTGAAGGAGAGCACACTGCTGGACGGCAACGGCTACCTTTGGCTGCGCGTCACCTACAACATCGACTACACCTTTGGCGCCCTGCCCCTGCCCTGGGGCGGCAATGAGCCCAAGTTGGAGGTCACGCAGACCGTGGTCACCAAGGCGTGGCTGGGCGGGTCTGGAGAGGGATACCAGGGATGAGGAAGCTATCTTGGAAAGAGGCAGCCATCTATCTGCCCCTCCCCTTTTTGATGGCGGGGGTCTGGTGGATGTGCCGGGGGCGGCTGGAGCCGTTCTCCCTGCTGTTGCGGGAGATGCTCATGGTCTTTGGCTATGTGGCGGCGGTGGGAGACGTCCGAAAAAAGCAGATCCCCAACCGGCTGGTGGCCGCTATGCTGGGCGCATGGGTGCTGGTGGTGGTCCCGCAGCTGTTTCTGCACACGGAGCAGACCGTCCCCAGCCTGTTGACATCCCTCTTTGGCGCGGTGCTGGCCGGGGCGGTGTTCCTCACGGTGTATCTGGTCAGTCACCACGGCTTGGGCGGCGGCGACGTCAAGTTTATGACGGCCGCCGGGCTGTATCTGGGTCTGAACGGCGTCATGCCGACTATGCTGACGGGCTCTGTTCTGGCCGCGGTGGTGGGCGTGGTCTGCATCGCGCTGAAAAAGATGGACCGAAAGGGCACACTGCCCCTGGTCCCCTTTTTGTATGTTGGCATCGTCCTGACTATGCTGTTTCGATAGGGGAGATAAACGGTGAAAATCGGAAAGAGGATCGGCATTTGCATCGCCTGCGCCGCATTGATCGCGCTGTCATGGATCATTGCGCTGCAGGCCAAGAGCGACACGCAAAAACAATCGGAACTGCTGGAGCGGGCGGAGGCCTATCTGGAGGACGAGGTATACGTCCGGGCCGAGCCCTTGCTGGAGGAGGCGGCCGGCTACCGCGGGGCCTATACCGAACAGTGCGAGGCGCGGCTGAAGGAGGTATATCTGGCCCTGATCGGGCAACAGGGCTACGCCCGGAAATACACCGCGCTGCTGGACACGCAGATGGCCCGGAAAAACGCGCCGGAGGCGGTGTATGAGGAAGCGGCGCTGTACTACCTGGACCGGGGCAAGGTGAAAGAGGGGCTCGCGGCTCTCAAGGAGGGCATCGAAAAACTTGGCAGTCAGCGCCTGGAGGAACTCTATGAGTCCAACCGATACATCTACACCGTGGGCCGCAACGTCTACGAAGATGTGACCGCCATCGCCAACGGCGTCATCCAGGTCAAGCAGGACGGCCTCTGGGGACTGGCCAGCGCGGATGGAACGCTGGTCGTGCCCTGCGAGTATGGCAAGGTAAGCACCTATTGGGACGGAGAGGTCATCGTCAAGAAGGGCTCTGTGATCTCGGGCGTCAATGTAGACAACAACCGCTTGGTCCTTCTCCACGAACAGGCTGACGACTTTGGGAATTACAGCCAGGGCCGCACCAGCCTCCATCTGGCGGACGGCTGGCACAACGCGGATGGCGAGTTCACCATCGGCCAGACGACGTATGACGCCATTGGGATGTTTTCCGGCGGCTACGCCGCCGCCTGTCTGGAGGGCCGATGGGGCGTGATGGACCTGTCGGGCAACTGGTACATCCCCGCGCAGTATGACGAGATCATCATGGACGAGCTTGGCCGCTGTTGGGGGCAGGGCGCCGTTTTTGCCAAAAAGGGCGGGCAGGTCATCTTGCTGGTCAATGGCCAGGAGACCGAGCACCGCTATGACAACGCCAGGCCCTTTGGTGAGAGCGGCTATGCCGCGGTAGAGCGAGACGGCGCGTGGGGTTTTATCACCCCGGAAGGCGAAGAGATCATCCCCTTCTCCTTTGACGACGCCCTCTCCTTCAGCCAACATCTGGCGGCCGTCGAGATAGATGGAGGTTGGGGCTATGTCAGTCTCCAGGGCAAGGTGGTCATCGAGCCCATCTTCCGCCAGGCCAAGAGTTTCTACGACGGCAGCGCGCCCATCTATACCGTAGACGGTTGGGAGTTTATCACCCTGAAAGAATATGAAGCGGAGGCGAGCTTGTGAAATACGAAATCGTGACAAAGGCCAACCCCTTGTCCGGCATAAACCTGCTGGTAAAGTTCCCGGAGGAGGACCTGGACGAAAAGGCGCTGTACACCATACAGCACGATTGCCCTGACTTCCTGGTCCCCTTTCGGTATCAGACGGTGGACGGCGAGATCGTTCTGACCTATCAGCCTGGAGAGCGAAGCAAGCTGCGCTTCTTCAACGGCCCCAAGGCCCCGGACGAGTACGTGAAATTCTGGGAGCGGCTGTTACAGCCTCTGTTGGACTGCGATGACTGGTTCCTGAAGCCCTTTTCCCTGGTCATGGATCCCGAGTACCTCTACCATGACAAAGCGGGGGTGATCAGCTATCTCTACATCCCCACCAAGAGCGATCACTCCGCCCATGATGACCTGCAAAACATGATGTACCAACTGGGGCAGGCGAACAGCACGGGAGACTCCCAGCTGGAAAACGTGGTACTGCATATGCTGGTAAAAAAGGTCCAGCCCAAGACGTTTCTGGACACTCTGCAACAGCGCAAGACGCTCACCGAGGCGCCCACCCCCACCAGTGCGCCTCTGTCGCCCAAGGGTACTCCTCCGGCGGGCAAGCCGGATCCCAAACCTGCTCCGGCTCCTGTCCCTCAGTCGGCTCCGCTCCCCCAGCCTGCCCTGGTCCCCGCGGCAGGCGACATCGTCATCGATTTGCACGGCGGAAAACCCGGAAAAAAGGAGGGAAAGCAGAAGCAGAAGAAGGGCGAAAAGAAGCCTCGGGGCGGATTGTTCGGCGGCAAAAAGAACAAGAAGGCGCCCGCCGAACCACCTGTTCCCGCACCCAATCCCGCCCCAACCCCCATCCCCGTTCCCGTTCCTGTTTCCGCCCCTGAACCCGTCCCCGTCTCCCCCATCGCGCCTGGCTCGGACGAGACGCAGCTGGAGGAGTATGGGACCGGTCTGCGCCTGGTCGGCATGACGGGCCTTCCCAAGATGATCCAGGTGGATATCCCCGTGAGCGGCATTTTTACCATCGGCCGCTACGACATACAGCTCCAACAGCGGCAGTCCTCCTTTGAATTCCCCGCCGGCACCAAGGCGGTCAGCCGCCGCCATGCCGTCATTGAGCGGGATATCGACGGGTACAGCGTGACGGACCTGGGCTCTAAGGCAGGCACCTTTGTCAACGGAACGATCCTGAAAGCCAACTTCCCCTACCGCATCCAGAAGGGGGACAAGATCTCCTTCGGCAACAGCGGCGCGGACTATATCTGGGAGGACTGACAATGGGAGAATATATGGACGGCCAGCTTCTGTTTTATGCTGGAGCGGCACTGTTGGTCCTGGGGGCCGCGGCGGGCGTTATCGCTCTGGTGCTCCTTGTGCTGGCCCACAGACGGCTGGACAAACAGCTCACCCGCGAATATGGCGGCAAGCGCCAATAAGGAGGGACACGCATGGGCACGATCATTGCGGGGACCTATGAGATAGAGCGGCAGATCGGCGCCGGTGGCGGCGGGACCGTCTATTTGGGTAAGCATCTGCGCCTGGGCAAGCAGGTGGTCCTCAAAGCGGACAAGCGCACCCTGAACGCCAAGCCGGAGGTGCTCCGCCGGGAAGTGGACGCGCTCAAAAACCTAAGCCACACCTATATCCCGCAGGTGTACGACTTTGTCGCGGAAAATGAAACGGTCTACACGGTCATGGACTACATCCAGGGTGAGAGTCTGGACAAGCCCCTGAGCCGCGGGGAGCATTTTGAGCAGGCCCAGGTCATCAAATGGGCCTGTCAACTGCTGGAGGCCCTGCAGTATCTGCACAGCCGACCGCCCCATGGCATTCTGCACGGGGACCTCAAACCGGCCAACGTGATGTTGACCCCCCAGGGAGACATTCGGCTGATCGACTTCAACATTGCCCTTGCTCTGGGCGAAGAAGGCGCGGTGCAGGTGGGCTTCAGCCGGGGCTACGCCTCGCCAGAGCACTATGGCATCGACTACCGGACCCCGGCCCAGCCGACGGCGGAAAGCGCCGAGACCCAGGTCGATGATGTGGCGCAAACCGTCCTGACCGGCGAGAGTGCTCAGAATACCGGCGGCAGCCGGGTCCGCTTGGACGTTCGCTCCGACATATACAGCCTGGGCGCCACCCTCTATCATCTGCTCAGCGGCGTGAAGCCGGCGCAGGACGCCCGGGACATTGTGGAACTGGACCGTTCCCAGGCAAGTCAAGCGGTGGCGGAGGTCATCCGCAAGGCCATGTCGCCCAATCCGGATCTGCGCTACCAGACAGCGGAGGAAATGCTGGACGCCTTCCTACATCTGCGGGAGAACGACCCCAGGACCCGCCGGTTCAAGCGGGCCCGGAACCTTGCGGCGGCAACCCTTTCGGCGGTCTGTCTGGCGGGCGCCGGTATGAGCTTTTTGGGATTACAGCAGATGGAGCGCGCCCAGGCCGCCGCCGCCCAGGAGGCCCGGCAAGGCCAGGAGGCGGAGCGGGTCTCCAAGCAGGCGTTGGCCGCCATCCGGGAGGCGGAAAACGCGTATCAGGAAGGCGCCACACTGCGGGCGATAGAATTGTCCCTGCAGGCCATGGAGGATCCGGGTCCCTACGGGGTCCAGGCGCAGAAATCGCTGACCGATGCGCTGGGCGTATATGAGCTGTCCGACCGCTTCCGCCCCTCGCAGTACATTGAACTGCCGGGTCAGCCGTTGAAGGTCGCCCTGTCTCCCCAGGGTGGCAAAGCGGCGGCTCTGGTGGACGGGCAGGTCCAGGTCTTCGACGTGGTCAGCGGCGAGCAGATCGCGGATCTTCCCGCCGAAGTCTCCGCTTTATCGGACGTCCTGTTTTTGGATGAAGAGACCCTGCTCTATGCCGGACTGGGCGGACTGCGGGCCTATGACCTCACCCATGGCAGGGAACTGTGGCGCGCGCAGACGGCTACCGCAATCGCCCTCAGCGCCGACCGCTCCACCGTGGCCGCCGTTTACAAAAACGAGAGTGAGGCGCTGATCTATGACGCCGCCACCGGCGTTTTGAGCAAGATTATCTCCTTCCATGGGCGCTGTCAGCCCGTGCCATCCAACGACCGCTTTGCCGATCCGGAGGACAGTCTTTTTGCCCTCAGCGGCGATGGCGGTTGGCTGGCGGTCAGCTTTGAAGGCGGCGGCTTGCGGCTGATCCCGGCCAGAGGGAATGGCGAGGAGGTGGAGCACTACGAGAGTTCCCCCTTCACCCACTTCGAGGGTGGCTTCTTTGGCCACTACTTCGCCTTCTCCGCCGCTGGGACGGACAACAGCGTGTTCGCGGTGATCGACTTGAACACCATGGAGCAGACCGGCGGTTTCCAGGATCGAACTCCCTTCCACGTACAGGTGGATGAAACAGGGATTTATCTGTCCTCCAACAACCTCCTGGTGGGACTGGACCCGGTCAGCGGAGAGCAAAAAGAAGTCGCCTACACCGGCGCTGACATCTCCGCCTTCCAGGTAGATGGCCCACTGGCGATCGCCGCCACCAATGACGGCGGCCTGGCCTTCTTTGACCAGGCCCGGCCCCTGGCAGGCCAGACAGAGGGCGGGCCCTGGGAGTTCCTAGGCCTATCCAACGGCGTGGCGGTGGCGGCAGATCGGGATCGACAACGGCTGCGGCTTTTCACGCTGGAGACCCACCCGGAAAGCCAAATCGCCGTCTATGATCCCTCCTTTGATCACGATGAGGCCCGGCTGTCCCCAGATGGCAAGAGCGTACTGCTGTTTCGTTATGACGCCTTCCAGGTTCAAAGCGTCCAGGGAGAACTGATCGCGCAAGTAACGCTGTCCGAGCCGGAGCAGGTCTACGACCAACAGTATGTCCGGGAAGACGGCAAGGGGTATCTGGACGTCACTTACTATGATGGCCGGGTATCGCGCTATGATGCGGCCACTGGGGAGCTGGTGGGGCAGGAGCAGCTCCCGCCGCCGGACAAAGGTCTGGAGGAAGAATTTCTCACCGACCGCTACAAAGTGGTCTCGCCCCTGCACGGAGCGCCCATAGCCTATACCCTGGAAGAGAACAAGGCGGTGGCGGATCTGACCGCAGAGGGATACTTGACCTATGTAACTCAAGTGGGCGACTACTTGATCACAGAATACATCACCGCCGATGGTGAGCGCTATGGTCTGCTGCGGAATGACGCCTGGGCGGTGCTGGCCCGCTTGCCGCAGCTGTGCGACATTCTAGAGGACGGTACGCTGGTCTTTGACGATGGACAGGGAATTCTGCGGCAAAGCCGCATTTATTCCGCCCAGGAGCTAATCGCCCTGGGGAATTCCAAATTGCAAGGAGGAAAAAAATGATGGACAAATGGAAGAAGTGGCTGTCGGCATTGCTGGCGACAGTGATGCTGCTCTCTCTGATGCCGGCGACGGCGCTGGCGGAGGAGCGGGCGGAGACGCCTCCCGACATGGCGCTGGCGGAGGAACGGGTAGAGATACCTTCCGGCGTGGCGCCGGTGGAGGATCCGGTGGATGACCGCCCCATCGCCGCTGATCCGGTAGAAGAGGATGTGCCCGAGGTCGCGGAGACGCCTTCCCAGGCGGTGGAGTTCGACAACGCCGAAAATCAGGCCCAGCCCATGTCGCTGCTCCCTCTGAAAGAGGTAACGCTTTCCCTCAACCTGAAGGATGCGGGTATTTTTCGCAGCGAGTTGGATGCCGTCCCGGTCTCCGCACTTCTGGACCTGAGCAATGAAAACTACTATGGCTATGGGGAAAAAATTGTGGTGGAGGATGGAGATATCATCCTCTGGGCAAAGGCGGACGGTTACGTCGACAACGACGAGATGCCCGACGCCTTTATCCAGGTCGGCCTGGACGGAACCATTGATCTGTCCCCCACGACGGACAACTATAACAGTTTGACCCTTCACCTTATCGTGGGCAAACCCGATCAGCTGCTCACCACAAACACCCGCTACAGGGTCGACCTGCAACTGCCCAGGGAAAATTTGGAGAACATCCTGTCCGCGGAGGGATACTTTCTTCCCGCGGAGGACGAAGAGAGCGCGGTGCGGACGCCGGCCGATGTTGTCCGTTCCAGCAGCTATTTTATAAATCTGTACCGAGACAACAAATCGGTCGAATGCTATCGTATCTATTCCCCACTGCGCAAGAGCAGTGCAAAAGAAGATAACGACATATCCGCTAAACTCACCCTCAACGCGCCTTACGACACTCTGACCCCGCAGGCCTACTATGGCTTCTTCTCCACCCAGGAGGAGTTGGATGCGGCCATCGCCAAGGCGTCAAGCAGCAAGTCTTCGCAGCTGCAGCCCGGCACGGACATCACAGACCAGCTTTTCCCCAGCGGCTCCATTGAGACGGAGGGCGGTTTTACCCTCTATGCGGAGAACGGCTGGAAGGACGAGGTCACCCTTGTCCTCAAGCGGGGAGACAAACTTGTCTGGATGTCCCCCGCTCAAATCTCATTTGATATGCTCGGTGATTATATCGATCTCGATTACTATATCTATGATCCGGAAAACCCGAGCGCCCGCGTGGGCAGTTATGACACTTCTGAGAGTTGGGAGGAGAACGGCACCTACTATTACTTTAACGTATACAGAACGAATCGAAAGGGGATCGGCGAGGAGTTCCTGGTCCGCGCCACATACGACCACGAGGATGTCAGTAACGCGGACTACTCCCTCTATGTGGAAAAAGTGGTCGCCTCTATGGAAAAATTCTATAACGATTTCAAAGATGTGGAAGAGCTCCCTGACATCAAGGAGGACTTCTTCGGCGACGGGTACAAGGCTGATTACAGCAAGGGGATCTATTTCTCCATCTTCGGCAAAGGGGAGGGAAATCCTCTGCTGGACACCGCGGCGGCCAAGGTATATGGCCCAACTATGAGTGTGGAGATAGGGTCTGTCCTCTCTGGCGATGATACGGTATACAACTCCACCCATCTCGTCGGCAAGACCCGCGTGTTCACCATGGTGGACGAGGCCACCCCCGCCACCGGCAAATACACCTACCGCACGAGGATCTCCTTCAACGGCACAAACGCAACCGGCAGCGAGGAGCTCAAACTGTCCGACTATGTAGACAAGGCGGTAGCCGGAACCAGGTATTACGACTCCCTGTCCGACGCGGCAGGTCAGACAGACATCAAAGACAAGCTGCTCTACATCTCCTCCCCCGAAGAGGCCGCCGGCTATGAGGCCGACTTCAGCGGAGGCGTCCACTTCACCATCTTCTGGTACGACGGTACCATCACCAAGTTTATCATTCAGACCGCTCCCTATGTGGCGCCGACCTACGCCCCTCCGGAGCCGGAGGCTTCCCGGGACACTTATTTCTACGTGAACGGCGCGCAAAAGCTGTACGGCGCGGATGAGGAGTCGAAAACGGCCCTGAATACCTGGGCTATGCCTGGCACGGTGGACGGCTATTACTTCGGCTACGCCGAGGACAGCGCCAACTACGGCGTCCAGACCGTCCTTCTGTTGGACAGCGGAAATGCCGTGGAGGACGGGACCGTCATCTACCCCACCTTCTACTCCGGCAACGGCGTGACCGTCTACGCCGGTCACCCTGAAGAAAGCGCCCCGGCCGTTGGGGAGACGGAGCCCGGCGATGAGGCAGACCAGCCCGGAAAGCAGGTCAGCGGCGAGAAGCAGGTCAGCGGTGAGAGCCCGGTGACCTTCCACTCCGGCAAGGCCATCCAGTATTCCGCCGCGGCGGAGGACAACTCCCTGGCCAAGAACTACTGGGTGACCTTCGTGACCAAACAGACCGGCGCCAAGCTCTATGCCAACGCCCATATCGACGAACTCAAAGACAAGGATGAGCCCAACAACCCGGTGCGGCGGGTCCAGCTGGACGGCGCCCACAACTTCTACCACGATATTTTCTTTGCCAACATTGGCGATGAGGCGCTGGAGGGCCTGTCGGTGGAACTGGACGCCACCAACGTGGAACTGGACCCCTACTGGACCGTCGGCGAGACCAAGACCCTGGCCCCTTTCACCACAACATCTGAGGGGTATAACAATCAGATCGGTATGCTGCCCAATGTGGGCAAGATCCGTCTCCTCCCCAAGAAAAACGCCGACGGGAGTATGGTCACCGGCGACATTGAGGGCACCATCACCATCAAGTCCGAAAACGGAGGGGAGTTGACCTTCGACCTGACCGGTAAGGCGCAGGAGGCGCAGATCGTGACCGAGACGCTTGCCACAGGCGTTCGGTATGTCCCCTACAACAGTATGATCCAGACCGACGTCATGGGCGCGGCCGATGCGGTGACCTTCAGCTATACGGGGAAAATGCCTGATGGCATCACCCTTTTCCCCAACGGCAAGCTCTACGGCGTCCCCACTGGCCGGGCTGGGGATTATACCTTTACCGTCACCGTCACCTACCAGGCTCCCGGCGGGGTGGGCATTGTGACCACCAGCAGCAAGGAGTTTACCCTGACCGTTCTGGACAACACCGCTGAAAATGTAGACGCGGCAACCGATAAGGGATACGAGCTCCTGGATCGGGTGGATGACACCGTGACCGGTACCGCCGAGCAGGTTTTCCGCTCCAACGGCGACCTGAGTCAGTTTATGTACTTCTACTTGGACGGCGTGAAACTGACAAAGAACAAGGACTATACGCTGGAAGAGGGGAGTACCCGCATTGTTATCCAGCCCCAGGTCCTGAGAAACAGAGGCTCTGGCACTCACACCCTGGCCGCCGAGTTCCGCACCAATTCCTCGGACACCAACACTGTGAAGCGCGCCGCCCAGAACTACGCCATCCCCTCCAGCAGTTCTGGCCGTCGCAATCCCAACCGCTCCGGCGCCGCTTCCAATCCCCCCGAGGTCCAAGAAGAGCCCACGGTTCAGATCACGTTCCAGGACGTGATGAATAACGCATGGTATTACAACGCGGTCATGTGGGCGGCAAAGAACGGCTATATGATCGGCGTGAGCGATAAGATCTTCGCCCCCAACGATCTGATCTCCCAGCCCATGGTCACCACCATCCTGGCCCGCATGGCCAAGGCCACTCTGCCCAGCAACAATACCGACGTTGCAAACACCGGCGTAGAGCCCGGTCAGTGGTACACCAACGCCGCTGTTTGGGCTTGGCGCTCCGGCATCGTGGGTGACGGCACCTTTGCCGCCCAGCCGCCGCTGAGCCGGGGCGATCTGGCTACCACGCTGGTGCGCTATCTGAACTATCTCGGCGTTTCCTATACCGCTCCCGCGGAAGTCCCGGTCTTCGGCGATGCCGCTGAAATGACGAATGAGCAACTGGCCGCCTTCCAGCGCCTGTACCAGATCGGCATCCTCAGGGGTGTGGGCGGCGACCTGATGGCGCCCCAGAGTCCCGCCACCCGTGCCGAAATGGCCGCCATCGTCCAGCGGTTGGACGCCTATCTGACCGACAAGTGATCTGTCGCTGTTCTAATATGGCACAATTCGTTTATCCCTAACACAGAGCAAAATCAGTGGCGCCGTTTTCGCGGCGCCACTGCTCTTTTTATAAAACGCACCAGGGACGTTTACACCTCAGCGCCACACTGTCAATCAGCTTGCATCTGCCTCACCTGGGCGGGGCGCCGCGGCCCGCGTGGTCACATTCCCTCGGTTGCTATGTCTCGTCCAGAACTGGTACCAACAGTTTACCCGTCCACATCCGCGGTTACACTTCCCGGCCTCCACTGGATATTCGTCTCATCTCTCCTTTCCGCTTATCGTCCACTCCTTGCCAAAAAATGCTCCCTCCTGTGGTGGCGGGAGGCTTGCCCTACTCCTACTGCCGCAAAGAGAGATCGATCTGCCGCCGCGGTCGGCGCCGTCACCGCCATAGACGGCGGCTCCCTTGCGGGCTTTTTTGAGCAGATAATCAGCCCATGGCCGCGGGGCGAGGGCAGCATCCGCAAGCGAAGGGACGACCAATAGCGTCCGCACAGTCTTTCTCCCCAAGGAGACGGTGGACTTGCTGGTCAAGGGGCACCGCGCAGGCACCCCTTTGACCTGGTCATGTTCCCCTCCCCTGTCGCCGGGAATATGCATGGCCCCGACTGCGTGGGGCGGCTCCGCGAGGCCCTGTGCAAAAAGGCGGGCATCATCGAGAACATTCGCTTCCACGACCTGCGGCACACCTTTGCGACGATGGCGCTCCAGAACGGGGTGGACGCAAAGACCGTCTCCAGCATCCTGGGCCACTCCTACGCGGGCTTCGCCCTGGACGCCTGCACCCACGCTACCCCGCCATGCAACAGGCCGCGGCGGGCAAAGTTGGGCGCTTTATCGCCCGGGCGGTGAACACTGCAGGTAAACAGGGACCGCGGCTTGGCCGCGGTCCCTGCTCTCTTGTTTCAGACAATTTTCCCGCATGGGTCGGGTTTGGGGCAAGGGGATATCGCTGGACGAAAATGGGCAAAGAAAAATCCCTGGGACCGTATGGTCTCAGGGATTTTTTGGTCGGAGTGGCGGGGCTTGGAGCCACGGTCTTTGGATCCCCAGCTGATTTGGGGATCTTGCTCCGGCGGTTTCGTGCCTTTTTCGCCCTCTCCTCTCCCCGTCTGGGTCAGGGTTTGGGTCACAAGCGGATCTCCACCGCTGTAAGCAATGAAAAGGCAGGGGAGGGTGATGCCGCGGGCTGGCTCGGCCTATGGCCATCCCGTACACTTGACGACACATTTCTATTTGACTTTCCGTTCACGGGGGTATATGATAGACGCTGGTCAGGGAGACCTGTAAAATTGAATACCGTTTCGCGTGTCCGCCGCAGCTAAAGGCCACCGGCCCATGCCCGGCGGAACAGACAAAGGGGTGCGAAGCCCCACCGTAACGCGACTGTAAGTGTGAAGACGGACGATCCCAGGGCGAAAGCCGGTCATTGAGAAACCGAGAAGGCCGATCGTCCGGCACGGGCTGCCAGCAGGCTGCCCTCTGCACAAGTCAGGAGACCTACGCGAAACAGACCGGTTGGCGCATCCGAGCTAGATGTGAGCGGTGATCATGACAGCGGCGCCACGGCATTTTTTTGCCGTGGCCGTTTTGTCGATGTACCCGGATGCGGCTTGACGTGAGAACGTCAGGCCGCTTTTGCTTTGCGTATCTCACGCCCCTTGGCGTTGACAGCGGAATGCTCACAGCAAGAGAAGATACCGGCCTTGGGGCGATCCGCGATGACAGGAGCGGGTCAAAAGGCCGAACAGCGCGGCGCTCGCCGGGGCGGACGGCGGCGCAGGAACAGGCGCCGGGTCTTTGGCAGGACCCATTGCCATTTTTTGGCCGATAAGCGGCCCAGCTTTTGGACCGTTTATAAAAAATCGTGAAAGGAAGATGCGTTATGAAAAGGGCGAACAAAAAGTTCCTGGCCGTGGCATTGGCCCTGGCGATGGTATGCGCCAGGAGCGCCACGGCGATGGCGGCGGAAGCGGAAAAACCGCTGCTCGGCGATGGGCTGCCCGGAAACGACCCGGATACGGAGTCGGCCTATGTCGTTGGAGGCTACAGCGAAGACGCGGAAGTTGAAGTTACGCTCATTGTCGAGGCGGGCGATCAGTTTGACGCGGAATATTTTGAACCCACACCGGATACGGCTTTTACAGCCGCCATTGCTGTTGTGGCCACGGAACGTGATGGTATCGCCGGTATCAGCGTACAGGATGTCCTACTTTCAGCCAACGCGACCCCTGACTGCCCCGTTAGGTTTGAAACGAAAACCGTGGATATGCACGAAACATTTGCCGGCACGGTCACCTATAACGGACTGGATCGGACGACCGGAAATTTTGGCGTTGACGGCTGGGTATTCCGTGTAAATGATATGTTCCCTGTGGAAGCTGTTTCCGGTGGCTATATCGGCACTCTGATCGGTGATACGCCTGTCAACGATGATGACATCGTCTATTTCTACTATGATCTGCCGTCTGGACTCAACAATGATCACCCAGATGTTGCCGCAAAATTTGTGCGCGGAGAAGTGACAGATGTGGATGGGGATAACGTCACAGTGCAGCTTCAGAATTGCAGCATTTATATCGACGCCGGTTTGGATCCCGATATGTATGTGTATGCTTACAGTGACGTTTTCGCTAACTTGAACGCCACGCTGATCGATTCCGACGGCAAGGAGTTTGAGGCCACCTCCGATGGCAACGGTACCGTCACATTCATTGGAAACATCGCGGCAGGCGAGGCCATTTTGAAAACGGATAAGGTGCTTCGCTCACTTCCGGACTATGATATGCTGGACGGTTGCCTGATGGAATACACCGGAGCATATTGCAAGGTCACCATTCAATAATTTTTATTATGTCCGTTGATCCCGGACAAGAAAGGAGACGGGCTTGCAGCCCTGCTGATAATATGATGACCAATATTAGATACCACGGCAAAATATTCAACTATGTTGTACTCTATGCGCTCATCTTTTCGCTTTGCGCATCTTTCCTCACATTTCCGGCTTTTGCAGATTCACCGCAGAATTATAAAATAGAAGATGATGCTCTGTATCTCTATGGGGACTACGGAGACGGGAATGCCTTTCTTCGGGTCGCTCCTGATAAACAAACAAAAAAAGGAGAACCATACCTCATAAACTATTTCAAGATCCAGGGCATATCCGGCGTCGCGAAAGCGCCAGAGGTAATATTAGATGACAGCAATGCAAATACAACAATTAAAGTCGATGTCTATATTGTTTTGCCCTATGACAGTGACCTTAGCAGCCAATTTAATATAAAAGCGGAAACAAACGTTTCGCAAGTATTTATGGCGGACACGGAAAATCCGACCGCAATGAATTCTACCGGCTTGGTCCGGTTTGTTGCGGGGGTGGCACCGGGCAGCGCGCAGTCTGAAGAAAAAACAAAGGGAATCAGCGTGGACCTGCAAGCTGGAGCCGCAACGCAAAGCGTATATGCTAAGGCGGCCAGCTTCGGCGGAGCGACAATAAACTTCCATTTCAGTATCGACGAAAATGCCGGAGGAAATGTAGATGCTGATTCCGTCAAGAGCATTTATGTGAAAGAGTATCCAACAAAAACCACATACAATGTCGGAGATCATTTCAACCCTGCGGGTATGAAGGTTTTTGCGGTAAAAGGTGACGGCACCAAGACGGAGATCGAGGGCGGCTATGAATATCCGAAGGAGCCTCTGAAGTTGTCGGACACAGTCGTCACGATTTCATACAATGATCATACTGCTGATGTTCCAATCACTGTAGATCCGCGGGCAGCTATTACCAATACCGAGATTTTGAACGGTCAACGGCTTACTAATTTCTACAAAGAGGGATTGGATAACACAGTAGTCACAAAGGAAAATGACTATAACGCCGTGATCTGGTACGGTGAAAAAACCGGAAATTTTGAAATTTCAGTTGATAAAGGCTCCACATTGCTTGTGAACGGACGCCAGGCCACGGTAAAAAGCACAGAGAATGATACTACCGTGTATAGCGTCGAACTGGACACAAAGGGCAGCTACGGCACGCCAGAGGGCGCGAGCAGTACCATAACTGTGAACAATGGAAAAGGCGAAGAAGAGAGCTACCGCTTTAGGTGCTTCTCGCAGTGCTTTCCCGGGATGCCCAACAGAGTAACGGAGTACATCTCAATTTTCTCACAGTACACAAATGGCGCCCACTTACATACCTCTTACGGTCTGAGCGCGGAGGGCACCCTGCGGGGAGCCAACTTCACTGAAATGTCCATTGGCAGTTATGAAACCGGCGGATCTACATTGGCCGGCCCCTATTCCGTCGGCAACTTCGGAAGCTATATCATCTATCAGTTTCATGAGCCGGTCAGGAATGACCCCAGCAACCCGTATGGCGTTGATCTGATCGTATCCGGGAACTCATACAACGCTGCCAACGGCTTTGCGGAACCCGGACAGGTGTGGGTGTCCAAGAACGGTACGGACTGGTACGCCCTTGCCGGTTCAGCCCACTATGATAACGCCTGTATCTGGGACAAAACCATCACATATTACAGCGACGGCACTCTATCGGAAGACGGCGGAGTTACCAGAACGAAGGCTCCCGCAAGCATAGCTAATTTTCCATCCCGAAAGTATTACCCGCTTTTTGACTGGTCAACGGCAAAGAACGAGCCTGACGGCACAAGATCCCTGACCGTTACCGGGATCCAGCTTTCTCCCGGAGATACAAATGAGTACGGAAATTTGCTCCCCGTAGATGCCCATTTTGGATATGTGGATACAGCGATACAGGGGATCGGCCTTAACAGGCCGGACAGCGACACTTCGGTGGATCCATATACACAGGCAGAGTCCTCTACGGGCGGAAAAGACCACTACGACAGTTTCGATTTGGATTGGGCCGTGGACAGCAGCGGCAAACCGGTCTATCTCGACGAGGTATCATATGTAAAGGTCCAAACTGCCGCGATGATCTGGAACGGTGCGATCGGTGAAAAATCCACCGAGGTCTCCGGCCTCCGTGCCATCAACACCGGCGGAGCGGCTTCGGTCGGGAGGACCGATGCTCCGGCATCTATTACGATCGATGGCAAGGCGCTGAAGCTTGAGGACGGAAAGTATGAATACGATGCTGAAGTTTCCGGCGGCTTCACCGTGCTGGTGGATTCCTCAGAAGAAAATGTTTATATCAACGATGTGTATTCTAAAGTATGCACATTCTTCGAGATGCCCGAACACCAGATGCTGCGTATCATTCTGCAAAGCGGCGAAAAAGAGCCTGCGATATATTATATCAGCCTGACAAACTCCGCCGGGCAACAGAAAACAAAAGAAGTTATACTTGATGCCAATGGCGGGCTTTTGGATCCGCATCATGATGAGAAGGGAGAATTGACAGGCTATGCCACGCTCACATTGACCTACGACAATGGTATGGTCGGCGCGGAGTTTCCTGTTCCCCATCCGGGGCTTGGAAATTATACGCGTGAGTTCGCAGGCTGGCGATATGAGGGCCAGAGGTACTATTCCGCCTATGAGAGCTGGATGGACGGCATCACCCTGACCGCCGTCTGGAAAGAGAAGCAGCAAGATTCCGGAGGGGGCGGCGGGTCAAGCGCAAATCACGATATTCAGGTGTCCTTCCGTCTCATCGGATCCAGCCTCGCAGAGCTGAAAGACGAAAACGACGGCATCGACCTGGGCAACGGCGATTATAAGGGCGCGGAGTACCAGACCTGGATCCCCACCCGCACCTACACCATGCAGAGGGGCGACACGGTCCTGGACCTGTTGGAAACGGCTTTGGAGCGGGCAGGCATCGACTACGAAAACCCCAGCGGCAACTACATCACCGCCATCTATGCGCCGTCTTCCATGGGCGGTCACCGGCTGGCGGAGATGACCAACGGCCCCCGCTCCGGTTGGATGTACACGCTCAACGGGGATCACGCGCTGGACAGTGTCGCCGAACAGATATTGCACAACAATGACAAGGTCGTCCTCCACTATGTGAACGACTACGCCTACGAAGTGGCCGACTGGGATAAGCTGGGCGAAGCAAGTTTCCCCGCCCTGGGCGACAGCGCCTACCACAACGCATGGCTCAAGGCGCCGGACGGGGCCACCGGCGGCGGGGCCAGCCGCGCCGAAGCGCGCAAAACTCCGGCCAGGACCGAGGTGTCCGGCGGCAAGGCCAAGGTGACCGTTCAGGATGGGGATATTCCCACGGGCGCCACAGGCTATGTGGTCATCACGCCGGACGAGAGCGCGGCGGACGTGGCTTCCGTCACCGTCACGCTGACCGCCGGTCAGGTGGACAAGGTGGCAGACCGCTCCGCCGGTCTGCGGTTGGAGTGCGGACTCGGCAGCGTCAGCCTTGCCGCGCGGGGAATGAAAGACCTGGGGCTGGCGCAGAGCGACGCGTTCGAGCTGAGCATGGAAAAGGATGAAAAGGGCAGGATCTCCGTTCAGGCGGCTGTCAACGGCAAGGCGGCGGAGAACGTCACCGGCGGCCTCAAGGTCGGAGTGCCGGCGGCGGAGGGAGAAGTTCTGGTTCTCGTGGGGCCCGACGGCGCCGAGACGGTGGTGAGGAAGTCCCTGGTGGAGAACGGCCAGATCAAGGCCCTGCTGGACGGCTCTTGCACGGTGAGGGTCATCCACAGCAGCGCCGATTTCTCCGATGTTGCGGACAGCGCCTGGTACGCCGGGGCGGTGGACTTCGCCAGCGGTCACGCGCTGTTCAACGGCACCGGCGGAAACGCCTTCTCCCCCGACGCCCCCATGACCCGCGGCATGATGGCCACGGTGCTGTGGCGGCTGGAGGGCGAGCAGGACGCGGAGGCGACCGGCGCGTTCACCGATGTGGCGGACGGCACCTGGTATACCGAGGGCGTGGCCTGGGCCAGTGGGCACGGCATCGTGGAGGGCTATGGCGGACGGTTCGAGCCCGACGGCGACATCACCAGGGAACAGCTGGCCACCATGCTGTGGCGCTATGCCAAAGATCTGGGCATGGATGGGACGGCCTCGGACGATCTGGACGGCTTTGCCGACGGTGACGCGGTCTCCGGATATGCCTCCGACGCGGTGAAGTGGGCCGTGGGCGCGGGGCTCATCCAGGGCAAGGACGGCGGCAGACTTGATCCGGCGGGCGACGCCACGCGGGCCGAGGTGGCGGCGGTCCTGGAACGCGTGGTCCGCATGATCGTGGCGTGACCGGCTCATTAAGGAGGGAATACGTCATATGAAACAGCGCGGGCAAAGAGGACTGGGCTTTCTGCTCACACTGGCCCTGCTTCTGGGCCTGACGGCGCGCGCTTCCGCCGCGGTCAACAACAGGGCTTTGGAGGCCGCCGTTCAGGACACAGCGGCGTATCTGGTCCAGACGGTGAGCCGCCCCCAAGTGGGTCCCATCGGCGGCGAGTGGGCCATCATCGGCCTGGCCCGCAGCGGGTACGCGGTCCCGCAGTCCTATTGGGACGACTACTACCGCACCGTGGAGGAGTATGTCAAAGCCTGCGGCGGCGTGCTCCACGAGAAGAAGTACACGGAGTACAGCCGGGTCATCGTGGCCCTGACCGCCATCGGCGCCGACCCCACGGACGTGGCGGGCTACGACCTGACCAAGCCGCTGGGCGACTACGACAAGACCATCTGGCAGGGCATCAACGGCCCCACCTGGGCGCTGATCGCCCTGGACTGCGGGAACTATGATGTTCCCCTTGACCCGGAGGCCGGGACCCAGGCCACCCGGCAACTCTACATCGACCGCATCCTGGACTGCCAGCTGCCCGACGGCGGCTGGTCCCTGCTGGGCGGCGCCACGGAGGAGAACAAAGGTGGCCGCTCCGACCCGGACATCACCGGCATGGCCCTCCAGGCGCTGGCCAAGTATCAGGATCAGCCGGCGGTGGCGGAGGCCACCAAGGAGGCCCTGGCCTGTCTGAGCGGGATGCAGGACGCCGATGGCGGCTACGCCAGCTGGGGCTCCACCAACTCGGAGAGCGTGGTGCAGGTGATCGTGGCCCTGTGCGAGCTGGGGATCGACCTGGACGATCCCCGGTTCGTGAAAAACGGCAAGACCCTGCTGGACAGCCTGATGGGCTTTCGGCAGAGCGGCGGCGGCTTCCAGCACACCACCTCCGGCGCCGGTTCCAACCAGATGGCGGCGGAGCAGGGGCTCTACGGTCTGGTGGCGGCACTGCGGGCGCAGAAAAATCAGTCCAGCCTCTACCGGATGGACGACGTGGTCATCCACGCCGGCCCCGGCGCGGGGCCTGTCCAGCCGGGCCTTCCCGGCAAGGACCCGGCGGTAAAGAAGCCGGCGGTGACAAGCCCCGGCAAGACCTTTCCCGACGTGTCCGGGGAGAACGCCCACCCCAACCAGACAGCCATCGAGGCTCTGGCGGCCAGGGGCATCCTGAAGGGCTCCGACGGCCTGTTCAATCCGGAGGACACCATGACCCGGGCGGAGTTCGCCGCCATGGTGGTGCGGACCCTGGGCCTGACGCCCCAGATCACGGACAAGTTCAGCGACGTGCCCGCCTCCGCGTGGTACGCCGGAGAGGTGGGCGCGGCCAGCGCCAGCGGTATCATCAACGGCGTGGGCGGCGGCAAGTTTGACCCCTTGGGCACGGTGACCCGCGAGGAGGGCGCGGCCATGGTGTCCAGGGCGGCCAAGCTGTGCGGCGTGGACACCGACCTGGACGACGGGGCGGTGCGGAACGTGCTGGCCCAATTCAGCGACTACATCACCGCCTCCACCTGGGCCAGAGGGGGCCTGGCGGTGTGCTATCGAGAGGGTATCCTGGACGATCCCGCCCTGACCATCCGGCCCAAGGCGGCGGTGAAGCGGTGCGAGATGGCGCAGATGCTCTTCAACCTGCTGGGCACGGCCCGGCTGCTGTAAGAGGGACGGCCTATGGACTGGTGGAAGAAGAACAAGTGGAAGGTCCTGGCGCCGGTGCTGGTGATCGCGGCGCTGGCCGCGGCGTTCTGGTACGGCGGCAGCGCACCGGGCCTCCAGGGCTGGACCGTCGTGGGCGACGCGGTCCCCGGCCCGCAAGCGCCGGGTCAGATCACGACGGAGGCCGAGCAACTGCCGGAGACGAACCAACAGCCGGAGGCCCCCGCCCCGCCCGCTGAGCACACCGGGGCATCGGAGGATCGGCGCCCGGAGGGGCGGCCCGGCGGGCTGGGCGGCGGCATGAGCGCCCAGGAGAAGGCGGACGCGGCCCAGACTTTAGCGGGCGCGCCCTCCACTGTCCCGGAGGGGGACGAGGACTACTCCGAGAGCCAGGGCATGGTCATCGACCCGGAGACCGGGAAGGACAAATACCTCACCGACCCGGCGCCGGAGGGCAAGCCCCTGCCGGTGGAGCCCCAGGACGCGGAGCTCTCCGACCAGGCGCATACCTGCACCCTGTCCATCTCCTGCGCCGCCATACTCGACCACATGGAGTGGCTGGACCCGGAGAAGGCGGAGCTGGTGCCGGAGGACGGCTGGATCCTGCCGGCTGTCACGGTCACATTCTATGAGGGAGAGAGCGTGTTCAACGTCCTCCAGCGCACCTGCAAGCAACAGGGCATCCACATGGAGTTCACCGACACGCCCATGTATAACAGCGCCTACATCGAGGGCATCCAAAACCTGTATGAATTCGACTGCGGCGAGCTGTCCGGATGGATGTACAAGGTAAACGAGTGGTTCCCCAATTACGGCTGTTCCCGCTATCGGCTCCAGGACGGCGATGTGGTCTGCTGGGAGTACACCTGCGACCTGGGCGCGGACATCGGCGGCTTCAACGCCATCGGAGGCTGAAAGATACCCGCGCGGGGCGCGGAGAAAAGTGCCGCCCGAACCGTGTGGGCCGCCGTATTTCTCTGGGAGGTGACGAGCTATCCTCTACCGTGACGCGTTTTCCAGCTGCCATCCTGTCGTCAACTTTTGCTATTTTGCCCTGGTGCTGATCTTCACCATGTTCTTCCTGCACCCGGCCAGTCTGGTCATCTCTCTGGGCTGCGCGGCGGCATACAACATCTGCCTCAACGGGCGCAGGGCGGCGCGGTTCCAGCTGGCCGTTCTCCTGCCCATGACGCTCATGGCGGCGCTTGTAAATCCCGCCTTCAACCACGAGGGGGCCACCCTGCTGACCTATCTGCCCAGCGGCAATCCGCTGACGCTGGAGAGCGTCCTGTACGGGGTCGCGGCGGCGGTCATGCTGGCGGCGGTCATTCTGTGGTTCTCCTGCTACACCGCCGTGATGACCTCCGATAAGTTCGTCTATCTCTTTGGGCGGGTCATCCCCGCCCTCAGTCTGGTGCTCAGCATGACACTGCGGTTCGTGCCCAAGTTCAAGGCGCGGTTTCAGCTGGTGCGGGAGGCCCAGCGGTGCGTGGGGCGGGACATATCCGACGGCCCTCTGCTCCGGCGGCTTCGCAACGCCGTGACGATCCTGTCCATCATGCTCACCTGGAGCATGGAAAACGCCATCGAGACGGCGGACAGCATGAAGAGCCGGGGCTACGGCCTGCCTGGGCGCACGGCCTTTTCCATCTACCGCTTTGACGACCGGGACAAGGCCCTGCTGGCGTGGCTGCTGTTCTGCGGCTTTTTTATCCTCTGCGGCTGGGCCGCCGGAGGACTGTACTGGCGCTACTATCCCACCATGAAAGGGGCGTCCGTGACCCCGCTGGCCGTCTGTTTTCAGGCGGTCTACGCCGCGCTGTGTCTGACGCCGGTGATCTTGGATCGAAAGGAGGAGGCCGTATGGAGGCGTTTGCGATCCGGGACCTGACCTTCTCCTACCCGGAGCAGAGGACCAGGGCACTGGACGGCGTGTGCCTGACGGTGGAGCGGGGAGAGTTCCTGGTCCTCTGCGGCCCCTCCGGCTGCGGCAAGTCCACCCTGCTGCGGCAGCTCAAGACCGTGCTGGCCCCCCACGGGGCGCGGTCCGGGGAGATCCTCTTTGAGGGACGGCCTCTGGACAGTCTGGACCAGCGGGAGCAGAGCGGGGCCATCGGCTTTGTCCAGCAGTCCCCGGACGATCAGATCGTCACCGACAAGGTGTGGCACGAGCTGGCCTTCGGCCTGGAGAGCTTGGGATACGACACCCCCGCCATCCGCCGCCGAGTGGCGGAAATGGCCTCCTTCTTCGGCATCCAGACCTGGTTCTACAAAAACGTGACCGAGCTCTCCGGCGGGCAGAAACAGCTTTTGAACCTGGCGTCTATCATGGTCATGCAGCCCGCCGTCCTCATCCTGGACGAGCCCACCGCCCAGCTGGACCCCGTCGCCGCCTCGGACTTCCTGGCCACCCTGGGCAAGATCAACCGGGAGCTGGGCACCACCATCCTGCTGACCGAGCACCGGCTGGAGGAGGCGTTCCCCTTGGCCACTCGTGTGGCGGTGATGGACCGGGGACGTATTCTGTGCGCGGGTACGCCCCAGCAGGTCGGGACAGACCTGCGCTCCGCCGGTCACGCCATGTTCCTGGCCATGCCCACCGCCATGCGGGTGTGGGCGGCGGTGGAGAACGACAGCCCCGCCCCCGTCACCGTCCGGGAGGGCCGGGACTGGCTGGCGTCCTTTGCCGCCGGGCACACGCTCCGGGCGCTGCCGGAGGAGCGGATCCCTCCCTGCGGAAAAGAGGAGGCCATCTCCTGCCAGGGGCTCTGGTTCAGGTACGAAAAAGACCTGCCCGATGTGGTGAAGGGGCTGTCTCTCGACCTCCGGCGGGGAGAGTTCCTGGCCCTGCTGGGTGGCAACGGCGCCGGTAAGACCACCAGCCTCAAGCTGCTCTCCGGTCTGCTGGAGCCCTACCGGGGCCAGGTGACCGCCCACGGCGCGGTGGGGATGCTGCCCCAGGATCCCAAGGCCCTCTTTGTAAAAAAGACGGTGCGGGAGGATCTGTACGAGATCCTGAGTGGGAAAAAGCTGGCCCGGAAGACGCAAGACGCCAAGGTGTCCTATGTGGCCGCCCTCTGCCGGTTGGACGATCTTCTGGACCGCCACCCCTACGACCTGTCCGGCGGAGAACAGCAGCGGGCGGCGCTGGCCAAGGTACTGCTGTTGGACCCCCAGATCCTGTTGCTGGACGAGCCCACCAAGGGGCTGGACGCCGAGTTCAAGCAGGTGTTCGCGGAAATATTGCAGGCGTTGCTCCAACGGGGCATCGCCGTGGTGATGGTGAGCCACGACGTCGAGTTCTGCGCCCGGTACGCCCACCGGTGCGCCCTCTTCTTTGACGGCGGGATCGTCACCGAGGCCCCTCCCCGCGCCTTCTTTCCAGGCAACAATTTCTACACCACGTCGGCTGACCGCATGGCCCGCGCCCTGCTGCCCGGAGCGGTGACGGCGGAGGACGTGATCTACGCCTGCGGCGGCGCGTTGCCCCCATCCGCAAAACTGCCCAGGGACATCCCCCCTCTGCCGGATCCGGCGGAGGACACGGCGGACTGGAAGCCCAAAAAACTGCCCTGGTGGCGCAGGCTGGGGGCAGTTCTATCCGGCGCTGTCGTGGCGGTGCTGTTTCTCCGGTTCATGGGGGCGGCCGACCTGACGCGGCTCCTTGGCGCGGAGGGGATGACTGCCCTGGCCGGAGACCAGATGCGGTCATACGCCGTGTTTTTGGCCGCGCTGTTTGCATTTGCCGTCTGTGTCAGCCGCCGGCACGTCCGGCCTGACGATCTGATCCAGACCCCACGGGAAAAGCGCAAGCTGACAAAACGCACTTTGGTGGGAGCGGCGCTCATCCTGCTGTTGATCCCCCTGACGCTGTTTATCGGCGTGTACTATCTGGGCGGGAAGAAATACTATTTCATCTCCCTGCTGATCCTGCTGGAGACGATGCTTCCCTTTTTCCTGGCGTTCGAGGGGCGCAAGCCCCAGGCGCGGGAGCTGGTGGTCATCGCGGCGCTCTGCGCCATCGGCGTGGCCGGACGGGCGGCCCTGTTTATGCTGCCGGAGTTCAAGCCGGTCCTAGCGCTGACGATCATCGCGGGCGTGGCCTTCGGCGGCGAGACCGGGTTCCTGGTGGGCAGTATGACCATGCTGGCGTCCAATATGCTGTTCTCCCAGGGGCCCTGGACCCCCTGGCAGATGTTCGCCATGGGGATCATCGGGTTCCTGGCGGGGGTGCTGTTCCGCAAGGGGCTGCTCCGCCGCAGCCGGTCGGCCCTGTGTGTGTTCGGCGCTCTGATGGCCATTCTGGTCTACGGCGGCATCATGAATCCCGCGTCCGCTCTGATCTGGGCGCGGGAACTCAACTGGAAGATCCTGCTGACCTATTACCTGTCCGGGTTTCCCATGGACTGCATCCATGCCGCCGCGACGGTGGTATTCCTCTGGTTCGGCGCGGAACCGATGCTGGAGAAGTTGGACAGGATCAAGGTCAAATATGGGCTAAACTGATATTGCTCCTCGGAAATGGACAAAGAAAAATCCCTGGGACCATATGGTCTCAGGGATTTTTGGTACAAGTGGCTTTATAGGATTTATGATTTCATTCAAAAAACCAAATCGAAGCCCAGCGCAGCGGGTTCGATTTGGAAAGGAGGAGCAGCGGCATGAGCGCGCTCTGACTTTTTGAAAAAAGTCGGAGCAAGCGATATAAAGCTTGCTCCGACGTGGTCCGAGTGGCGGGACTTGGATCCACGGCCTCTTGGTCTCAGCTGATCTGAGCGTTTTTCTCCGGCGGTTTCGTGGCCTTTTGGCGGCCTTTGCTCCGAGAGTGGATCTCCGCCGCTGTAAGCAAGGTCTGCGTTCATCTCCTGCCTTATTGGGTAAAATAGAGGGATATTCTATTTTATTGACGGAGGCAGCTATGAAAAACAGAATTTCACATTCAGATTTACAGCATTTTGCCGCTTATCTGCGGCGGGAGGAAAAGAGCGCGGGCACCATCGAAAAGTATCTCCGGGACGGGGCGGCCTTTGCCGCGCATATGGGCGGCGCGCCTGTCACAAAGGAGGCGGTGGCCGCGTGGCGGGACGGGCTGACGACCCAGGGCTATGCCCCCGCCACGGTCAACTCCATGGTGGCGTCGGTGAACGCTCTCCTGCGGTTCCAGGGCATGGAGGACTGCCGGGTGAAAGCCCTGCGGCTCCAACGGCGGGTGTTCCGGGACCAGTCGCGGGAACTGACCCGCGAGGAATACGAGCGGCTCCTGACTGCCGCCGGTGAGAAGCCCCGGCTGGCGCTTTTGATGGAGACCATCTGCTCCACCGGCATCCGGGTCAGCGAGGCGCGGTATATCACCGTGGAGGCGGCCAGAGCGGGCCGAGCGGACATCTCCCTCAAGGGCAAGGTGCGGACGATTTTACTCCCAGCCAAGCTCTGCCGGAAGCTGCTGAAATACGCCCGGAAAAACAAAACCGCCTCCGGCGAGATATTTCTCACTAGAAGCGGAAAGGGGCCTGACGCGGCGGCAGATCTGGGCGGAGATGAAAGCCCTGTGCGACAAGGCCAGAGTGGAGAAGTCCAAGGTGTTCCCCCATAACCTGCGGCACCTGTTCGCCCGGATGTTCTACCGGGTGACGCGGGACATCGCCAAGCTGTCCGACGTGCTGGGCCACTCGTCCATGGAGACGACACGCATCTATCTGATCTCCACCGGCGCGGAACACGCCCAGGCGCTGGACAGGCTGGGGCTGGTGTCGTAGCGGTTTATCACAAAATAACAATATTGCCTCGAACGGATGGGCCGCCGCTCCTTGCGGCGCAGGCCATACATAGGGATGTTACCACAAGCGCCACGAAAATACAAGCTGTTTGTTGAAAAATGGCAGGAAAACCTGAGCCGCAAAGCGTTCCCCTTTTCGCGGCCCTGTTTTCCGCGCCCATTTTTGGTCCCGCCGCCTCTAAGGGCCGCGTTTCCCGTTCCCCGATGCGGCCAAAGGCGGGGCCCGCGCGGACGAAATTGTTATTTTGTTGATAAGCCTCTGGGTCCGCCGACAGACCTCTCGACCCATTCCGCTCAAGCTGGTATCAGCCAGGCGCATCCTGTTCTGGGATGGGCTTGGCACGGCGCGGGCCTTTTCTTAAAAATTTCAAAAAATCCCCGTTGGAGCGGGGAAAAATTGTCGAATTTTTTCCGCCGCTCCGCTTGAGCTGTTCACGGGTGAACATGGTATGATAATAGCCGCGGGATCGTGATTTTCCAAGCGTGTGATGCAAGAACCATCAGAGCTGGGCCGGCCCAGCTCTGTCCGTGGGTACCCACGGACAGAACGAACGCTCGCTACCCCTATAAAGGAAGGAAAACTGCTATGTACAAGCGTTTTTTAGCCCGGATACTGGCGTTTGTCATGTTCGTGACGCTTTTGCCGAGGTCTTCATTGACGTACCCTTTTTACTCGCCCAAAGGACCCCCGCCGGAGGGGAGCGGCGCGCGCCCGATCCATTTCTATCCAACGTAAGGGAGAGATCGTCATGAGAACTGCGAACAAAAGAGAAACGGCCGCCTGGCGCTCCGGGGTGGGAGCGCACGCGATGGCGGGACTGCTGGCCCTGGTGATGACGCTGGGACTGGCGCATTTCGCTCTGCCCGCTGCCAAGGCCGCGGACGCGAAGGACTATGAGGCGGAACAGGACGCCCGCGAAGCGGAATATGCCGTTAAGTTTGATTTGGATAAGCTGGAGTGGAGAGACAACTCCGCCCGGACGTATATGTGCTGGGCAGCGGGCAACGGCACATTTGGCGGGATCGTACACAAAAACTACATCCACGTCTTCGCCTTTGAAGGCGAGACCATCACCTTCGGCTCCAGCGTGGCCAAATCCACGCTGAATATCGCCGGAACGGGGGCGTTGAGCAGTTCTCCCGCCGACCAGGCCAAGGCGGAACAGCAACTGGGCGAGGGCGCCACGGTGGACATCGTCCTCATCGACCTGGACGGCAACCGCATCCTCTATGATGTGGTCGAGGGCGGCAAGGGCCACATCCCCAACTACCAGACTGAGGTGCTGGCCAAGACCATGGAGAGCGTCAGCGGGCAGAAGCGGGAGGCCGGCGGCACGGCGTACTCCTACACTCCCCTCACCTACCCTGTCCACGAGACCGGCGTATACACCTTTGAGTTCCACTCTCAGGACGGTGCTGGATTTGCCGATAGCCCCAGTAATAAAAGGAAAACGAAGAACGCTATATTTTCCGATGTTGATACAGGGCAACTTGATGGAGTTGACTGCGGCGGCATGGTGGACGCCTGGGACGTCAGCGTGTTCAACGAGCAGGGCTACAAGGAGACGGGCCGGGTCTACGCCGACTACCTGGACTTCCAGGAGCAAGGCAACGTGAACGAGACGTACTACGTCCTCACCTCGGACAACTACATCTACCAGTGGGATTTCAAGAATGCCCACCCCTACACCTACAACTTCTTCGCCAACAACCAGGGCCTGCTGGACCGCGCCACCGGCAACATCCTCTACAAGTCGGTCAAGGACGTGGACAACGGGAATACATACGATGAATTCGGCGTCACCTACACTTACCCCGGCACTCCGGACACGGAGTTGACCAAGAGCTACAAGATCTTCTTTGAGATGCCGGACCAGGACCTGGAGGGTTACCTGTTCAACAAAGCCGTGACCCCGGACCCGGCCACCAACCTGAAGTTTGTGTCCCGGGTCTGGGACGAGAAAACGAGGGACTATATCCCCGGCGCCTACGAGGGCCGGGGCGGCTGGTTCCAGTTCGATGTACAGAACGCCACCACCGCCACCCTCCGCATTGAATTTAAGGAGGTCCCTTCTCCGGCGGGCAAGGACCCCGGCTTCACCTATGCCCCGGTGGAGATCTCCGGCGTGGTCACCCCCTACTCCACCAACCGCCTCTTCTGGGACGGCCGGGACGGCAACGGCGTGATCATCCCTCCGGGCACCTATAAGCCGGAGGACATCTCCTGGACCGTCACCACCAAGGCCGGGGAGATCCACTTCCCCATTATGGACGTGGAAGATACGACCGGGGGCTTTACCTTTACCCGGGTGAGTCCCGTCTACAACAAAGACGGCGACCGTATCGACGCGGATAACGATCCGAATGGAGCGGAGGAGAATATCTACACCGCCACCAAGAGCGTCATCTACTACGACAACTCCGCCATCTACTACGGGGAAAAGGTGGCGCGCACCGGCACCTCCGAGGGCGATATTGGCACTGTGAAGAGCGCGAAAACCAGCGGCAGCACCAGCTGGGCGGACAGTACATGGGATGGAAAAAACGAGAGCAAGCGATCCTATACAGGAGAGGCGGATCAGTTCTTCCTTTGGAAAGATATTTCCAATACAAACGCATCAGAATACAAGGCGTATATGGATGCCTATCGGAAAGGCGCCGGCCTCCGCGCCGGGGACCACAGCCACACCAGCAATCACATCCCCTTTTACAATGAGGCCGGCGATCCGGCAGGGAAAACTGAAATCGCGGCGCACAAGGATATGATCGACTGGCTGGACAGCGCGAAAAACCCGGTCGCCAATGCCGGTAGTGGTGGGACGAACTACGGTACTACCTATGTCGTCTCCGACTTCAGCATCCAGAACTTCTGGACCTTTATCCCCGGCCAGCCTGTCACCGCCGAGGGGGAATCCTTTGGGGCCATCACCATCCAGGGGCTTGGTGACGGGCAGGCGGTGGCCAATATCACCGGCCTGGTGTTCTACGACAACGACGAGGGCAAGCCGACGCGGGACGGCGTGTATAACGCCAGCCAGTCCAACATGGACGTGCCTCTCAGCGATGTGACGGTGAACCTGTACCGCCAGACCGCCGACAGCGACCGGGACAGCGGCAAGACCTATTACACCGTCACGGGCGACCACGGCAGCTGGACCATCCAGGAATATACAGGGGCGTCCCCCGCGGACGACACGGCGTATGAGCGTGTCCAGTCGGCGTCCACCAGCCTGGAGGGGCGGGTGATGTTTGAAAATCAGCTCTATGACGCGGCGAAAGGCACGAAGTTCGCCTATGAGGTCCAGCGGCCCAACCCCAACTGGATTTTGACCTCCGAAAACGCCGTGGGAAAGCCCCTGGGCTCCAGCCCCAATGAATACGGCGACTACGCCCTCTACGCCTATGACAAGGAGGAGAAGGGCACCGAGGTCCAGGTCTTTACGCTGGGAGGGACGTCTGTCCCCAATGCGGTCGATCCAGAGAGCAACACCGCCAACGTGGAAAACCACACCGCCACCGCCATCAACGTGGGGTATCACTACACACCGGTGCAGTCCCTGCGGGCCATCAAGTCCTGGAATATCACCGGGACGGAGACCAAGGCCCCGTCCAACGTGGTCTTTGAGCTGAGCTATTATAACGCGGACAAGGAGATCAAGGTCTACCAGGAGCTCTCCCTCTCCTCCATCATGAGCTGGGAGAACATCTGGAACTATCTGCCGGAGACCATCGACCACAAAAGCGTGCAGTATTTCATCTCCGCCGAGTACTACCTGATCCCCGACGGCGCGGACGGCGGCACGCTCTACAAGCACGCCTTCGAGCTGGACGACACGGCCTCCGAACTCACCTACAAGAGCTTCGTGGGCACAGCCTACTCCCGCAAGCTGACGGCGGAGGAGGTCGAGGGGCTGACGTACAACAGCTACGACTCCCTCAACGGTGAGGAGGCCGATTGGGAGAAGGCGCCGGACGCACCCTTCACCGCCGTGCTGGATCGGAACGTGGGCACCGCCGAGACCACCGTCACCATCACCAACTCCGACGACCCCGGCGTCATTGAGATCTTGAAGTACACCGGCTCCGAGGACGCCCACAACTACCTCCCCGGCGCCACCTTCCGCCTGTATGCCGACACGGACGGCGGCGACGACATCTCTCTGGAACAGGTCCAGACGCTCATCAACGGCGAGGGAGGCAGTCTGGCCAAGCTCTCCGCCATGCAGGTGGGCAGCGGCAGCACCCGGGACAACGGGCGGATGACCTTCTCCGGCCTGGACCCGGAGAAGCACTACGTCATCCGGGAAGTCTATCCTCCCGCGGGCTACCGCGCCCGAGAGGTGCTGTACATCGTCCACCCGGCGACGTGCTATGGTACTGAGAAGGAGGGCCACTACCACGCGGAAAAGCCCGAGGACATGGAGGACGACGCCTGGGACACCTGGCAGCTCCAGAACCTCTACTTCGGGACGGACGACCACGCCCTGGCCGCCATCGCCAACATCCCCGCCAGCGGCGACATGGCCATCCGCAAGCAGCTGGTGGGCCGCGCCTGGAACGACAACGACGCCTTCACCTTCGACATCGCCTTCCGGGATTCCGCGGGGAAACCCCTGAATGCGGCCGCCCTGGCAAGTCTGACCTCCAGCGGCGGCAACTATGTGATCCCCGGCTCCTCCGCTGTGCGGATCCCCACGTCGGAGTATACTCTTTTTGACGCGGACGGCGGAAACACTTTGGACGCCAAGCTGAAGACATTCCTCGCCTCCTTTGACGACAGCAAGGACCTCACCGTCAACAGCGCCAGCGACACCGCCGAGGACACCGTCTCCGTCCACGGGATGCAGGATGTGAAGGTCTCCCTGCCCGACACCAAGCAGTCGGTGGCCCTGATCGTCAACGCCGAGCTCGAATACGACGAGGACGGCACGCCCAAGCCGGACCAGCCCAAGCCCAGCGACGCCCTGATGAACACGTCCAAAGCCGGAGACGGTACGGATACCGGGGCCCAAGCTTCGACTCACCATGACTTCCCCGCCGCGGGTACATACACCTTCACCATCAGCGAAAACTGCCCCTCCGACCCGGGCACCACAGACTACACCACCCGGGTCTACACCGTCACGGTGCTGGTGACCCGCGTTTTGGATCCCGATGCGGAGGAGGTCGTGCCCGACCTTAACAACTCCTACCTCCGCGCCGATGTGCAGTCCATCTACTATCAAGAGGCGTCCGAGGGCGGGACCAGCGCGGAGTATCCCGCAAACTACGACAGCCGGAAGTACTACGCCGGCGTAGCCCCCACCTTCGCCAACACATACCATGTCCAGCCCGCCGTCTATGCCAGCAGCTACGCCATCCAGGTGGACTTCTCCGGGCGGCTGGACGACGGGACCGGCCTGCCTGTCAACAACGGCAAGCAGACCGAGAACTGGCTTGACACGGACAGCTTCACCGTCTCCATCACCGGCGACGATGAGGCGACGCAGACCGCGCTGGCCAACGGCAACATCCACATTGGCGGCCTGCTGCGGGACCTGGAGAACTCTCCCGCCCACAAAAAGCTCCAATTCAACCAGACAAACGTCGTGAACGTGAACAATGGCCGGGTGACCGACACGGCGCCCTATCAGAACGAAGATACTGGAAAGTGGGAGCACCGTTTCAAGTTTGAGGAGCTGAACTTCCAGGACATCGTGTTCCCGGTGAAGTGGGTCTTTTCGGAGGCGGCCACCGTCGGCGGCGAACGCTATGAGGCCGGCACGGCTGTCCCGGACCAGACGGAGACCAGCAATTTTGTGACCACCTTCAGCACCGAGGAAGAGGCCAAAGCGCACGGTCTGGACAAGGCCGGAAGCTACTTCTACGAGAGCGCCGACGCCCTGGAGAGCTCAGACAACAGCGGGGACTTCTATCCAGTGGAGTCCCGCACGGAGGACGTGGTCTATCACCTGACCGTCCAGGAGGACGTTCCGGAGGAGACGCATGGCATCAACTATGACCCCATCTCCTACTCCATGCGCTTCACCCTGAAAGACACCGTGAGCGACACCGCCTCCGGCACGGACGCCAACGGCGTCATCGAGGAGATGGATCTGGTGGTGAGCCGGACAGATGGCGACGAGGTCGATGAGAAATACTCCACCTGCGAGATCGACCGACAGGTCGTGACTACCTTTGACCAATGGACCCACCCGGAACGCCTCTTCGACTCAACAGGGGACGGGGCGGAGACGAAATACTTCCAGTACTACATCAACGCCGACCATGTCATCCGGGAGGTGGAGCGGAGGACCGCCGCGGACGGAACGGCGCACTACTATGTCTCGCTCGGCACATCACAGTACGAGGTAGTTGAGGGAGACCACCCGTTGGACGCGGTGAACAGACAAATCGGATTCCAAGACCTTCTTAAGACGTATACCGTCACCTTCATCGTCAAGAAGGAGGCCCACTCCGGCAACCACACCATGGTGTTCAAAAATGAGTATCAGACCCAGGGTACCTGGACGCCCACGATCCACAAGTTTGTGGAGGGACGCGACTGGGGGGATGCCGAGAGCTTTGACTTCACCCTGACTTGCACGGATTGGCCGGGAAAAGCGGTGGGAAATACCTATGATCCGCTGGCCGGAGATTCAAAACTCACCATCGAAAAGGCCGCCGGCAAGAACGACAACACCGGGACTTTTGACCCTGTCAACTTCAACGCTCCGGGGACTTACCAGTTTACCCTTTCTGAGACGATAGATTTGCATACCAATGGAAAACTGGAAATTCGTGACGCTATCCCCATTGCCGTGACCGCCTCGGACGAGGAGCACAACGGCAAGTTGAAGCTCACCGTCACCGGCCTTGACGGGAGCGCCGCGCACAGGGATCAAACGGAGGGCGACGGCTCTGACGCGGTCACCTCTACCATCAACTTTGTCAACGCGTACAGCGAGAGCGGCACCTTTGACACCGCCATCGAGAAGACCCTGACGGGCCGCGACTGGGCAAGCGACGATGGATTCAAATTCACGGTCACGCTGGACGAGGCGGCGCGGAACGCGGTGAGGGCCGGGCAGCTTACCATGCCCACCACCCCTGGGTGGAATCAGGTCAGCGACGGAGAATACACCGTCACCGTCACAAACGACAGCACGGGCGCCGACAGCGACGCCGCGCGGCGGGTGCTGGGGACGCTGAACCTGTCTGAACTCAGAGCCAAGGGCGGAACGTACGTGTTCACCGTGACGGAGGACACGGAGGACTTTGCGGAAAAGACCCTTGAATGCCGCCAGCCCGAGGTCAAACTCACCGTGACGGCGTACTCCGGCGAGGGTACTGAGGGCGGCTACACCGGCACGATCCTGACCTATGCGTACTTCGATGAAGATGTGAAGGAAAAAGACGATGAGGACGCGCTGAGATCCCCCTACGTCGTCCCCTTCACCAACCGCTTCTATGTGGACACCAAGGGCCCCGGCGCGGAGGAGGAGGGCACGAACTTCACCGTCGCGAAGAAGTTCACCGGCAGACCGGACGACGAATGGAAGAGCACGGATACATTCCATGCGACGGTGGCGTTCTCCGGCACGGACGAGCTGCTTGAGAAGTTCCAATTCAAGAATGATGAGGGCGAGTATGTCAAGTGGGACGACGGCGAATATGGCGAGGTGACCTTTACCGGCGCGGACCGCTCCGAGGTCTTTGACTTCCGCTTCTTTGAGGCGGGGACGTATCCCTTCACCGTCACGGAGGAGAATGGCGGCAAAATGATCGACGGCGTCCAATATGACGAAAGCCAGTACACCGTGACCTTCACCGTGGCCCCCGACCCCGACGACGGCAACCGCCTTGCCGTCACCCGCGCCATCACCGGCGGCGTCGCGGGGAACGTGGACGGCGGCGCCATCACCTTCCAAAACACCTACACCGCCACAGGCTCCTGGACGCCCACGGTGACCAAGGAGCTCCGGGGCCGTGACTGGCAGACGGGCGAGGCGTTCCAGTTCACCCTCGCCTGTGAGGAGACAGACGGCGTGGCTCTCCCGGCCTCCACCGCCATCGAGGTGGGCGAGGCGGAGGCGGAGGGCGGCGTGCCCTTCGGCCCCGTCCACTTTACCAAGCCGGGGACCTACCACTTCACCATCACCGAGACCGCCCCAGGTGCGGGGATCACCGCCGAGGCGGGCGAGATCGGCCTCACCGTCACCGCCGTGGACCAGGGGAACGGCGCTCTCTCCCTCACCGTCACCGGCATGGACGGCGCGGAACCGGCCGCTCTGGAGGAGGAGCTGGATGACGTCGCCACCACGGTCCGCTTTGTCAACGCGTACAGCGAGAGCGGCGACTTTCCCCTGTCCCTCGCCAAGCGGCTCACCGGCCGGGACTGGAGCGGGGCGGACGCCTTCTCCTTCGCCATCGCCCCCAGAGACTCCGCCACGGAGGCGGCCATCGCCGCCGGGACGCTCGCCGTCCCCGAGGGGTGGACCTCCCGTCCCGGCGGCGCGGGGTACGCCGTCACCCTCCACGGGACCGCCGGAGGCGGGGAGACGCGATCCCTGGACCTGGGCACGCTCCACGTGGGTAATCTCCGCGGTGGGGCCGCCGCGTACACCTTCACCGTCCAGGAGGACACCGCCGCCTTCGGCGGCGACCTCTACTGCCGCCAACCCTCCGTCCAACTGACGGTGACGGCCACTCGGAACACCGGGACCGGCGTCCACGCCTTCACCGCCGCCTATGCCTATCTGGACGACTCCGAGACCCACGGCGGCGCCGCCCCGGTGGAGGGCGTCACCCTGCCCTTCACCAACCACGCCGCCGCCCAGCCCGACCCGGAGGCCACCGGCAGCAGCCTCACCGTGGGCAAGGCCCTCGAAGGCCGGGACTGGCTGGCCGGGGAACGATACGCCGTGGAACTGCGCCTGACCGACGGAGAGATGGAGCAGGTGCGTTACAGCGGGGACGGCGGCGCATACCTGTCCCTTCCCGCCTCCCTGACCCACACCTTCCAAAGCGCGGACGGCTCCGCCCCCGAGGACTGGACCCTGGATCTCCGCTTCTACGCCGAGGGCGACTACGTCTTCACCGTCCGGGAGATCCAGCCGGACCAGCCGCCGGCGGGGATCGCCTGTGACGCCACCACATACACCGCGACCTTCCATGTGACCCGGACCGCCGACGACGGGGGCAAACTGGTGGTCCGCCGGACCATCGCCTCCGCTCCGGCGGAGAATGAGGCGGCGGATAAGGTCCTCTTTGTCAACCGCTACACTCCCCTCGCCGCCACCTGGACCCCCTCGGTCACAAAGGTCCTGAACGGCCGGCCCTGGGCGGCCAACGACAGCTTCACCTTTGACCTGGCGCTGGCCGAGGACAGCCCCGATACCGAGGGGGTGGACCTCCCCGCCGACCACACCGTGGCTGTCACCGACCCCGGCCAGGCCACCGCCTTCCCGCCCGTCACCTTCTCCCAGCCTGGGATGTACCGCTTCATCCTCCGTGAGACGAACCTGGGCTTCGACGCCGACGCCGGGGCCTACCCCGTCACCGTCACGGTCACCGACGACGCCACCACCGGCAAGCTGTCCCTCGCCTTCGCGCCGGAGGGCGTGGCCGCCTCCGGCGAGGAGACCGCCGAGGGCTGGCGCTATACCACCACCACCGAGTTTGTGAACACCTTCAGCCAACAGCCCAGCCAGTTCACCCTGGAGCTCCAGAAGACCCTGTCCGGCCGGGCCTGGCGGACGGACGACGTCTTCTCCTTCACCATCACCCCGGACGAGGCCACCCAAGCGGCCCTGGCCGACGTCCCGGCGGCGCTGGAGCTCCCGGCGGCGTGGGGCGAGGCCGACCTGGCCACGGGGGCGTACACCATCGCCCTGTCCAACCAGGACGCCGCCGCCGTGGACGAGGTCCTCACCGCGGCTCTGGGCACCGTCCACGTAAACCGCACGGGGATCTACCGCTTCACCATCGAGGAGACGGCCTCCGCCGCCGGGGACACCTACTGCCCGGAGCCCACCATCCGCCTCACCGTCACCGCCATGCCGGAGACCGACCCCAACGGCGTCCCCAACGGCTACATGGTCGTGACCACCTTCGCCCATGCGGAGGGCGGCGGCAGTCTGATCCAGGACCCGGCCAGCGGCGTCACCACCATTCCCTTCACCAACCACGCCTGTGACGAGATCGCCCTCACGCTGAACAAGACCTACACCGACGTCACCGATGGCAGCGACAAGGCCTGGGCCGACGGCTTCTTCCAGGCCCAGGTGACGCTGGAGCGGGCGGACGGGCCGGTCTCCTGCGGCGGCGCGCCCCTGGCGGTGGGCCACGCGGTGACCATCCCCCTGACCCCCGACGGCGCGGAGGTGCCCCTGCGCTTTCTGGCCGAGGGCGACTATGAATTCACCGTGGCGGAGGTCCCCGGAGCCGCGCCGGGCGTCACCTACGACCCCACCCGCTTCACCGTGGCGGCGACGGTGACCGCCGACCCGGCCACCGGCCAGCTCGCCACCGCCTACACCCTCAACGGCGAGCGGGCCGATCGGATCACCTTTGCCAACACCTACCGGGAGATCCCCATCACCGGGGGCTTGACCGTGACCAAGACCGTGCTCGGCGAAGACCCCGGCGCGCGCTTCCGCTTCACCGTGACCTTGAGCGACGCCGCCGTCCACGGCGTCTATGACGGCATGACCTTCCAGGACGGCGTGGCGGAGTTCACCCTGGGCGACGGCGAGGCCGTCAGCGCCTCCGGCCTTCCGGCGGGCGTGAAGTACACCGTGGCCGAGGAGGAGACGGCGGGCTACACCGCCACCGCCGTCGGCGCCACCGGGCGCATCCCCGCCAGCGGCTCTGTGGTCGCCGCCTTTACCAACGCCCCGAGCGCCGAGCCCATTCCCCCGGCGGATCGGGGCTTCGGCAGCCTGACGGTGACCAAGACGGTGAGCGGCGATACCGCCGAGCCGGACAGAGAGTGGCACTTCACCGTCACCCTCGGCGACTCCGCTCTGGACGGCACCTACGGCGGGATGACCTTCGCGGGCGGCGTGGCCCACATCGCCCTGACCGGCGGCCACAGCGTCACCGCCACCGGCCTCCCCGCCGGACTGTCCTACACCGTGGTGGAGACGGAGGCCGGGCAGGACGGCTACACCACCAGCTCCGGCAACGGGCGGGGGACCATCCCCGGCGGCGGCACGGCGACAGCCTCCTTCATCAACCACCGGGATACGGAGCCCGCCGCTCCCACCGGCGGCCTGTCGGTGAGCAAGACCGTGTCCGGCGCCCTGGGAGACAAGGCCGCGCGGTGGCATTTCACCGTCACCCTGTCCGGCGACGGGGCTGAGCACGTGAGCGGCGTCTACGGCGGCGTGACCTTCCAAAACGGCGTGGCCACCCTCGCCCTGGGCCACGGGGAGAGCCAGACCATCCCCGGCCTGCCCGTCGGCCTCAGCTACGAGGTGACGGAACGGGAGGCCGATCAGGACGGCTACACCACCTCCGCCACCGCCGCCACGGGCACGATCCAGCGGGATCGGATCGCCGCCGCTGTGTTCACCAACGCCAAGACCCCCGCGCCCCAGGCCGGTCACGGCCACCTTACCGTGGTCAAGACGGTCACCGGCAACGGCGGCGAGCGGGACCGGGCCTTCCCCTTCACCGTCACCCTCAGTGAGCCGCGCACCGGCGTCTACGACGGCGTGACCTTCCAAGACGGCGTGGGCGTCTTCTCCCTGGCAAGCGGCCAGAGCGTCACCCTGGAGCTGCCCCTGGGCACCACCTACACCGTTGCCGAGGAGGAGGCGGAGGGCTACACCGCCGCCTCCACCGGCTGGACCGGGATCATCACCGACACGCCCGCCGTGGCGTCCTTCGTCAACGACAGGCAGTTCTCCGTGGGCGACCTCACCATCTCCAATACGGTCACCGGCACGGCGGGGGACAAGTCCAGGGAGTGGCACTTCCACCTGGCCCTGGGCGACAAGTCCATCGACGGCGTCTACGGCGGCGTGACCCTCTCCGGCGGCGAGGCCGACCTCACCTTGAAGCACGGCCAGAGCGTCACCCTCACCGGTCTCCCGGCGGGCGTGACCTACACGGTGACGGAGGCCGAGGCCGACCAGGACGGCTACAAGACCACCTCCACCGGGGCGGCCGGGGCCATCCCCCTCGACGGCGCGGCGTCCGCCGCCTTCGTCAACGCCAAGCCCGGCTCTTCCAGCTCCGGCGGGCGGCCCCGCTCCGATGAGACCACCACCCCTGACGAGACGCCCGTCCCCGATGTGACCCCCTCCCCTGACGCGACCCCCGTCCCTGACGAGACGCCCGTCCCCGATGTGACCCCCTCCCCTGACGCGACCCCCGTCCCTGACGAGACGCCCGTCCCT
>CANQFT010000014.1 GCA_947599925.1 uncultured Oscillospiraceae bacterium | reverse complement strand
CGTGTACGTCGGAAAAAATACCTCTCGGCCCGCAAACGTGCGGCCCGGCCACCTCGGTGGCCGGGGCGTGCGCTGCAGCGGGCCGAAAAAAATTCTCAAAGAAGCGGCCTCGCCGCTTCTTTGAGAAAATCAAAAGCCCCTGAAACCTTGCGGTTTCAGGGGCTTTTCCTCTCACGCCTCCGCGATGGCCTCCACCTCGCACAAAACGCCCTTGGGCAAGTCTTTCACCGCCACGCAGCTCCGGGCGGGCCTGCCGGGGAAGAACCGGGCGTACACCTCGTTGAAGGCGGCAAAGTCCCCCATGTTGGCCAGGAAGCACGTGGTCTTGACCACCTTCTCCGGGCCCACGCCGGCGGCGGTCAGAATGGCGCAGACGTTCTTGCAGCTCTGCTCGGCCTGGGCGGCGATGCCCTCCGGGATGTCCCCGGTGGCGGGGTCCACGGGGATCTGCCCAGAGGTGAACACCAGCCCCGCGGCGGCAATGCCCTGGGAATAGGGCCCGATGGCGGCCGGCGCCGCCTCCGTGTGGAACACTTGCATGACAGGATACCTCCTCAAAAATTATGTAAACCAATTTCGCGGCGAACCAACGCCTCACGACATACTGGTAAACAGCACCGCTCTGGCGTCTTTCAGCGCCTGGACCAGCGCGTCCACATCTTCCCGGACGCTGCCCTTGCCCAAGGAGACCCGCAGGGCCCCGGACAGCCAGGGCTTTTCCAGCCCCAGGGCGGCGTAGACGTGGCTGGGCTTTCCCTTGTGACAGGCCGAGCCGGAGGAGAGATAGACCCCTCTGTCGCCCAAAAACCGCACCACCACCTCGCTCTTGTAGCCCGGCAGGGTCAGCGCCAGGATGTGGGGCACATCGCCCTTGGAGATGACCCGCAGTTCCGGGATGGCGGCCTCCAGCGCCTCCACCGCGTAGTCCTGGAGCCGCCCCAGCCGCTCCAACTCGGCCTTCAGGCCCCGCTCCCCCTCCTCCACCGCCGCGGCCAGCGCCGCGATGAGAGGCGTGGGCTCGGTGCCTGAGCGCATCCCCCGCTCCTGTCCGCCGCCCAGCAGCAGGGGCTTCAGCCTGCTGCCTTTCTTCAGATAGAAAGCCCCCACGCCCTTGGGCGCGCCGATCTTGTGGCCGGAGATGCTCAGAGCGTCCACGCCCAGGTCCCGGACGGTGAAGGGCAGCTTCAAAAAGGCCTGCACGGCGTCGGTGTGGAAAAAAATATCCCGGTTCCACGCCCTGGCCGCGGCACAGCACTCCCCCACCGGCTGGAGCGTACCCAGCTCATTGTTCACCAGCATCACCGAACACAGCACCGTGTCCTCTCGCAAGGCGGCCTTGAAGTCCTCCACGCGGATGCGCCCGGCCCGGTCCACCGGGAGATAGGTCACATCAAACCCCTGCCCCTCCAGCGCCTTGACGGGCTCCAGCACCGCCGGATGCTCGATGGCGGTGGTGATGATGTGCCCCTTCTTGCGCTGTTTGGCCCAGGAGACGGCCCAGTTGTCCCCCTCTGTGCCGCCGGAGGTGAAAAAGACCTCCTCCGGCTGACAGCCCAAGGCCCCGGCCAGCACCCGGCGGTGGGCCGTCAGCTCCTTGGCGGCGTCCAGTCCTGGGGGATACTGGGACGACGGGTTGTAAAACCGCTCCATGGCGTCCTTGGCGGCCTGGGCGGCCCGTGGCAGTACCGGGGTGGTGGCGGCGTAGTCCAGATAATGTGTCATGGATGGCACTCCTTGACGGGCAAAAATGCGATACGGCCTTAGTATATCAACCCCTGGGGAAAAAAGCAAGACCCGGCGCGGCCGGGAGGCTCACACCGGGTCGTGGCGCTGTCAGGAAAAGGCGCTCAGTCCTGGGGGATCCCCTCCGGGGCCACCGGCTCCGGCACAGGGGGCAGCACCGGCGTCTCGCTCTGGGCCGGGGGCTGGGGACTGGGCTCCGCCGAGGGCGTGGGCTCCGCAGAGGGCGTCGGCTCCGCGGAGGGCGCGGGCTCAGTGGAGGGCGTCGGCTCCACGGAGGGCGCGGGCTCAACAGAGGGCGCGGGCTCAGCGGAGGGCTCCGTGGCCTGGCCCGGGTCGGTGGTCTCCCCGGCGCTGGGCGCCGGGGACGGCTCGGCGGTCATGGGCTCGCCGGTGTTGGGGTCGGTCAGCACCGCGCCGGTGTTGGGGTCCACCAAGTACCCGGTCACGGGGTCCACCACCGGGGCGTTGGGGTCGGGCACCGGGGCCACACTGCCGTCGGGCGCGCCGTCCAGGGGATTGTAGCCGATGATCTTATCCCCAGGGCGGTAGGTATCGGTGCTGACCAGGGTGCGGCTGATGAGCGTGCCGTCGCCTTGGTAGAGGTTTTTGTACACCTGGACCTTCTTGCCGGTGTGGGCGCTCTGGAGGACCTTGGTGGTGCCCCTGGGCACGGTCTCGTCGGCCTGGTAGCTGACCCCGGCCGGCGTGGTGGACAGCCGCACGCTCTCCATCTCCACATAGGTGTCGTCGGTCTTGGTGCCGTAGAGCTGCACCTTCAGCACCCGGTCGGCGATGGAGGTGACCACCTTCAGGGGATAGGGCGTGTTGTTGGCGAACACATAGTCCAGATTGGGCCAGCTGACGGTGGCGTCCATGCCGTCCGGCATATAGGAGACCGTATAGCGGTGGTTGGAGCGCTGGACGATCTCCAGATTGGCGTTCAGACAGGCCAGATACAGGGTGGACGAGGGCTGGCACACGCCGCCGCCCACCATGTCCTCAATGCCCTTGGCGGTGTAGCCCGAGGCCTTGCGGTAGCCCTTGGCGGCGGTGCGCTGGCCGGTGGTCTGGTTGTAGCTCATGGTCTGGCCGGGCAGCAGGATCACGCCGTTGCACGCCTCCGCCGCCAGCCGCACGTTGCCCACGCGGTTGGCGTCGCCGGAGATCTTGCTGCTGGCCTCGCCCAGCAGGTCGCGAAACAGGCTGGCGCGCAGCTCCAGCGTGGTGATGTCCGGCTCCTGGGTCTCCAGGGGCAGCTTGGCGCTCTCCCCCTCGGCCAGATCTCCCAAAAGCCGCTCCGCCTCCGCCGCGTCCAGGGTCAGCCCCAGCTTGTGGGGCACGATCTCGTTGGTCTCCAGATCCAGACTGGCGTCGGCGGGCTCACGGTCCACCTCCGCCTTCATCTGGGCGAAGTCCGGCTCCTTGGGCTCGGTCTGGACTACCTGGGCGGTGACGGCGCCGCCCTGCTCCGCCAGGGCCTCCATCAGCGCCTGGCGCACCGCCTGCTGGTCCACGCTCTGGCCGCTGTGTCCCCGGTAGAAGGTGAGCTCTCCCGTCTCCTCGTCCAGCTCCCAGTGGGGGTCCTCCACCGGCCTGTCCACCGCCGCGGACACCGCCTCCAGGGTCTTGTTCAGATAGTCCTGGTTGTCCACGGCCAGCTGACAGTGCAGCTGGGTCTCCCGGCCAAACAGCCCCATCAGGTAGTTCCAGCCGCCGGCGAAGAAGCTGCCCTTCCCGGCCCGGACAGCGGCCTGGCCGTCTCCCTCGACCCGGACGCCCGCTTCCCCGGCGGAGAACGTCACCGTCTTGTCGCCCACCTGGATGGGGACCTCCACCGCCGCGTAGCGGCCTGTCTCCTCCTCCAACTTCTGGGCGGCCTCCTCCACGGTGAGCCCGCTCAGGTCCACTTGGCCCATGCGGGTGCCGGGGATGACCCGGTCGCCGGCGGCGTAGGCGCACAGGCCCAGATAGCCGCTCGCCAACAGCACCGCCACGGCGCACACCACGGCGATGACGGTCTTCCCCCTCTTGCCCAGGCCCTTTTTCGCCGCCAGACGGCGACCGCCCTCAGGCGCCTTCTCCTCCACGTTTTCCACGCTCCATCTCCGCGGGGGCGGGGCCCACCGCTCCGATTTTCCAGTTTCCCTTATTATAGGGTCCCACCCTGGAAAAATCAATTACAAAACGGTAACAACCCCCACCTCTTTTTCCCATTCTCCAAAGGATCCGACCCCTCCGGCGCGGCCAGGGCCCGCGAAACCGCCCCAGGCCCGCCGCGCCGTGGACAGGTCCCGGAAAAGCCTTTACTTTTCGCCGCCTTGGGTGTAAGATACTGGTGTGTGACCAGACGAGGAGAGAGGCCCATGTCGGAGTATCCCTACAATTTCAACCACGGCGGTCCCCGCCGCGACGACCGCGACGGCGGCAGCTTCATCGAGCTGCTGCTGGATATGGCGCTGTCTGTGATCATGGCCATCCCCTCTGTGATCTCCCGCGTTCTGGGCGGCGTGTTCGGCGCCCTGGACCGGCGCCCCGCCTCTCAGCCCCAGGGCCCCGCCGCCTCCGCCCAGCCGCGGCCCGGCCCGGCGCCCCAGGCGTCCGCCGACAGGCGCGGCGTCAAGCCCACCGCCGGCCGGGGCCTGATGTTCCTGGGCGCCGTGCTCACCGGGGCCTTTGGCCTGCCCCTGCTCATTTTGCTCCTGTCCCGCGCCCCCGCCGTGGCCTGCGCCCCCTTGGGCGTGTTCACCGGGGCCGGACTGCTGACCCTGTGGGCCGGTCTCCGCAAGCGGAAAAAGGCCCGTCTCTACCTCAAGTACCTGGGGCTCATCGGCCGCCGGGGATCGGTGAGCCTCACCACCTTGGCCCAGGCCGCGGGCCGCAGCCGCAAAAAGGTCTGCCAGGAGCTCCAGGAGATGCTGGACCAGGGCATCCTGCCCGCGGGCTACCTGGACCTGGCCGCCGACCAGCTGATCCTCTCCGCCCAGGGCATCGCCGACAAGCCGGCCCCGGAGTCCGCCCAGGACGAGGCGTCCGACGACAACGACATCCTCCGCCAGATCAGAGCCATCAACGACGCCATCCCCGACCCCATCATGTCCGCCAAGATCGACCGCATCGGGGAGATCACCGGCAAGATATTGGACTACCAGCGGAAAAACCCCAACCGCGCCGGCCAGCTCCGCAGCTTCCTCAACTACTATCTCCCCACCACGCTGAAGATCCTCCGGGCCTACGCCCAACTGGACAAGCAGGGCGTGGAGGGCCAGAACATCTCCGCCGCCAAAAAGCGCATCGAGGGCATGATGGACAAGGTGGTGGAGGGCTTCGAGAAACAGCTGGACCGCCTGTTCCAAGACGACGCTCTGGACATCACCAGCGACGTGGCCGTGCTGGAGCAAATGCTGGACAAGGACGGCCTGGGCGACCAGGGTCTCACCATGGAACAATGACCGCCCACGACAAACTGACAGGCCCGCTCCCGGAGGAGCGGGCCTGTCAGTTTGTCAAAAAGCCTCGCAGAGTTTCGCGCCGCCAGGCGCGAAAGATTTATAATGTATTTTTTGCCAGGACATGCGCCTGGCAAAAAAATACAGGGAAGCGTCCGAGCCGTCGTGAGCAGCCCGGATGGAGCGGAGCGAGGGCGAGCGGAGGGGCCAAAGGCCCCGCAGACCAGTCCGAGTCGCAGCGAAGCCGGGCGTCGCGAACAGGCGAGGCGTGACATCTCGGCCCGCAAACGTGCGGCCCGGCCGCAGAGCGGCCGGGTCGTGCGCTGCAGCGGGCCGTAAAGTATCATCAAAGAAGCGGCCTCGCCGCTTCTTTGATGATTTACTTTCTCTCCATGTACCGCATCATGGCGATGGCGGCCTGCTTGGCGCCCTCCACGGCGTGGACCACGGTCTTGGGCCCAGTGACCACGTCCCCGGCGGCAAAGACGCCCTCGCGGGTGGTCATGTGGTTCTCGTCCACCACCAGCAGTCCCCTGTCGTTGCCCTCCAGGTGATAGGTGGACTGGATCAGCTTGTCCTTGGGCATCTGGCTCACGGCGATGACCACGGAGGTGGCGGGCATCAGGGTCTCGTCGTCGGCAAAGCCCACGGCGTTGCCCTCGTCGTCAAACTTCACCGTGCGGAACATGGGCCCATCCTCGGTGATCCGGGTGATGGACTTGCCAAAGACGAACTCTGCCCCGTCCAGCCGGGCGTAGGACATCTCGTGCTCGCTGGCGGTGGGGGTCATGGAGTTGGACACCAGCGTCACCGTCTGTGCCCCGCCGCGGAAGGCCGTCCGGGCCACGTCCATGGCCACGTTGCCCATGCCGATGACCACCACGTGGTCGCCCAGGGCGTGGTGGGAGGGGTTTTCCAGATAGGAGATGCCAAAATGTACGTGGGCCAGGCTCTCGCCCTCGATGCCCAGGGTCCTGGGCCGCCAGGTACCCGTGCCCACAAAGATGGAGGCGTAGCCGTCCCGGAACAGGTCCTCGATCTTCAGCGCGCCGCCGATGGTGGTGTTGGGCCGGACCTTGATGCCCAGCCCCAGCAGCAGCTTCTTGTAGCGCACGAACACCGGGTGCCCCAGCCGGAACTCCGGGATGCCGTACTGGGTCATGCCGCCGATCATGTCCTTGCGCTCGAAGATGGTCACGTCGTAGCCGTTGCGGGCCAGCACGATGGCCGCGGTCATTCCGGCGGGGCCGCAGCCGATCACGGCCACGCTCTTGCCCGTGGGCGCCTTGCGGTCATAGCTCATCCGGGCCAGATAGGCGTCGGAGACGAACTTCTCGATCTCAAAAAACTGCACCGGCGTCCCCTTCTTGCCCAGCACACAGTGCCCGTAGCACTGGGAGCCGTGGTCGCAGACGGTGGCGCAGATAAAGCTCAAGGGGTTGTTGGCGAAGAGCATCTCCCCCGCCTCCATGATCTTCCGCTCCTTAAAAAGCTGGATGACCTGGGGGATGGGCGTGGCGATGGGACAGCCCTTTTGACACATCGGGACCTTGCAGTTGAGGCAGCGCGCGGCCTCATTTTCAATGTGCAGACTCATGGAAACCGGCCTCCTTTTTTGCTGTAAAAATGGCAAACGCCCTGAGATTCGATGGAGCCATTATAACACATTCTCTCCAAATGTGGAAGTACCCGCGGCCAATTTCTCCGCAATTTTTTCCCCGAATCGGTTGACGAACGGCGGCGGAGGATGTAGAATAGGAGGGACGAATTATGTCACCCTGTGGGGGACCGCGGGAAATATCTCCAGGAGGGGTTTGCCATGTCCAAGGCCCGAACAGAGCTGATCCACTGCGACAACTGCGGCGAGGATTATGCCGCCACCTACCGCCGCTGCCCGTTTTGCGACGCCAAGCCCGGCCAGCGCTTTGAGCCCGTTGACGAGACCGAATACGAAGAGCCCTTCGACGATGACGACGGCTACGCGCCCGCCTCTCCCCGTGGCGGCAAGCGTCTGGCCGGCGGATCCCGCGGCGGCGGCCGCGGCCCCGGCTTCTGGCTCCGCATCGTCCTCTACGTCCTGTCCGCCGTTGTCATCCTGGCGGCCATCTGGGTCCTGTGTACCTACATCTTCCCCCGCTTCTTCCCCGCCGGAGAGGCCCAGCCCTCCCCCTCTCCCTCGGAGATGACCGCCACCGCCGCCCCCTCTTCCTCCCCCATCCCCTCGGAGGACCCCGTGGGCGGCCTGACGCCCCTGCCCGCGGTGGACGACGACCCCTTGAGCCTGGACAGCCCCGACCTGCCGCCGGTGGAGACCGACCCCATCTCCAGCCAAACTCCCGTCTCCAGCCAGGCCCCCATCGCCAGCCAAGCTCCTGCCTCCAGCCAGACCCCTGTCTCCACCGCGGCCCCGGCCGCCTTAAAGCTCAGCAGCACCGACTTCACCCTCTCGCCCAAATACCCCACCTACCAGCTGGAGATCGAAGGGGTGGGCCGGGCCCAGGCCACCTATGAGATGTCCGATCCCAACGTGGCCACCGTCAGCTCCGGCGGCCTCGTCACCGCCGTGGCCAACGGCAACACCACCCTCACCGTCACCGCCCAGAACGGCGCCTCCGCCACCGCCGTCGTCCGGGTCAGCGGCATGGGCGCCCCGGCCCAGTCCTCCGCCGGGCCCAGCCCCGCCCCCGCGTCGGCGAGCGGCCAGGCCACCCTCAACCACACCGACTTCACCATCAACGCCGCCTACCCCGACCCCGTGCGCCTGCGGGTGACCGGCGGCCAGGCCGTGGGCTGGAGCTCCAGCGACGGCGGCGTGGCCTCCGTGTCGGACAACGGCACCGTCACCGCCGTGGGCAACGGCACCGCCAAGATCACCTGCACCCTCTCCGACGGTGCCACCCTCACCTGCACCGTCCGGGTCTCCGGCAAATAAGCGCTCCCCTTTCCCCTGCCCGCCAGCGCCGGCAGGGGAAATTTTTTCCCAATGGGGCTTGCTTTTTCCCGCGAGATATGGTAGACTAGTGTAAATCAAACATTCGTTCGTCTTACAAAAGGAGCTTCGCCATGTCCAAGCGCCAGGAGAACTGCCCAAAATTCAAAACCATGTGCGGCGGCCAGGCCCTCATCGAAGGCATCATGATGCGCGGCCCGGAGAAGGAGGCCATCGTGGTCCGCAAGCCCGACGGCGGGCTGGAGGTCAAGGTGGAGCCGCTGAAGTTGGTCAAGACCCGCCACCCCTGGATGGGCTGGCCGCTGATCCGCGGCCCCATCAACTTTGTGGACTCCATGGTCCACGGCGTCCGGGCCCTGATGTACTCCGCCGAGTTTTACCCGGAGGACGAAGAGGCCGAGAGCGAAAAGGCCCGCGCCCGCCGGGAAAAGCGGGAGGAAAAGCGACGGGAGCGGGCCCGGAAAGCGGGCAAGCCCCTGCCGGAGAAGGACCAGAGCGACAGCCTCAGCGAAAAGGCCATGGCCGCGGTCGTCACCCTCTCCGTCGTCCTCGGCCTGGGCTTTTCCATCCTGCTCTTCTTCATCCTCCCCACCCTCATCACCGGCTTTCTGACCCGCTGGATCCAGAGCCGTCTGGCCCTCAGCCTCATCGAAGGGGTGGTGCGGATGGTCATTTTCCTGCTCTACATCATCCTCACCTCCAAGCTCAAAGATATGCAACGGGTCTACCGCTACCACGGCGCGGAACACCAGACCATCTTCTGTTACGAGCACGGCCTTCCCCTCACCGTGGAAAACGTCCGCAAGATGCCCCGCCACCATCCCCGCTGCGGCACCAGCTTCCTCTTCGTCATCATGGCCGTGGCCATCCTCATCCACGCGGTGCTGGGCGTGGGCTGGGACAACACCTGGCTGCGCCTGGCGGTTCGCCTGGCGTCCCTGCCCGTCATCGTGGCCATCACCTACGAACTCAACCGCTTCGTGGGCCGGCACGACAACGCCCTCACCCGCATCCTCACCGCGCCGGGCCTGTGGCTGCAAAACTGGACCACCTCCGAGCCCGATGACTCCATGATCGAAGTGGGCATCCGCGCGCTCAGCGAGGTCTTGCCCCAGGAGAAGGGAGCTGACGCCTGGTAATGGCCTCCACCTACAACACCCTGTACCTGGACGCCCGCCGGGCCCTGAAAGCCGTCGGCAGCGACAACGCCCAGCTGGAGGCCCTGGAGCTCCTCTGCTTCGCCGCGGACAAGTCCCGTGACCAGCTCTACCGGGATATGCCCCTCTACGCCGCCGCCGCGGTGGAGACCCGCTTCCGCGCCCTGCTGGACCGCCGTCTCCAGGGCGAGCCGGTGGCCTACCTCATCGGCGAGTGGTCCTTCTGCGGCCTGCCCCTGGACATCTCGCCGGAGGTGCTGATCCCCAGGGAGGACACCGAGGTCCTGGTCCGCCAGGCCCTGGCCCGGCTGGAGTCCATGCCCGGCCAGCTCCGGGTGCTGGACCTCTGCGCCGGCAGCGGCTGCGTGGGCCTGGCCATCGCGGCCCGGCAGCCCAACGCCCAGGTCCTGCTGGCCGACGTCTCCGACGGCGCGCTGCGGGTCTCCCGGCAAAACATCCGCCGCAACGGTCTGGAGAGCCGGGTCTCCACCTGCCACGCCGACGCTCTGGAAAAACCGCCCAAAGCCCTGTGGGACTTCGACCTCATCGTCTCCAACCCGCCCTACATCCCCACCGCCGACATCGGCGCCCTGGACCCCTCCGTCCGGCTCTACGAGCCCCATCTGGCCCTGGACGGCGGGGAGGACGGGCTGGACTTCTACCGCTCCATCACGGAAAAATGGCTCAACTCCCTGCGTCTGGACGGCTGGCTTTTGTGCGAGGTGGGCCTGGGCCAGTCCGACGCGGTGGAAAAGCTCTTCGCCCGCGCCGGCCTCCGGGACATCCACACCTACGCCGACGCCGCCGGCATCTGGCGCGTGGTAGAGGGCCGGGCAGAGGGATAGGCCCTTTCAAAAAATACGGGAAACAGAGAGGAACATGAACATGGCTGACAAGAAAAAGACCGTCCCCACCGCCGCGCCGGCCTCCGACCGCAAAAAAGCCCTGGAAACTGCCATCGCCCAGATCGAGAAGGACTACGGCAAGGGCTCCATCATGCGCCTGGGCGAAAACGAGCACGTGGTGGTGGACGCCATCCCCACCGGCTCGCTGAGCCTGGACCTGGCCCTGGGCATCGGCGGCGTGCCCAAGGGCCGCATCATCGAGATCTACGGCCCCGAATCCTCCGGCAAGACCACCCTCGCCCTCCACATCGTGGCCGAGAGCCAGAAGCAGGGCGGCGAGGTGGCCTACATCGACGCCGAGCACGCCATGGACCCCAGCTACGCCCGCGCCCTGGGCGTGGACATCGACTCCATGCTCATCTCCCAGCCCGACACCGGCGAGGACGCGCTCCAGATCGTTGAAATGCTGGTCCGCTCCGGCGCTGTGGACGTGGTGGTGGTGGACTCCGTGGCCGCTCTGGTGCCCCGCGCCGAGATCGAAGGGGACATGGGCGACAGCCATGTGGGCCTGCTGGCCCGGCTGATGAGCCAGGCCCTCCGCAAGCTGGCCGGGTCCATCTCCAAGACCAACTGCATCGTCATCTTCATCAACCAGCTCCGGGAAAAGGTCGGCGTGGTATACGGCAACCCCGAGGTCACCACCGGCGGACGGGCCCTGAAATTCTACTCCTCCGTCCGCATCGACGTGCGCCGGGTGGAGAGCATCAAGGTCTCCGGCGAGGTGGTCGGCAACCACACCCGCGCCAAGGTGGTGAAAAACAAGGTCGCCCCTCCCTTCAAACAGGCGGAGTTCGACATCATGTACGGCGAGGGCATCTCCAAGGTCGGCGAGATCCTGGACCTGGCCGTCCAGCTGGACCTGGTGCAAAAGTCCGGCTCCTGGTTCGCCATCGGGGAAAAGCGCATCGGCCAGGGCCGGGACGCCGCCAAGCAGTACCTCAAGGACAATCCCGACGAGTGCGCCGCGCTGGAGGCGGAGATCCGCAAAAACTCCTTCAAACTCATGACCGCCCAGGAGAAGGTGGCGGCCAAGGCCGCGGGCCGGGCCGTTGACGTCTCCGCCGACGACTTTGACGACGGCGGAGAGCTCCAGTGAAGATCGTCTCTCTGGTCCCCGACCAAAAGATCCAGGGCCGCTGGCTGTTGACCCTGGAGGACGGGACCACCCTCAAACTCACCGACAGGGAGATGGTGGACTTCTCGCTCTACCAGGGCCTGGACGTCCCCGCCCCCGCGCTGGAACAGCTGCGGGACGCCGCCGACGCCGCCCGCTGCCGACGCCGGGCCGCCAACATCCTCTCCGCCCGCCCCCTCAGCCGCCGGGAGCTGGAAAAGCGCCTGGTGGAAAAGGGCGAGGCCCCGGAGCACGCGGCCCTGGCCTGTGACGAGTTGGAGCGCCTGGGCTACCTGGACGACGCCCAGTACGCCAAGACCCTGGCGCAATATTATGTAAACCGCGGCTACGGTCCCCGCAAGGTCCGGGACGAGCTCTACCGCCGGGGCGTGCCGCGGGAGTTCTGGGACGAGGCCCTGGCGGACCTGGACGACCAGGGACAGCAGGACGCCCTGGACCGCTTCGTGGCAGCCAGGCTGGGCCGGATCCAGGCCCCTGACCGCAAGGACCTCAAGCGCGTGGCCGACGCTCTCTCCCGCCGGGGCCACGCCTGGTCTGACATCTCCGCCGCTCTGGAGCGGTACACCCACCACTTGGAGGAGGACTGACCCTTTGAACATCGCCTTTCTCTCCCTCGGCTGTGCCAAAAATCTGGTGAACACCGAGCAGATGATGGCCCTGTGTGCCGCCCAGGGCTGGACCGTCACCACCGAGCCCGACGGCGCGGACGTGGCGGTGCTCAACACCTGCGGCTTTATTGACAGCGCCAAGAGCGAGGCCATCGACCACATCCTCTCCCTGGCCCATCTGAAGGAGCAGGGGCGGCTGGGCAAACTGCTGGTGGCGGGGTGCCTGAGCCAGCGGTATCAGCTGGAGATGCTGGAGGAACTGCCGGAGATCGACGGTCTGCTGGGCACGGGGAGCTACACCGACGTGGTGGAGGCCGTCAAGGCCATGGAGGCGGGGGACTGCCCCACCTTCTTCGGGGACATCCACCACACCGCGGAGGACGGACAGCGCCTGGTGTCCCGCCCCCTCTACTCCGCCTATCTGAAGATCGCCGAGGGGTGCGACAACCGCTGTGCCTACTGCGTCATCCCCTCTCTCCGGGGCCGGTACCGCAGCCGGCCCATGGACTCCCTGCTGGCCGAGGCCCGGTCCCTGGCGGAGCAGGGCGTCCGGGAACTCATCGTAGTTGCCCAGGACATCACCCGCTACGGCCTGGACCTGGACGGCACGCGGCAGCTGCCCCAGCTGTTGACCGAGTTATGTAAACTTCCCTTCCACTGGATCCGCCTCCACTACCTCTACCCCGACGAGTTCACCGACCAGCTCATCGACGTCATCGCCCAGGAGCCCAAGATCGTCAAATACCTGGACATCCCCATCCAGCACGTCAACGACGGCATCCTCCGCCGCATGAACCGCCGGGGCACCAAGGCGGAGCTTGAGGCCCTTTTTGCCAAACTCCGGGCCCGCGTCCCCGGCCTTGTCATCCGCACCAGCATCATCACCGGCCTCCCCGGAGAGGGGGAGGCGGAGTTTGACGAGCTGTGCGCCTTTCTCCAAAACGCCCGGCTGGAACGGGTGGGCGTGTTCCCCTTCTCCCCGGAGGAGGGCACCCCCGCCTTCGCCATGACCGACCGGGTGGACGCCGAGACCGCCCAAAAGCGGGCGGAATTGCTGGTGGACTTGCAAAGCAGGGTCATGGACGTGTATAATGAGAGCAGACTGGGCACGGTGCTGGAAGTCCTCTGCGAAGGCTTCGACCCCGCCCAGGGCTGTTACGCGGGCCGGAGCTACGCCGACTCCGCCGATGTGGACGGCCACGTTTACTTCACCGCCGCCGGCCACATCCCGGCGGGCAGCTTTGTAAACGTGCGCGTCACCGGCGCGGAAAACGGCGACCTCACCGGCGAAGTGGAGGAGTGAGACCATGAACCTGCCAAACAAGCTGTCCCTGCTGCGTATCCTGCTCATCCCGGTGTTCCTGGTACTGCTGTACCTGGGATTTCCCGGCCATATGTACGCGGCCTTGGCGGTGTTCGTGCTGGCCAGCCTCACCGACCTGGCCGACGGCGTCATCGCCCGCCGGAACCACTTGGTCACCGACTTCGGCAAGTTCCTGGACCCTCTGGCCGACAAGGTGCTGGTGATGTCGGCCATGTTGTGGCTGGTGGAAGTACATCGTATGCCCGCGTGGTGTATGCTGTTGGTGGTGGCCCGTGAATTTGCCGTCACCGCCCTGCGGCTGGTGGCGGTGGGCAAGGGCCGCGTCATCGCGGCGGCCTGGTCCGGAAAGGTCAAGACCGCCTCCACCATGATCGGCATCTGCCTGATGCTGTTGGCCCCTGAACTGCCCGGCCTCAGCCCGGAGGCCCTGCGGACCCTGGATGTGGTCTGCGTGGCGGTCATTGTGCTCACAACGGCCTATTCCGGCCTGGAATATTTTGTAAAAAACCGCGATACGTTCTCCGGAGCCATGTAAACCCACAAAAAACTGCCTGAAACCCAGAGGGTTTCAGGCAGTTTTTGCGCGCAATTTTCCCCGGCTAACGACCGTTAGCCAACGCCGCCACCGCCTCCGGGCGCTCCAGGCGGTGGGTACAGGGCCGGAGCCCGCGGGCACCCCACATGGCCAGGCCGGAGGCCACGCCCGCGGCGGCGGCGCACTGCATATCGTAGGCGCTGTCGCCCACAAAGAGGACCTCCTCCGGGGCACAGCCGGCCAGGGCCATGTATTTGAGCAGCGGATCGGGGTGGGGCTTGTGGAGGGCGGTGTCGTCGGCGGTGACGGTGATGGGAAAATACCGGATGATGGACTGGAGGATGGGATCCAGCTCCACCTCCGCCCTGGTGCGGGAGGTGACCATGCCCAGGGCGCAGCCGACCTTGTCCAGCCGCTCCAGCAGAGGGACCACGCCGTCGTAGAGGCGGTCGTGGTCGGTGTATTTGTCCAGGGCGGCCTCCCACTGGCGCAGGGCGGCCTGGGGGTCGGGGAGGCCCAGCTGGACGGTGGTGTCGATGCCGGGGATGCCAAAATACTGCCCCAGGTCCTCCAGGGAGCGGACCTCCCCGGTCAGGTCCCGCAGTACGTCCTGGAGGCTCTGGATGTTGGAGTAGAACGTGTCGATGAGGGTGCCGTCCACGTCGAAAACGATGTGCGAATAGCCCATGTCACACCTCAAGATCCACAGTCAGGGTCCAGGTCTTGCTCTGGCCGGGGGCCAGGGCGGTGGCGCCGGGCCGGGCAAAGAGGTCGTGGCTCTCCCCCACGAAGCCGTCCCAGGGCTCGATGCACACAAAGCCGGGCACGCCGGGCTTGCTCCAGAGGAGGGTGGTGAAAAACCCCTGGGTGGAGACCTGGATGTACCGGCCTGAGGCGGGGTGCTCCAGGCGGCACCAGTCGCCGGTGTTGTCCACGGGGAAGGAGTCGTTGTCAAAGAGGTGGGGCTCCAGCGGGATGACCTTGCCGCTCTGGAAGCGGAACACATAGTCGGTGAGGCCGCTGTCCTCCACGAAGGGCACCCGGAAAGCGGGGTGGAACCCCAGCTGGACCGGCATGGGCGTCTGGGCGCGGTTGGTGGCGGTGCAGATGGTCTGGACCCGATGGCCGGAGAGCCTGTGGACGGTCTGGAGGGTGAAGGGCCAGGGCCAGGTCTGGTGGCCGGGGTGGTCCATGCGGAAGGTGATCGCGTCCCCGCTCTGGTCCACCAGCGCGTGGTCCACGTCACGGGCGAAGCCGTGGCGGGTGGGGGCCGGATGGCGCTGCCCGGCCAGCTCGTACCAGCCGTCCTGGACGTTGCCGCACCAGGGGAAGCACACCGGGGCCCTGGAGGGCCAGACGGCGGGGTCGCCGCCCCAGAGGAGCTCCTGACCGTCGGACTTGGTGATGGCGTGGAGCGAGCCGCCGTGGGTCTGGGCCGTCAGAGCCAGGTCGCTGTTTTTTACCGTGTATTCCATCCAACATCCCTCCACTTCAGTATGGCAAGGCTATCCTATCACGCCGCCGGGAAAATTGCAAGGGCGGAGAGAAAAGGGCCCCTCCGCGCCGCGGCGCGGAGGGGCTTTGGTCATGTGTTACGGGATCTCTCTTTCCGGGGGAAACGCCTCGCGTGGGCCGCTTGGCGCGGTGGATCACAGCATTTTTTTCAGCTCGTCGAACACGAACTGGACCTTGGGTCCCACGACCACCTGGACCGCGGTCTTGGAGGGGCGGATCACCCCGGAGACGCCGGCGGCCTTGATCTTCTTTTCGCTGACCAGCAGGGAGTCCTTGACCTCCATACGCAGGCGGGTGATGCAGTGGTCGGCCTCGGCGATGTTCTCCGCGCCGCCCAGACCCTCCAGAATGGCCTTGGCCACGGCGGTGTAGTCGCTGTTGGACAGCTCCGCCTTCATCTCGCCCTCGGTGTCGTCGTCCTCACGGCCAGGGGTCTTCAGGTTCCACTTCTTGATGGCGAAGAGGAACACCAGGTAGAACACCACGAAAGCGGCGATGGCCAGCGGGATCATGACCCAGTAGTTGTTGGCCGCGGGCAGGGAGGCGCCAAAGAGCAGGTCGGTGGCGCCGGCGGAGAAGCAGAAGCCGGCCCGGAAGCCCAGGGCCACGGCGATCATGGCAAAGATGGCGTAGAGCAGGGAGTAGACCACATAGAGCGGGAACGCCAGGAACATGAAGGCGAACTCGAAGGGCTCGGTGACGCCGCAGATGAAAGCGCACAGGGCGGCGGAGCCCACGATGCCGATGGTGTACTTCTTCTTGGTGCTCTTGGCGGTCTGGATCATGGCCAGGGCCGCGCCGGGGATGCCGAACATCATGGAGGGGAAGAAGCCCGCCATGTACTGGCCCACGGACCAGGAGATCTCACTGCCCATCAGCTCCTTGGTGATGGTGCCGCTCTGACCGCCCCAGTAGGCGGACAGGTCGCCCAGGCCGATGGTGTCAAACCAGAACACATTGTTCACCGCGTGGTGAAGGCCGGTGGGGATGAGCAGGCGGTTGAGGAAGGTGTAGATGCCCACGCCCACAACGTCCAGCTTTGCCACCGCGGAGCCGATCCAGACCAGCGCGCTGAAGATCAGGGGCCAGGCGAACAGCAGGACCGCGGAGACCACGATGGAGACCACGCCCGTGATGATGGCCACGGAGCGCTTGCCGGAGAAGAAGGCCAGGAAGTCAGGCAGCTTGGTGCCCCGGAACTTGTTGTAGCACAGGGCGCCGATGATGCCCGCCAGGATGCCGATGAAGGGGTTGGCGATCTTGGTGTAGGCCACGGCCCAGGTCTCGTTTTCCGCCAGAGCGGGGATGATGGCGCCGGCGTTGCCCACCAGCGTGGTCATCATCAGCCAGCTCACCAGAGCGGCCACGCCGCCGGTGCCGTCGTTGTCCTTGCTCAGACCGACGCCCACACCGATGGCGAACAGGATGGCCATATTGTCGATGACGGCGCCGCCGGCCTTCACCAAGAACAGACCGATGGCGTACAGCACGCCCTCCGTGGCGGCGCCGGGCACGCCCATAACGCCGGGGGCGATGGCGTAGCCAATGCCCATGAGGATGCCGCAGATGGGCAGCACGGCCACAGGCAGCATCAGGGCTTTGCCCAGCTTTTGCAGTCGTTTCATCATAGTAGTTCTCTCCTCCTTTTTTCAATGTGAGATAGGGGTCGCGAGGGTCTTATCTTTTCCCGCCGTCGGCCCACAACGGCGATGGAAAACAGGGCTTTGGCTCACAGGTTGGTTTTCAGGAACTCCTGGAGCCCGGCCACGGCCGCGTCCTCGTCAGGGCCGTCGCAGGTGAAGGAAAGGGTGTCCCCGGCCTTGGCCGCCATACGCATGATGGCCATCAGGCGCTTGCAGTCGGCCTCCCCCTTGGGGGCCTTGACCTGGATGGCGCACTGGTAGGCGGCGGCGGCTTTGGCCAGCAGCCCGGCGGGCCGGGCGTGGAGGCCGAGGGGGTCCTGGATCACATGGTCAAAGGTTTTCATGGTTCACGGCTCCTCTCGTTATTTGGTCAGGGTCAAAAGCCCATCGCCCTGGGTGACAGGGCCCAGCTGGGCCTCCACGGAGGCGAAGTCGGCGGTGTTGCACACCACAATAGGGGTGATCACGTCGTAGCCCGCGGCGGCGATGGCGGCGGGGTCGAACTCCATGAGGAGCTGGCCGCGGGTCACTTTGTCGCCGCTGTGGACGTGGGCGGTGTAGTGCTCGCCCTTGAGTTTGACGGTGTCCAGACCTACGTGGATGAGAAGTTCCACCCCGTCGTCGGAGATGAGGTTGACGGCGTGGCCGGTGTCAAACATCAGGTCCACCACCCCGTCAAAGGGGGCGAACACCTTGCCCTGGGTGGGGCGGATCGCGGCCCCCTTGCCCAAGATCTCCTGGCCGAAGGTGGGGTCGCTGACCTCGCTCAAGGCCACGGCCTCACCGGTGAGGGGCGCGGCCACGCGGAGGCCGGAGGGCTTGACGCCCAGCAATTTGTCGAAAAAGCCCATGGGAAACACGTCCTTTCTCAGTTGTGTTCAAGCTGCCATAGCTTCCATTTGTGATGGGAACCATCACAAAAAAGCGGGTACCCGCTTTGGGGGCGGAGGCGCGCGGCGGATGTTACCCGGTCTGGACCTCCGCGCCGGAGAGGTAGACCCGCCGGCGGCGGAGCAGACCGTCGCAGAGCACGAAGTCGGCCAGCTTGCCGTTTTCGATGGAGCCCAGGTCGTCCAGGGCGCCGATCTCGTGGGCCGGGTTCCATGTGGCGGCCCGGACCGCCTCCTCCACGGGGACGCCGAAGGAGACGGCGGTGGTCATGCAGTCGTAGAGGTTGGTGGCGGAACCGGCGATGGTGCCGTCGGCCAGGGTCGCCCGGCGGCCCCGGAGAAAGACCTTCTGGCCGCCCAGCTCCGACTCCCCCTCCGGCATACCGCAGGCGCGCATGGAGTCGGAGATCAGGCAGATCCGGCCTGGGAAGAGCTTGAAGGCCAGGCGCACGGCGCTGGGATGGGAGTGGACCCCGTCGCAGATCAGCTCGGCCATGACGGTCTCCCGCTCGGACGCGGCGCCGATGGGGCCGGGCTGGCGGTGGTGGACGCCGGGCATGGCGTTGTAGAGGTGGGTGAGGTGGGTGGCGCCGGCGTCAAACACGGCGGCGGCCTGGTCGTAGTCGGCGTCGGTGTGGGCCACGGAGACGGTACAGCTCCGGCTGGCGGCCCGGGCGAACTCCACCGCGCCGGGCAGTTCCGGGGCCAGGTCCACCAGCTTGATGAGGCCGCCGCAGCTCTCCTGGAGCCGCTGGAAGGCGGCCAGGTCGGGCAGTTGCAGGTAGGCGGCGTTCTGGGCGCCCTTTCGCTTTTCCGAGAAGAAGGGGCCCTCCATATTGACGCCCAGGAAGCGGGCGCCGTGGGGCTCCGGCCGGAGGGCCACCTGGCGGCCCACGGCGAAGGCCCGCTCCAGCACGGGGTAGGGCAGGGTCATGGAGGCGGGGGTAAAGGCGGTGACGCCGTGTTGGGCGCAGTAGCGGGCCATGCGGCGGAGGCCCGCCTCGTCCCCGTCGCAGAAGTCGGCGCCGGAGTTGCCGTGGGTGTGGATGTCGATGAGGCCGGGGATGACCAGGGCGCCCTGGAGGTCCACGGCGTCCGGATGGGGCGCGCCCAGCACGTCCACGAAGCGGCCGTCCTCCACGCCGAAAGCGCCCAGCTGGAAGGCGAAGGCGCGGGTATAGACCATGGCGTTTTTAAAGTACACCTCTCACCCCTCGCTTTCGCAGATGGCCCGGCGGACCTTGAGGATGGAGCCGCGGGAGACGCTGAGCTCGTCGATCTTGTGGCGCATGAAGAAGTCGGTCAGGGCCACGTCCGCCCCCGCCTCGCCGCAGACGCCGATCCAGATGCCCGCGTCGTGGGCGGCCTTGGCCGCCATGGCGATCATCCGGCCCACCGCCGGGTCGCGGGCGTTGAAAATGTCGGCCACGCGGGGGTTCATGCGGTCGGCGGCCAGGGTGTACTGGGTCAGGTCGTTGGTGCCCACGGAGAAGAAGTCCACCATGGGGGCCAGCACGTCGCTCATCACGGCGGCGGCGGGGGTCTCGATCATAATGCCCAGCTTATAGGGGGCCACCTCCACGCCCTGGGCGCGCAGTTCCGCCTCCAGCTCCGCGAGGAGGGAACGGGTGCGCTCCACCTGGTGGGCGCTGGTGATCATGGGAAGCATGATGTGGAGGTTCCCGCAGCCGGAGGCCCGGAGGAGGGCCCGCAGCTGGGTGCGGAAGATCTCGGGCTGGGCCAGGCAGATGCGGATGGCCCGGTAGCCCATGGCGGGGTTTTCCTCGTCGGGGATCTGGAAGTAGGGGGCCTGCTTGTCGCTGCCCAGGTCCAGGGTCCGAACCACCACCGGCGCGGGGGCGAAGAGCTCCAGCACGGTCTTGTACGCCTGGAACTGGGTCTCCTCGCTGGGGAAGTCCGGGCTGTCCAGGTAGAGGAACTCACTGCGGAAGAGGCCCACGCCGTCGGCCCCGGCGTCCTTGGCGGCCTGGGCGTCGACCACAGAGCCGATGTTGGCGCAGACGAGACAGCGGTGGCCCGACGGCGTCACCGCCGGTCGGCCGGCGTACTGGGCCAGCAGGTCGCGCTGCTCCTGGGCCCGGGCCAGCTTTTCGCGGTAGAGGGTCAGCTCCTCCGGGTCGGGGTCCACGATGAGTTCCCCCGCCGCGCCGTCCATGGCGGCAAGGCCCTGGCGGGGCAGGCGGTCGAACTGCTCCCCCATGGCCACGATACAGCCGATGCCCAAAGACCGGGCCAGGATGACCGAGTGGGAGGTGACAGAGCCGCCGCGGGTGACACAGCCCACCACATAACGCTTGTCCAGCCGCACGGTCTGGCTGGGCAGAAGATCCTGGGCGCAGAGGATGACCTGCTCCTGGGGCATGGGGTTTTCCTCGATGCCCTTGAGGATACGCACCAGGCGGTTGGAGACATCCTGAATGTCCGCGGCGCGGGCCCGCATGGTCTCGTCGTCGATGGCCAGGAACATGGCCCGCAGGGTCTCCCCCGTCTCCCGGACGGCCCACTCGGCGCTTTCGCCCTGGTCCAGCAGGTCGTCCACACCCTCGATGAAGTCCAGGTCCTCCAGCATCATGCGGTGGATGTCGAAGATCATGGCCGCCTCCGGGTCCCGCTCCATGGTGGAGGCGTAGAGCGCGGCCAGTTCCCCGTCCGCCTGGGTCTTGGCCTGGGCGAAGCGGGCGCGCTGTTCCCGCGGGTCCAGGCCCGTGACCCGCTCCACGGACAGGTCAGGGGTGGTCAGATGCCACAGCTGGGCGATGGCGACGCCCTCCGCGGCGCCGGTCCCGGTGAACTTCAAGGCAGTCCCTCCTGTCTTGTGAGGTATTCACGGTGCAGATCCGGCGGGCCCGCTCCCCCGCTCCGGCGGGGTCGGGCCCTGGCAGAGTATATTCGTATACACTATTGTACCATAAATTATACAAAAAGCAAGGGTCACTTTTTTTGTATTTTGGGCAAAATCATAGCCACGCCCTGGGCGCGGCCATGGCAGAAAGATTTTGACCGGGTCAGGAGAGCAGGGTGGTTTCAAAGGCGGGCGGGACCGGGCTCTGGCCCTGGTCCACGGTGAAGGCCAGGGTGACGCTCCAGCTCTGGCCGTCGGGCCCGGTCCACTGGGCCTCCAGCCGAGGGGAGAGCTCCCGCTGTGGGTGGGCGGAGCCCAGGTCCAGCTGGGCCGTCAAGTCCTGGCCCTGCAGGGCCAGGTCGGTGGCCACGCCGGAGCCGTCGATGGACACCTGGAGCCACACCTTGTCCCCCAGCAGTTCCGGCGGCAGGCTCAACGCCTGGGCCAAGGGCTGGATGGTGGCCAGGTCCGTGTCAAAGTGGTAGAAGGACAGGAGCCAGCCCCCGTCCACCTGGGTAGCGGACGCCTCGGCCCCCGCCATGAAGTCCGCCAGGGCTTGCCTCTCGGCGGCGAAGTCCATGGCCGTGACCGCGGACAGCGCCTGGCGCAAGCCGTCGGCGGCCTCCTGGGCCTGGACCCGGTCCTCCGGGGAAAGGCGGGCTTGGTAGTCCGCGTCGGCCTGGTCGTCCAGGGGCCGGGTCAGGTCCACGCCCCGCCAGACGCCGTCCAACAGCGCGGCGGCCTGGGTGGGGTCGGCGTAGAGGGAGAAGGTCCAGCTGTCCGTCTGCGTGCCCACATCGCAGTCCCGGAGGCAGACGCGAAGTCCCTCCTCCCCCGTCTCCATCTGGACGGAGCCGGAGCACTGGTAGGTGGTCTGGCCCGCCTCCACCGCTCCCAGGAAGCCCAGGTCCAGCGGGTCGGGCAGGTCCATGACCTGGTCCATGCCCCGCAGGGCGGCCCCCGCCGGGTCGCGGGACGGGCCGGTGGCGTTCCACCAGGACAGGAGGGCCAGGGCGCCAAGTCCCAGCGCCAGGCCCACGGCCAGAGAGATAAGGGCGATCTTTTTCCGTGTCATGGGGCTATCGCCTCCCATTTTTTCCGCGCCGCGGCGAGGGCGTCAGGTCCGCCCCGCGGCGGGGCTTTTTTTGAACGGCGTCAGCTTCCGCGGTCCTGGAGCCAGCTGGGGATCTCGGTGGCTTTGACGCTGGAGACCACGCCCGCGGCCACGAAGAGGGTGATGACGCTGGTGCCGCCGTAGCTGAAGAAGGGCAAAGTCAGGCCCACCACGGGGAACACATAGAGGCACATGGCCAGGTTCACCACCGTCTGGGCCAGGAACATCCCGCCGTAGCCCATGGCGGCGATGGCGGTCATGGGGGTGGCGGCGTGGCGCCCCACCCAGAAACAGCGCAGGATGATGGCTGTGAGCAAGAGGATCATGACAACGCAGCCCAGCATCCCAAATTCCTCGCCGCAGACGGCGAAGATCTCGTCGGTGTATTGGGCGGGGATGGTGCCCTTTTGGGTCTGGGCGCCCTGCAGAAAGCCCTGCCCGGTGAGGCCGCCGGAGCCGATGGCCAGCACGCTGTGCTCCTGCTGCCAGCCCGCGCCCTGGGGATCATTGCGGAGGAACACCACCATGACCCGGTCCTGGATATAGCCGGGCAGGTGGCTCCAGAGGAGGCCCACGGCGCCCCCTGTCAGCCCCAGGCCCAGGGCGAACCACCACCAGGAGACCCCCGCGCACCAGGCCATGACGATGAAGATGAGGATGTAGATAAGGCTCATGCCGTAGTCCCCGGTGATGACCATGTTGAGCCCGGCGAAGAACAGGGTGTGCAGCGCCAGGGACAGGACGCCGACTGGGTGGTTGAGGGCGTCCCGCTCCCGGAGCTTATAGATCTGGTAGGCCAGAAGGATGACAAAGAAGAGCTTGACCAGCTCGTTGGGCTGGATGTTCACCGGCAGGCCGGGCAGCTCGATCCAGTTTTTGTTGCCCCCCACGCTCTTGCCAAAGGGGACGATGGCCAGCATGACGAGGACGTTGAAGGCCAGCATACCGGGCCAGGCGCGCTCGGTGATGTGCTGGAGGTCCACAAGGGTGATGAGGGCGTAGCACGCCACGCCGATCAGGATGCCCACGGCCTGGACGATGACGTAGCGGTTGGTGCGCTCGTAGCGGGTGGCGGAGTAGATGAGGGCGAGGCCCATGCCGCTGGCGGCCAGGCACAGCGCCAGCAGGACCATGTCCCCTTTGTGGAAAAAGCGGTAGACGGCGTCCTTCAAGGCCAGACCTCCTCTCCTTGGGCGTTTTGCGCGGGCCGAGCGGTCCTCACGGGCCATCCTTCGCGGTTCCCGGCAAGGCCGGAGAGCAAAGGCGGCATCTTTGTCGGTATCATAGCCGCTCTGCGGGTATTATACTACACGGGCGCGAAAAAAGAAAGTGGGGAATTGTGCGGCGGGGCAGTTTGTGCTATGATAGGGCAAAAGGAGGGGAAGGCGGATGGTGTTTGAAAGCCACAGCGAGGCCGAGACCGAGGCTCTGGGCCAGCGGCTGGCCCAGGACTTGCGCCCTGGGGACGTGGTGGCCCTGGAGGGCGATCTGGGCGCGGGCAAGACCGCCTTCACCCGCGGGCTGGCCAGAGGTCTGGGCTGCGCCGGACGGGTCACGAGCCCCACCTTCACCATCGTCAACGAGTATGACGGCGGACGGCTGAGTTTGTTCCACTTTGACCTCTACCGCCTCTCCTCCCCGGAGGAGCTGTTCGACATCGGCTGGGAGGACTATCTGGACAGGGGCGGCGTGTGCTGCGTGGAGTGGAGCGGAAGAGGTGGGGCGTATCTGTCCGGCGCCCGGCGGGTCACCATCACCAGAGGAGCCGCCGAGGGCGACCGCCGCGTGGAAACGGAGGGGTGGGAATGTTGATCCTGGCGCTGGAGAGCTCGGCCAAGGCGGCCAGCTGCGCGCTGTGCGAGGAGGAGCTTTTGGTGGCACAGTCCTACCAAAACAGCGCCCTGACCCACTCGGTGACGCTGCTGCCCATGGTGGAGGATATGCTGAAAAACTGCGGGCGAGGGCTGGAAGAGGTGGAGCTGGTGGCCGTGGCCAAGGGGCCGGGGTCCTTCACCGGGCTCCGCATCGGCGTGGCCGAGGCCAAGGGGCTGGCCTGGGCGCTGGGTCTGCCCTGCGCGGGCTGTTCCACGCTGGAGTCCATGGCCTGGAGCCTGGCCCATCTGGAGGGGCGGGAGCTGTGCTGCTGCATGGACGCCCGGCGGGACCAGGTGTACGCCGCCCGTTTCCGCGTGGAGGGAGGCGTCCCCGCGCGGCTCTGCCCGGACGACGCGGTGAGCCTGGACCAGCTGTGCGGGCAGGTCCAGAAAAATAGCGCGGGAAAAGAGCAAATTGTAGTTGGAGATGGCTGGCAGTTGTGCTATAATGAGTTTCAGCGGCGGGGCATCCCCTGCCAGGCGGCGCCGCCGGCGCTTCGCTACCCCTCCGCCTGGGGCGTGGCCCGGTGCGCCCTGGAGCTGGCCCGGCAGGGCCGACTGGTCACGGCGGCGGAGTTGGCGCCGGACTACCACAGGCTGTCCCAGGCCGAGCGGGAGAGGCTGGCGGCCCAGGCGAGAGAGGGCGGCCGCTGAGGAGACCCAGGTCAAAGTTCCCCACGGGGCAAAAAATACGACGGCATAAGGAGAGACGCACTATGGACGAAATGGTACACGTATTGGACCACCCTCTGCTCCAGCACAAGCTATCCATCCTCCGCAACAAGGACACGGGCGTGAAGGACTTCCGCGAGGTGGTGGGCGAGATCGCCACGCTGATGTGCTACGAGGCCACAAGAGACCTGCCGACGCAGCAGGTGGAGATCGAGACCCCGGTGGCCAAGGCCAAGGTCAACGTCATCGCCGGAAAGAAGCTGGCCATCGTGCCGGTCCTGCGGGCCGGGCTGGGGATGGTGGACGGCATTCTGACCCTGGTCCCCTCGGCCAAGGTGGGGCACATCGGCCTCTACCGCGACCCCACCACCCACGAGCCGGTGGAGTATTACTGCAAGATGCCCGACGACATTGAGAGCCGGGACGTGATCATCCTGGACCCCATGCTGGCCACCGGCGGCTCGGCCTCGGCGGCCATCCAGTTCATCAAAAACTACGGCTGCAAGCACATCAAGCTCATGAACATCATCGCCGCCCCAGAGGGCATCGAGCGGGTGCGGAAGGACCACCCGGACGTGGACATCTACGTGGCGGCGGTGGACGAAAAGCTCAACGACCACGCCTACATCGTGCCCGGTCTGGGCGACGCGGGCGACCGCATCTTTGGGACCAAGTAACACAGCGGACGTAGACAGGACATGAAGGAAGAAGCCATGCGCTGCGGCGCATGGCTTCTTTGACGATTTTTTGCGGGTTGCCGCGGCGCATGGCTTCTTCGCTTGATAGGTCACATCTGGGGCAGGAAGGTGGCCGGGTCCACGGTCTGGCCCTGGTGGGTCATCTCCAGATGGAGATGGCTGGCCTTGGAGCTTTCGGCGATGGCGGTCTTGCCCACGGCGCCGATGACCGCGCCGGTGGTCACGGCGTCCCCCACCTCCACCGTGGGCGTGCCCGCCAGGTTGGAGTAGATGGACTGGACCTGGCCGTCGTGGTCAATGACCACGGTCTGGCCCATGAGGGGGTCGGCGTAGACGGCGCTGACAGTGCCGTCGGCCACGGCCAGGACCTGGGTCCCCAGGGGCGCCGCCAGATCCAGGCCCTGGTGGGTGCGCCAGTCGCCCATGGTCTCGTCGTAGGCCACCACCTCCAGGCTAAAGTCGCCGATGGTCTGGCCCTTGACGGGCCAGGTGTAGACCACCGCTTTGCCCGTGGGCCCCACGGTGGGCTCCGGCGCGGGGGTGGGCGTAGGCGTGGGCGTTGGAGCGGGCGCGGGCGTTGGCGTTGGGGCCGGCGTGGGCGTGGGGGCCGACGTTGCCGGCACGGTGGGCAGGGCCGCCGTGGGCATCACCACCACCTCCGCCGGGCCGGCCGCCGTCTGGGACCGCGAGGCGGTCTCGGCCAGGAGAAAGTAGCCTGAGACGCCGATGGCGGCCACACACAGGACCAGGACAATGTAAAAGCCCTTTCCGGCGAAGAAGCCGCTGACGCGGTCGAAGAGGCCGTTTTTGCTGCGTTTTCCTTTCAATTCAAACACCTCCGTAGCTCCTATTGTTGCCAGCTTTGGAAGGGTTATACCGGCCCCGGAGGGTTTTTGGATTTTTTCAGGGTCCGTTTAAAATTTCTTCACATTTTGCTGGTATAGTAATGCCGATTGATTTTTCCCAAGGAGGTCCTGTTCCCATGGCGGAGGAGACCAAGGAGGCAAAAGAGACCAAGGAGACAAAAGAGGCCAAGGAGACAAAAGAGGCCAAGGAGGCCAAGCTCAAACAGAAGTTTACAGCGCCCAAAAAGCGCCGGAAGTGGCCCGGACGGGTGGTGGCGGCCGTGGTGGTCCTGCTGGTCCTGGTCGTGCTGCTCCGGGCCTGCGGCGGCTCCGCGGGCCAGACGGCGGACGGGGCCTATTTGCCCGCCCAGGCCGTCCGGCAGGACATGACCATCACCGTCACGGGCACGGGGACGGTGAAGCCCAACGACGACTACCAGGCCACCACCCTGCTGCGCGGGGAGATCCTGTCCGCCCCCTTTGAGGAGGGCGATCTGGTCCAGAAGGACCAGGTGCTCTTCACCCTGGACCCCACCGACGCGGAGAACAACATCCGCTCGGCCCAGAGCGGCGTGGAGCGGGCGACGCTGGGCGTGCAACAGGCCCAGCTGACCCTGGACGAACTGCTGAAGACCCAGCGGGACAACCGGGACGACATGACCATCAAGGCCACGGCCACGGGGACGGTGACAAAGCTCTACATAGACCCCGGCGACACCGTGGCGGCGGGCACGCCCATCGCGGATATTCTGGACCGGGACACCATGGAGCTGACCGTGCCCTTCCACGCCGTCAACGCCGCGGACTTCTCCGTGGGCCAGAGCGCCCAGGTGACCGTCACCGGCTCGGCCAACGTCCTGTCCGGCACCGTCAGCGAGATCGGCGCGGCGGACCAGGTGACCGCGGGCAACGCGGTGGTGCGGCAAGTGGTCATCCAGGTGCCCAACCCCGGCGCCCTGGACCGCGGCGCCACCGGCACGGCCCAGATCGGCCAGGCGGCCTCCGCCGGAGTGGGCAGCTTTGACTACGCCGCGTCCAAGCAGGTGCTGGCGATGATGTCGGGCAAGGTGGAGGCCCTGTCCGTCCGCCAGGGCGACAAGGTGACCAACGGCCAGGCGCTGGGGTCCTTTGAGTTGCCCGATCTGGACGGGCAGATCGACAACGCCCGGCTGGCGGTGAGAAACGCCCAACTGTCCCTCTCCGACGCCCAAGAGGCTCTGCGTATCGCCCAGGACCTGCTGGACGACTACACCATCACCTCCCCCATCGACGGCACGGTCATCGAGAAGAACTACAAGGCCGGGGACAACATCGACCCCTCCTCCGCCGCCACGGGCCAGAAGAGCCCCTATATGGCGGTCATCTACGATATGTCCCGGCTGACCTTTGACATGAACGTGTCCGAGCTGGACGTGAGCCGCCTCAAGGTCGGGCAGAGCGTGACCTTCACCTCCTCCGCCCTGGAGGGCCAGACCTTCACCGGGCACGTGGACAAGGTCAACATCAACGGCACCACCGTGGCCGGCAGCACCAACTACCCCGTCACCGTGGTGGTGGACCAAGGGGAGGGGCTCTACCCCGGCATGAACGTCTCGGCCACGGTCTTGGTGGAGGAGCTGGGCAGCGCCCTGTGCATCCCCTCCGACGCGGTCCAGCGGGGCGACTTCGTCTACGTGGCCGGGCCCGGCGCGTGCAACGCCGCGGGAGAGCTGGTGAACGCCGACAAACTGGAGGAGCGGGCGGTGGAGCTGGGCCGTTCCGACAGCGAGAACATCGAGGTCCTCTCCGGTCTGGAGGAGGGAGAGACCGTCTACATCCCCAACGCCGCCTCCAACGCCATGGACGCCATCACGTCCGCCATGGGGGAATGAGCCTTGGAACACCTGATCGAATTTCGGGACATTTATAAGATCTACCACATGGGCGACAGCGACGTTCACGCGCTGGACGGCGTGAGCCTCTGCGTGGACGAAGGGGAGTTCGTGGCCATCGTGGGGCAGTCCGGCTCGGGCAAGTCCACGGCCATGAACATCATCGGCTGTCTGGACGTGCCCACCTCGGGCAGTTACTACCTGGGCGGGATCGACGTGTCCACCATGGACGACGACCAGCAGGCGGAGGTCCGCAACACGATGCTGGGCTTCATCTTCCAGCAGTACAACCTCATCGCCAAGCTGAACGTGCAGGAGAACGTGGAGCTGCCCCTGCTCTACGCCGGGGTCTCCCTGGAGGAGCGCCACACCAGGGCGATGCGGGCCCTGGAGCGGGTGGGTCTGGCGGACAAGCGCAAGAACCTCCCCTCCCAGCTCTCCGGCGGCCAGCAGCAGCGGGTGTCCATCGCCCGCGCTCTGGCGGGCGATCCCTCGGTGATCCTGGCCGACGAGCCCACCGGCGCGCTGGACTCCCGCACCGGGCGAGAGGTGCTGGCCTTTCTCCAACAGCTCAACGCCGAGGGCAACACCGTCATCCTCATCACCCACGACAACTCCATCGCCGTCAAAGCCCGGCGCATCGTCCGGCTCCAGGACGGGCGGGTCATCTACGACGGTCCCGCCGACGACCCCAGAGCGGTGGTCCAGCCTGAGGAGCGAGGGGAGGCGGCGGTATGAACTTTGCCCAGTCCTTCCGTCTGGCCCTCAAGTCCCTGTCCACCAGCAAGATGCGCTCCCTGCTCACCATGCTGGGCATCATCATCGGCGTGGCCGCGGTCATCATCATCACGAGCCTGGGCAACGGGATGCAGGTCTACATGAACGAACAGTTTGAACAGCTGGGCTCCAACCAGGTGGACGCCATGATCCTGGGCAGCAACGACTCCTCCCGCCACGTGGACATTGAGGATATGTTCGCCCTGGTGGAGCGCTATCCCCAGTACCTCGCCGGAGTGACCCCGGAGCTCCGGGCCCCCCTCACCGTCCGCCACGGCGCCGACGAGTTCTCCCGCACCACGGTCAAAGGGGTGAGCGAGACCTATTACAGCGTTGACAGGGGCACCACCATGAACGGGGAGAAGCTGGCCAAGGGCCGCTTCCTCTCCTATGTGGACGCCCAGCGGCAGCAGAGCGTGTGCGTCATCGGGGCCTATCTGGAACAGGAAGCCTTCGGCGGCAACGCCATGGGCAAGAGCCTCACCCTCTCCGGCGTGCCCTTTACCGTGGTGGGCGTGATGGACGAGTACGCCGACGTCACCGAGGGCAGCGGGGACGACGTGGTCTACATCCCCTACACCCAGGCCGTCCGGCTCAGCGGCACCACCTCCAGTGAGTACCTCTTCGCCGCCACCTCCCGGGAGACCGCCCCCGCGGCCAAGGGCCTGGTGGAGCGGGAACTGTTCAAGATCTTTCAGGACAGCGACCGCTATGTGGTCCTCACCGCCGCGGAGATGATGGACGCCATGAACACCATGCTGGATCTGCTCATGACCGTCCTCACCCTCATCGCCGCCCTGTCCCTGCTGGTGGGCGGCATCGGCATCATGAACATCATGCTGGTGTCCGTCACCGAGCGGACCCGCGAGATCGGCATCCGCAAGTCCCTGGGCGCCAAACCCAGGAACATCCGCTGGCAGTTCGTCATCGAGGCGGGCACCACCTCCGCCATCGGCGGCGTGCTGGGCATTGGCCTGGGCATTCTGGCCGCCAACGCGCTCACCTGGATCCTGAGCATGGTGCTGGGGTCGGAGAACTCCTTCCACGCCGTGCCCACCCTCTCTGGCATCCTGGTGGCCTTTGGCGTCAGCGTGGCCATCGGCGTGCTCTTTGGCTATCTGCCCGCCAACAAGGCGGCCAAACTCAACCCCATCGACGCCCTGCGCTACGAATAAGCGCCGGGCCCGCGAAAAAGGAGAGATACCATGAAAAAACGTGTTTTGTCCGCGGCCCTCTGCGCCGCCCTGGTCCTGCCTATGGCGGTCTGCCCTGTCCGGGCCGACGTCTACGACGTGCCGGAACGGGAGAAAGCGGCGGTACTGCGGGAGCTGGAGATCATGGTGGGCGACGAGACCGGCGCGCTGCATCTGGAACTGCCGGTGACAAGGGCGGAGTTTACCAAGCTGGTCATGGCCTGCTCGCCGTACAAGGACGCCGTGGGCGACACCGCGGGCACCGACCCCTACCCCGACGTGTCCCATCTCCGGTGGTACGCCCCCTATGTCCGGGCCGCGGTGGACCACGGCTTCGCGAAGGGGGACGAGCGGGGCTGGTTCCACCCGGAGGAGACCATCGCCCTGCGGGAAGGGGCCACCATGGCCGCGCGGCTGCTGGGATACCAGGACGAGGACTTCAACGCGCCCTGGCCCGCGGGACAGATGGCCCTGTTCCGGGCCCTGGATCTGGACGCGGGCGTGGAGGCCCAGGGGCAGACCGACCCTCTGAGCCGGCGGGACTGTCTGCACATCTTCTACAACCTGCTGTGCGCCAAAAACAAGGCCGGGCAGGACTATATCAACCTGCTGGGCTCGGTGCTGGACCAGGACGGCGAGGTGGACGTGGCCGCGCTGTTCCAGGTGGAGCAGGAGGGGCCCATCCCGCTGACCGACGGCTGGCAGAGTCTGCTGCCCTTTGATCCGGCCGACGCGCTGGTCTTCCGGGACGGGGAGCGGGCCGAGCTGAGCGAACTGCGGGAGTACGACCTCCTCTACTGGGCCAAGGACGCGGCCATCCTGATGGCCGTCTCCGGCGGGCAAGGGGCCATGGGGCAGCTGTCCGCCGCGGTGGATGGCCCGGTGGTGGCGGAGGGGAACTGGCAGAGCAAGCTGCCCTTTGCCCTGACCGCCGCCACACCTGTCACCCGCAACGGCGCCCGCTCCAGCGTGGGCGCCATCGGCGGCGGCGAGGTGGTGTACTGGTCCAAGTACGCCAAGGCCCTGTACGTCTACGACAAGACGGTGACGGGCACGGTGGAGGCCATCTCCCCCTCCCTGGCGGCGCCTACGGCGGTGACCATCGCGGGGGTCACCTACCCGCTGGAGACCCTGGAGGCGCAGTACGACTTCTCCGATCTGGGGCCCTACCGCAAAGGGGACGGGGTGCGGCTGCTGCTGGGGCGCACAGGCGGCGCGGCGGCGGTGCGGAGTCTGGGCGCGGAGGACACGGTGACAAAGGTCGGCGTGGTGTCCGCCCTGGAGAACCGGAGCTACACCGACGAGCTGGATAAGCCCTACGCGGCCAAGGTCATCGTGCTCACCGCCGCCGACGGGCAGAGCTACGCCTATCCCTACGCCTGGAAAGACGGCGACGAGTTTGACCCCGGAGAGCTGGTGCGGGTGAGCGTGCAAGACGGCGTCACCACCGTGACCCGGCTGGGCCGGGAACCGGTCACAGGGACGGTGAACGCCACCGCCACACGGCTGGGCGGCCGGGCGCTCTCCCCGGACGTGGAGATATTGGACACCTACGGCGAGCACACCGCCCGCGCCGTGGCCCCGGCCCGGCTGGCGGGCGTGGAGCTCACCACCGAGATGGTCCGCTGGCACGAGACCGACAGCAGCGGGGCCATCACCGCCCTGATCCTGGACGATGTGACCGGGGACAGCCACAGCTACGGCGTGCTGGTGGAGGCCGAGACGATAAGCGTCCCCGCCACCGGCATGGGCACCCTGGCCTCCCAGAGCGTCTACACCGTGGACTTGGGCGGGCGCCAGCAGACGCTTCCCTCGGTCAAGCGGTTCCCGGCGGAGAAAGGGCCCGTCTGCGTGGCCATGGACGGCCAGGAGGTCCGGGAGATGTACCCGCTCCACAAGGTGGCGGATGTGACCCTGGACGGGCAGGACGCGGTGGCCGCCGGGAAACGGTGGCCCCTGTCCGACAACGTGGCATACTATATCTATAATGATAGGGACCGGGTCTACACCCTGGCCTCCCGCTCCCAGGTGCTGGCCAGCGGCGGGTCCCTCTCCGCCTGGTATGACACGCCCAGCGCCCAGGGCGGGCGGGTCCGCGTGGTGGTGGCCCAGGAGAAGTAACGGCCCGTTACAATTTGTTTCTAAACAGCCCTCTCCCAGCCTTGGGAGAGGGCCGTTTTTTGCAACTTGAAATTCATTTTTTATGTCACTCTGTCGGCGCTCCGCGCGGGAGCGCGCATTTTGCATAATACCGTCGAAGCCATGAAAAATCAGCGTTTTTTGCGCTATCTGCACCCAAACTGCCAAATTTGCCTTGTCCTTTTTGTGCATATTTTTTGAAAAGAGGGGTTGCATTATCTTGCAAAACCGGTTACAATACGGTTACAAACAGAAACAAACTGTTTGGAAGGAGTGCGACCTATCATCATGTTTACGAAGAAATCGACCCGATCGGCTCTGGTGCTGTTGGTGCTGCTGGCCTTTGCCGCCCCCCTCATCTCCGCCGTGTCCAGTGTGCCCGCCGCGGAAGCGGCCCAGGAGACAGAGGTGGCTGTGGAGACCCAGGCGGCTGTGGAGACGGAGGTCCCCGCCGAGCAGGAAGCCCAGCCCCAGGTCACCTACGATCTCATCCGCGTGGACGGAGCGCCCATGACCGCCGACCCGGTGGTCACGGATGTGGAGGGCGAGGTCTATGTGTCCCTCCGGGCTGTGGCCCAGGCGCTGGACAGCGATGTGGAGGCCCTCTGGGACGGCCAGCAGTTCAAGGTGGTCCACTGGGGCGTGGTGGATGTGATCGCCGCGCCCGGCGCGTGCTATGTCACCGCCAACGAGCGCTATCTCTACGTCCCCCACGGCGTCCAGACCGCCGGCGAGACGGTGCTGGTCCCCCTGGCCACGGTCTGCAAAGCCTTTGACGCCAGCTATGTGGCAAACGGCGACGGCACCTTTGACCTCTTCCGGGGCTCCGGCGCCATCACCCCCGGCTGGGAGTTCTACAACGCCGACGACCTCTACTGGCTGAGCCACATCATCAACGCCGAGAGCGGCAACCAGCCCCTCTCCGGCAAGATCGCCGTGGGCAACGTGGTGCTCAACCGCGTGGCGGACAGCCGCTTCCCGGATACCATCAAGGGCGTTATCTACCAGAAGAACCAGTTTACCCCGGTCCGCAACGGCAGCATCAACAAGACCCCCAACGCCGAGAGCGTGCTGGCGGCCAAGCTGTGTCTGGACGGCGGCGAGGCGCTGGAGGACGTGCTGTGGTTCAATGTCAAGGGCCTGCGGAGTTGGGCCAGCCGGAACCGCCCGGTGGTGGCCACCATCGCGGGGCACACCTTCTTCGCCTGAGCCCCTAAAGCGCAAAAAAAGGACGACCCATCGCGGGTCGTCCCTTTTTTGCGCCCTGGGCTTGTTGGTCTTACCGGTCCTCCAGCGGGATATAGGTCGCGGAGGGGGCCACGGCCCGGTAAGCGGGGCGGATGATCTTGTTGCCGGGGTTGTAGAGTTCTTCGATGCGGTGGGCGCACCAGCCCACCACTCTGGCCACGGCGAAGAGAGGGGTGTAGAGCTCCGGCGGAATGTTCATCATCTTGTAGACAAGGCCGGAGTACATATCCACGTTGGCGCACATGACCTTATGCTCGCCCCGGACCTTGGCCAGCACCTGGGGCGTGAGCCGCTCCACGGTCTCGAAGAGCTGGAACTCCTTGGAGTAGCCCTTCTGCTCGGCCACCTTCCGGGCGAAGTCCTTGAGGAGCACGGCCCTGGGGTCGGAGAGGGTGTAGATGGCGTGGCCCATGCCGTAGATGAGGCCGGAGCCGTCCCCGGCCTCCTTTTTGGCGATGCGGGTCAGGTAGCGCTCCACCTCGTCGGCGTCGGACCAGTCGGAGACGTTGGATTCGATGCAGTCAAACATCTCCATGACCTTTTTGTTGGCCCCGCCGTGGCGCGGGCCTTTCAGGGAGCCCACCGCCGCGGCGATGGAGGAGTAGATGTCGGTCCCGGCGGAGGAGAGGACCCGGCAGGCGAAGGCGGAGTTGTTGCCGCCGCCGTGCTCCATGTGGAGCACCAGGCACAGATCCAGCAGACGGGCCTCCAGCTCGGAGAACTGGTTGTCGGGCCGGATGGAGCGCAGGAAGTCCTCGGCGATGGCCAGGCCGGGCTTGGGACGGTGGAGGTAGAGGCTCTCGTCGTCGTAGTAGTGGCGCTTGACGGCGAAGGCGTGGGCCACGATGGTGGGCACCCGCGCGATGATCTGCAGGGCCTTGAATACCTCGTTTTCCAGCCCCGTGTTCTCCGGCTCGTCGTCGTAGGAGTAGAGGGCCAGGATGGACCGGGCCAGCTTGTTCATGATGTTGGGGCTGGGGGCTTTGAGGATCATGTCCTCGGTGAAGCCCGGCGGCAGGGTGCGGCACTGGTCCATGATCTGAGAGAACGCCTCCAACTGCTGGGCGTTGGGCAGGTGGCCAAAGAGGATGAGGAAGCCCGTTTCCGCGAAGCCGAAGCGGTTTTGCTCCTGGAAGCCGCGGATCAGGTCGGTGATGGCGATGCCCCGGTAGAAGAGCTGGCCCTCCATGGGCATTTTTTCGCCGTCCTGGATGTAGTAGCCCCGGACATTGCCGATCTGGGTCACGCCCGCCACCACGCCGGTGCCGTCGGCGTTCCGCAGGCCCCGCTTCACGTCCCACTTTTCGTAGTAGGTGGGGTCGATGCGGTTATATTGGGCAAATTCCCCGCATATGCTTCTGAGAACGGGGTCTTCAATGAAGGGGTTTTTGATGTCCATAGCTGTCTCCTTTTTGCAAGTTGGAAAATTCGTAGATTCATTTTACCTGTTTGCCGCGGGAAAGTCAAGGGAGTGGGGCAAGATGCGGGTTCCAAAGGAGATGGCGGCGGCGCTGGGGTGTCTGGCGGCGGTGTTCACCGCGGCGGCGGTGGGCTTTTCTCCGGCCCAGGCCAGGCAGAGGGGACAAGCCCCGGCCCCCTCCCCCGCCCCGCCGGGCCAGGTCTCGGCAGGGCAGGCGCGGGGCGTTGGACGGCAGAGCCAAGGGGCGGCGGTGCGGCTGCTGCAGACCGACGGCACGGTGGTCACACTGCCGCTGGAGGAGTATGTGCAGGGCGTGGTGACGGCCGAGATGCCCGCCTCCTTCCAGCCGGCGGCGCTGGAGGCCCAGGCGGTGTGCGCCAGGACCTACGCGCTGCAACAGGCCCAGGCGAAAAAGCACGCCGCCGACGGCGCCGACGTGTGCGCCAGCCCCTCCTGCTGTCAGGCCTACGCCCCCTCCGGCGGCGACTGGGGCGACAGGGCGCCGGAGTACGAGGCGAAGCTCCGGGCCGCGGTCCAGGCCACCGCGGGGCAGGTCCTGCGGGCCGACGGGGCGCTGATCTCCGCGGTGTTCCACGCCTCGTCCGCAGGGCGGACCGCGCCGGCCCAGGCGGTCTGGGGCGCGGCGGTGCCCTATCTGGTGAGCGTCTCCACGCCGGAGACGGCCCAGACGGTGCCCAGGCTGGAGAGCGAGGCGGCCTTTTCCCCGGAGGAGTTTCGGGAGACGGTTTTGGCAAAGTATCCACAGGCGGACCTGTCCGGGCCGCCGGAGAGCTGGTTTGGAGCGGTGGAGAAGGGGGATTGGGGCGGCGTGGTCCAGGTCACCATAGGCGGCGTGACCCTCTCCGGCGGGGAGGTCCGGTCCCTCTTTGGTCTGCGCTCGGCCCGGTTCGACGTGGCCGCGGGAGAGGCGGGGATCGTCTTTCATGTGACAGGGTACGGCCACGGCGTGGGCATGAGCCAGTACGGGGCGGACCTGATGGCCCAGGACGGGGCGGACTACCGGGCGATCCTGGCGCACTACTACCCCGGCACGGAACTGGGAAGCATATAAAAATTGGCAGAGGCTTTTGACAAACTAAAAAACCGGCAGAGGAAGGTCCTCTGCCGGTTTTGTTTGTAGGGAAGGTTTAGTTGTCGGCCTCCACCGTCTGGGCGTCGCAGGTGGGAACGTCTTTGGCGTTCACCCAGATGAACTTCAGGTGGTCCCAGCTGTCGCCCACCTGGGCGGTGAGCTGGCTGGTCTTGATGAGCTTGACGCCCAGGAAGCTGTTGTCGTCATTCCAGAGGGAGACGAAAACGGTGTCGTCCGACTTCATGTGGTTTTCGAGGTTGGTGATGGTCAGCTTGCCGGCGCTGTCCAGGGTCCAGGAGACCTGGCTGTCCGTGGCGCCCAGATTGCCCTGGGCCATCAGCGCGGCGGTGACGGTGATCTCAATGGTGGCCTTCACGCCGGAGCCATCGGTGGCGGCGGCGGTGATGGTGGCGGCGCCGGGTTTCACGCCTGTTACCTTGCCGCCGGTGACCCGGGCGACCCCGGTGTTGTCGGAGGTCCAGCGCAGGGTCTTGGTGGTGGCGGTATCGGGCTCGACGGTGGCGGTGAGGTCGATGCTCTTGCCCACCTCTACGGTCTGGGGCCCGGTCAGGGTGATCTTGCTCACCTTCACGCGGTCGTCGTCTCCCCGAACGGTCTCGGTGACGATGACGGAATAGACGCCCACGCCGCGGCTTTCATAGCCGCTGGCGCCGTCCACGTTGGGCTCGTCGCTGGGGGAGACGAGATGATACTCCCCGGCGGGAAGGTCCTTGAAGGTGATGGTGGTCTTGCCGGTCCCTCGGACCGCCTGGATGGTCTTTCCATTTACGTCGGCCACCCGCTGGTTGCCGGCGTTGAGCAGGGCGATGACGGAGTAGTTGCTGCCGCCGGTGGAGGAGGCCTGGATGGTGACTGTGTTCGAGTTGACGCCCACGGTAAAGTCCAGGGTGTTCCCGCTCGTGGGAGCCAGCACCAGATAGAGCTCTTTGCCGTTCAGCCTCCAGGTCCCGGCGGCCGCGCTCAGCGAGAAGTTCCCGTCGGTCTCTTGCTCGATCTCGGCGAGGTCGGCAGCTGTCACCTTGGCGTCGTGGCTCTTGCCGGTGTAGGCAGAGGAGAGGAACTGCTTTGGCGTCTTTGTGACGCCGATGACATGGACCACGCACTCGGCGGTCTTGTCGCCGTCCTTGGTGGTGGCGGTGATGGTCACGGTCCCGGACGCCTTGCCATGGACCCGGCCGTTGGAGACGGTGGCCACGTCATCGTCGGTGGAGGTCCAGGTCACGGCCTTGTTGGTGGCGTTGGCGGGCAGGACGGTGGCGGTGATGATCACCTCGCTGTCCTGGTCCACGGAGGTCTCCGTCACATCCAGGGAAATGCTGTCCACATGGGTGATGGTGGGGGCCACGGGGGTGTCGCTGCCGGCGGCGTCGGGGTCATAGCCCAGGTTCTCGTTCAGCCCGCACATATCGCACACGCCGTTCACATAGTGGTGGTCGATCTTGGGGGTGTACTCCGTGATGGTGGCGCCGTCCGCCGGGCACCTTTTCAGCGTGACGCCCTCTTTGGTGCAGGTGGGATCGGTGGTGGAGACGGTCTCGGTGTAGCTGTGGACGTGGGTGTCCTCCGAGGTCAGGACCGTCTTTTTGACTTCCAGCGCGGCGATGGACGCGTCCTTGAATTTCCCTGTGCCGCCGTCGTAGAGGCTGGACTGGATCATATAGATACCGGCGGGCTGGTTCCGCACCGTGCCGGTGCCCACCAGGATGGAGCTGCCCGTCTCGTCCAGCAGGGTGACGGGGTTGGAGCCCCCGCCGTCGGTGACGGTGATGTCCACGGGGGCGTCCGAGTCGGAGACCAGGAACATGATGTCCTGGCCGGTGGCGCTGCCGGACAGCTTGAGGACATTGTTATCGCCCTGACCGGGCGCGCGGACCACCACATTGTCGGCCTTGCCGTCATAGGTCTTGGAGAAGTTCACGGTGAGGGGGACGGAGATGGGGGTGGTGGGGGCCACGGACTGGTCCACCGCGGAGGTGTCCACCTCGTCGGCCGTAACGATGACGGTCTTCATGGGCCCGGTATAGGCCACGATGTTGGCCTTGGCCGCCGCTATACTCTGGTCCAGCTTATAGTCGCCAGAGGGGATATAGCTCAAACTGGCGTCGGTGTCAAAGTTTTCATACTTGTTGCCAGAGGTGACCTTCTGGGACTTGTCGGTGACAACGGTGGCGCCGGTGTCCTTTTGGCAACTGGTCAACACGTCCTGATAGCTCTTGATGGCGCCCCCCTCCACCAGCCGGGGCTGCTTGCAGCCGATAAAGGAGTTGTACTCCGAGAAGATGTAGCAACTGGCCCGGGTGTTCATGGCGTAGTCCGTCTGGCCTTCGTAGAGGTTGTTGTAGAGGTGCATATTGGCCTGGCGGCCCAGGGGCCCGCGGGCCTTACAGCCCACCCAGTGGTTGTGGTGCCAGGTGATGTGGAACTGGAGGGAGTCATTGCTGGAACCCACCAGGTTGGTCTTGTGGCAGTCCTCAAAGTAGCAGTAGGACATGGTGAAATACTGGCCACGCTTGAAGTCACAGGCGCCGTCGCCCTCCGCCTTGTCGCTCTCCTTGCCGGCATACTTGATGTTCTTGGGGCCGTAGAAAGCGCAGTTGTGGACCCAGCCCCGCTCCACCGGAGCGGTGAGGGTGGTGCCCTCCTGCTGGCCCTCCATGCCGATGCAGTCCTCGGGGACGTTGCGGAAGGTGACGTTGCGGACTTCAAAGCTGGTGCCACGGGCGGTCCCCATATCGCTGGTACTGCGCATGAAGTGGAACCCCCAGCCGTCGATCACAGCGTCGGTGCCGATGCCCTCGATGGTGATATTGTGGGCGTTTTGCATCCGGGCCATGTTGCCGTTGTCGCCCGCGCTGCCGCCGTAGTCCAGGCTGTCCCAGGCGGTCAGGCCCTCGATGCTGGGGGTGACCTCCTCACTGCGGACCCGGCCCACGATCCGGACCACCAGAGGGATGTCCGCGTCGGCCAGCTTTTTCAGGATGCCCTGGTTGGTGTTGGCCTTGCCTCCCTTGGAGTTGGTGCCGGAGCCGGAGCCGCTTTCCATGCCGGTGGAGTTGAGGATGTTGCCGATGCCGGTGACGGTGGTGCCGTCCGGCGCGGTGACGGAGACGGTATTTTTGGTCTGCTCGGTGACATAGAGGACGATGGCGTTCTCCTTCAAAATGCCGTCGTCCCGGTAGGCGCCCACGCCGTCGGTGTACTGATAGTGGGCGTAGCCGGAGCGGTCATACTCCATGACCTGGATGCCCGTGGCGCTGTATGCCATGCCGTTGTTGAGGGTGACCAGCAGGGAGTATTTCCCCGCGGGGATGCCGGGGATGTCGATCCGCACGCCGCTGCTGCCGTTGGCCAGCGTGGCGTCCCGGACGAGGAACTCCAGGTCATCGTCCACCAGGGAGCCGTTGATGGGGCCGTTATAGACCACGGAGGCCACCTGGTCGTCGGTGACGCCGTCGATCTCGGCATAGAGGGCCTCGAACCAGCCGCCGGTGGCCATGCCCTCGGAGTCCATGACCGCGTCACAGCGGCGGCACTGGCCATTTTCGTCGAAGTCGTGGCCCAGGGCGGGGAACTCCACGTAGTTCTGCTTCTCCTGGCAGCGGGAACAGAGCTGATGGTCGCTCCAGCCTATGGAGGTACAGGTGGCCGCCTTGGTCTTGACCTCCGTCCAGTTGTGTCCCAACTGCTCAGAGGGCACGGTCTCGGTCACATCGCAGTTTTCCACGTCGCACTGCAGGGTCTTTACGCCGGGGTTGGTGCAGGTGGCGGTGTTTCGCAGTTCGATGGTGAAGTTGTGCTGCTCGTGGGGCGCGGCCAGCGGGGACTTGTGGCAGACGTCGCACTCGCCGTTCCCGTCTGAATCTTTGTGCAGGCCGGTGGCGGGGATCTCCTGGCAGCCGTCAAGGACGGCGTCGCACTCCGAGCAGACATGGCCCGCCTCCTGGCCGGGGTCCACGCAGGTGGGCTCTACCTTGGGAGATTCCACGGACGTATGGCCCTTGGGCTGGGTCGTCCAAGTCTCCTTCTCCCCGCATCTCTCGCAGGTATGGCTCTGGGTGCCGGGGTCGGTGCAGGTGGCGGTGTCCGGCGTCTCCGGGCCCCATGTATGGGTCTCGCAGGGCGGGACGGCGGGCTTGAACTCCAGCTTCAGGGCGTAGATCTTGGTGCCGTCCTTATTCAGAGAATAGGTATGGTCCTTCAGGACATCCACGCTCCACACGCAGGGGTTGGCGCTCATCTTGGGCTTTGTGCTCGTCTCTTTTCCCTCTTTGGGCGCGTCATAGAACTTAAAGGACTTTACCTCCGAGGGATGGGCCATCGTCACCTCAAAGGTGCCGTCCGACGGGGCGGTGAAGGTGATGTTTTTCGTCGTCAGCTCAACGCCGTGGGTATACTGGGCATACTCGCCGGTGAGGTTGATTTTCACGCTGGACAGCTCCACCACGCTGCCGGAGATGGTGTAGAAGGAGCTGTCGGCACTCTGTGTCTCCGTGAAGTTGAGGACGTAGCCGTCCGAGGCGAGAACGGCCTTCGCCGGGCCGATCTCCGGCCGCTCCGCCCCTCCTACGTTGCCGGGCATGGGGCCCAGATCGGCGGGGACCTCCTCCACGGCGGCGTCCTCCCCCATGATGGGGACGGCGGCCAGGCTGGGCGCGGCCAGGGACAGGGCCAGGACCAGACACAGGACCAGGGATAGGAATTTGGTCACGGGATGTTTCATATCCAACTCCTCCTCGTTTTTTGCGCCCCATGGGGCAAATCGCTATTCACTATGATACGCATTGTAGCATAATGAGCAAAAAAGTCAAGGGATTTGAAGGAATTTTTGTTCGTTCTTTCAAATGGTCTCCAAATTCTGGAAAGCGGGAGCAAAAAACCGGCAGGACCCGCGAGGGGCCCTGCCGGTGCGTGGGAGAGGGTGGGTCAGTGGGTGGCGACGGTCTTGGCCTGGCACTGGGGCACATCCTGCTTGTTGAGCCAGATGAGCTTGATGGAGTCCCAGCCGGAGAGGGCGGTGGCGGCCTGGTTCTGGGTCAAGGTCTTGGCGCCCAGGAAGTGGTCGCCCTTCCAGTAGGTGGCGAACACCAGGTCGTCGGCGGGGATGGCGTCGGTCATGGTGACGGTGCCGGTGGAGGCGGAGACGGTGTAGTGCAGGTCACTGGCCGCGCCGTCGAGGAAGTTGTTGTCGCTGGGCGTGGTGGAGCCGGAGGAGGCGGCCTCGGTGACGGTGACCTTGTAGATGCGGAGCGTGTAGGCAGAGCCCGCGGCGGCGGAGATGACATAGGTCCCAGCGGCCAGATCGGAGTAGGTCACAGTGACGGCGGCCTTGGCACCGCCGGAGAGGGGAACGGAGGCCCGGTCCAGGTCATCGGCGATGGCGGCGCCGTCCTTCTTGACCACCAGGGCAGACGTCTGCTCAGGGTGGCTGTCACTGGTGGCGCTGCAGTTCACGCTGAGTTTGGCGGGGGCGGCGTCGGCGGAAACGGTGAACTGGATGCCGCCCTTGCCTTCCTTGTCCATCTGGATGCAAGTGATCTCATCAGACTTGGAAGAGGTCGCGCGGCGGAGGACCTTATCCGGGCTGACCAGGGAGAAATAGCCGCCGGCTACATCGGCGATGTGGTCTTGGATCGAGGTGTTGTCGGTGCCGGGGAAGTCGCTGTACTGCAGCGTCTTGCCGCCGGTGGAGCCGCCGCCGGTGGAAGAGATGGTGGCGCCGCAGACGGAGCAGGTGCCGGTGCCGTTATCGGTGTGGTAGCCGGGGAGGGTCTCGGTGATCAGCACCTCGCCGCCGAAGATGCACTTCTTGACCCTCTGGCCATCGACCACCTGCTGGGTGGCGGGGTCGCAGCCGGCCTTCTTGGTCTCCTCCCAGTCGCCGGGGGTGTGGGTGGTGTGGGAGGGGGTATCGCCGCCGGAGGCGGACTGGGTGACGGTGCCGCCGATGGAGATGAGCTGGGACTTGTAGCTGGTCAGCTTCGACTTGAGTTCCGGGATCACAGCGGCGGCAGTATCGTCGCCGGCGGTCCAGATCTGGGTTGAATTGTCAAAGGTAAACTGGAGGTCGCCGCCCTGGACGCGGCCGGCCCACTGGGTCACGGTCTTCATGGCCTCGGTGGGGTCCTGCACCTGCTTGGCGGTGACGCCGATGTCATCGGTGGTGTCGAAGTTGGTATAGGTGGTGCCGCCCTTCTTGGCCGCCACGGAGGGGGGCACCTTCTCGTCCCTGGTCTTGGCCAGGTAGGCGTCAAAGTCCACAGGGGCGTTCGCCGCATCGTAGTAGATGACCGCCTTTGCCCCTTCGATGTAGTTGTTATATGCCTTGATCATGCCGCCGGGCTCGCCGTTGAAGGTGCCTTTTTCGGGATTGGTGGAAATATCGCTGCCCTGCATGGCGGTCAGCATGGGGTACTTGGTGTTGTAGAAGTAGTTGCCCTCCACAAAGGCGCCGGAATTCTCCGCCGCGCCCACGCCGTACTTGGCCACATGGTCATAGAAGTTGTTGTAGACATGGACGCGCTTGGCGATCCGAATACGGGGATGGCGGGAGTCGGAGTGGTCGAACCAGTTGTGGTGATAGGTGATATAATCCTGGTCGTTGTGCATACCCAGCAGGGAGCACTTCCCGCTGTCCCAGAAGTGGTTGTAGGAGAAGGTGCAGTGGAAGCTGGCCTTCGCGTCCAGGGAGCCGTCGCCCTTGACCTGGTCGGAGGCGCTGCCGGGGTTGCCATAGTAGAGATCGCAGTTGTGGACCCAGAGATAAGAGTTGTCCGTATCAATGGAAATGCCGTCGTCAGCGAAGTTGAGAAGGCCGAGGTTGCGGATCTCCACATTCTTGCAGCTGCGGATCAGCATACCAAAGCCGTTAAAGGCCGCGTCGTTGCCCACGCCCTCAATGGTGAGATGTTTATCGGTATTTTTTTTATCTCCCTTGATCTGCAGGCCCTCCGAACTGGAACCCCAAGAGCCCTTGGGGAAGCCGGTGGTGTCGATGGTGCCGAGAACACGGATACACACCGGCACGCCCGGCGCCTCCTTGCTGGCGCCGCTTTCACTCACGATGGCCTGAACGCCGGTAAAGCTCTTGCCGCCGATCGTGGCCTGAACGCTGTCAAAGTTCTTGTTGTCCACGTAGACGACCACGGCGTTGCTCTGCAAGGTGCCGTCTGCGTTATACGCGCCGCTGGCGGTGCCGTCCACAAAGGCGAAGCCGGTGCGCTCGTGGGGCAGGACCTCCAGGACGTCGGTGGTCATGGTATCGCCGGTGTTGGCCGTCACCTTGATCTGATAGGTGCCCTCTTTCAGACCCAGGGCGTCCACCCGCATATAGCCGGGGTACTCCCGGATGAACTTGTCGTCCAGCTTGGTCTCCGTCTGAGTGGAGCAGTCGATGACAGAGGCGGTATAGCTGCTCACGCCGGCGGCGGGGGCCCAGAGGGCGTAGGCGCTCTCCAGGTCGCCGGCGGCGGCCAGGAACTTCTTGGCGGAGTCCAGCTCGGCCTGGGTCTTTCCGCACATGATGCACTTGCCGCCCTCGCCGGTGAAGTTGTGGGCGATGATGTCCGTGGCCCGGGTCTCCACCTTGCCGCACTTGGTGCAGGTGCGGGTCTGCTCGCCCTTGGTGGTGCAGGTGGCTTTCTTGTCGGGCACGTCGGTCCAAACGCCCTCATGCTCGGTGTGCTTTTCCCCGGTCACGCTGTCCACGCCGCAGTTTACACAGATGGTGTAGCCGGGCTCATACTTGTGGCCCGTGGCGGGGACGGTCTCAGGGTTGCTGTCGTTGGTGGCGGTGCAGCCCTCGGTGGTGCACTTGGCGACCTTTTTCCCGGCCTCGGTGCAGGTGGGCTCCGTCACGATCTTAAAGTCGGTGGTGGACCACACGTGCTGGCCGGTGGCCTTAACGACCTCGGTGACGGTGTTGCCGCACTTGGTGCAAGTGCCGGACCTCAGGCCGTCCTCAAAGCAGGAAGCCGCCTTGTCGGTCTTCCAGCTCGTCACCTCGTGCTCGCAGTTGGTGCCGAAGGAGATGTAGTAGAGGTTTGCGCCGTCGGCTTTTGCAATGGTGTGGGGACCCGTCTCAAGGTCTACCTTGAGAATGCCATTTTCGGCGGTCTTTTTCTGGCCGTCAACCTTAGCGGTGCCGGCGGCCTCCACAAAGACCATGGTCAAGGTTCCAGCCTCGTCAGCAGTAAAGGCAATCGAGGTAGCGGTCTCCATCTTCAAGCACTGGGTGAGGGTCAGACCCTCATAGGAGACTGTGCCCTTGCTGGTGGACAGGTTGCCGGAGATGGAGAAGAACGAGCTATTCGTACCATCGGTGGTAAAGTTGTGCTCGTGGACCTCCATGAGTGTGGAGGGGGCATCAGCCACAGCGTGGCTGTGGCTGGGGGCGGGGGCACCCGCCGGGGCCGCCGGGGTCACCGGGGCCTCCGCCTGCTCGTCGCCCATGGGCACGGCGGCCTGGACGGGCACCAGCAGGGCCAGGGCCATGACCAGACAGAGGGCCAGGGCCAAACATCTCTTCGTCATCATTGCATCAGGCTCCTTTTTTTCCTGCCCCACGGGTCCCAGGGCAGTGATCTCGTGCTTACTATTTTAGGCATTTTCCCCAAGAAAGTCAAGAGTGTCGCGGAGCATTTGTGTATACCGCTGGTTTCCGCAGGGCGTTTTTGGCGCTTTCCACCAGGAAATGGAAAGGCCCGGCAGCCGCAGGGCTGCCGGGCAGGTTGGGGACAGGCGCGGGGTCAGCGGTCGGCGCGGACCGCGGCGCAGTTGGGCGCGCTGTGGGCGTCCAGCCACATGAGGACGACGGCGGAGCAGTCGGCGGGCAACTGCGCGGCGGGGTCCTCGCCGGTGAGGGGCAGAGCGGCCAGGAAACTGCCGTCCGCCTTCCAGCAGGCGGCCCAAAGGGTCTGGCCCGCGCCCACGTCGCCGGTGACGGTGAGGGCGTCCCCCTCCAGGGCCCAGGCGAGGCTGGGGCCGCCGGTGGAGACGGTGACTTTGTAGATGAAGTTTTTGCCCACATCGCCGCCCAGGTAGTAGGTCCCGGCCCCGGTCAGCTCCATGGTGGAGAGGACGGGGGTGGAGGTGTCGGCGCTGGACTCGGCGGAGGTGGCCACGGTCTGGCCGGCGCTATCCAGGATGGTCATGGAGCGGGCGGGCTTTCCGCTGCCGCCGCCGCCCACCCACCAGACGCACACCGTGGCGGGGCCGTCGGTGGTGAAGGACACGGCGTTTTTCTCCCGTTCAGCCGCACCCTGGAAGTTGATCCGGTGGCCGGGCTGGTAGCCGTCGGAGAAGGTCGTCTGGGAGGGGTCCACGCGGGAGTTGGCGGCGTAATGGAGGGTGAAGAAGTCGTCTGTGCCGGCCTTGTGGCTGGTCTGGGCAGAGGCGACGTAACTGCCGGGGTAGTCGCCGGTGTTGGGTTGGAGGGCGGAGGGGCCCTGGCCCGCCGCCATCAGGTCGTAGACCTGGTCCCCGGTGAGGGTATAGACCGTGCCGCCGATGGTGTTGCCGCTGGGGGTGGGGTCCACCGGGTCCACGGGGTCGGGGTCTGTGCCGGTGCCAGGGTCGGTGCCGGGGTCGGTGATGGTGTTGTCGCCGCCGCCGACGGTGAAGTCGCTTCCGGTGTAGTCCGTCAGGACTTTGAGCAGCGCGGGGTCGGGGTATTTGCTGTTGGCGTTTGTGAGCTTGGTCATGTCAAAGTGGATGTCGCCGCCCTGGACCCGGCCGGCGTAGGCGCGGACCTTGGCGGGCACATCGGAGGCATCGTCGGCGGCGTAGGTGTAGAACTGGCCGGAGGCGTCAAAGTTGTCGTAGCCCCAGCCGTCCTTGGACTTGACCGTGCCGGGCACGGCGTCGGTGATGTTGGTCACGTCGTAGGCGTCAAAGCTGGAACTGTTTTTGGAGTAGGGCACGTAGGTACCGCCCACGACGATGTTTCCATAGGCCTTGGTCATGCCGCCGCTCTCGCCGGTGCCGCTGTTGCCGGTGAAGAAGCCCGTGTCGCTGCCCTGGTTGGAGATCAGCATGGGGAATTTGCAGTGGTCGAAGTAGTTGCGGTCGGAAAAGACGGTGGCGTGGTAGACGGCGCCGATGCCGTAGCCGTCGTTGTTGTCGTAGAAGTTGTTGTAGACGTGGACGTGGGCCACCCGCACACGGGGATGGCGGGAGTCGGAGTGGTCAAACCAGTTGTGGTGGTAGGTGATATAGTCGGAGGTGTCGTCGATGCCGGAGCCCTGGAGGTTGCACTTGCCCGCGTCCCAGAAGTGGTTGTAGGCGTGGGTGATGTACTGGGAGCGCTTGGTGTCCAGGGAACCGTCGCCCTTTTCCTTGTCGCCCTGGCCGTCGTCGTTGCGGGCGGTGTTGTAGAAGAAGTCGCAGTTGTGGGTCCAGCAGTATTGGGCCCCGTTCACTGTCACGCCGTCGCCCTCTTTGCTGGCCACCATCATAATGGCGAGGTTGGACAGCTCCATGTTCTGGGTGCTGTTGATCTCGAAGCCCCAGCCGTCGGCGGCGGCGTCGTTGCCAACGCCCTCGATGGTCAGGTAGGTTTTGCTGGACGAAATTTTCAGCACACTGCCGCTGATGCCGGTGATACGGCCCAGGATGCGGATGTCGATGGGGGTGGTGGCGTTTTTGATGTTGCTGATGATGCTCTCCAGGCCGGTGTAGGTCTTGCTGCCCAGCTTCAGCGAGACGCTGGTCTTGTTCGCGTTGGTGACGTAGAGCACCTGGGCGTCCTTTTTCAAGGCGCCGTTCAGGTCGTAAGCGCCGGGGGCGTGGCCGCCATAGAAGGCGTAGCCCGTGCGCTCGTGGGCGGTCACGGTGATGGGGTCGGAGGTGAAAGCGGCCATGGCCGCGCCGTTTTTCACCGGCGTGACACGAAAGACGTACTCCCCCGCCGGCAGGCCCAGAGCGTCGGCCCGCCAGTGGTCGGCGTAGTGACGGATGAGTTCGTTGTCCAGAGCGGTGTAGGCGCTGTCGGCGGCGGCAGCCTGTTTCAGCTCCACCTGGTAGCCCGCGGCGCCGGACACCGGGGCCCACTCGATGTAGGCGGCGTTAAAGTGCCCGCCCTGGAGCTGGATGGGGCTGGTCTCCGCGGCCAGTCCGGCGGGCAAAAGGCCCAGGGCCATGACCCCGGCGCAGAGGGCGGCGAGGCATTTTCGCAGGAGCGGTCTCATCCCTGGGCGCCTCCCCAGCCGTTGGCGCTGCACTGGGGCGTCTGCGTGCTGTTGAGCCAGAAGAGCTTGCCCTGCTCCGCGCCGGTACCAAGCGTGGCCTTTCCGCCGGTGACTTCTTTCATTTTCAGGAAGCGGCCATGCTCGTCATACTGGGCCACCATGATGGCGTCCCCTTGGGGGATCTCGCCGGAGATCTCCACGACCCCGTCGTTGGTGTAGAACCATTGCAGTCCGTCCTCGCCGCCCAGGGTCCCGTTGGCCGCGGCGCTGTGGCCCACGGCCACCAGGTTCGCCTTTTGCACGCCGGCCTTTGCCCGGACGGTTTCCGCGGCGGCGGCGTCCTCCTGCAAGGCGTAATCGCCATCAGGGATATAGCTCAAAGTGGAGTCGGTGTCGAAGTTGGCGTAGAGGTTCTTGGACTCCACCGTCTGGCTCTTGTCGGTGACGACGGTGGCGTTGTTTGTGCCGGTGCAGCTGGTAAACGCATCGTTGTAGCTCTTGCACACGCCGCCGCCGCTCTTGTCCGTCTCGTTCTTGACCGGGTCTTTGCAGTTGAGGAAGGTGTTGTACTCGGAGAAGATGTAGGTGTTGGCCCGGAGGCTCATGCAGTAACCGGTCTGGCCTTCGTAGAGGTTGTTGTAGATGTGGATGTCGGCCTGGCGGGCCAGGGGAGCCCGGGAGTTCACACCCTTCCACCAGTTGTGGTGCCAGGTGATGTGGTACTGGAGGTTGGCGTCCCCGCCGCCCACGAGACTGGTCTTGTGGTAGCCCTCGAAGTAGTTGTAACACAGGGTCATGTACTCGCCGTTGCGGAAGTCCACCGCGCCGTCGCCCTCGTCCTTGTCCCCGTCCTTGGAATGATCCTCAAGGCCCTTGGGTCCGTAGAAGCTGTTGTGGTGGACCCAGACGTGCTCGGCGGAGTCCTTGAAGTTCGTGCCATCCTGGGCGCCGTTGATGCCGATGCAGTCCTCCGGGACGTTGCGGAAGGTGAGGTTGCGGACCTCGATGTTCTCGCCCGCGCCGCCGGCGCGCTTGTTGTTTAGGGCGGTGCGGCCGGTGCCGTCGGCGCTGAAGGAGAAGCCCCAGCCGTTCACGGTGGCGTCGGGGCCGATGCCCTCGATGGTGATGTTGCCCACATACTGCATGATGCACATATGGCCGCCGTCATCGGTGCTGCCGCCGTTCTCCTTGGACCACGGGGTGGTGGTCCCGGCCGGATTGGTGACCTCTCCCAAAATACGCACAACGATGGGGATGTTGGCATCGGCCACCTTTAGCAGCAGCTTGCTCTTGTCTTTATCGCTCTGGCCCTTGGAGTTGAGGATGTTGCCGATGCCGGTGACGGTAACGCCGTCCTGGGTCAAAGTGACCGTGTCCTTGCTCTCCTCGGTGACATAGAGGACGACGGCGTTGTCCTTCAACGTCCCGTCGTCGTTGTAGGCGCCCACGCCCTCGGTGTAGTCGGAGATGCCTGTGATGTTGCCGCTCCCGTCCCGCTGGTGGACCTTGTGGGCAAAGCCGGAGCGGTCATAGGCCTCCACATCCAGGTCCACGGCCACATAGCGTCTGCCGTCCTTCAGCACAACGGCCAGCTCGTAGGTCCCCGCCTTGACGCCGGGGATGTCGATCCGCACGCCGCCTGTTTTCATGTCCCGGACCAGGTAGTCGAAGTCCTCGCCCGCCAGCTCCAGGGTGACGCCGTTTTCGTCGGTGTAGGACACGGACTTCACATCGGCGTCGGTCACGCCGGTGAGCTGGGCGCAGAGGGTCTCGTACCAGCCCTGGGCGGACAGCTCCACCGCTCCCGCCGCCTGCGCGGGAACCGCCGCCAGGCCCAGGATCAACGCCACCGTACACAAGAGGCTCAGCAGATTTTTCTTCATGTGTGGCACCCCCTAAAAATGCCTCAAATTGCTTATATTGTACCAAAACCAGTTCCTCTCGTCAAGATGGCCCAAGGGAGAAAAAAACGACCTCCCCACAAAAGTGGGGAGGTCGTTTTGTGTCGGCATTACCTATTTTCCCGGGCCGTCTCCAGCCAAGTATTTTCGGCGCAGGTGAGCTTAACTTCT
>CANQFT010000013.1 GCA_947599925.1 uncultured Oscillospiraceae bacterium | reverse complement strand
GGTTTCCACCGCCAAAGCCCCCTCCTGGTGCTTCGTGTTTCTTGTCACGTTGTTTAATTTACAAGGTACACACCGGCGTATCCGGCAGACCGTTCTCCTCCGCGGCAAACCGCTTCATCGGCGAACTTTGGTAGTTTATCACGCCGAGCCTTCATTGTCAAGCCCTTTTCAGAAAATTTTTTGAGGTCAACTCAAAATACCTCTGAAGCCGCTCTCCTCCAGCCGGGTGCTTGAATAATATACCAAACCAAGCGGCCGTTTGTCAACACTTTTTTGGCCTGAAATCCGTTATTTTTTCAGCATTTTCCCGCCCTTCAATATTTTGTGGCATGGTATCCGTTTTCACCACAAGATATTCGCCTCCACAGGGCGCACACCAGGGGCACCGCCGCCCCCAGGACCAGGTCGATCCCCCACAGCCAGGGCCCGAAGGCGGCCACCAGGCGGTTGGGCAGCAGGGCTCCCCCCACAAGTCCCGCCAGCAGGACGGGCCAGAGGGCCCAGTTCCGGGCCCCGGCCATCTCCCGGCCCGCCAGGGCCGCCAGAGCCAGCAACGTCACATCGGACAGGGTCCAGGCCGCCGTGCCCAGGGCCTCCAACCGTTGAAGCCCGCCGGGGAGACCCAGTCCCTGGAGGGTCAGGAAGAAGGGCAGCGGCGCGGAGGCCGTCAGCTCCGGCCCCAGGGCCCCCAGCACCAGCAGGCACAGCAGCGCCGCCACCGCGCACCAGCCCGCCAGCCACCGCCAGCCCCGGCTGCCCTCCGGCTCCTTTCGCCAGGGAAAGAAGGCGCACAGCGTCCCCACCGCCAGGGCTCCCGCCGCGGGGAAGAGCCCTCGGCCCAGGGCCGGGACCTCCGTCCCGCCGCCTTGGAGGGCCAGGTTCTCAGGCCGCAGTCTGGCCAGGCCCAGGGCGAAAAACAGGGCCGTCACCACCACCAGGGCCAGGAAGAAGATCTGCGCCGCCCGGAAGAAGGCCGCCGGGCCCCTCCGGGTCAGCCACCAGGCCGCCAGGAACAGGGCCAGGGACAGCAGCCAGGCGGGGGCCCCGCCGTAGTCGGTGCGGTGGAGCCGGTCCACACAGCCGCCGACGGTGAGGGCGCTGAGGGCCATGGCCCAGAGATAATATAAGGTAAGGAGGGGGCCCCTGCCCCGCCAGGCCGCCGCCAGGCCCTGAGACCCCAGCCGCCCCACGGCCCACAGCACGGCCAGAGCGCCGGGAAAGATCAACAGCGGCGCCAGCCACACCAGAGCGCCGCCCCCTTGGGACAGGGCGGCGGGCAGGGCGGACGCCGGGGCCAGCAGAGCCACAAAAAGGGCCGTCCAAAGCTGTCGGGCGCTATGCTCCTTCACCGCGGGCTCACCTCCACGATCTCATAGCCGGTCACAAGGACCTGGTCCCCCTCCACCGCCAGCACCGGCAGCCGGGTCCGGCCCCGGCAGGTCAGGTCGCTGAGGGCCTCCAGCACCGTAGGGGCGTCCACGCCCCCGTTTTCCTCCAGCGAGACCAACCGCTGGGGCAGGTCCGGCGCCGTCTCCAGCAAATCGCCCGCCGGACCGCCGCGGCGTAGCCACACCGTGGCGCCGTAGCCGCTCTCCCGGTGGGTGGCCTCCTGCCACAAGCACTCCGCCACATCTACGTCCGGGCCCAGGACCAACTGCTGGATGTGGGTGGTCTCCAGCCGCCGGACGCCCAGGGCCGCCAGCCCCTCCTGCCCCGCCGCCGCGTCCTCCGCCGCGAGGCGGTAGAGCTCTCCGTCCCCAGCGGCGGTCAGCGTCACCGGCCCCGGCCCGTCCACCGCCACGGTCTGGACCAGGGTCACGTTTGCCAGCTCCCGTCCGCCGCAGCCGGAGAGGAGACCCATGAGCGCCAGCCCCCACAGGCCGATGACAGACCGTTTCTTCATCGCTGGTTCCTCCGGTTGCGGCTCTTCAGCGCCGCCGGGCGCAATTTCACATGGGGGATGGGGACCCGGAAGAGGGCGTGGCCCTCCACCTGTTGGCCGCCGTTGGCGGCAAAGGGCGTCAGGTAGGCCACGCCGAAGCACTCCAGCCCCGCCAGGTGCCCCACCAGGACCACCGCCGCCAGCGCCACGCCCAGCAGGCCGAAGGCCCCGCCCGCCAGGGTCAGCAGAAGCCGCCACAGTCGGACGCCGCCGGCGAAGTCCTGGGACGGGATGGTGTAGCCCGCGATGCCGGCCAGCGCCACCACGATGAGCACCGCCGGGGAGATGATCTTGGCCTCCACCGCCGCCGAGCCCACCACCAGTCCGCCCAGGATGGACACGGTCTGGCCCAGGTTGCCCGGCAGCCGCAGTCCCGCCTCTTGGATGACCTCGAAGGCCAGCAGGAGCATGAGGGCCTCGAACAGCGTGCCAAAGGGCACGTCGGCCTTGGCGGCGATGATGCTCCGGGCCAGGGGCAGAGGGATCATCTCCGGGTGAAAGAGCACCGCCGCCACATAGAGGGCGGGGAGAAACAGCGTGGTCAACAGCGCGGCGTACCGCAGTGCGGTGAGGCAGGCGGAGACCATCCAGTTGTCGGCGCGGTCCTGCTGGGCGGCCAGAAAGAGCCCCACCGTGCCCGGCAGAAGAAAGCCCACCGCCAGACCGTCCACCAGCACCGCCACGCGGCCCGACAGCAGGTTGGCGCACAGGCGGTCGGGCCGCTGGGTGGCCAAAAACTGGGGAAAGGGGGTCCAGAGGGTGTCGCACAGGTATTGCTCGATGTGGCCCGCGTCCAGCGCGCCGTCCACGTCGATGTTCCGGAGCCGGAGGCGGACCTGGGCCACCGTCTCCGGGTCGGCGACGCCGTCCAGATACAGCACGTCCACAGGGGTGCGGCTCTGGCGGCCCACGATCTCCTCCTCTACCCGCAGGGCCACGCTGCGCAGCCGGCGGCGGACCAGAGAGGTGTTGGTGCGGACGCTCTCCACAAAGGAGTCCTTGGCGGCCTTGACCGCGGGCTCGTCCTCCGGGTCGGAGATGGAGCGCTTTTCCTCGGTGGCCACGGCACAGCGCAGGGCCCGGCCCAGGGCGGGAAAGAACAGCACCACCGCCCCGTCCAGCAGGGCGAAAACCGCCTGGTCCAGCTCCTCCACCGGGGAGACCGACAGGTTGTAGAGCCCGCCGGAGGCCAGGCGGCGGAAGCACCCCTCCAGCGGCAGGGCGGCCAGGGCCGGGTCCTGGGCCAGCGGGCGCAGAACGTAGTCGTTCACCCGCTCGGTGCGGACCATGCCCTCCACGGCGAAGAGCAGGACCTCCTTCTGGGGGTCTCCGGCGAGGGAGAGCGTGCGGCTGGTGAAGTCCACACAGCGGTCAAAGGCCCGCCGGATGTTGTCCCCGGTGAGCGGGCCGGAGAAGATGGGCTGGGAGCGGGGGTGGGGCTGGCCGGGGACCCGGCGGCGGCCGAAAATTGGCAATGTACTCACCTCCTGGCTAGTTTGCCGCCGGCGGCGGGCTTTATGCGCCCAAAACGGCAAAAAAGCCCAGCAAAAAGGCAGCCTGGCGGCTGCCCTTTCGCTAGGATCGGAGGATAGAATGAAAAGAAGATCGTCTCTTGCGAAGAATAGAGTACCAGAGGGTTGTTACAAAAATTCGTCCGCAGTTGTTACGAATGTATTAAATTAAATCAAATCTCCCGGCGGGCCTCAAAAAACCGCCGGAGCAGGGCTTGGCTCTCCTGGGCCAGCAGACCGCCCCGGACGGCGGCCTTGTAGGGGAAGCCCTCGGCGAAGAGGTTGACCACCGAGCCACAGCAGCCCGTCTTTTCCTCCCGCGCCCCGTACCACACGTCCTGGACACGGGCGTTGAGGATGGCCCCGGCGCACATGGGGCAGGGCTCCAGGGTCACATAGAGGGCGCAGCCGGTGAGCCGCCAGCTCCCCAGGGTCCGGCACGCCTCCTGGATGGCCTCCATCTCCGCGTGGGCGGCGGCGTCCTGGCGCTCCTGGCGGCGGTTGCGGCCCCGGCCGATCACCTGGCCGGAGGGACTGACCACCACACAGCCCACGGGCACGTCCCCTGTCTCCAAACACCGCGCCGCCAGGTCCAGGGCCTGGCGCATATACCCTTCCCGGTCCATAGAGCCCTCCTTGGCATAGCCTGTCCCCTTGCGTCATAGAGTGAGATGTGCTATAATGGCCCAACTCTCAGAGAAAAGGACGGCGACGGTCTGTGCCGCAAACACTGGTTCAAGTTCTGCTCATCGCCCTCAGCCTGGCCATGGACGCCATGGCGGTGTCCATCTCGGCGGGGCTGGCCTGCAAGGGCCCGGCCCTCCGGCTGGGGCTCCGGCTGGGGTGCTGGTTCGGGGCCTTTCAGTTCGCCATGCCCCTGGTGGGCTTCGCGCTGGGACAGGCCATGGCGTCCTATGTGGAGGCCGTGGCCCCGTACATCGCCTTCGCCCTGCTGGCCTTCATCGGCGGACGGATGGTGTGGGACGGGGCGTCCCCGGACCAGCAGGAGGAGGACCTGTCCGTCCTGAGCCGCAAAAAGGTCTGTCTGCTGGCCGTCGCCACCAGCATCGACGCCCTGGCCGTGGGGGTGGGGGCGGCGATGATGGAGCTGCCCCTGGTCCTCTCCTGCGCCGTCATCGGCGTCACCGCCTTCGCCCTGTCCTTCTTGGGGGCGGCGGTGGGTCGAAAGCTGGGACAGCGGTGGAACCGCTGGGCCCAGGTCGCGGGCGGGCTGGTGCTGGTGGGCATCGGGCTCAAATTTCTGCTGGAGCGGCTGTTTTAAGGCCGCTCCTTTTTTGCGCGGCGCGACCCCCTCAGGGCGCGGGCTCCAGCTGGGCCTGGCTCTGGTCCACCACCTCCGGGTCGGCCGGGGCCGTCTCCTGGTCAGCCGGGGCCGTCTCCTGGTCAGCCGGGGGCGTCTCCGGGTAGGTCAGGGTGGACTGGAAGTTCAGCAGGTTTTGGTAGTAGTCGGCGGTGGTGAAGGAGGCGTAGGCGTCGCTCTCCTCCACGGGGGTCTGGTCCACCCGCTCCTGCACCGCGTCGGTGAACTTCTGGTAGGCCACCTCTTGGCGCAACTCCTCGCTGTCCGGATCCAGGCGGAGGATGATGTGGTAGCCGTAATCGCTCTCCACCACGTCGGAGATCTGGCCGTATTCCAGGGCGCGGGTGGCGGCCTCAAAGGGCTCCACCATCTCCCCGGCGGTGAAGGTGTAGCCATCGGGGTTGGCGGCCAGGCCGCTGTCCTCGGAGTTGGCGTTCATCAGCGCGTCAAACTGGCTGGGGTCGGCGCGCAACTGGGCCAGCAGTTCCTCCGCCTGGGCCCGCTTCTGGGCCACGGTCTCGTCGTCCAGGGGCTCCCCCGTGGTCTGGTCCACGGTGGACAGCAGGATGTGCTTGGCCCGGAGGATGTCGGCCTCCTCCGCGTAGTCGGCCACGTCCTGGTCGGTGAGGCCCTGGGCCAGCTGGTCCAGCCAGACGTCCTGGACCTTGTTATAGAGGGCGGTGGTGGCGTCCAGGCGCAGGGCGGTGGCGTCGGAGACCCCCATGCCCTGGAGCTGGTAGGCGTACTTGTCCGCTCCGCCGGCGTCGTCGATGTTGGCGGTGTGGCGGTCGGCCACGCTCTGGTAGTCCTCCGGCGTGAGCTCCACGCCAAACTCATGGGCCAGGTCGGGCACCAGGGCCAACAGCACGGCGTTGTCCCGGGCCGCCAGCTTCAACTGCTGGTCCCAGGTGACGCCGGGCTGGGCCTCCTGGGTCAAGTCCATGGTCGAGCCGGTATAGAAGCTGAGCATCTCCTGGTAAGAGGTGATGGCGCCCAGCCAGTAGAGGTATTCCTCGGCGGTGATGTCCACGCCGTTGGCGGTGAGGAGCACCGTGTCGCCGGGCAGTCCCACCGTCTCCAGGGCCACGTCGGTGGCGTTGTCCGGCAGACAGTCGCCCACATAGCTCAGCACCTCGTCGGCGGGAGAGGCGGCCCGGTGGCCGCCCAGGAAGGTACACGCCAGCAGGGCCAACGCCGCCACCGCCACCATCACCACCACCGCCACCAGGCGGCCCTTCCACTGGGAATGGCCGTAGGCCGGGCCGCGGTCAACGGTCTCAACGGCAACTTCAGGCTCGGTGGTGATAGGTTCAACGGCAGCTTCAGGCTCAGCGGCGGCTCCAGGCTCAGCGGCGGACGCAGGGGCAGATTCAGGTTCAACGGCGGCTTCAGGCTCGGCGGCAGACGCAGGGGCAACTTCAGGCTCGGCGGCGGACGCCGAAGCAGGTTCCGGCTCAGCGGCGGACGCCGAAGCGGGTCCCGGCTCGGTGGTGGGCTCCGGGGCGGCGCCGGGCTGGTCGGGCGCCGGCGCGGGCGGGTCCTGGTCGGGGACGCGGGGCTGGAAGGTCTCGTCGGTCATGGCTCCATCCTCCTATCAATCGTTTGTTGTTGGGGCAAATCGTCTGTTGTTGGGGACATTATACACCTTTTTCCGCGCTATCGCAACGCGTCGGGCTGTAAACTTTCTGTGTCCGGGCCGGGGCCGTGCCGCTGGGCGGTCACGGCGGACCACACGTCGTAGGTCTCGAAGTTGGGCACGGTCCCCAGCCGCCAGAGGCTGAGACCGGTGACGCCGTACCGGTAGGCCAGGCGGATCTTGGCCTCCACGGAGCGGGCGTCCTCGTACCAGACCCGGTAGCGGCGGCCCTCCTCGTCGTGGTAATAGACATAGGGCGAGGCGTATTCCTCGCTCCAGCCGGGCTGGGCGTCGGGCTGGGCCAGCCGCGCCGCCAGGGTCTCCGGCCCGGGGCTGTATATCCGGGTGTCCAGCAGCAGGCCCTCCTCATCCACCTCCACCCCCGCCGAGGAGAAGGACACGGCCAGCGCCACCTTGGACAGATCCTCCACGCCCGTGGCCGGGTCGGTGACGTCCTTGAGAGCCTGCTCCACCGCGGCGATGGGAGCCGGAGGGGTATCGGTGAGCGCGGAGCCCAGGTTCTCCTCCGGCGCCCGCTGCCACTGGTAGTCGTGGGCCATGAGGATGACCTTGTCGCAGACCCGGCCCAGGGCCCGGTAGTCGTAGCCCCGGAACCAGGCGCGGGGCTGGACGGCCACATAGAGGAGCTTGTCCGGGGCCAGCTTTTTCCGCACCAGGGCCACAAAGTCGGCGTAGGGCCCGGCCAGGGCCGCAGAGCCCAGGCCCTCAACGTCCAGGGTCAGGCCGCTGTACGCCTCGGCGGCCTCCACCAAGGCGCCGGCGGCGGCGTCCTGGACCGCCGGGGCCAGCAGATAGTCCGCCAGAGTGCCCTGGCCGTAGGTCTGGCCGCCGGCGGCGTAGACGCAGAGGTTGTAGGGCACGCCCTGGCGCTGGAAGTGGTCGGTGGCCAGGTGGGGGCTCCGGGGCACCACCCAGGTGTTGCCCTGGGCGCTGGTGGTGTTCACATAGGGCGCGCCGGCGTCGTCTACATACATCCGCCCCCAGCCCAGGCTCACCGCGTCCATGCTGTCGGCCAGGTCGATCTGGCCGTAGGAGGAACCGGCGTAAAAGCCGTGGAGCCAGGTCAGGCGCTCCGGCGGGGCGGTGGGCTCCGGCAGAGACGGCTCCGGCGCGCAGGCGCACAACAGGGCCAGGGTCAGGGCCAGAGCCAGGGTCCTCTTTCTATCCATGGCGGGCCTCCTTTTCGGCGGTGGGCGGACCTAGGCCGGCTCCGCCGCGGTCTTGGCGTAGTCCTCCACCAGCTTCGTGCCCCACCGCAGGGCGTCCTCCCCCTTCTTCAGCCGCAGGGTCAGGCAGGGTTTTTCCCCGGCGGAGAGCACCACGCGGGTCTTGTACTTCTCCTGGCCGCAGAGGACGCTGACCCGCCGCGGGTCGAACTCGGAGAGCAAAAAGCTCAGGGTGGTCCCCTTCTGGGTGATCTCGCTGATGCCGTTTTGGGCGGCTGTGGCCCGCATGAGGGCCACGGCGATGAGGGCGTTCACCGGACGGGGCGGGTCGCCGTAGCGGTCGATGAGCTCGTCGGTGATGTCGTCGGCCTCGGCCTCGCTGCGGATGGCGGCGATGCGGCGGTAGAGGTCCATGCGCTGTTCCGGCTGGGGCACGTAGCGGTCGGGGATGGCGGCGGAGATGGTCAGGTCGGCGGCGCACTCGGCGGGCTTTTTCAGCGGCTCGCCCCGCTCCTCCAGCACCGCCTCCTCCAGCAGTTGGAGGTACATATCATAGCCCACGCTGAGCATGAAGCCGCTCTGTTCCGGGCCCAGCAGGTTGCCCGCGCCCCGGATCTCCAGATCCCGCATGGCGATCTTGAAACCGGAGCCGAACTCGGCGAACTCCCGGATGGCGGACAGGCGCTTGGCGGCCACGTCGGAGAGGACTTTACCCGGCTTATAGGTGAGGTAGGCCACCGCCCGGCGGGACGAGCGCCCCACCCGTCCCCGGATCTGATGGAGCTGGGCCAGGCCCATGGCGTCGGCGTTTTCGATGATAAGGGTGTTGACGTTGGGGATGTCGATGCCCGTCTCGATGATGGTGGTACACACCAGCACGTCGATATTTCCCTGGGACATATCGGTCATGGTGGCGTTGATCTCCTCTTGGGTCATCCTGCCGTGGGCGACGGCCACGGTGACGCCGTCCCCCAGCAGGTCTTGGAGCCGCTGGGCACAGCGGGAGATGGTCTCGATGCGGTTGTGGAGGTAGTAGACCTGCCCGCCCCGCTCCACCTCGCGGCGGATGGCCCCGGCGATGACGGACCAGTCGTGCTCCAGCACATAGGTCTGCACCGGCTGGCGGCCCGCTGGGGGTTCCTCCAGGGTGGACATATCCCGGATGCCGCTGAGGGCCATGTTCAGCGTGCGGGGAATGGGGGTGGCGGAGAGGGTGAGCACATCCACCTGGCGGCTCAGCTCCTTGAGCCGCTCCTTGTGGGCCACGCCGAAGCGCTGTTCCTCGTCCACCACCAGCAGTCCCAGGTCCTTGAACTGGATGTCCTTTTGCAGCAGCCGGTGGGTGCCCACCAGCAGGTCGATCCGGCCGTCCTTGAGGTTTTGCATGATGTTCCGCGCCTGGCTGGGGGTGTTGAACCGGGTCAGACTCTCCACCGTCACGGGGTAGCGGGCAAAGCGGCCCTTGGCCGAGAGGAAGTGCTGGCGGGCCAGGACGGTGGTGGGCACCAAAATGGCGGCCTGTTTGCCGTCCAGAATGCACTTCATAATGGCCCGGAAGGCCACCTCCGTCTTACCGTAGCCCACGTCGCCGCAGAGGAGGCGGTCCATGGGCCGGGGCTGTTCCATGTCCCGCTTGATCTCGGTCACACAGCGCAACTGGTCCTCCGTCTCGGCGTACTCGAACTGCTCTTCAAACTCCCTCTGCCATGGGCTGTCGGGCGAAAAGGCGTAGCCGGGCAAGCGCTGGCGCTGGGCGTAGAGCTGGACCAGCCCTTTGGCCAGGTCCCGCACCGCGGCCCGGGCCTTGCCGCAGGCCCGGTCCCAGTCCCCGCCGCCCAGCCGGGAGAGCTTTCGCTCTTTGTCGTTCTCCCCGCCGCCGATGTATTTGCTCACCATGTCCAGCTGGGTGATGGGCACATAGAGCACGTCGGAGCCGGCGTAGGCGATCTGCATGAACTCCTTGTCCACCCCGTCCACCTGGATGGTGGTCAGCCGGGTGAAGCGGCCGATGCCGTACTGACTGTGAACCACCAGGTCCCCAGGCGAGAGGTCGTTGTAGGAGGCCAACTTCTGCCGGTTGGAGCGGTCCCGGATCTGGCGGCGCTTTTTCGCGGGGTTGGCCCAGTTCTGGGTAAAGACGGCGCACTTGAGGGCCGGGTATTCAAACCCGGCGGACAGCCCGCCCACCGCCAGCACGCTGTGGCCGGGTCCGGGCAGGTCGTGGAGGGCGAAGTCCACCCCGGAGCGGACCTTCTCCTCCCGCAGCATCGCCTGCAAACTCAGGGCCCGGTCCTCGTTTGCCACCAGCACGGTGACGGCGTAGCCCTCCCGCTGGTAGTGGGCCAGGTCCTCGCTGGCGGTCTCCAGACTGGTGCCGAAGGAGGGCAGCTGTTTGGCCATGACACTCAGCAGGGTCCGGGGCCGGACGGGGTAACGGGAGACGGTGAAAGCGTCCAGATAGACCGCGGGCCAGTTGTCCAGGTAGTCCCGCAGTTCCTTTTCGCCGCAGGCGTAGCGGCCATTGGGGTCGGGGATCAGGCCCCGCTGGGCCAACAGCTTTACGTCCTCCTCCAGCCGGGACAGGTAGCGCTTGCACCGCTCGGCCAGGCGGCTGCTCTCCGAGCAAAAGACCACGGCGTCGGCGGGGAAATAGTCCACGGCGGTGGCCAGCTCCGCGTAGACGCGGGGCAGGTCCCGGTCCCCGCCCAGGGCCTCCGGGTCCTGGCCCAGCGCAGGCAGGACCTCCGCCGCGGGCAGGGCCTCCGCCCGCTCCAACCGCTGGACCCGCCGCTGGCTCAAGGGGTCGAAAAGGCCCATGGAGTCGATGTCCGTGTCCCAGAACTCCACCCGGACGGGCAGGTCGTAGGCGGCGGAGAAGAAGTCCAGGATCCCGCCCCGCTGGGCAAACTGGCCCACCCCCTCCACCTGGTCACAGCGGCTGTATCCACAGCGGACCAGGGCGTCCACCGTCTGCTCCAGGGTCATGGGCCGGGCCGGGTCCAGGGCAAAGGCAGCCTGGTCGAAGAGGCGGGGCGGGATGGTCCGCTGTAAGAGCCCCTCCACCGAGGCCACCACGATCCCGGCCTGGCCCCGGCGCAGTTTGTGGAAGGCGGCCAGGCGCCTGTGCTCCCAGTCGCGGGAGGAGACCGCGCCGTCAAGAAAGTTGAACGGGCGGGCCTCCAGCCGGACCACGCCCTCGCCGGTGAGGGCGGCCAGGTCCCGCTCCATGCGCTGGGCCTCCTCGTCATCGGCGCAGACCACCGCCACGCTCCGGCCCGTCCGGACCCGGACCGCCGCGGCGAAGTGGGCCCGGTGTACCGGGGCAAGGCCGCTGAGGGCCACCGGACACCGGCCGTTGTCCACCGCCGCCAGCAGTTTTTCAAACTCCGGCAGGCCGTAGAGAAGTTCCACCAACTTTTTCACGGGACGTCACCTCCTTCGGCGGGCAAATGAGGAAAAGCGAATGGCTATTAGCCATTAGCTACGGTTGATTTGCTCCTGGGCGCGGGCCACGCCCTGCTCCAAAATAGTTGGGATGGCGCGGGCGGCGCGGGCCACGGCGGCGGCGATGGCCTGGGCGTCCTCGCCCTGGGGACGGGCCAGGACCCAGTCCGCCAGGTCGTAGTCCGGGCGGGGCTTTGCCCCGACGCCCAGGCGCAGGCGGGGATAATTCTCGCTGCCCAGGTGCTGGGCGACGCTCTTGAGGCCGTTGTGCCCGCCGGCGGAGCCCTGGGCCCGGAGGCGGAGTTTGCCCGGCGGCAGGGCCACGTCGTCGCACACCACCAGGACCCGCTCCGGCGGCAGTTTATAGAAGCGGGCGGCCTCGCCGACGGCCTCGCCGGAGAGGTTCATGTAGGTCACGGGCTTCATCAGCATGGCCCGCTTGCCGCCCACGGCGCAGACGTGGGTCAGGGCCCGGAACTTGAGGCGCTGGATGGGGATCCGCAGGTCCTCGGCCAAGGCGTCGGCCACGTCCCAGGCCACGTTGTGGCGGGTGTGCTCATACTGCTCGCCGGGGTTGCCCAGGAACACCAACAGCCACTCCACGCCGGTGGATCTCTGAAAAAACATAGGGGCCTCCCTTCCGCGGGCCCTGGGCCGCCTGGGGTCCGGGGTCCTTCTCCTCCCATAAGCATCAACGCCCCACATCCCCGGAGGAGGGGGTGTGGGGTGGTCAGGGTATCCGGTTTTTCAGGGCCGCCGCGCCAGGTCAGGCGGCGGCCCGGTCAGGGGCGAACTGGCGGCGGAAGTCCGGCGGTCAGATGAACAGCTTGGAGACCGAGACCTCCTGGTAGATGCGGTCGATGGCCTCGGCCAGCATCCCGGCCACGGTGAGGTATTTGATCTTGTCGCAGTGGACGGCGGCGTCGCTGGCCGGTACGGTGTCCAGGAACATGAGCTCCTTGATGGCGCTTTTTTCGATGCGCTCCACCGCCGGGCCGGAGAGCACGCCGTGGGACGCGCAGGCGTAGACCTCGGTGGCGCCGCCCATGTCCACAAGGGCCTGGGCCGCGTTGCACAGGGAACCGGCGGTGTCCACCATGTCGTCAAAGAGGATGACCCGCTGGCCCCGCACGTCGCCGATGATGTTCATCACCTCGCAGGAGTTGGCCTTGGGGCGGCGCTTGTCCACGATGGCCAAGCCCATGCCCAGCTTCTGGGCAAAGGCGCGGGCGCGGGAGACGGAGCCCACGTCCGGGGAGACCACGGTGAGGTCGTCGTGGTCGATGCCGAACTTCTCCATGTAGTATTCCACAAAGATGGGGTTGCCCAGCAGGTTGTCCACGGGGATGTCGAAAAAGCCCTGGATCTGCGCGGCGTGGAGGTCCATGGTGAGCACCCGGTCGGCGCCGGCGGTGGTGAGCATATTGGCCACCAGCTTGGCGGAGATGGGGTCGCGGGGCTTGGCCTTGCGGTCCTGGCGGGCGTAGCCAAAGTAGGGGATGACGGCGGTGATCCGGCCGGCGGAGGCCCGCTTCATGGCGTCGATCATAATGAGCAGTTCCATCAGATGGTCGTTCACCGGGCCGGAGGTGGACTGGACCAGAAACACGTCCGAGCCACGGACGGTCTCGTAGATGGAGGCGAAGCTCTCCCCGTCGGAAAAGCGGCCCACCTCCGCGTTGCCCAGGTTGGTCCCCAGCTTTCTGCAGATGGCCTCCGCCAAGGGCTTGTTGGAGTTGCCGGAGAAAATTTTGATGTCCTTTCCGTGCGCGATCATCATTCCATCCCCCTCATATAGTTTCCCGATCCTGTTCGCCGCGGGCGCGGCGTTACTTCTTTTCCCTGTCCTTTTCCTGCCGGGCCCGGCGCTTTTTGGCCCAGTTGTGCTTGACGGTCTGCTGGCTGCGGGCGATGGCCAGACTGCCGCTGGGGACGTCCCGGGTGATGGTGCTGCCGGCGGCCACATACGCCCCGTCCCCCACGCTCACCGGGGCCACCAGGTTGGTGTTGCAGCCGATGAACGCCTCCGAGCCGATGCGGGTGCGGAATTTCCGGGCCCCGTCGAAGTTCACCGTCACCGTGCCACAGCCGATGTCGCTGGCCTCCCCCACGTCGCAGTCGCCCAGGTAGGCCAGATGGGAGATCTTGGTCTCGTGGCCGATGGCGGCGTTTTTCAGCTCCACGAAGTCCCCCACCCGCACATGGTCCCCCACGGCGGTGCCCGGACGGAGGTAGGCAAAGGGGCCCACGGTGGTGAAGGAGCCGATGGCGCAGGAGAAGCACTGGGAGGCGTTGACGGCGGAGCCCTCCCCCACCGTCACGTCCTGGAGCAGCGCGTTGGGCCCCAGACGGCAATTCTTCCCCACATGGGTATCGCCCTGGAGGATCACGTTGGGCAGGATCAGCGTGCCCGGCTCCACCGTGACCCGCGGGCCCACGTAGACGCCGCGGCAGTCGATGAAGCGGACGCCGCCGGCCATCAGCCGTCCGACGCCCTGGCTTTGGGCCAGGGCGGGCAGGTTCTGGACCAGGCCGGGCGCGTCCACGGCCACGGCCACGGGGCCGCGGTAGGGGGCGGCGTGGCTCTGGAGGGCGGCGGAGAGATCCTCTCCGGCCCGGAGCGCCTCCGCGGCGGAGGGGGACAGCTCGCAGAGGCCGCTGGGCTCCTGGGTCTCCCCCGCCTGGGGCTGGGTGACGCCCTGGGCCAGCCGGGTCACGCCCAGGTCGGTGAGGAACACAGGGCGGGTGACCGCCACGGTCCGCCCCGCCCCGTCCAGAAAGGTCCGGAGCGCCTCTTCCAGCCCGGCGCCTTCGGTGAGCAAAAGGGCGTCCTCCGGAAAGCAGGCGGCGACCCGCTCCCGGTCCTTGTGGTGACACACCACCAGGAAGCGCTCCACGCCGGCGCGCTTCAGGCTCTCGCACAGCCAGAGGGCCGCCGGGTCAAAGAGGATGGAGCCCAGCATGACGGAGGGCCCGGAGTCTTGGCGGGGCAGAAACACGACGGCGGACATGGGTCCCATGGCGGCATCCTCCTTCTACGATCCAGTATGTCTATTATACGTTCTATACCGCTGAAACGCAAGTCCCATTCGGCGCAATTTATGGGGTTTTTCCTCTGGACAAATGGGCAAAATGGCGTATAATGAGAGCAAGGCTTTTACAAAGGAGAGAAACGCCGTGGAGTTTTACGCCAACAAGGGCAAGAGCGTCACCATTGAAGCCGGCGGCAAGACCTACGCCCGCCACGCCATCGCCACACACTTCGTGGAGGTGGGCGAGAGCTATCTGGACCTGGTGGAAAAATACATCGTGCCCGTCTACCAAGAGGGCGACATCGTCTCCTCCAGCGAGAAGGTCATCGCCCTGTGCCAGCGGCGGATCGTCACCGAGGAGGAGTGCAAGCCCGGCTTCTGGGCCAAGGTGCTCTCCCGGTGCGTCCACCAGACCAAGGCCGGGCCGGGCATGGGGCTGCCGGTGAAGATGCAGTTCGCCATCAACCTGTGCGGTCTGCCCAAGGTCATCTGGGCCGCCATCTGCGCCGCCGTGGGCAAGGTGTTCCGCAAGAAGGGCGTGTTTTACGATATGCTGGGCGTGGAGGTCACGGGGCTGGACGGCTTTTACGGCGAGGACATCCCCGCCTACGCCCACATGGGCGTGCGGGTGCCGGAGGACCCCGCGGGCGTGTGCGACGAGATCTACGAGAAGTTCGGCGTGGTGATGATGATCGTGGACGCCAACGACCTGCGGGTGGATCTGCTGGGCAAGGGCAAGGCCCTGGCGGACTGGGCCGACCAGGACCTGCTGGACCTCATCCGGGACAACCCCGCCGGACAGGGCACCCAGCTGACCCCGTTTATCCTCATCCGGGAACAAAAACCGGAATAATTTCTCCCTCTCGACAGGGTTTGAGCGCCTTCTTCCGTTGGGAAATGGTAGAATACACCATCCTACACGGAAGAAGGTCTTTTTATGGCGCTTTTTCAGAGCGGCCGGGCTTCGCGGCGGGTCATGGAGCTGCCGGTGGAGGCCATCGCCCCCAATCCGGGCCAGCCGCGGACCAATTTTGACGCCGCGGCTCTGGCGGAGCTGGCCGACTCCATCGCCGTCCACGGCGTGCTCCAGCCCCTGACGGTGCGGCGAGGGCCGGAGGGCTGGGAGCTGGTGTCCGGCGAGCGGCGGCTGCGGGCCGCGAAGCTGGCGGGGCTGGCCACGGTGCCCTGCCTGGCGGTCCAGACCGACCAGGAAGAGAGCGCGCTGTTGGCGCTGGTGGAAAACCTCCAGAGGCGGGACCTGGATTTTTTGGAGGAGGCGCTGGCCCTGAGCCAGCTGACAGCCACCTACCACATGACCCAAGAGGCGGTGGCCCGGCGGCTGGGCAAGAGCCAGGGCGCCATCGCCAACAAACTGCGGCTTTTGCGGCTCGACCCGGAGGCGCTGAGCCTGCTGCGGGCCAAGGGGTACACCGAGCGCCACGCCAGGGCGCTTCTGCGGCTGCCCGACGAGGCGCGGCAGCTGGCGGCGGCCCGGCACATCGTGGACAAGGACTTGACCGTCCGGGCCACGGAGCAGTATGTGGAGGGGCTCCTGACCCAGCGGCCCGCGCCGCCGCGGGCGAAGTTTGTTCTGAAAGACGTGGGCATCTTCCTCAACTCCATCGCCAAGCACCTGAAGCTGGTGCGGCTGGCGGGGATCGACGCCAAGTGCCAACAGGAGGAGGACGAGCGGGAGATCCGCGTGGTCATCACCCTGCCCAAATGTTCCACGTGAAACAAAAAAGCAGGGCGCGGCCCCAGGCGGGCGGCCCTGCTTTTGTTTTGCCTTTTTTGCGAAAACAGTTGAAATCCGCTCCGCCACCTTATATAATGAAAGTAGTCGTCTGTAATTCAAGATAAAGGCAGGTATCCAGAATGGCAAAGACCGTTGCGATCGTCAACCAGAAGGGCGGCGTGGGCAAGACCACCACCTGCGTCAACCTGGCCGCGGCCTTGCAGGCGCTGGGCAAGCGGGTGCTGGTGTGCGATTTTGATCCCCAGGGCAACGCCACCTCCGGCTTCGGCGTGGACAAGACCACCCTCTCCCCCTCCATCTACGAGGTGCTGGTCAGCGGCGCGCCGGTGGAGAAGGCCGTTGTCCACACCCAGTGGTGCGACGTGATCGGCGCCAACAAGTCCCTGGCCGGGGCCACGGTGGAGCTGATCGCCATGGAGGACCGGGAGCGGCTGTTGGCCAACGCCTTGGGGCAGGTGGCGGACGGGTATGACTATGTGTTCATCGACTGCCCGCCGTCCCTGGAGCTGCTGACCCTGAACGCCCTGTGCGCGGCGGAGGCCATTTTGGTGCCGGTGCAGTGCGAGTATTACGCGCTGGAGGGGCTGAGCGATCTGCTGACCACGGTGCGCATCGTGAAGCGGTCGCTGAATCCAAAGCTGTCGCTGATGGGGGTCGTCCTCACCATGTACGACGGCCGGACCCATCTGTCCATGCAGGTGGCCGAGGAGGTCAAGCGGTTCTTCCCCGGCAAGGTGTACGCCAGCGTGATCCCGCGCAACGTCCGGCTGTCCGAGGCCCCCAGCCACGGCAAGCCCGTCATCAGCTACGACCCCTGGAGCCGGGGCAGCAACGCCTACAAAGCTCTGGCGGAGGAAGTTGTTTCACGTGAAACGTCCCGGTGAGAAAGGAAAGGTGCGCGAGCGTATGGCAAGCAGAGAAAAGGGGCTGGGCAAGGGGCTGGGCGCCCTGCTGGGAGACAAGGCCTACACCGAGGAGCAGGCCGGGTCCCTGTCCACCCTGCCCATCTCCCAGGTACAGCCCGGACTGAATCAGCCCAGGAAGCGGTTTGACGAGGAGGCCATCGCCCAGTTGGCCGACTCCATCCGGGAGCACGGGGTCATCCAACCCCTGACGGTGCGGCGGCTGGGTTCGGGGTATTACCAGATCATCGCCGGAGAGCGCCGCTGGCGGGCCGCCAAGGAAGCGGGGCTCGACGAGGTGCCGGTGAACATCATCGAGGCCGACGACAAAAAGGTCATGGAGCTGGGGCTGATCGAAAACCTCCAACGGGAGGACCTGAACCCCATGGAGGAGGCCAACGGCTACAAGGTGCTGATGGATGAATACGGCATGACCCAAGAGGAGGTGGCCCAGCGCATCGGCAAGAGCCGGCCCGCCGTGGCCAACGCCCTGCGGCTGTTGAATCTGCCCGACGCGGTGCGGTTCTTGCTGGAGGAGGGGCGGCTCTCCGCCGGGCACGCCAGGGCCATTCTGTCCGCCCCCAGCGGCGAGAGCCAGAAAAGGCTGGCCCAGAAGGTGGTGGCCGAGGGGCTCTCCGTCCGGGAGACGGAGGCCCTGGCCAAGCGTCTGGCCAAGCCCGCCAAGGAGAAGGCAGAGCCGGAGGAGGACAGGTTCGCCCTCTACTACCAGGACCTGGCCCGGCAGCTCAGCCAGAGTTTTGGCCGGAAGGTGGCCTTTCAGCCGGGAAAGAAGAAGGGCTTGCTGACCATGGAATACTACGGTCTGGAGGACCTGGACGCCCTGCTGTTCCGGCTGAGGGGAGGGGACGCGCCTTGAGCTCACGTCCCAACAAGGCCGACCACGCGGAGCTCCAGTATCAAAGCGAGCACGCCAGGCCCGGAAAGACGCCCACGGCGCTGCCCTATCTGGCGGTCCTGGTGGCGGCGGCCTTTTTGCTGTTGGTGATGGCCTATTTCATGCAACGGCGAACGGCGGAGTCGGTGGAGGGGCTGAACCAGTCGGTGAACGCCATCCACTCCTTTGACCAGCTGGCGGATGAAAACCAGAGCCTACGGCTGGAATTGGAGCAGGTCCGGGGAGAGCTGGCCGACGCCCAGGACAGGCAGTTACAGTTAGAGGAGCAACTGCGCCAGGTCAGGGAGGCCTTGGCCCAGGCCCAGGCGCAGGAAGCGCCGGAGACGTCCCAGGAGCCGGAGGCGAGCCCCGCGCCCTGAAATCTACAACTTTTGAAAGAGGGAACACCCAATGTTAGACATGAAATTCATCCGCGAAAACCCCGACGTGGTGAAGGAGAACATCAAGAAGAAGTTTCAGGACGAGAAACTGCCCCTGGTGGACCAGGTCATCGCCCTGGACGCGGAGAACCGGGCCGCCATGAGCGAGGCCAACGACCTGCGGGCCGCCCGGAACCAGCTTTCCAAGCAGGTGGGGATGCTCATGGGCCAGGCCAAGAAGGACCCCTCCAAGCTGGCGGAGGCGGAGGCGGCCAAGGCCCAGGTGAAGGCCAACGCCGACCGGCTGGCCCAGCTGGAGGCCAAGGAGACGGAGCTGGCCGAGAAGATCCACAAGATCCTGCTGGTCATCCCCCAGATCATCGACCCCAGCGTGCCCATCGGCCCGGACGACAGCGCCAACGTGGAGGTGGAGCGGTTCGGCGAGCCGGTGGTGCCCGACTTTGACATCCCCTACCACACCGAGATCATGGAGTCCTTTGAGGGGGTGGACATGGACGCCGCCGGACGGGTCTCCGGCAACGGGTTTTACTACCTGCTGGGCGACATCGCCCGGCTCCACGAGGCGGTGCTGGCCTACGGGCGGGACTTTATGATCGGCAAGGGCTTTACCTACTGCATCCCGCCCTTTATGATCCACGGCAACGTGGTGGAGGGGGTCATGAGCCAGACCGACATGGAGGGGATGATGTATAAAATTGAGGGAGAGGACCTTTACCTGATTGGCACCAGCGAGCACTCCATGATCGGCCGGTTCATCGACCAGATCATCCCCGAGGCCAAACTCCCCCAGACCCTCACCTCCTACTCCCCCTGCTTCCGCAAGGAGAAGGGCTCCCACGGCATCGAGGAGCGGGGCGTCTACCGCATCCACCAGTTCGAGAAGCAGGAGATGATTGTGGTCTGCAAGCCGGAGGACTCCATGGCGTGGTACGAGAAGATGTGGCGCTACTCCGTGGAGCTGTTCCGCAGCATGGACATCCCCGTGCGGCAGTTGGAGTGCTGTTCCGGCGACCTGGCCGATCTGAAGGTGAAGTCCTGCGACATCGAGGCCTGGTCGCCCCGGCAGAAGAAGTATTTTGAGGTCTGCTCCTGCTCCAACCTGGGCGACGCCCAGGCCAGGCGGCTGAAGATCCGCTTCAAGGGAGAGGACGGCAAGATCCAGCTGGCCCACACCCTGAACAACACCTGCGTGGCCCCGCCCCGGATGCTCATCGCCCTGCTGGAGAACAATCTGCAGGCCGACGGCAGCGTGAAGATCCCGGAGGTCCTGTGGCCCTACATGGGCGGGACCCAGGTGCTGGTCCCCAAGGCGTAAGGCGGCTGTTTGACGCGCCGCGGGTCTCCCCTCCCCCGCTGGTGGCGGCGGAGGGCGGAGATTTTGTGGGGACAAAGAGAGATACCCCAGCGACTTCGCGTCCTTGAGACGCGGGAATTTTGCAAAGGAGGACTGGAACACATGGCAAAGGACGGGAAAAAGGGCTTTTGGGGCGAGTTCAAGGAGTTTGTGGCACGGGGCAACGTGGTGGATATGGCCGTCGGCGTGATCATCGGCGGCGCGTTCAAGGCCATCGCCGACTCCCTGGTGAACGACATCATCATGCCGCTGGTCTCCCTGCTCACCGGCGGCGTGGATTTCAGCGCGTGGAAGTGGGTCCTCCGGGCGGGGACGCTGAACGAGGCGGGAGAGCTGACGGGAGAGGTGGCCGTGAACTACGGGATGCTGCTCTCCGCCGTGCTGTCCTTCCTCATCGTGGCCTTTGCCATCTTCTGCATGGTCAAGGCCCTGAACCGGCTCCACCGCAAGCGCGAGGAGGCGCCCCCTGCCCCGCCGGAGCCCAGCGCGGAGGAGAAACTGCTGGCTGAGATCCGGGACCTGCTGAAGACGCGGTAAGGCGCGCGAGGGTCCCATGGACGAGGAGAACAAGAGCCTCCAGCCGCCGGAGGAGCGGGACGAGCAGGGCCGGCGGGTCTACGACGAGTACGGGGAGAAGATCCACTGGGCCTCCAGGCGGGACCGCGTGGTGGCGCTGGTTTTGGCCCTGATCGTCGTCGCCATCACCGTGGCGATGGCCTACGCCATCTCCACCGGCGACTTTTTCCGCCATTGAGGGCCGCCATCGAGGCGGGGCTGGCCCAGTTGGGGCTGGATCCCGGCAAGGGCGCGGCCCTGGCCCGCTACGGGGCGCTGCTGTTGGAGCGGAACCGTGTGATGAATCTGACGGCCATCACCCAGCCGGAGGATGTGGCCACCCTGCATATGCTGGACTGCGCCGCCCTGTGCGCCGGCTTCGACCTGGCGGGCAAGCGGTTCATCGACGTGGGCACCGGCGCCGGGTTTCCGGGGCTGGTGGTGGCCATCCTGCGGCCCGACTGCGCCGTGACGTTGCTTGACCCGCTGGAAAAACGGCTGCGGTTTATACGGGAAGTTATCGAGATGTTGGGGCTTTCCAACGTCAAATTGCTCCACGCCAGAGGGGAGGACGCGGGCCGGGCGCCGGAGCTTCGGCAGGGGTTCGACCTGGCCGGGGCCAGGGCCGTGGCCCCGCTGCCGGTGCTGGCGGAGCTATGCCTGCCCTTTGTGCGCGTGGGCGGGCGCTTTCTGGCCATGAAAGGGGTGGACAGCCAGGCGGAGCTGGAGGGGGCCAGGGCCCTCATCCAACAGCTGGGCGGTCAGCCGGAGGAGCCCTGGGACTACGCCGTGCCCGGCTGTCAGGTGGTCCACCGGGTGTGGCCCATCCGCAAGGCGGGGCCAACGCCGGAGGAATTTCCCCGGCGGTGGGCGAAAATCAGGAAAAACAGCGGGAATTTTCCCTGATTTTTCCACGGTTTGCGTTGACTTGCGGGAAACATCTGTGTTAAAATGAGAATGGATGAAAATCGGGCGCGGCGAGGGAGTGATGCCTATGTCGGTGTGTATCGCGGTCACGTCCGGGAAGGGAGGCACGGGCAAGACCTCCTTTACCGGCGGCGTGGGCTCCTGTCTGGCCGCGCTGGGACAGCGGGTGCTGTGCGTGGATATGGACGTGGGCCTTCGCAATCTGGACATCAACCTGGGGCTGACGGACAAGGCGGTGATGGATTTCACCGATGTGCTCTCCGGCCGGTGCGATCTGAAGCTGGCCGCCACGGGCCATCCCGACATCGCGGGTCTGCACCTGTTGACCGCCCCCATGACCCTGGAGGGCTACATCACCGAGGAGGCCATGGGCCGGCTTGTGGCGCTGGCCAAGGAACAGTTTGATTTTATCCTGATGGACTGCCCCGCCGGGCTGGGAGAGGGATTCCGGCTGGCTACGGCGGCGGCGGACAGAGGGGTGGTGGTGTCCAACACCGACCCCTCCGCCCTGCGGGACGCTCAGCGGACGGTGGTGGCCCTCTCCCCCAGGCTGGAGACCCTGCATCTGGTGATGAACCGGGTCCAGCCCAAGCTGATCCGCAAGCTCCACACCAGCATCGACGAGGCCATGAACACCTCCGGGCTGCCCCTGCTGGGCGTGATCCCGGAGGACGCCCAGGTCACGCTGGCCGCCGCCCAGGGCAGGCCCCTGATCCTGACCACGGGCAAGGGCGCGGCCATTGCCTATCTGAACATCGCCAAGCGTCTGCTGGGCCAGCGCGTCCCACTGATGATGAGTTGAGGCGCCCCGCCGGAGGGGGTACCATCCCCGGTCCGGGAGAGGGCGGAGCGAATGACTTTAAGGAGTGGTAAACCATGAATATCGCTTTGATGAGCCATGACCGCAAGAAAGAATTGATGGTGCAGTTCTGCACCGCGTACAGCTTCGTGCTGGCCAAGCACGACCTCTGCGCCACCAGCGCCACGGGCAAGGTCATTTCCGACGCCACCGGGCTCACGGTGCAGCAGTTTTTGCCCGGCAACGGCGGCGGCGCCCAGCAGATCGGCGCCCGCATCCCCTATAACGAGATCGACCTGGTGTTGATCTTTGCCGACCCCGCCGTAGAGGATACGGACGCGGATATGCAATATATCCTGAACCTCTGCGACCAATATAACGTCCCCGCGGCCACCAACGTGGCCACCGCGGAGATGCTGGTGCTGGGTCTGGACCGGGGCGACCTGGACTGGCGCCAGGCCCTCAACCCCAAGGCCGGGCCACTGGTCATCTGAAGCCCGGCGGCCTTCCCCTCCTCCAAGAGAGGGGAGGGCCTTTTTTCAGGAAAGGAAGCTGGTATCCCATGTCCATCCAAAAACCCAGGACCCTGTCGGGCTTTATGGAGCTGCTGCCCCAGAAACAGGCGCTGTTCGACGCCATGGTGGAAAAGCTCCGGCAGGTCTACGCCCGGTACGGCTTCTCCTCCCTGGACACGCCCTTGATGGAGGCCAGCGAGGTGTTGCTGGCCAAGGGCGGCGGCGAGACGGAGAAGCAGATCTACCGCTTTACCAAAGGGGACACGGACCTGTCCCTGCGCTTCGACCTGACCGTGCCCCTGGCCAAGTATGTGGCCCTGCACCAAAACGAACTGGCCTTCCCCTTCCGCCGGTGCCAGATCGGAAAGGTCTACCGCGGCGAGCGGGCACAGCGGGGCCGGTTCCGGGAGTTTTACCAGGCCGACATCGACGTCATCGGCGACGGCAGGCTGGACATCCTCAACGACGCGGAGATGCCCGCCATCATCTACCACGCCTTTACCGCCCTGGGGCTGTCGCGCTTCGTCATACGGGTGAACAACCGCAAGGTGCTCAACGGCTTTTACGCCATGCTGGGCCAAGAGGCCAAGGCCGCCGAGATCATGCGGCTGGTGGACAAGCTGGAGAAGATCGGCCCGGAGAAGGTGGGGGCGGCCCTGCGGGACGACCTGGGCTTGGGCCAGGACGCGGCGGCGGAGATCCTGGCCTTTATGACCATCGGCGGCTCCAACGCCCAAGTGCTGGAGGCCCTGGGGCAGTACAGGGGCCGGGACCCGGTCTTTGACCAAGGGCTGGAGGAACTGGGGCAGGTGTGCCGCTACCTGACGGCCTTCGGCGTGCCGGAGGAGCGCTTCCAGGTGGATCTGACCATCGCCCGCGGGCTGGACTACTACACCGGCACGGTGTACGAGACCCAACTGCTGGACTACCCGGAGATCGGCTCTCCCTGCTCCGGCGGCAGATATGATAACTTGGCGGAATATTACACAGAAAAACAACTGCCAGGCGTCGGCATCTCCATCGGGCTCACCCGGCTTTTCTACGTGCTGGACGAGCAGGGACTACTCAACGACGACTATCTCAGCGCGCCGGCGGAGGTGCTGGTGCTGCCCATGACGGAGGAGCTGGGGCCGGCGGTGGAGCTGGCCACCGCCCTGCGGCAAGAGGGGGTACGGACCCAGCTCTACTTTGAGGGCAAAAAGTTCAAGCAGAAGATGGCCTACGCCGACAGGCTGGGGGTCCCCTTTGCCGCCATTCTGGGCGAGGACGAGATCGCCCAGGGCAAGGTGACGCTGAAGGACATGGCCAGCGGCGAGCAGCGCCTGGTCTCCCCTGGGGAGGCCGCGGGGCTTGTGAATGCCGCTCTGGTCCAGCGCCGGGCCGCGGCGCCCATCCGGGAAAAGGCGGCGCCCTGACCGGGCGCGTCCGCGGCGGCCGGGCATTTGGGAAGGAGGTCCCGCTGTGAGGAAAATTCTGGCCGGTTGGCTGGCCCTGTGGCTGTTGGCCTGTCCGGCGCTGGCGGCGGAGTGGTTCCCCGCCGTGGCCTCTTACGGCGGCTTTGCCGACGTGGGGGCGGATATTTGGTACACCGAGGCGGTCAAGACCTGCTACGAGGCGGGGCTGATGCAGGGCGTCTCGGCGGACGCCTTTGCCCCGGACGCCACCATGCGCGTGGCGGAAGTGGCCACCATCGCCGCGCGGATGCGCCAGGCCATCACCGGCCAGGCCATCCCCCACGCCACCCCCGCCCAGGGGCAGACCCGGGAGTGGTATGAGGACTATGTGGACTATCTGACCGCCGCCGGCGTCAGCGTGGCCCTGCCCACCCAGACGGCCACACGGGCCCAGTTCGTGGCCTATCTCTCGGCGGTGATCCCCGCCCAGGAATTGCCCGCCATCAACGCCATCTCCGCCCTGCCCGACAGCGACGACGCCGAGGTCCTGCGCTTTTATAACGCGGGCATCCTGACGGGGCTGGACGAGTACGGGACGTTCAACGCCTCCGGCACCCTGACCCGCGCCCAGTGCGCCGCCATGGTGGCCCGGATCATCCGGCCCGACCTGCGCCAGCGCTTCGGAGCGTTTGAAACGCCGCCCCAGCCGGAGACCGACCCCCAGAGGGAGCTGGGCGACGCCATGGCCATGATGGTCAACGGCCAGAGCCTCTCCATGGAGGAGTTCGTGGGCGCCATGGTGAACGATATTTTCGAGACAGACTACGACCTCTATGTGAACACCGGCAGCCGACTGGACTGGACGGCGGACTACGGCGTGGGCGATCTGGAGGACTTTTTCCTCACCCAGACCCAGAAAGGGGTCATCCTGGACACGGTGCTCCAACAGCAGGCGCGGGCCTTTGGCTGTTCGGCGGACCAGCTGGCCGCCACCCTCAACCCCGACCCCTCCCAGGAGACGCTGAGGGCCTACGCGGAGGGGCTTGGGTATCTGGCCGCCAAGCACATCCTGCTCCAGACCTGGGACCCCAACGGCGGAGAGGTCTATGACGACGCCACCGCCCAGGCCCTGGCCCAGAGCATTCTGGACACGCTGGCCCAAGACCCCTCGGTCCAGCGGTTTGACGAACTGCGCCGCACCTATGACGACGACGCCGGACAGCCCGCGGAGGGCTACCTCTTCACCCAGGGCGAGATGGTGGAGGAGTTTGAGGACGCCGTGGAACAGCTCGGCGTGGGGGCGTACACCGCCCAGCCGGTGAAGAGCGTCTACGGCTACCACATCATCCTCCGGCTGGACCCGGTGGCGCTGGAGGCGCTGAAGGCCGCCTACCAACAGGCGGTGCTGGACTCCCTGGCCCAGTCCTGGGCGGAGAGCGCCACGGTGACGGTGAACCAGATCATGCTGGACAAGCTGGATGTGCGGGGCTGTTACGAGAGCTACTGGGCGCTGCTGCGCCAGCAGGCCGGCGTTTGAGGCGCGGGCACAACACGACACAATGGAGATGATACCAATGGACAACACCAAGACCGCCTTTCGCACCCACTCCTGCGGCGAACTGCGGGCCCAGAACGTGGGGCAGACCGTGACCCTGGCGGGATTTTTGGAGAATCTGCGCGAGGTGGGCGCCAGCCTGGGCTTTGCCGTACTGCGGGACTTTTACGGCGTCACCCAAGTGGTCATCGAGACCGAGGAGATGATGGCTGCCTTTAAGGCGCTGAACAAGGAGAGCACCGTTCAGGTCACGGGGACTGTCCGGGAGCGGGACAGCAAAAACCCCAAGCTGCCCACCGGGGACATCGAGGTCCTGCCCCAGACGGTGACCGTCCTGGGCCGCTGCCGCCACAACGAACTGCCCTTCCAGGTCTCCCGCTCCAGAGAGGCGGACGAGAGCGCACGGCTGAAGTACCGCTATCTGGACCTCCGCAACCCGGAGGTAAAGGACAACATCGTTTTGCGGAGCCAAGTGGTGGCCGCCTTGCGGCAGGCCATGCAGGAGCAGGGCTTTTTGGAGATCACCACCCCCATCCTCACCGCCTCCAGCCCGGAGGGGGCGCGGGACTATCTGGTGCCCAGCAGAAAGCACCCCGGCAAGTTCTACGCCTTGCCCCAGGCGCCCCAGCAGTTCAAGCAACTGCTGATGGCCAGCGGGTTCGACAAGTATTTTCAGATCGCCCCGTGCTTCCGGGACGAGGACGCCAGAGGGGACCGCTCTCCGGGCGAGTTCTACCAGCTGGACATGGAGATGGCCTTCGCGGGGCAAGAGGACGTGTTCGCCGTGCTGGAGCAGGTCCTGCCCCCCATCTTCGCCAAGTTCGGCAAGTACAACACCGCCTCCCCCGCCCCGTTCCAGCGGGTGGGCTACAACGAGGCCATGGAGGCCTTCGGCACCGACAAGCCCGACCTGCGCATCGACCTGCGGGTCCAGGACGTGACCGGGCTGGTGGCCGACTGCGGCTTTGAGCCCTTTGCCGGAGCCAGGGTAAAAGCTGTAAAGGTGACGAACTTTACAGCCACCAGGAAACAGATCGACAAGCTGTGCGCCGATGTGGAGGTGCAGAGCGGGCAGAAGGTCTACTGGTTCCGCCTGGACGAGAGCGGCGAACTGGCGGGCGGCATCGCAAAATTTTTGCAGGAGAAAAAGGCCCAGGTCGTGGAGACCCTGGGCCTGGAGCCGGGCTGTTTTGTGGGCCTCGCCGCCAGCGGGGAGCTGCGCGTGGCCCAGAAAACGGCGGGGGTGCTGCTGAAAATGCTGGGGGCGCTGTGCCCGGAGCACATGGACCGGGAGCAGTATGCCTTCTGCTGGATCGTGGACTTCCCCATGTACGAGATCGGCGAGGAGAGTGGGAAGCTGGAGTTTTGCCACAACCCCTTCTCCATGCCCGCCGGTGGCATGGAGGCCCTGAAGAGAGCCAAGGCCGGGGAGTTGGACCCCCTCTCCATCACCGCCGACCAGTATGACCTGGTGTGCAACGGCGTGGAGCTCAGCTCCGGCGCGGTGCGGAACCACGACCCGGAGATCATGATCGCCGCCTTTGACATGGTGGGTCTTGGAGAGGCGGACGTGCGGGCCAAGTTCCCCGCCATGTACAACGCCTTTACCTACGGCGCGCCGCCCCACGCCGGTATCGCCCCCGGCGTGGACCGGATGGTGATGCTCCTGGCCGGGGAGGACTCCATCCGGGAGATCATCCCCTTCCCCATGAACAAGTCCGCCCAGGACGTGATGATGGGCGCCCCAGGCGTGGTCACCCAGGCCCAGCTGGACGAACTGCACATCGCCGTCACCGCCACAGAGGAGGAGTGAGGGCGCCCGCCGGCGCGGGCCGGGGCGCTTTCGCCTTTACGCCGTGGCGCCCAGACGGGCGGCCACCAGGAAGGTGAGGACCACCGATACGCCGTAGAGCGTCTGGGTGGCGCGGAAGGACAGAGGCTTGCGGGCCTTGAGCATCGCGGCGATCTTTTCCATGGGGAAAACCTCCTTTTGTTTGATGGGCTCAGTTTACACCAGGCGCAGTCCCATAAAACGGTCTTTTGCGCGGCAATTTTATTGAACGGATGTTCGCTAGAATTTACGTTCTAGTTATACAACAGCTGTTCGAGTTTGTCAACCCCCTTTTGGGGAACTTTTTGGAAAGGGATTTCGTCTAACCCCCACAGGAGACCCCACAAAAGATCATTTTGCAAGGAGGACGAGTGGTATGAAGCTACGGAAGATCGTGGCCGCGGCCCTGTGTCTGGCCCTGGCCGCGGCGCCGGTCCTGGGCGTCGCGGCGGAGGAGGCCCCCGCCGCGGACCAGGCGCTGTTGGCGGTGACGGCCAAGGTGAAGGAGACCCTGGGGCTGGACACGGAGGTCTACACCGACTTTCAGGGCTGGGCGGACGAGGACGTGATGCTGGGCAAGCGGTGGACCCTGTCCTGGGACGGCGATGGGGTGAGCCTGAACGTCACCGCCGACGACCAGGGCAAGATCTACTCCTACTATTTCAGCGAAAGCGTCTCCTCCGAGACGGCGGAGAGCTGGTATCTGGGCGGCAAGCTGAACATTCCCCGGCTGCCGGAGGACAAGTCCCAGGCCGCCTACGCCGCGGCGCGGGACTTTGTGGGCAAGGTGCTGGAGGGGCCGGTGGAGACCCTGGAACTGGAGGACCGCGTCTCCCCCTCTCTCTACCAGGACTCCTACCGCTATTCGGGCACCGTCCTGCTCAATGGCCTTGCCAGCCCCATCCGCTGTTCGGTGACGGTCCGGGCCAGCGATCTGGCAATTACCCGCTTCTGGCGGAGCGACGAGGGCGCCGGTTATCTGGGCCAGGTGGGCCCTGGGACCACCGGCGTCTCCGCCGCCCAGGCCAGGGCCTCTCTGCGGGGCACGCTGAACTTTGAGGCCCGGTATGTGCTGGACGACCAGGGCAAGACCGCCCATGTGCGGTATGTGCCCGTGGCCGGAGACGAATATTACGTGGACGGGGAGACGGGGGCGCTGGTGGACCTGACCCAGCTGCGCCAGCAGCTCTGGAAGGACAAGGGCATGAACGCGACTGGCTATGCCGCGGAAGCGCCCATGGCCGAGGCTGACCTCGCCGCGTCCGCGAGCGACGCCAAACTCACCCAGGCTGAGCGGGACGGGGCGGCCATTTTGCAGGACGCCCTGTCCAAAGAGGCGCTGGACAAAGCGGTCCGCAACGCCTGGCCGGAGTTCGGGCTGGAGAGCTATACCCTGGCCAGCGCCAACTACTCCATCAACAAGAAGGATCTGCCCCAGGGCCAGGAGCCCACGGCGGAGGACTATACCATCACCTGCTATCTGACCTACGGCAAGCAGGAGGGCCAGGTGATGCGGAACAAGTACGTCACGGTGGACGCCAGGACCGGCGCGGTCCAATCCCTGTGGTCCCGGCGGTATTTCCAGGGCGAGGGCGAGGAGACCTACCGCTACGTCACCACCCTCACCACAGCCCAGGCCAAGGCGGAGGCGGTGCTCAAGTCCTTTGCCGGAGAGCATTACGCCGCCCTGTCTCTGTCGGACAGCACCGACGCCCAGGACCCGGCCCAAAAGGGCTGGCAGCACAGCTATACCTTCCAGCAAAAGGCGGGGGACTGGTTCTACCCCGGCAACAGCTACACCGTGGGGGTGGACGCCACCGACGGCTCCATCTCCCAGCTGGACGGCAGCTTTGACGCGGAGGTGGAACTGGTGGCGCCCAAGAGCGTCGTCTCGCCCCAGGAGGCCGCCCGGTCCTACGCCGACGCCATGGACCTGCCCTTTGCCTATTTGGAGGTTCCCGTGTCCGTCTCCCTGGCGGGCAGCCAGGTGGCGCCCCTGCTGAAAGAGGCGGGCTACTCCTACATTCTGGCGCTGAAGGCCGGATATGTGCTGGCCCAGCCTGAGAACGGATACGTCCGTGGCGTGGACGCCGAGACGGGCGAGGCGGTGGTGGAGCGCTACGACGACCAGCCGGACAACGCCATCACCTATGACGATCTGGAGGGCCACTGGGTCAAGGCCGCGGCGGAGGAGCTGGCGAAGTTCTCCATCGGTCTGCGGGGAGGGAGCCTGGGCCCCGACCAGGTCTTGACCCAGCTGGATATGCTGGCCCTGCTCACCAGCGTGGAGGGCTATTCCTACGCCCCCGGCGACGACACCGACTGGCTCTACGACAGGGGCTATTCTCTGGGCCTTGTGACCCCGGAGACCCGGAACGAGACCCGGCCCATCACCCGCGGGGAGTTGGTGCGGCTCATTCTGGACAGCGCGGGCTACCAGCGGATCGCCGCCCTGCCGGGCATCTTCCGCTGTGACTTTTCCGACAGCGCCGCCATCGGCCCGGAGGACCTGGGCTACGCGGCCCTGGCCCAAGGGCTGGGGCTGGTGCGGGGCGGGAGCGACGGGGCCTACGCCGCCGGCAGGGAGATCACCCGCGGCGAGGCGGTGGCCATGCTCTACCAGTACATGAAGTGACCGAACAAGACCGCTCGCGCGCCTTTCTGCCCTCTGTGGAGAGTTCCCTCCACAGAGGGCTTTTTTTGTTTGAAAATGTCTGGAAGTCTGTTGCGCTGGGCCCGCCTGGTGTGGTATAATCAGATGTTAAGGTATACTTTATAATAAAAAGAGGGGAGGCATGGAGGGGTGAACACCGCCCAGGAGATATGGAAAAAGACGCTGCTGGTCCTGGGAGAGCAGCTGACCTCCACCACCATCCGCACCTGGTTTGGCGACGCCTTCGCGGTGGCCATGGAGGGGGACACCCTGATCCTCTGCGAGCCGGAGGAGTTCAAGCGCAAGATCATTCAGCAGCGGTACAAAGAGGACGTGGAAAAGGCCCTGGGCGAGCTGTTTTCCCAGCAGGTGACGCTGAAGCTGGTGGACGAGGAGGAGGCCAAACGCTGGACCTCCGGGGAGATGAAACGGCCCTTTATGCCGGGGACGGAGGACTACACCTTTGAGAAGTTCGTGGTGGGCTCGTCCAACCGCTTTGCCTACAACGCCGCCAAAAAGGTGTCGGAAAATCCGGGCAAGAGCTACAACCCGCTGTTTATCTACGGCGCCTCCGGCCTGGGCAAGACCCATCTGCTCTACGCCATCGCCCACAACCTCCACGCCTCCCATCCGGAGTGGCGCATCCTCTATGTGAAGAGCGAGACCTTTGTCAACGAGCTCATCGAGAACCTGCGCTCCCAGGAGAAATACATGGACGTGTTCCGGAAGAAGTACCGGGACGTGGACGTGTTTTTGATGGACGACGTGCAGTTCGTGGCCGGGAAAAACGCCAGCGAGGAGGAGCTGTTCCACACCTTCAACGCCCTCCACGAGCAAAAAAAGCAGATCGTCTTTACCTCCGACCGGCCGCCCCAGGAGATGCTCCGGCTGGAGGAGCGGCTGAAGACCCGGTTCGAGTGGGGCCTGGCCGCGGACATCCATCCGCCGGACTACGAGACCCGCGTGGCCATCATCAAAAACAAGGCCATCACCAGAGGGGTGCAGCTGCCCGACTCGGTGCTGCAATATGTGGCGGAAAACATCACCGCCAACGTCCGGCAGATCGAGGGCACGGTGAGCAAGCTGGTGGCCATGCACGAGTTGGAGGGCGCCCAGATCAACGTGGACAACGTCATCCGGGCATTGCGGGATATGCTCTCGTCCAAGAGCGAGTTTCTCCCCTCCCCGGACCTCATCATCAGCGAGGTGGCCCAGTTCTACAACATCGAGCCGGAGGTCATCCGGGGCGAGGGACAGAGCAAGAACATCTCCGCGGCCCGGAATGTGGCCATGTACCTCATCCGCAACATGAACGGGCTGAATCTGCAGGAGATCGGGGCCATCTTCAACAACCGCCACTACTCCACCGTCATCTCCTCCATCAAGCGGGTGGAGTCCCTGCTCAAGACAGACACAGACATGGGAGAGATCATCCGGGACCTGAAGAGCTCCATCAACGGGAAGTTCGAGTGAGAGAAATTTCCACAGTTTCCACGGAAAAAATGTGGGTGTGGTGTGGAAGTCATGTGGAAGGGAGAGTTTTCCACGGGGTTTCCACAAAAGAGGCGGGTTTTCCACGCGTGGGATGTGGAGGGCGGAGCCTTAGAAACACAAAGGGTGGAGACGGGGACGCGAGGGTTTCCACGTTCCTACAACGAACTACGAAATAAGAAAGCTTGTTTTTTAAAAAGAAAGAGATTTTTCCAACTGGAGAAAGGCACGGTGAACAAAGATGCGTTTTACCTGTGAGAAGGCTCTGCTGCAGACCGCCATTATGACCACGGGGAGGGCCGTGGCCGCCAAGACGTCCATTCCGGCGCTGGAGGGCATTTTGGTGGAGGCCCTGGCCTTTTTGCGGCTGACGGGCTATAATCTGGAGACCACCGGCATACAGGCCACCGTCCCCGCCAAGATCGACGAGCAGGGAACGCTGGTCCTCTCCGCCAGGCTGTTTGGGGAAATCGTCCGCAAACTGCCCGACGAGCCGGTGACCATCGCCGCCCAAGGGCTGACGGTGAAGATCGACTGCGGCGCCAGCCACTACACCATCCAGGCCATCGACCCGGAGGAGTTCCCGGACCTGCCGGAAGTGGAGGGGGAGAACGAGTTCTCCCTCGCCCAAGGGGACTTGAAGAGCATGATCGCCCAGACCATCTTCGCCGTGTCCACCCAGGACATCCGGCCTGTACACACGGGCTCGCTGTTGGAGGTGGAGGGGAACACCCTGACCATGGTCAGTCTGGACGGGTTCCGGCTGGCCCTGCGGCGGGAAAGGCTGACGAAAAACGTCGGTGCCCAGAGCTATTCCTTCGTGGTGCCCGCCTTCGCGCTCAATGAGGTGGAGAAAATCTGCGCCGAGAGCGACGAGCCCGTCACCGTCACCCAGGGCCCGGCCCATGTGTTGTTCACCATCGGGGACACCATCGTGGTCTGCCGGAGGTTGGAGGGGGAATTCCTCAACTACAAGCAGTCCATCCCCAGGGAGAACAAGATCTCCGTGGTGGGGCAGACCAGGGACCTGCTGGCCTCCATCAACCGGGTGAGTCTGATCCTGAGCGAGAAGCTGAAAAATCCCCTGCGGTGCGTCTTTCGGGACGGCCAGCTCTTTGTCACCACCAAGTCCGCCATCGGCGACGCCAGCGACGTCTGCCCCATCGAGGGCGACGGGCAGGGGTTGGAGATCGGCTTTGACAACCGCTACCTCTCCGACGCCCTGCGCTTTGCCCCGGCGGAGCGGGTGCGGCTGGAACTGAACACCCCGGTGAGCCCCTGCGTGGTGCTGCCCGAGGGCAAGGACGACGAGAGCTTTCTCTATCTGGTCCTGCCGGTGCGGTTGAAGGCGGGAGACTGAGAGACCACCGGGCCGCGGGTTCCCAAAGCGGGACGGCGGCGTGGGAAAAGGAGGGGTCCGGCGTGGAAGAGGTCCGCATCACAACGGAATACATCAAGCTGGACGCCCTGCTGAAATTCGCCGGGCTCTGCGACACCGGCGGCGAGGCCAAGGAGAAGATCCAGGGCGGGCAGGTCTCGGTCAACGGCCAGGTCTGCACCATGCGGGGCAGGAAACTGCGCGCCGGAGACGTGGCATCCCTGGACGGGCGGAGCGTGGTGGTGGCATGAGGATCGACGGGCTGGAACTGGAATTCTGGCGCAATTACCTCCACGCCAAGTTGGAGTTCTCCCCTGGGGTCAACGTCTTTTACGGCGCCAACGCCCAGGGCAAGACCAACCTGCTGGAAGCCATCGCCTACCTCTCCTCCGCCCGGAGCCACCGGGCCCGGTATGACAGGGAGCTGATCATGCTGGGGGTGGACAACGGCTTTGTCAGCGGCCAGGTGTGGAACGGGCAGAGGGCCGTGACCCTGGAGGCCAGGCTGGGCCGGGCCGGACGGCGGCAGCTGTTTGCCAACGGGGTCCGGCTGAACGCCGCCGGGGAGTTGGCTGGGCACTTCCGCACGGTGCTCTTCTGCCCGGAGGACCTGTTTTTGGTCAAGGCCGGAGCCGCGGAACGCCGGCGGTTCCTGGACCAGCACATCTGCCAGCTGCGGGTCCGGTACGCCGCGGCCCTGGCGGAGTATAAGCGCCTCCACGAGCACAAGACCCGCATCTTGAAGGACTATCCCCAGCGCCCCGACCTGCTGGACACCCTGGACGATTTCTCCCTCCGCATGGCCCAGACCGGCGCGGTGATCATCCACTACCGGGCCCACTTTGTCCGCAAGCTGGCCCAGCACGCCCCCGCCATCCACAGCCAGTGTTCCGGCGGCGGGGAACGGCTGGAACTGGACTATAAGACGGTGTCCACCGTCACAGACCCGCTGGCCGGGGCAAAGGCCATCTTCCAACAGCTGTTGGACCACCAGCAGAGCCACCGGCAGGCGGAACTGGAGAGCCATATGTGCCTCTCCGGGCCCCACAAGGACGATCTGGAGATCCGGATCAACGGCCAGAGCGCCAAGGAGTACGCCTCCCAGGGCCAGGCCAGGACCGCGGCCCTGGCCCTGAAGTTGGGGGCGCGGGAGCTCTTTTACGCCGACAGCGGCCAGTGGCCGGTGCTGCTGCTGGACGACGTGCTCTCCGAGCTGGACCAGTACCGCAGGGAATTCGTGCTGGAGCGGATCCAGGGCGGGCAGGTGTTCATCACCGCCTGCGAGGAGGGGGATTTCCCCAGGGCCACGCGGTTCCGCGTGGCGGACGGACAGGTGGTGGGCTGAGTGTATCTGCATCTGGGATACGGCACGGTGCTGCCCTTTGAGGAGATCATCGGCGTGTTCGATCTGGACAACGTGTCCGCCTCGCGCCGGACCCAGGGGTTTTTGGAGCGGGCGGAGGAGGCTGGGGAACTGATCGACATCGGACGGGGACTGCCCGCCTCTCTGGTGGTCAGCGACTGGGCCAACTACCTCTCGCCGGTGCGCTCGGCCACCCTGGGCCGGCATCTGGCGGAGGAGCGGTGGGAGTGAGGAAACCCATGGACCGACGGGAACTGGAACGCTATATTCTGGAGACCTACCCCGCCCAGGCGGACCGGCCCTGGCTGGAGTATCCGGGGCACCAGGTCTTTCGCCACAGCGCCAACAGGAAGTGGTTTGCCCTGGCCATGACCCTGTCCAGGGACAAACTGGGGCTGCCCGGCGAGGGGACGGTGGAGGCGGTGAACCTCAAGGCGGACCCCAGGCTCATCGACGCCATGGTCCGGGAGCCGGGGTTCTTCCCCGCCTACCACATGAACAAGGCCCACTGGATCACCGCGGCCCTGGACGGCTCGGCCGACGATGAAAAGCTGAAATTCCTGTTGGAGATGAGCTACCAGCTCACCCGCGAGAGGAAGAAGGCCCCCAAAGAGGGGTGAGGGTTTGCAAAGTGTGAAAATTTGTGGTATACTTTATCAGATATTACTTTCGGAGGTCAGCTATGGCTACGGATATGGAAAAGGATGAGGCCCTGATCCTGGACGCCCAGGAATCCACCCATGTGGAGCACGCCTACGGCGCGTCGGAGATCCAGGTTTTGGAGGGGTTGGAGGCGGTCCGGAAGCGGCCGGGGATGTACATCGGCTCCACCAGCAGTTCGGGTCTCCACCACCTGGTCTATGAGATCGTGGACAACGCCATCGACGAGGCCCTGGCGGGGTACTGCACGGAGATCACCGTCACCATTCTCCCCGGAGACATCATCCAGGTCACCGACAATGGCCGGGGCATCCCCGTGGACATCCAACAGCAGACGGGCAAGCCCGCGCTGGAGGTGGTCTACACCATCCTCCACGCCGGAGGCAAGTTCGGCGGCGGCGGGTACAAGGTCTCCGGCGGTCTCCACGGCGTGGGCGCCAGCGTGGTCAACGCGCTGTCGGAGTGGTTGGAGGTGCGGGTCCACAAGGACGGACAGATCTACGAGATGAAGTTCGCCCGCGGCCAGGTCACCCAGGCCATGACCGTGGTGGGCAAGACGGACAAGACGGGCACCGAGGTGATCTTCAAGCCCGACCCGGAGATGTTTGAGGACACGGTCTACGACTACGAGACCCTCCACACCCGGATGCGGGAAGAGGCCTTTTTGAACGCGGGGCTCTCCATCACCACCACCGACGCCCGCCAGCATCTGGACGGAGAGGGCAAGCCCCTGCCCCAGAAGAGCCACACCATGTGCTACGCCGGGGGCATCAAGGAGTTCGTCACCTGGCTCAACCGCTCCAAGACCGCCCTCAGCGACGAGGTCATCTATATGTCGGGCATGAAGGACGACTCCATGGCGGAGGTGGCCCTGCAGTACAACGACAGCTACACCGAGACCATCCTCTCCTTCGCCAACAACGTCCACACCCCGGAGGGCGGAATGCACGAGACGGGCTTCAAGGCGGCCCTGACCCGCGTGCTGAACCAGTACGGCCAGAAGATGAAACTGCTCAAAGAGGACGAGAAGGTCAGCGGCGAGGACGTGCGGGAGGGTCTGTGCTGCGTCATCAGCGTGAAGCTCACCGACGCCCAGTTCGAGGGCCAGACCAAGGCCAAGCTGGGCAACAGCGAGATCCGGACCCTGGTGGACAACATCGTCAGCGACAAGCTGGAGCAGTATTTGGAGGAACACCCCCAGGTGGGGCGGACCATCATCGACAAGGCCATGACCGCCAGCCGGGCCAGAGAGGCGGCCCGCAAGGCCAGGGAGAGCGTCCGGCGCAAGACCGCCCTGGACGGGGCCACTTTGCCCGGCAAGCTGGCCGACTGCAACGAGCGCGACCCCGCCCTCACCGAGATCTACATCGTGGAGGGCGACAGCGCCGGAGGCTCCGCCAAGGGCGGCCGGGACGCCCGGTTCCAGGCCATCCTGCCCCTGTGGGGCAAGATGCTCAACGTGGAGAAGGCGCGGGCGGACAAGGTCTACGGCAACGACAAATTAAACCCCGTCATCACCGCCCTGGGCGCGGGGATCGGCGAGGACTTCGACGTGGAGAAACTGCGCTACCACAAGGTCATCATCATGGCCGACGCCGACGTGGACGGGGCCCACATCCGCACCTTGCTCCTCACCTTCTTCTTCCGCTTTATGCGGCCCCTCATTGAAGGAGGGTATGTCTACACCGCCGTGCCCCCCCTCTACAAGCTGACCAGAGGCAAGACCGTGCGGGTGGCCTACTCCGACGAGGAGCGGGACCGGGTCTCCGCCGAGATGCGGGCCGACAACCCCAACGCCAAGGTGGACATCTCCCGGTTCAAGGGCCTGGGCGAGATGGACCCCCACGAGCTGTGGGAGACCACCATGGACCCGGAGACCCGCACGCTGAAGCAATATACCCTCTCCGACGCCATCGCCGCCGACGAGACCTTCACCGTCCTCATGGGCGAGAAGGTGGAGCCCCGGAAGGAGTTTATCGAGGCCAACGCCAAGTACGCGGGCAATCTGGACTTCTGAGGGGCGGAAAACTTCCCCTTGACAAGCCCGGCCTTGTCCTATATAATATCCTAGCCTTTTGGCAACATCGCGACCCGCAGCTGACACAAGCTGTTGTGGATAGGTGGTTTTTGTGCCACTATTTTAGGAGGTGTATCACCCATGGTTCGTACCTATCAGCCCAAAAAGCGCCAGCGCTCCAAGGAGCATGGTTTCCGCAAGCGCATGGCCACCGCCAATGGCCGCAAGGTCCTGGCCCGGCGCCGCGCCCGTGGCCGCGCCCGGCTCACCCACTAATGTCCGGCAAATGATGGAACAAAAGGGGCGGGAGGAGTATCCTTCTCGCCCCTATGTGGCATAGGAGGGGTTTCTTGTGCAGCACACTGTGGCCATCAAGGCGCCCCACCTCTTCCGCCGGGCCTACGGCAAGGGAAAGAGCGCGGCCACGCCTACGCTGGTGCTCTACGCCCGGAAAAACGGCCAGAGTTTCAACCGCCTCGGTCTGACGGTGGGCACCAAGGTGGGCAAGGCCCACGTCCGCAACCGCACCCGCCGCCGCATCAAGGAGAGCTACCGTCTGCGGGAAGCCACCATCGCGCCGGGCTATGACCTGGTGGTGGTGGCCCGTGCCGCCGCCGCGGACGCCCGGTTTGCGCTGTTGGACAGGCACCTGGCGTCCCTCCTCAAGCGGCTGGAACTGCTGGTATGAAGCGGGTCTTGCTCTGGTGCATCCGCTTTTACAGGCGGAACATCTCCCCTGCCCGGCCGCCCTGCTGCCGGTTCATCCCCACCTGCTCGGCCTACGCCATGGAGGCCATCGAGGTCCACGGCGCGGCGAAGGGCACTTGGCTGGCCCTGCGGCGGCTGTTGAAATGCCACCCATTCCACCGGCAGGAGACGGTGGAATATGATCCGGTGCCGCCCAGGAGACTTTGAGCGCTTCTGGGCCCCGCGCCTAAAATGTCCGGCCGGGCGAGCCCGGTTTTCGCGGATCCGCCCGGCGGCGGGTCCCAGATTTGAATTGAAAGGGGGCCGCGGCCCATGGGTTTGATCCTGACGCCCTTTTCCTGGCTGATCACAGCCTTTTGCCATCTGTTCAACAACAGCTACGCCCTGGCGCTGATCCTGTTCGCCCTGGTGGTGAAGATCATCCTCTTCCCCTTCTCCCTGAAGGGCAAGCGGAGCATGGTGAAGATGTCCGCCATCCAGGGCAAGGCCCAGCGCATCCAGAAGCAGTACGCCAACAACAAGCAAAAACAGCAAGAGGAGCTGCAAAAGCTCTACGCCAAGGAGAACGTCAACCCCATGGGCGGCTGCCTGTGGTCCTTTTTGCCCCTGCTGTTTTTGCTCCCCCTCTACTCCATCGTCCGCCAGCCCTTGAGCTACATGATGAGCATGGGCGACCAGGCCATCCAGACCGTGGCGGCCTTTTTCAGCTTTGATCTGAACGCCAACGCCGCCTACGGCCAGCTCCAGCTGGCGGCGATGGTGACGCCGGAGAATCTGGAGGCTGTGCGGAGCAGCATGGTGGGCGCGGCCCGGACCCTGTTTGCCGGGGAGGCCAACCTCCAGGACATTCTCACCGCCGTGGGCCAACAGGCGGGGAACCTCTTTGCCATCGACTTCAACTTCCTGGGCCTGGACCTGTCCCGGCAGCCCATTTTGCAGTTCTGGACCGACTGGTCCAATCTGGGCGTCCACCTGCTGCCCTGGGTGTCGGCGGGGCTGAGCTTGCTGATGAGCGTGGTCAGCCAGCGGACCAACCGCATGGCAAACCCCAACGCCGAACAGCAGAAGAGCGGCGGATTTATGCTGTATGTGTTCTCGCCGCTGATGTCTTTGTGGTTTGGTTTTATCATGCCCGCGGGCCTTTGTATCTACTGGATCGTCAACACCCTGCTGTCCATGCTCCAGGAGTTTATCTCCGCCAAACTGCTCAAGCGGGACTATGAGGAGGCCGCCGAGAACGCCCGGCGGCAGGCCATTCTGGACAAGGAAGAGGAGAAGCGCCGCAAGGCGGCCCTGGCCGCGGAGCGGGCCCGCCGGGCCGAGGAGAAGAAGCAGAAGGGCAAGAAGAAGGACAAGGAAAAGAGCGTCGGCGTGGACGTGACCGCGTCCCGCGTGGGCATCCGGGCCTACGCCAGAGGCCGGGCCTATGACCCGGACCGCTACGGCGGCGTGACCCCCTACCGGGACCCCGACCACCCCATCGACGAGGACGCCGTGGAACAGGCCAGGGCCGCCAAGGACGAGAAGCGGGCCGAGGCCCAGATGGAGGCGGAAGTGACCGCCCAAGTCGCCGCGGAGATGGAGCAGTTCGCCGGGCAGAGCGTCCAGGAGCTGGAGCAGTCCATCGGCCAGCTGGACCAGAGCAGAGAGCAAGAGGCGATGGCCCAGGCGGAGGCCGAGGCGGAAGCCCTGGCCGCGGCCATCGAGGAGGACGGCGGGACCGACGACGCCGAACACGGCGACACGGAGGAAACATAAGGAGGGAGATCCCCATGACAAAATATCTGGAAGCCACCGGCAAGACCGAGCAGGCGGCCATTCAGGCCGCGCTGGACCAGCTGGGCCTGGACCGGGACGATGTGTCCGTGGAGATCCTGGACCGGGCCAAGGCCGGCTTTTTGGGCATCGGCTCCACCCCCGCCAGGGTCCGGGTGTCCTACGAGGGGCCCGACGAGGAGCCGGAGGCGCCCGCCGCCCAGAGCGTCCCCGCGCCCCAGCCGCGGGAGCGGGTGGTCTATGAGACGCCCGCCGCGCCGGAGAAGCCGGAGCCCAAGCCCATCCTGGAGCCGGAGCCCACCCAGCCGGTGGACGACGAGGCGTCCCAGGCCATCGTCGCCTTCCTCACCGGGCTCATGGAGCACATGGACATGGCCTGCGCCGTCACCGTGGAGCTGTCCCAGCGGGGCAGTTACGAGGTGCGGTTGGAGGGGGAGGACCTGGGCCGCATCATCGGCCGCCGGGGAGACACCCTGGACGCCATCCAGCAGCTCACCGGCTACGCCGTCAACCGGGGCCGGAAAGAGCGGATCCGGGTCCATCTGGACGCGGAGGGCTACCGGGCCCGGCGGGAGGAGTCCCTGGCCAACCTGGCCCGCCGCCAGGCGGAAAAGGCCATCCGCCTCCAGCGCTCCATCACCCTGGAGCCCATGAACGCCTACGAGCGCCATGTGGTCCACACCGCGCTTCAGGGCTACCCCCACATCTCCACCCACTCCGTGGGCACCGACCCCAACCGCCGCACGGTGATCTGCTACGAGGCCGACGAGGCCGACGGCTGGGGACAGGAGGAATAAGGGAACCGCACCCACCAGGGCCGGGACTTGTCCCCTGGCCCTGGCTTTTTATACGCGCCGCCCTGGGGCGGTCCCGTCCGCGGAGAGAGGAGGCTGCGCCCTGTGAACACACCGCTGATCGACGCCCTGCTGGAACACATCCGCCAAAACCCCGCCCCCTTCCATATGCCCGGCCACAAGGGGCGGATGGAGGAGTTTGAGGGCATGGCCGGCGTGGCGGCGCTGGACGTCACCGAGCTGCCGGACACCGGGGACCTGTACGCCGGAGGGGACGCCATCGACCAGGCCCAGCGCCTCTGGGCCCAGGCGTGGCGCTTTGACTGCTGTCAGTTTTTGACCGGGGGCTCCACCCAGGGGCTCCACGCCGCCCTGCTGTTGTGTACCCAGGGCGGCCGGAGGGTCCTGGTGGACCGCGGCTGTCACCGCAGTGTCTACCACGCCCTGGGGCTCTTTGACCTGCGGCCCAGCTACCTCTGCCGCCAGCAGTACGAGCCCCTGGCGCCCGGCGCGGTGGAGGAGGCCCTGGCGCGGGATGAAGAATTGAAAACGGTCTGTATTACATCGCCGACATATTACGGCGTGTTGTCTGATGTGCCTGCCATCGCCCAAATTGTCCACCGCCACGGGGCCCGGCTGGTGGTGGACGGGGCCCACGGGGCCCACCTGCCTTTTTTGGGCCGCCGGCCCTGGGAGGGGGCGGACCTGGTGGTGACCTCGGCCCACAAGACCGTGGCGGCCTATGGGCAGGGCGCGCTGCTCTTTTCCGGCGGGGCTTTTGACCCTGGGGACCTGCGCTGGGCCGCCTCGGTGTGCGGCACGTCCTCCCCCTCCTTCCCCATTCTGGCGTCCCTGGACTACGCCAGGGCCCGGTTGGAGAGCCAACGGGGGCGGGACGAGCTGAACTGGGCCGCCCGGACCTGCGGGGCGCTGGGGGAGGCCTTTCCCCATCTGGACGTTCCAAGGGGCGGAGAGCTGGACCCGCTGCGGTTCACCCTGGCGGTGAACGCCGGGGCCGCCGACGGCCGCCAGGTGAAGGGGTGGCTGGAGGGTCGAGGGGTGTTCCCGGAGATGGCCGACAGGGACCACGTGGTCTTTTTGCTCAGCGGCTCCAACACAGAGCGGGATGTGGAGCGGCTGGTCCAGGGGCTCCGGCAGCTGCCCCAGATGTGGCCCGGCGTCTTTGACCGGCCCATGGCGCCGCCGCCTCTGCCCGGCGAGCCGGAGATGGTCCTGACCCCGGCCCAGGCGTTGACCAGGCCCAGGGAGCGGGCGGTTTTGGCCCACAGCGCGGGCAGGACCTGTCTCCAACAGGTGGCGCCCTATCCGCCGGGGGTGCCCGTGATCGCGGCGGGAGAGCGGATCGCGAAAAAAAGTCTGGCCTATTTGCGGGAAGTGGGCTATAATGTAGATGAGGAAGTCTATGTGGACCCCGTGGGGGAGGGAGAGAGAGGATGAAGCTGATCATCGCCATCGTCAGCCGTGACGACGCCGGACCTGTCACCCGCGCCTTGACACGGGCGGGCTTTGGCTCCACGCGCCTGGCCACCACCGGGGGTTTTCTCCGCGCCGAGAACGGGACGGTGCTGGTGGGCGTGGACGAAGAGCGGGTCCAGGACGCGGTGGAGGTCATCAAGGCGGAGGCCCACGCCCGGCAACAGACCGTGCCCGCGGGACTGGGCCTCGGCTATGACTACTACCCCACCGCCCCGGTGGAGGTCACGGTGGGCGGGGCCACCATCTTCGTGGTGGACATCGAGCGCTTCGAGCGGGTATGAGCGGTCTCACACTGCCTCCGGCGCTGGAGGCCAAGGTCCGGCAGGGCCAACTGGTCAGCGCCTACCTCCTCACCGGCGGGGACGACCCGGCTCTGGAGCGGACCGCCCAGGCGCTGGCGGCGGCCTGTCTGTGCCGGGCGCCGGAGCCGCCCTGCGGGACGTGCAGGTCCTGCCGGAAGGTGGAAAAGGGGGTCCACCCCGACTTGCAGGTGGTGGAAAAGCCCGCCGACAAGACCCAGATCACCGTGGAGCAGGTGCGGAAGCTCCGGGCCGAGGCCTACGTCCGGCCCAACGAGGCGCCCAGGAAGGTCTATGTGATCCGCCGGGCGTGGCAGATGAACGACGAGGCCCAGAACGCCTTTTTGAAGGTTCTGGAAGAGGGGCCGGAGTACGCGGTGTTCGTGCTGTTGTCGTCCAACGCCGCGGCGCTGCTGCCCACCATCCGCTCCCGGTGCGAGCGGTTCAGCGTGGCCGCCTGGGGCCAGACGGACCCGGAGCTGGAGCGGAAGGCGGGAGAGCTGGCGGGACTGCTGCTGGGGGAGGACGCCTGGCGGCGCGTGGCCTGGTGCGTGGCCTGGGAGAAGGCCAAGCGGGAAGAGGTGATCCTCTTGTGGGAGGAGACCCGCCGGGCCCTTTTGACCTACCGCACGCCCAGGACCACCCCCAAGGCCGTGGCCCTGGCGCTGTGTTTGGAGGAGTTGCTGGCCGCCGCCCCCAGCGGAAATATGGGCGTGCTGTGGGGCAAACTGTGGGCCCAGGCCGCCGGTCAGGACTGAGCGCAGTCCCGCCGGGACCTGGGGAGGTTTTTTGCAAAAGAGGTGTATTTCCATGACCACTGTGATCAATGCCCGGTTCAAGCCCGGCGGCAAGGAGTATTCCTTCAACCCCGGCGAGCTGGAGATCGCCCAGGGGCAGGGCGTGATCGTTTCCACCCCCAAGGGGCCGGAGTACGCCGTGTGTACCCAGGGCAACCACCCGGTGGACGAGACCGCGCTGCTGTCTCCCCTGCGGCCTGTGCTGCGTCTGGCCACCGACGCGGACAAGCCCAAGCCGGAACCGCCCAGGGAGCGGGTCAAGACCGAGGAGGAGCGGAAGCGGGAGCGCCAGGCTCTGGCCAAGTGCAAGGAGCTGGTGGCCCAGCGGGGGTTGGAGATGAGCGTGGTCCGGGCCGACATCAACTCCGACGGAGGCAAGATCCTGTTCTACTTCACCGCCGAGAACCGCGTGGATTTCCGGGAACTGGTGAAGGAACTGGCCTCCACCTTCCACGCCCGCATCGAACTGCGGCAGATCGGCGTCCGGGACGAGACCAAGATGCTGGGCGGTCTGGGCATCTGCGGCCAGCCCTACTGCTGCTGCCGGTTTCTGGACAAGTTCCAGCCCGTGTCCATCAAGATGGCCAAGACCCAGAACTTGTCTTTGAACCCCACCAAGATCTCCGGCGCCTGCGGCCGGTTGATGTGCTGTCTCAAGTATGAGCAAGGGGCCTATGAGGACGCGGTGAAGCGCTGTCCCAAGAAGGAGTCCTTTGTGGAGACCCCCGACGGCCCCGGCACGGTCAGCGACGTGAACTACCTGCGGGAAAAGGTGAAGGTCCGCATCGAAAACGGCGACGAACAGCCCAAGACCTACTACAACCAGGAGATCCGGATCATCCGCTCCGGCAAGGGCAAGCGGCCGGAGGACTACGTGGCCCCGCCCAAGGAGGAGCTGGAAAAACTGCGGTATATCCCGCCGGAGGAGGAGCGGCGGCTCTCCGCCGAGCCCAGGAGCAGTCTCGCGGAGAAGCTGGAGGCGCTGTTGGCCGACCAGCCCCGGCGCACCCCGACCCGCAAGCCCAGCCACGCGGGGCCCGCCCGCCGGAGGAACGGGCATCCGGGCGGCCAGAGCCAGCCCAAGGCCGAGGGGACCAAGGGCCAGCCCTCCGGCCAGAGCCGCGGCCACAACCACCGCCGCCGCCGTGGACAGTCCGGCGGCCAGAGCGGACGGGAGGGCTGACAAAGGAGACAGCGCAAACCCTTGCGCTGTCTCTTTTTTTGTGGTCATTTTCCCCGGTTTTGGCCTTGTATTCTTTATATAGATGTAGTATAATAATCCTATTCTGGATATTTTTGTGTTCAAGGAGTTTTGTCATGATAACGGTTTCCGATCTTTCCCTGCAATACGGCGGGTCCTACCTCTTCAAAAACGTGGAGCTGCAGTTCGTCCAGGGCAACTGCTACGGCATCATCGGCGCCAACGGCGCGGGCAAGTCCACCTTCCTGAAAATATTGGAGGGAGAGCTGGAGCCCACCTCGGGAAGCGTCAGCGTGGACCCCAAGGTGAGAATGTCCATTCTGCGCCAGGACCAGAACGCCTTTGACGATTTTTCGGTGATGGACACCGTCATCATGGGCAACCGCCACCTCTACGACGTGGGCAAGGAGATGAACGCCCTCTACGAAAAGGAGGACTTCACCGACGCCGACGGGCTCCGGGCCGCCGAGCTGCAGGCGGAGTACGCCGAGATGGGCGGCTACGAGGCGGAGAGCGACGCCAGCCGCATCCTCCAGGGCCTTGGGGTGGGCACCCAGTGGCACGGCGCGGGCATGGCCGGGCTGGACCCCAGGCTGAAGGTGAAGGTCCTGCTGGCCCAGGCCCTCTTTGGCAGCCCGGACATCCTGCTCCTGGACGAGCCCACCAACAACCTGGACATCAACGCCATCAACTGGCTGGAGGACTTTCTGCTGGACTTTGACGGGACGGTCATCGTGGTCAGCCACGACCGGCACTTCCTCAACACCGTGTGTACCCACATCGTGGACATCGACTACGGCAAGATCAAGATGTATGTGGGCAACTACGACTTCTGGTACGACGCCAGCCAGCTCATGCAGACCCTGATGAAGAACCAGGCCAAGAAGAACGAGGAAAAGGCCCAGGAGCTCAAGGAGTTTATCTCCCGCTTCTCGGCCAACAAGTCCAAGTCCAAGCAGGCCACGTCCCGGCGCAAACTGCTGGAAAAGCTGACCATGGACGAGATCCCCGCCTCCTCCCGCCGCTATCCGTGGGTGGGCTTTTCCCCGGACCGAGAGGTGGGCAAGGACATCCTCTTTGTCACCGACGTGTCCAAGACCGTGGACGGGGTAAAGGTGCTGGACAAGGTGAGCTTTACGGTGAACAAAAACGACAAGATCGCCTTTGTGGGGGAGAACGAGAACGCCCAGACGGTGCTGTTCAAGATCCTGGTGGGGGAGATGGAGCCCGACGAGGGCAGCGTGAAGTGGGGCCAGACGGCCACCTTCTCCTACTTCCCCAAGGACAACACCCCCTTCTTCAAAGACTGCGACGACTCCATCCTGGACTGGCTCCGGCAGTTTTCCGAGGACAAGCACGAGAGCTACCTCCGGGGCTTTCTGGGCCGGATGCTCTTCTCCGGGGACGACATCTTCAAGCCCGTGAAGGTCCTCTCCGGCGGGGAGAAGGTCCGGTGTATGCTCTCCCGGATGATGCTCTCCGGCGCCAACGTCCTGCTGCTGGACCAGCCCACCAACCACCTGGATCTGGAGTCCATCGCCGCGGTGAACAACGGCCTATCGGCGGTGGGGTGCAACGTACTGCTGGCCACCCATGACCATCAGATGGTCTCCACCGTGGCCAACCGCATTTTTGAGTTTTTGCCCGACGGGACCTTCATCGACAAGCGCATGGACTACGACGACTATCTGGCCTGGCGCAAGGAGCAGGAGCAGAGCGAGGGATGAGCCGCCGGGCCACCAGAGGAAAAGGGACGTGATGGCATTGAAAAAACGCTGGATCTGGGCCCTGCTGCTGGCGGTCGCGCTGGCGGGGGCGGCGCTGAGCCGGCTGTGGCAGCGGGGCTCCGCCTGGGAGGAGGGCGGACTGGTGACGCCGGGACACCCCGCCACATACACCCTGCTGGCGGTGCTGGCGGCGGCGGCGGTGGGGTTTTTCCTGCTGGGCCGCTGGACGGCCGGAGCCAGGCGCTTTGAGAGTTATCTGGACGCCTTCTCCCTGCCCTGCCGGGGACTGCTGGCGGTGTACGTTCTGGCGGGGGCGCTGATGGTGGCTGGGGGCGTGCTGGGTCTGATGGAGCTGACCCGCCAGGGCGCGGCTCCCAGACAACGGGCCGCCGGTCTGGCCCTGCTGCCTGGCGGCATAGACGCTGTGGTGGTGGGCTGGATCAACAACCTGGCCCTGCTGTTTGGCGGCATGGGCGCGGCGCTGGTGGGATGGGTCAACAGCCGGAGGGAGGAGGCCAAGGGCCGCTTCTCCTGGCCCCTTCTCCTGCCGGGGTACGCGGGCTTTCTGTGGCTCATCGCCATCTACCAGGACCGGGCCACCGAGCCCAACGTGCTGGGCTACGTCTTTGTATTGCTGGGGGCGCTGTGCGCGGTGAGCTGTTGTTACACCCAGGCCGCCTTCTCCTTTGAAAAACCCATGCCGACGCTGACGGTTTGGCTGGGCGGCATGGCGCTGACGGCGCTGGGCGTGGAGCTGGTGGACGCCCTGCTCACCGGGGACGCCGCCCAGGGCCTTGTGAGCCTTGGCTATATGCTCTATCTGGCCGGACAGAGCTGGTGCCTGCTGACCAGGGCCGACCGGCCCGCGGACCTGGCCCGGTGGACCCCGCCGGAGGACGGGACGGGCCAGAGGGAAGAAACCCAAGAAGAGGTGGAAAGACATGAGCAATAAGTTTTATATCACGACCCCCATCTACTACCCCTCCGACAAGCTGCACATCGGCCACGCCTACTGCACCGTGGCCACCGACGCCATGGCCCGCTACAAGCGGCTCCAGGGCTGCCAGGTCATGTTCCTCACCGGCACCGATGAACACGGCATGAAGATCGAGGACAAGGCCAAAGAGGCCGGGGTCACGCCCCAGCAGTTCGTGGACAACATCGTGGAGGGGCCACGGGGCGTGAAGGACCTGTGGCGGCTGATGAACATCTCCTACGACCGCTTCATCCGCACCACGGACAGCTACCATGTCCAGGCCATCCAGCGCATCTTCAGGGCCCTGCACGACAACGGCGACATCTACAAGGGCACCTACTCCGGCAAATACTGCAAGCCCTGCGAGAGCTTCTGGACCGAGAGCCAGCTGGTGGACGGCAAGTGCCCCGACTGCGGCCGCGAGGTGGCCGACGCCCAGGAGGAGGCGTATTTCTTCCGCCTGAGCAAGTACGCCGACAAGATCCAGGACCTGCTGGAGAACACGGACTTTCTGGAGCCCCGCTCGCGGGTCAACGAGATGGTGAACAACTTCATCAAGCCCGGTCTGGAGGACCTGTGCGTCTCCCGCACCAGCTTCACCTGGGGCATCCCGGTGGACTTCGACCCCGGCCATGTGGTCTATGTGTGGGTGGACGCTCTGAGCAACTATATCACCGCCCTGGGCTTTATGAACGACCGATATGACGACTACGACAAGTTCTGGCCCGCCGACGTACACTTTGTGGGCAAGGAGATCGTCCGCTTCCACGCCATCATCTGGCCCGCCATGCTCATGAGCCTGGGCGAGCCCCTGCCCAAGAAGGTCTACGGCCACGGCTGGCTGAACTTCGGCGGAGAGAAAATGTCCAAGAGCCGGGGCAACGTGGTGGACCCCTATATCCTGGCCGAGCGGTTCGGCGTGGACGCCCTGCGGTTCTTCATGCTGCGGACCTTCCCCTTTGGCTCCGACGGGAACTTCTCCAACGAGGCCCTGATCAACACCATCAACGTGGACCTGGCCAACGACCTGGGCAACCTGCTGAGCCGGACGGTGAGCATGGTGGAGAAGTATTTCGGCGGGGCCCTGCCCGGCCAGGGCCGGGCCGACCAGGCCGACGAGGAGCTGGTACGCATGGGTGCCACGCTCCGGGACCGCTATGAGGCGGCCATGGAGCGCTACCAGTTCCAGGACGCCCTGGCGGAAGTCTTTGGGCTCATCGGCCGGGCCAACAAGTATATCGACGAAAACGCGCCCTGGGTGCTGGCCAAGGACATGGAGGCCAACGCGCCCCGGCTGGCCACGGTGATGTATAACCTGCTGGAGAGCCTGCGGGTGTCCGCCATTTTGCTCTCCCCCTTTATGCCCGACTCAGCCGGAGAGATCCTCCGGCAGATCGGCGCCGGAGAGGACTGCCGCGGCTGGGACAGCGCCGACCAGTGGGGCGCGCTCCCGGACACGGTGCGGGTGGAGCGGGGCGAAAACCTCTTTCCCCGCGTGGACGTGGATAAGGCTTTGGCGGAGCTGGAAGACCTGCGGGCCGCCGCCGCGCCCAAGGAAATAGAGATCGAGCCGCTGGCGGAGGAGACGGTGGACTTTGACACCTTCTGCAAGTCCGACTTCCGGGCGGTGAAGGTGCTGGAGTGCGAGGCGGTGAAGAAGTCGGACAAGCTGCTGCGCTTCACCCTGGACGACGGCACGGGGACGCCCCGGCAGATCCTGTCGGGCATCCACAAGTGGTATGAGCCGGAGGCGCTGGTGGGCAAGACCCTGGTGGCCATCGTCAACCTGCCGCCCAGGAAGATGATGGGCCTGGAGAGCCAGGGGATGCTGATCTCCGCGGTCCACACCGTGAACGGCGAAGAGCATCTCCACCTCCTCATGGTGGACGACGCCATTCCCGCCGGGGCAAAGCTGTGCTGAGAGGGTGGTGAGGAGAAGTGGCACACAAGGACAAGAACCCTGATATTTCCTACGAAAACCAGATCATTCAGCCGGTGGACCTGAAGGAAGAGATGGAGACCTCCTTCATCGAGTACGCCATGAGCGTCATCATCAGCCGGGCCCTGCCCGACGTGCGGGACGGATTGAAGCCCGTCCACCGCCGCATCCTCTACGCCATGTATGAGGACGGCTTGACCTCGGACAAGCCCTTCAAGAAGTCCGCCACCGCCGTGGGCAACGTGCTGGGCCGCTACCACCCCCACGGGGACGCCAGCGTCTACGACGCCATGGTCCGGCTGGCCCAGGATTTCTCTTTGCGCTATCCCCTGGTGGACGGCCACGGGAACTTCGGCTCGGTGGACGGGGACCCGCCCGCCGCCTACCGGTACACCGAGGCCCGCATGGCCAAGATCGCCAACGAGATGATGCGGGACATCGACAAGGAGACGGTGGACTGGGACCCCAACTTTGACGAGAGCCGCAAGGAGCCCCGCGTGATCCCGTCCCGCTTCCCCAATCTGCTGGTGAACGGCTCCTCCGGCATCGCCGTGGGCATGACCACCAACATCCCGCCCCACAATCTCACCGAGGTCATCAACGGCTGTCTGTGCGTCCTGGACGACCCGGAGGCCACCCTGGACGACCTGATGGAGCACATCAAGGGCCCCGACTTCCCCACACGGGGCATCATCCTGGGCCGCAGCGGGATCCGGGCCGCCTACGCCACCGGCCGGGGCCATATCCAGGTCCGGGCCCGGACGGAGTTTGAGGAGTTCGGCCAGGGCCGCACCCGCATCGTGGTCACCGAGTTGCCCTACCAGACCAACAAGGCCATGCTCATCAAGACCATCGCCGACCAGGTACACGAAAAGCGGCTGGAGGGCATCTCCGGTCTGCGGGACGAGACAGACAGGGACGGGATGCGGATCGTCATCGAGCTGAAAAAAGACGCCAATCCCCAGGTGGTGCTCAACCGCCTCTTTGCCCAGACCGCCATGCAGTCCACCTTCGCCATCGTCATGCTGGCCCTGGTGGACAACCAGCGCCAGCCCAAGGTCCTCTCCCTGCGGCAGATGCTGGACGAGTATATCGCCTACCAAGAGGAGATCATCCGCCGCCGGACGGTCTTTGACCGCCGGAAGGCCCAGGAGCGGGCCCATATTTTGGAGGGTCTGCTGATCGCCCAGGACAACATCGACGAGGTCATCCGGATCATCCGCTCCAGCTACGACAACGCCAAGGAGAACCTGATGGCCCGCTTCGATTTGGACGACGCCCAGGCCCAGGCCATCTGCGATATGCGCCTGATCGCCCTCCAGGGGTTGAACCGGGAAAAGCTGCAAAACGAGTATGACGAGCTCCAGGAGAAGATCAAATACTACACCGCGCTGCTGGAGAGCGAGGAGATGCTCAAGGGCGTCCTCAAAGACGAGCTGATCGAGATCCGGGACAAGTATGGCGACGCGCGGCGCACCGAGATCGGCTACGCGGAAAACGACATCGACATCGAGGATCTGATCGAGGAGGAGCAGTGCGTCTTTACCCTCACCCGCAACGGCTACATCAAGCGCACGCCGGTGAGCGAGTACGCCGCCCAGTCTAAGGGCGGCATGGGCAAAAAGGGCATCACCACCAGAGAGGAGGACTACGTGGTGGACCTGTTCACCGCCTCCACCCACGATTACGTCCTCTTCTTCACCGACACGGGCAAGGTCTACCGCAAGAAGGGGTATCAGATCCCGGAGAGCGGAAAGGCCGCCAAGGGCACCAACATCGTCAACGTGCTCCAAGTGGAGCAGGGGGAGCGCATCCAGACCATGATCCACACCCCCTCCATCGAGGACGACGGGCGGTACCTGGTGATGGTCACCCGGCTGGGCACCGTCAAGCGCATGGAGGCCAACCGCCTGAAAAACCTCCGCAACAACGGCATCCGGGCCCTCCGGATGGTGGAGGGGGACAGTCTGATCTCCGTGCGGGAGACCGACGGGCGCCAGAACATCCTCATCGCCACCCACGACGGCCAGGCCGTCTGCTTCCACGAGACCGATGTGCGGGCCGTGGGGCGGGACGCTGTGGGCGTGCGGGGCATCCGGCTGAAGGAGGGGGACTACGTGGTGGGCGCGGCCAGAGCCACGGCGGGCAAGTGCGTCCTCTCCATCACCGAGAAAGGCTACGGCAAGCGCACCAGCGTGGCCGACTACCGCATCACCAAGCGGGGCGGCTCCGGCATCCGCAACTACCTGGTCACGGAGAAAACAGGGCCCGTGGTGGGCATCAAGGTGGTGGACGGCAGCGAGGACCTGCTGCTGGTCACCCAGGCCGGTATCCTCATCCGCACCCATGTGGACGCCGTCCGCCAGGCGGGCCGCTCCACCCAAGGGGTCATCGTGATGCGCTTCAAAGAGGAGGGGGACCGGGTGATCTCCCTGGCCCTGGCCGAGCGGGACAACGAGGCGGAGGTGGAGACCCCGGAGACGGAGATGGAGCTGATCGACGCCCCGGAGGAGGCGGCGGAGGACGCCGCCGACGGCGAGGACCAGGCGTGAAAACCGTCGCCATCTACACCGACGGGGCCTGCTCCGGCAACCCCGGACCTGGCGGCTGGGGCGCCATTCTCCTGTACGGCGGGCACAAAAAGGAACTCTCCGGCGGAGAGGGCCGGACCACCAACAACCGCATGGAGCTCACCGCCGTCATCCGGGCCCTGGAACAGCTCAAGGAACCCTGCGCGGTGGAGCTCTACTCGGACAGCAAGTACATCGTGGACGCCCTGTCCCTGGGCTGGGCCAGGGCGTGGCAGGCCAAGGGCTGGCGCAAGCCGGACAAGAAGCCGGCGCTGAACCCGGACCTTTGGCAGCGGCTGCTGGAGCTGTGCCAGGTCCACGCCGTCACCTGCCACTGGGTCAAGGGCCACGCGGAAAACGCGTACAACAACCGCTGCGACGAGATGGCGGTGGCGGAGAGTTTGAAGTTCAAGGAGGGGTGAGGCCGGTGGCCGACATGAGAGAGGAATTTTTGGAGATCTACCGGGAACAGATCCACCGCGAGGGCGCGGACGCCCTGCTGGACTACCTGATGAACAAGTCCGACTTCTTCACCGCCCCCGCCTCCACCAAGTTCCACGGGGCCTACGCCGGCGGGCTGTGCGAGCACTCGGTGAACGTCTACGACTGCCTGAAGGACTACCTGGAGCGGCCCAGAGTGGCGGAGCTGTACGGACTGGAGTACACGCCGGAGACTGTGGCCATCGTGGCCCTGCTGCACGATGTGTGCAAGACCGGCTGCTACAAGGCGGGGACCCGGAACGTGAAAAACGAGGCCACGGGCCAGTGGGACAAGGTGCCCACCTTTTTCTACGACGACCCTCTCCCCTACGGCCACGGGGAAAAGAGCGTGTACATCGTCTCCGGCTTCCTGCGCCTCACCAGAGAGGAGGCCATGGCCATCCGCTGGCACATGGGCTTCTCCGGCGGCGAGGACAAGAACCTGGTGGGCCGGGCGCTGGAGAAGTATCCCCTGGCCTTCGCCCTCAGCGTGGCGGACATGGAGGCCTCCTACTTCCTGGAGGGAGAAGGATGATCGTCAAAGGTCCTGGCGCCCGCGGGCGCCAGGACCTTTGACGATTTTCTACGGCCCGCTGCAGCGCACGCCCCGGCCACAGAGCGGCCGGGGCGTGCGTTTGCGGGCCGAGATGTCACGCCTCGCCTGTTCGCGACGCCCGGCTTCGCTGCGACTTGGGCTGGTCTGCGGGGCCTTTGGCCCCTCCGCT